>NZ_SNWX01000079.1 GCF_004362045.1 Halanaerobium saccharolyticum | reverse complement strand
AGTATTGTATAATAAGTTGTGTAAATTAAATTTAGCGATTTTTTAAAATAAAAAAGAGGAATCCTTCTTTGAGTGGTTGAATATATTTATTGACGAAATAAAAAATCAAACCACTAGGAGGACTCCTCATGAAAAGTATAACTGAAAACCCCAACAATGGTCAAGTTGAATTTGACGATATGATCAATGATTTAATTAAAAATTTTATCGAAAAACTTCTTAAAGGTGAATTAACTGAATTTCTAAATTACGACAAATATGATTCTGCTGGTAAGAACTCTGGTAATAGCCGCAATGGCAATTATACTCGTAACTTTCAAACTAAATATGGTGTCATTGAAAATCTTGAAGTTCCAAGAGATAGAAATAATGATTTTCAAACCGCTCTGTTTGAGCCATATAAACGCCGTGATGACTGGCTGGAGCAGACTGTTATCCAAATGTATGCCAGAGGTCTATCTACCCGTGATATCGCTAATTTAATTGAGCAAATGTATGGTCAGAAATACAGTGCTACCAGTGTCAGCAACCTGACAGATATAGCAGTAAAAGAAATTGAACAATGGAAAAATAGACCCTTAGAAAAACGCTACAGCGTGCTCTTCATTGATGCTTTAAGCATCAAGATTCGCCGAGAGCATGTTGGTAATGAATCAGCATATATAATCATTGGAATCAATGAAGAAGGCTATAGAGAGATTCTGGACTTCTACATTGGTGTAACAGAGTCAGCTACACTCTGGCAGGAAGTACTGATGAACCTGAAATCCAGAGGCGTAGAACAGGTGCTTTTAGGCGTTATGGATGGCTTACCAGGATTAACTGACGCATTTCTTAAAGTATATCCAAAAGCAGATGTTCAACGCTGTGTAGTTCACAAGGTTCGTAACACACTAAAAAAAGTTAAAAAGAAACATACAGATGAAATAGTTACAGATTTAAAGAAAATTTACAAAGCTCCCAGCAGAGAGTATGCAGAGCAGGCCTTAAATGATCTCAGCTCAAAGTGGGATAAAATCTATCCTCACCTGGCTCAAAGCTGGTTTGAAGATAAAGATGAATTATTTGCTTTCTATAAATATCCAGATAGTATTCAGAAATCAATTTATACAACTAACTGGATTGAAAGAGCAAATAAAGAAATTAGAAAAAGACTTAAAACAATGAACAGTTTACCAAATGAAAAAGCAGCAGAAAAAATACTCTATCTTAAGATTTTAGACTACAATTCTAAGTGGTCAGAAAGAAGATTAAAAGGATTTTTAGCTACTCGAGAAAACTTAATTCAACTATTTGAAGAAAGATATTAATTTATTTACACAAAATACTTGACGTTACC
>NZ_SNWX01000078.1 GCF_004362045.1 Halanaerobium saccharolyticum | reverse complement strand
TGAGCTAGCCCCTCTAATCTTGGACAAGCTTTAATATGATTTATTAAACACAGTTTCTCAATAAATTTAACTACTTATGCAGCAAATTTAATTCCTGAAACTAAGTTGTTAAGAAGGTTTTTATAATAAACTGCTGGTGGTATTTTACCAACAGATGAATGTGGTCTTCTATTATTGTATTTGTCAATAAATTCAGCAATAGAATTTCTACAGTGGGTTATGCTCCGATAATGTTTTCTATAGACTTCACATCTTTTTAGCGTACCGTGAAAGCTCTCAATATAACCGTTTTCTTCAGGTGTATTTACCATTGTTCTTTCATGAGATATATCAAGTTCTCTAATCCTGGTCTGAAACTCTCGACTTCTAAATTGAACACCATTATCAGTTCTTAAAACTAGATCATCAGTGGTTCGATTTTCGGCTGCTTTATCAAGAGCTTTAAGGGCTTCTTTTGTTCGGCATCTTAGGCTTTCGTGATGCCCTACAATTTCTCTGGTAAATACATCAATAATATCAAACATATATACCCACTGACCACTATTATCTATGTACATCTGGACCATATCCATCTCCCAGAGCTGGTCAGGTCCAGTTAGTTCATGTTTCTGTCTTAATTGATATTCTTTAGGTTTAGGCACTATCTTATCCTGCAGGAGGTCTAAGACCTTCATAATGCGGTAAATTCGCTTGTGATTAACTTTTAGCTTTTCTGTATAGTTTAAGTAATCAGTTACCATTCTGTAGCCTAGATGAGGAGACTCTTCACAGTAATCTTTAACCAGTTGAACAACATCTTCTTCTGGGACTAAATTACCATCTTTATCATAGGCTGGATGACCCGTATAAAGTTGATCTTCAGTGTTAGTATTTTCGTCTTGATCATTGCTTTGGCGATAGTAATAGGTACTTCTAGCTATATTAAAAGTTCGGCACAGTTCTGTTATAGTATAATCTGATTTAAGCTGATTGATTATCTTGATTTTATCAGCAGTATTTAGTTCTGCCAGGGCTTTTTTTTTAGAATTTCCATCTGAACTTTTTGCTGACCAATGATTTTTTCCATCTCTTTGATTTGTTCGTCTTTTTCTTTAAGCTTTGCTTCCTGTTCAGTAACAGAATCACCACTGAGCTTGCTCATGCCACCGTCTAAGAATTCATTCTTCCAGAGATAAATGGAGCTGCGACTGACATCATATTCATCGACTAGATCAGATATTTTTTCGCCTTTGATAACTCGAAGAACAATTTCCATTTTTTCATCAGGATCATAAGATTTAGCCATTTGCTTTTACCCCCTGTAATTATTATAAGATGTTTAATTGGTCTCTGTCCAATACTCTTAGGGGGCGTTACA
>NZ_SNWX01000077.1 GCF_004362045.1 Halanaerobium saccharolyticum | reverse complement strand
GGGTTAGCAAAATTTTCTTTATAGTCATCAATTTTATCCTGGCGCAGCTTTTCCGGATCGTCTGCCGCTTTAATTTCTTTTCTGTAAATTACATTGGCAGCACCTTCAGGACCCATAACGGCAATTTCCGCTATTGGCCAGGCATAGACCAGATCAGCTCTGACAGAACGGCTGCCCATTGCAATATAGGCTCCACCATAGGCTTTACGCATAATTAGAGTTATTTTAGGTACTGTTGCTTCTGAGTAAGCATAAAGAACTTTTGCCCCGTGTCGAATGACCCCACCATATTCCTGTTCTGTTCCCGGCATATAACCCGGAACATCAACTAAAGAAATAATAGGGATATTAAAACTATCTAAAAAGCGAATAAATCGGGCAATTTTAGTAGAAGCATCAATATTTAAACATCCAGCCAGATGCTGTGGTTGATTTGCTATAATACCTACACTGCGTCCATTTAATCTGGCAAAACCAACTACTGCATTCTGCGCAAAATAAGGCTGCACTTCCATAAAACTGTCTTTATCTGCCAGAATATCAATTACATCTCTGACATCATAGGCTTTTTGAGGGTTTTCTTTTACAATTTCTTTCAATTCTTCTGTACTTCGACCAGCTTCCCCCTCGAACTCCAAACTTTCGGGCTCCTCTTTATAATTATCTGGTATGTAGCTTAGTAATTTTCTAATATTGTCCAGAGCAGATTCCTCGCTCTCTTCCATAAAATGGGCAACACCACTGATCTGATTGTGAGTGGCTGCACCTCCAAGTTCTTCGGCTGACACATCTTCTCCGGTTACCGATTTAATAACGCTGGGACCGGTAATAAACATTTTTGATGTCTGATCAACCATAAAAATGAAGTCTGTAATTGCTGGAGAATAAACTGCTCCACCGGCACAGGGACCCAGGATTGCTGTAATCTGAGGTACTACTCCTGAAGCTTTAGTATTGCGGTAGAAAATTTCTCCATAGCCATTAAGAGAATCAATACCTTCATTAATTCTTGCCCCCCCGGAATCATTAAGTCCAATTATTGGCGCTCCATTTTTAATCGCTAAATCCATTACCTCAGAGATCTTATTGGCATGGGCTTCACCAACTGAACCGCCCATCACAGTAAAATCCTGAGCATAAACATAAACTAAGCGATTTTCTATTGTACCATAACCAACTACTACCCCTTCTCCCGGGACTTCTTTTTCATCCATTCCTAAAGAAGTGCTGCGATTTTCTACAAACATATTTAGTTCATTAAAAGTGCCATCATCAAGTAAGTATTCTATTCTTTCTCTGGCGGTTTTTTTATCCTTTTTATGCTGTTTTTCTATTCTCGCCTGGCCGCCACCAAGTCGGATTTTATCTTTTTTATTTTCTAATGAGTTTTCCTTATCTTCTACTGACAT
>NZ_SNWX01000076.1 GCF_004362045.1 Halanaerobium saccharolyticum | reverse complement strand
CATGGGATTGAAGATTCCGCTGCGCTCCATCCAAATTCATTCAGCAAGGGCAGTTGCCCTAAGCTTCATGAACTTCTTAAATCCCAGGAACGTTATCTGACATTATAGCAAAAGTTACTGCAGCTAATAAGACCAAGAGAAAGGGTTTGGTTATCGCACGATGATATTTTTATACTTTCACCGGGGTAGGGAAATAGAAACTGCAAGGTATTAACGAACCTGAATGCTCTAAGAAATAGAAAACCGTGATCAATTTTATGTGAGGTTATCGCATTATCTTCAAAACTTCCGACTGGTGGTTAAGTTTTTTGCTGGCAGACCGTGGCAAAAAAGAAGATAGAGGTTCGGAGTTTTGAAGATAAATGAGAAGCAATAGAGTCGATGTTGCTATAACAGACAGATAACATGAGATTAGCGGCATGCCCTCTGGCACAAAGTTAGCACTTAAACAATTGTGGATATGATAGCTAACTTTGCCCCAGGTCTGTGGACACCGGGCACACCGCGAATCCCAGTATCGTTATGTGACATTAGGCTAACTGAGTATGTTTTATCTTAAAATATCAAGATGGGTTTGTAAAATTCGCTCAGGTAATTCAAAACCATTAATAATAATTAAATCTAATGGTTAAGACCAAAATAATTTACAGATAAATCGCTTTTGAAAAGACTCAGGTGTAAAGTCTTAATGAGCGAAAAGTGTAAAAAGTTATTGAGCATTAAAAAAGATTTTTAGTAAATCTTAATGAAGTAAGTTTCATGAAGATAAAAAAATCAAAGTATCAATGATAAGTACTGCAGCAAATAGTAATAATTTAATAAAAGAAAAGAGATCTTAATTAATAAAAAATTTTATCCGCCTAACAGTCACATTCGTGACATTAGGCTAAGTCAGTATCCTTAGGCGTTGAAATAACGAGATGGATTGACAAGATGCGCTTTAGAAAATCAAAAAAAGAGAAATAATAAATAAACCTGCATTTATGCAGGTATTTTTTTCTATTACAAGAAGTATATTAATAATAAATCGATTTTGTAATAAAAAGCACTAATAAATCTTTATGAAGTATAGTTCGTGAAGATCTAGAGAATTCAAATTATTTATGATCAAATATTGCAGCAAAGAAATAAGTTCAATTTAATAACATAGAGATTTAAAGTATCTGGGGTTGGTTACTACAAAAAATAGCCGCCTAACAGACACATAACATGGGATTGGCGCCATGCCTTCTGTCATAAAGCTTGCAGACTAACCAATCACGAATACGAAAATGCAAGCTTTACGCCAGTTCCTGCGGAATCAGGCACGAGCGCAAAATCCCAGAATCGTTATGTGACATTAGGCTAACTGAGTATGTTTTATCTTAAAAGTAGCGAGTTGGATTTATAAAACCCGCTCAGGTAATTCAAAACCATTAATAA
>NZ_SNWX01000075.1 GCF_004362045.1 Halanaerobium saccharolyticum | reverse complement strand
GCCTCTTCGCTATTTAGTGTGGGTTTTCATTGTTCTTTTATTTAATATAGTTGAATTTATTCATTTTCATATCCAATTATGGTATACTTTACCTATACTATAACAGGAGATGATTTTAATGTTTAATAATATAGATTTATTCACCCAGGCTTTAGGAATAGAAGACCCATGGAAACTAGATAAAATAGATTTTAATAAAGATGATGGTCGATTGGATATTTACATTTCTCATAAAAGAGGCAGTAAATTTCCCTGTCCTGAATGCGGTAAAAAATCAGCCATTCACGATACTAAAGAAAGAACCTGGAGACATCTTAATTTCTTTCAGTATAGAGCCTATATTCATGCTAAAATGCCGAGAACCAAATGCAAGGACCATGGAGTGCTGCAGGTTAAAGCACCATGGGCTGAACCAGGTTCAGGCTTTACAATGCTTTTTGAAGCGTTCATTATGCAGCTAGCTACAGCTATGACTGTAAATGAAATAGCTGAATTAGTTGGCGAACATGATACAAGACTCTGGAGAATACTAAACCGTTATGTAGAAGAAGCCCGTGCTGAAGAAGATTACAGCAGTACTGATAAAATCGGTATTGATGAAACTTCAAGTAAGAAGGGACATAACTACATAACAATATTTGTGGATCTTGATAAATCAAAGATAATCTATATTACTGAAGGTAAAGATGCCTCAACTGTTGATTCTTTTGCTTTAGATTTAAAATTACATAATGGTGATCCTAAAAATATTAAAAAAATCTGCTGTGATATGTCACCAGCCTTTATTAAAGGCACTGCTGATAACTTCTCTCAGGCTAAGGTTACCTTTGATAAATTTCATGTAATGAAAGCTGTAAATAAAGCTGTAGACCAGGTAAGACGCAATGAACAGTCTGATAACAAAGAACTTAAAAAGACAAGATATATCTGGCTTAAAAATAAGAATAATCTAACCAAAAAACAAAAAGAAAAACTAAAATCGCTATCTGAAATGAATCTAAAAACAATGAGAGCCTATAATCTTAAATTATCCCTGCAGGAATTCTGGAATATCGATGATCTCACAGCTGCAGCAAGTTATCTGCAGAAATGGTATCTCTGGGCGATTCGCAGTCAACTGGAACCAATGGTTGAGATAGGTCGATTTATTAACAGACACTGGCTGGGCATAATGAACTATATTGAAAGCCGAATCAATAATGGTATTTTAGAAGGATTAAACAGTATTGTTCAGACCATTAAAAGAAAAGCCAGAGGGTTCAGGAATTTAAATAATTTCATGACAGCTATATATCTACAGTGTGGTAAACTTGATTTTGAATTAACTAAAGCATTTATTTAGAATTCAAGTTATATTGATGTTAATTTTAAATTTTGAATTACCATTAATGTTAATATGTGCCATTTGGGTTACCCACACTAAATAGCGAAGAGCCAAAT
>NZ_SNWX01000074.1 GCF_004362045.1 Halanaerobium saccharolyticum | reverse complement strand
CTCAAACTTCGCACTTGTAAAAGTGCTTTTGCACCTTGAAATTTCAATATTTTTTAGCAAAAAAATAGCATGAAACCCCCGCTTTTGGTATAATTGAATAGCAACAAACAAAAAACCATAACGGAGGTTCATGCTATGAAAATTATACCACAAATTTACCAAAATGATAAGAGAATTTTTTCTACTGTCTCAACTTTTTTTAAAAAATATCGGGTTGCTTCTGTACTAAAATCTGCAAATGCCTATAAAGCTAAAGGAATACCAGTGATTTCAATCTTTTTCTATTTGTTTTCTCTGATTTTTGATAATCGTTCCATGTATATGGATATTTTAACAGGAAAAAACGAAAAAGACTTTGCCAAAGACACTGTTTATCGCTTTATGAAATCTATCAACATCAACTGGATACAGTTCACAACTCTTTTAGCTGGTAGAATCATTGATGACAGCATTGAGCATTTAACAAATAATGATCGGGTAAATGTCCTGATTATTGATGATACAACCTTTGAGCGTTCAAGATCTAAAAAAGTTGAGTTACTCTCTAAAATATATGATCATGCAAAAAAACAGTACAAATTTGGATTTAGACTGCTTACTCTCGGCTGGTCAGATGGAAACACCTTTTTACCAGTTAATGGCTGTCTGCTTTCGACAAAGAATTCTAAAAATCGAATTAATGAAGCAGCTGAAATTGACAAACGGACTGTTGGATATGCCAGAAGAAAACTAGCTCAGACTAAAGCTACTAAAGTTATGCTTGAACTGCTTGAAGCTGCTAAAAAAGCAGCTATTCCGGCATCTCATGTGCTTTTTGATACCTGGTTTTGTTCTCCATCTTCCCTGATTGCCGTCAAAAACATTGGCTATGATGTAGTAGCAATGGCCAAAAAAACCTCTAAAGTTCATTATCTTTACAATGGTAAGATGCAGCCTTTGACAAAGATCTTTAGAGAAAACAGAAAACGTCGTGGTAGATCTCGTTATCTTTTATCAGTGGAAGTAACTATAGTTAAAGATGAACAATCTATCCCTGCCCGTATTGTCTATGTTCGCAATCGAAACAAACGAAATGAATATCTTGCCCTAATAACTACTGACATGAACTTAACTGAAGAAGAAGTTATCAGAATCTACGGCAAACGCTGGGAGATAGAAGTGTTCTTTAAGGTTTGCAAGTCATATCTAAAACTGAGTAAAGAATGCAGATCACTATCATATGATGCTATGACAGCTCATGCAGCAATTATATTTACCAGATACATGTTACTGTCGGTAGAAAACAGAAAATATGCAGATGACAGAACACTTGGGCAGATGTTTTATCTTCTGGTTGATGAAATGGCAGATATCACCTGGATTCAGGCTATACATATGCTGATGGAAGTTTTTATTGCTACAATTAAAGATAAATTATCATTAACTTCAAAACAGCTGGATCAGCTTTTAGAAGCATTTATCATGGCAGTACCAGAAAACTTAGTAGAACATCTGCCGATATCTGCCTAAAACAGTAAAATGATATTACTTTAATTCTGCTAAATATTGAAATTTCAAGGGGCAAAAGGGTTATTTATGTGCGAAGTTTGAGTAA
>NZ_SNWX01000073.1 GCF_004362045.1 Halanaerobium saccharolyticum | reverse complement strand
CAGAGATTCCGCAAATGATTTTTAAAAAATAAAAAAGATAAAATATTACTCTAAACAGTATTTTCTACACTAAAATCAGCTCAAATAAGATACAGAACCCCCTTTCCCCCATTGAAATGGAAGGTTTTTAGCAGATTTGCTTTGCAGTTCTATAACCAGCTGAACAAATTCAGATATTATCCTGAAGAAGCTCCTGGATAATATAGTGGTTCATTTAAGCGGATAATTCCCCTGTAAAATCTTCTTAAAAATATCTTTTTAGTATCTTTTTTTAAATCAAATGTTCTTAAATTTCTGTAGATATACAGATGGAATAAATTATATGCTATCAGATAAATATAATACATTGCCTGGATTACATGAGGATCACTGCTAAAAACATGATCAAAGTTCCAGTGGGTTTTTAACCAGTGGAAAACACTGTTTTCTTCATCCCAGCGTCTGTGGGCTATTTTCCAGGCGGTTAATGCTTTTAGCTGGATCTTTTCCATGGTGGTAGCAAAATAATGAGTTGTAGTTTCCTCTTTAACTATCTCTCCATCTTTATTAACTACTTTTTTTCTTTCTTCCACTCTTAATACTCTAAGTGGTTTATCTACATCAGACCAATTAAAATTCTCTTCATCCCAGATTTTAAGATCATAAAAAGTACCTGTAGTTCTTTTTTTATCTCCAGGATTGATACCTTCATATATATGATCTGGTTCTCTGTTTTTAGTTAAACCTTCAGCATCTTTAATTAAATTGTTTTCCTGCTTTACTCTTACCACTACGTCTTTATTATTTCTTATACAGGTATTGATAAAGGGAGCATTTATGTAGAGTGAGTCAGCCACAATTACATCACAATACTGGTGATGATCCCTGTTTAGCCGCCTAACAAGCTTTTTAGCTGCAGTTAGCTCACCTTCTCCAGCCTCAATTCTTTCCATCTTTAAAATTGGAGCAAAACCCTCACCAACATAGGAGGCTGCTATCATTTTTTCATGATATTTTATTGACTTACCATCATTGTGTTCATATTTATGAGCGTCTTTACCAAGCCTCTCACTTTCCATACTAAAAACATTGCTCCCATCAATTGCAACTACTTTTAAACCCTCTATTGTATTTGCATTTAAGGATTTATTATATCTGGCTTTCTGGATAGTATCTACTGCTATCTGCTTTAAGTCATCGAGATCAGCATGTTTTAATGCATACGATATTGTATCTGCAGATGGCAGGTTTGTATTCTCAAAAAAATTATTAAAATCACCATCTTTAATTGCATCCTCCATAGTTTTAAAATTGTGCAATCCAGACATTAAAGAAAAAAGATTAACTAAAATTACAGTTGGTAGTTTAACTGAAGGATGAACTCTTTTATCCTCAATCTGCTCTAATTTTTGAATTAAATCGTAGACCCTGTTACAATATTGATAACAACTTAATGTATGATTTTTGTTTTCCATTTTTCCCCGTCTCCTTTTTTGTGTGTTTTTCTTGTCAATTAACACTTTCAAAAAAGGGCGGGGATTTCCTTTATTAAAGCCCGAATTATCAATCATCATAAGGTTTTTAATTGGGATAATTGTATGACTAATATTTCTAATATTCTTTATTTTGGTACTACTGCTGAGAATACTGTTTGAACGGTATTCTCCTTATTTTTTAAAAATCATTTGCGGAATCTCTG
>NZ_SNWX01000072.1 GCF_004362045.1 Halanaerobium saccharolyticum | reverse complement strand
TCGTTACGTCAAATCTAATAGTTTTTTTAAAAATATTAATAGTTATCATAATTGTCAGGTTAGGAATCTGCATAAAATGCAGGAATCCCTCCCCCTGAGCTCGTAAATAGTAATTGAGAGATCACAACTCACTACACCCAGAAAGGAAGGGATCCTAAGTTATGATTTCTCGAAATTTACCTAATTTCCTGCTTAAACCTCTTATGAATTTTGTTCTTTTGGTCTATCTCTTTTTCTCCAGGCTTTTTCACGTTGACTTTGAACCTAAAGAAAAACTTGATGACAGCTATACTAAATTTAACAGTTTTGATGATCCACTACCTGATATTGAACCAAATTATCCTGATTATCAGGAGCTTCTGGCTGAAGCTAAAGAAAACGGTGAACCGATTAAAGCTGTTAATCGTCGTAAGCCTCTAACCGTAGATGTTGATGGTTGCTCCAAATGTGGAGCTCCCAAAAAATATCTCTACAGCTATGGTCATGACCCAGAGGGTTACCAGAAGTTCCAGTGTAAAGTCTGTGATCATCAGTGGGCTCCTGAAAAGCCTGAGCAACCTAAAAATCATCCTACCTATCGCTGTCCTTTCTGCGGCTATGCTCTCTCTAAAGAGAAAGAACGTAAGAATTTCACCAAGTATAAATGCCGCAATGATGACTGTTCTAAATGGAAAAATGAACATAAAAGATATCGCTATAGAGCCTATGATTTTGATGTTGAAAATCTTGAAGTTTCAAGACCTGATAAAGAACCTGTTAATCTTGACCATTCCCAGTATGGACAATTCATAATCTCCAAAGCTATGGATTTTTATGTCGGTCTTGGTCTTTCTCTAAGGCAGACTAAAAGGGCTCTTAAACTTGCATATAATGTTTCACCTTCAGCTCAGACTATCCAGAACTGGACTGTCTCTTTAGCTCACAGACTTGGTCCTAAAATTAATGACCTTGATCTGCCTTTATCTGGTATTGTTGCTGTTGACGAAACATATATTAAAATCAAAGGCAGCTGGCATTATCTCTTTACTGCCATTGATGGTAAAAATGGCTGTATCATTGCTCAGCATCTCTCAAAACACCGAGATACCAAAGGTGCAATAACCATCCTCAAAAGAGTTATTGACCAATATCAGGGTCAGGATTTTGTGCTGGTTTCTGATATGGCACCAATCTACAGAGCTGCTGTTCAGGCTCTCAAAATCTTTTTGAAAGCTGATATAGATCACAGACAGGTTAAAGGACTTTTTACTGACGACGATAATTCAGACGAGGTTTACAGGCCCTATAAAAACATCATTGAGCGTTTCTTTGGTACCTATAAAGCTCATTACAAACGTCATAAAAGCTTTAGTTCTTTTGATGGTGCTCTTGCTCATGCAACCCTCTATCAGCTGTATTTTAACTACATAAAGCCTCATAGTTCCTTTGATAACAAACCACCGCTGATAATAGAGGATTCAAGAGGTCAGCCCATAGAATCCTGGGCTCAACTTATCAGGTGGATCAACAAAACTGATAAGTAACTAAATACCTCTTTCTGAGTAACTTTTTAGAAAATTAAGTTTTAAGTCTTTTAGAATTTCATATTTACCTAATTCCATTTTTTAACACCATTTACATCTTCAAACTTTTGACATTCTAAAGATTTTTCTTATAATTAAATTAGTGGTGCTCTATTACTATTTGCTTACATTTTATGGTAACTATCATATTTTATTTGACGTTATC
>NZ_SNWX01000071.1 GCF_004362045.1 Halanaerobium saccharolyticum | reverse complement strand
CGTTACGTCAAATCTAATAGTTTTTTTAAAAATATTAATAGTTATCATGGTTGTCAGGTTAGAAATCTGCATTAAATGCAGGAATCCCTCCCCCTGAGCTCGTAAATAGTAATTGAAAGCACCACAACTCACTAACCCAGAAAGGAAGGGATCCTAAGTTATGATTTCTCGAAATTTTCCTAATTTCCTGCTTAAACCTCTTATGAATTTTGTGCTTTTAGTCTACCTCTTTTTCTCCAGACTCTTTCATGTTGACTTTGAACCCAAAGAAAAACTTGATGATGGCTATACTAAGTTCAACAGCTTTGATGACCCACTACCTGATATCGAATACAATAATCCCGATTACCAGGAGATTCTGGCTGAAGCTAAAGAAAATGGTGAACCAATTAAATCTGTTAATCGACGCAAGCCTCTAACTGTAGATGTTGATGGTTGCTCTAAATGTGGAGCTCCAAAAGAATATCTCTACAGTTTTGGCCATGATAAAGATGGTTACCAGAAGTTCCAGTGTAAAGTCTGTGATCATCAGTGGGCTCCTGAAAAGCCTGAACAAAGACCCAAAAACCATCCTACCTATCGCTGTCCTTTTTGCGGCTATGCTCTTTCTAAGGAAAAAGAACGCAAGAATTTCACTAAATATAAATGCCGCAATGATGACTGTTCTAAATGGAAAAACGAACACAAAAGATATCGCTATAGAGCCTATGATTTTGATGTTGATGACCTCGAAGTATCGAGACCTGATAGTGAACCTGTAAATCTGGATCACTCCCAGTATGGGAACTTCATCATCTCTAAAGCTATGGATTTTTATGTCGGTCTTGGTCTTTCTCTAAGGCAGACTAAAAGGGCTCTTAAACTTGCATATAATGTTTCACCTTCAGCTCAGACTATCCAGAACTGGACTGTCTCTTTAGCCTGCAGACTTGGTCCTAAGATCAGTGACCTTGATCTACCTTTATCGGGTATTGTAGCTGTTGATGAAACATATATCAAAATCAAAGGCTGCTGGCACTATCTCTTTACTGCCATTGATGGTAAAAATGGCTGCATTATTGCTCAGCATCTTTCCAGGCATCGAGACACCAAAGCTGCTATTACCATCCTCAAAAAAATTATTGAGCAATATCAGAATCAGGAATTTATCCTGGTTTCTGACATGGCACCAATCTACAGAGCTGCTGTTCATGCTCTCAAAATCTTTTTGAAAGCTGATATAGATCACAGACAGGTTAAAGGACTCTTTAGTGATGACGATAATTCAGACGAAGATTACAGGCCCTATAAAAACATCATTGAGCGTTTCTTTGGCACCTATAAAGCTCATTACAAGCGTCATAAAAGCTTTAGTTCTCTTGATGGTGCTCTTGCTCATGCAACCCTCTATCAGCTGTATTTCAACTATATAAAACCTCATAGCTCATTTGATAACAAACCACCGCTGATAGTAGAGGATTCAAGAGGTCAGCCCATAGAATCCTGGGCTCAACTTATCAGGTGGATCAACAAAACTGATAAGTAACTAAATATCTTTTTCTGAGTAACTTTTTAGAAAATCGCGTTTAAGTCTTTTAGAAATCTATATTTATGAAATTCCATTTTTTTGCACTATTTACATCTTCAAACTTTTGACATTTTGAATATTTTTATTATAATTAAAATTAGTGGTGATCTATTACTATTTACTTACATTTTATGGTAACTATCATATTTTATTTGACGTTATC
>NZ_SNWX01000070.1 GCF_004362045.1 Halanaerobium saccharolyticum | reverse complement strand
ATATCATTACCATCTGATTTTTTCGCTGTAATATTATTTTATCTCACTCTACTAGAAGTATTAAACTTCCTGGCGTTCTAACGTTCCTGGGATTTGCGCTCGTGCCTGATTCCGTTAGGAACTGGCGTAAAGCTTGCTTTTTCATATTCGTTATTGGTTAACCTGCAAGCTTTATGACAGAAGTCATGACGCCAATCCCATGTTATGTGCTGTACTAACTTGGCTGCGCTAAAAAGTTTCATTTTTCTTCAACCAGCTAACTACTGATATTTACTTTTAACCAGCAGATAGTTCATGAATTCTGTCCTATATTAAATCTTCACGAAGTGCGTGAAGATCTAACAGTGACTAATATATTTTCTGATATATGTAAATAATTTTGTGGATTATAATCCTACAAGTTCATTATTAAAACAACTGAAAACTTACAATTATTATTTCCTTCATTTGCAGGAGTTAATTCATGTCAGTTAGCGGTGCCCCAACCCTTCTTTTATCTTTTTCCCTTATTTGCTGATATTTAAGTTAGTATTGCACATAACGTTACTGGGATTTTGCGCTCGTGCCTGATTCCGCAGGAACTGGCGTAAAGCTTGCTTTTTCGTATCCGTAATTGGTTAAAATGCAAGCTTTATGACAGAAGGCATGACGCCAATCCCATGTTATACGCTGTAGCACAGCTTTACTTTTTCACTATCCAGAATCGGCATTCAGTTGAAAACTCTTTAATTTCTTTAGTTTCTTTAAATAGATCTTCTCTATAAAAATCTTCTATTAGCTTCCAGCCCGTTTCTTCTAAACATTCTATTATCTCTTCTCGGTTTGGAAAATGTATAAATAAATCTCTATCATCATTATCTGATGGCAGGATTTTATCTCCATATTCATAAGTTCTTTTATCTTGATTACCCGCTTCCCAGATCTTTTCTTCTTTTTCCCAGAACTCTTTAAAGTTCTCGTTATTTTCACGATCATGAGTTGTAAAAATAAAAATACCATTTTCGTTTAAGACTCTTTTTATCTCTTTTAATGCTTTAATTCTATTTTTTCTCTCTGGTATCTGCATCAATCCATTAAATGAAAAGAGTGCTTGCTCAAAAGAATTATCTTCAAATTTTAAGTCAGTTGCATCTCCAACTATAAATTCAATATTAGTCTGTTTTTCTTTATTTATTGTTTTAGCTGCAGATATCATTTCCGGAGTTAAATCTAAACCTATGATATCCTTATATCCCATTTCATAAAGGTTAAATGTTGTTCTTCCTGCTCCACAACCGACATCTAATATTGATTTATTTTTATCAAAATATTTATTGATTACATATTTCTCTGATTCCCATAAGCCAATATTTTCAATCGCATTACTATAGTTTTCTGTAGCTTTTTCAAAAGATTTTTTTACAAAGTTTTTTGTTATTTTCTGCATATTATCCCCCAGTTTCAGTTAGTGTTTATGTAAAAGAAGCTCTTGCTGTGCTATTGCGTATAACGTTACTGGGATTTTGCGCTCGTGCCTGATTCCGCAGGAACTGGCATAAAGCTTACTTTTTCATATCCGTGATTTGTTAGCCTGCAAGCTTTATGACAGAAGGCATGGCGCCAATCCCATGTTATACGACTGTTAAACGACAGCTCTTTTAATTTCTTATTTTTTATTATTTAGTTCTCTTAATAAATATACTCAATAACTCTTAAACATACTCATTAGTGCTTTAATGTTATCTATCAAATTAATCCATTAGAAAATGATAAATATTAATCAAAATAAATTGAAATAAGCTCTTCCTTTTCTTAAAATAATCTGATAAAAT
>NZ_SNWX01000069.1 GCF_004362045.1 Halanaerobium saccharolyticum | reverse complement strand
TATGATTGCACTGCGAAAAGTCTAAAATAATTCAAAACGAACTAAATTTACAAAAATATTGCTAAAACAAAGCCTTCAAACCTGGGCATCCATTCTTAAATATGATATAATTAAAGTATCATTAAGCTATGGAGTGATAATCATGTTTAAACCCTATGAAGAAGATAAAAGTGTTGCTTTTGGTGATTTTGATGTTAATTTACCTCAATCTATTGTTGAAGAACTGGATCAGGGCTGGCCTGGTAAATTCAAAACCCATATTTTCGATAATATTGATGAATATAAATTTGCTGACATGTATTCTGAAGATGAAGGCAGACCATGTTTCCCTGTTAAAGTAATTACTTCACTTGAAGTTCTAAAACATCTCCTTGATCTTAGCGATAAAGAACTTTTAGCTTCTTTTCACTGTGATATCCGATTCATGAAAGCTGTTGGCTTAAAAAGAGCCGGACAGTTAACTCTAGGTATGAGGACTATCTATGATTTTCGTGAAAATCTGGTTGATTACATGGCTGAAACAGGTGAAAATCCTCTGGACGAAATTTTCAACGAACTGCTTGCTGAATTTTTAGAGGTTGCTGAACTTGATACAGATATTCAGCGTATGGATTCCACGATGGTAAAAGCTAACATAAAGCATCTTTCCAGAATTCAGTTAATGCGTAAGGTTTTTGAAAATTTTGTCAGAGAATTATCTGAATCTCAAAAGAATAGAATCCACAAAAATATTCTTCAGATTCTTGATGATAGTTTTTCTGAATACCTAAATAACCATGAAAAAGAAGATATTCTAAATACTCTTCTGGGTAAACTAAACTCTGTCAAACAACTATTTAAAAATGATGCCAGTATCAATGATACCAGAGTTTATCATCACCTTTGTAGGGTTGTAGAAGAACAGTCAGTAGAAACCAGCTCCCAGCTTAAAGCAAAAGATGATGCTGAAATAGAATCTTCAAGTCTACAAAATCCAAATGATGAAGATGCAACATTTCGCAAAAAGGGTTTAAAGTCTCATCAGGGATATTCCTGTAATATCAGTGAGACAGCATCTCCAGATAATCCTGTTCAGATGATTACAGATGTTTCTGTGGAACCTAATATTAACAGTGATGTTGATTTTTTAAATGATAGACTGGAGGAAATTAATATTAAAGCTCCAGTTGATAAACTTGTAGTTGATGGTGCATATTATGGATCTGATTCTGTCAAATCATCTTTAAAGACTGAGACTGAAATTATTCCAACTGAATTAACTGGCAGAAATCCTAAATATTCTACTGCTAATTTTACACTGTCTGATAAGCAGGGAATAATCTCCTGTCCAATGGGACAAAAACCTGAACGAGATAAGTATCTTGAAAGCAGTGATACCTATGCTGCCTGGTTTGATAAAGAGACCTGCAAAGACTGTGAATTTAGATCAAAGTGTCCTGTTAGTGAACAGAAAAAATCAATGACTGTCAGGTTTACTCAAAAAAGACATGATAGAGATAAACTCAGAGCCAAACTGGCTGGTGAAGAATATCAGGAAATCAAAAATTCAAGAGCTGCAGTTGAAGGAACATTCTCTGCCCTTAAAAGAGCACAGGGACTTGATAAATTCAAAGTCACAGGACTGCTCAAGGCTAAATGCAGTAGTGTGTACAAAATGATCGGCTACAACTTAAAACAGCTAGTCAGAGCATTAAAAATGAAATCAAAACCGGTAATATGCACTTAAAAGGTTCACTCCAGGGCTAAATATATGGTTCTGGAATAATACATTCTCAAATATCACCGGACAGATGTCCTAATACCATTATTTAATTTTTTAGATTTTTATTTTTTGAATTATTTTAGACTTTTCGCAGTGCAATCATAT
>NZ_SNWX01000068.1 GCF_004362045.1 Halanaerobium saccharolyticum | reverse complement strand
TAGGTAAAGTATACCATAATTGGATATGAAAATGAATAAATTCAACTATATTAAATAAAAGAACAATGAAAACCCACACTAAATAGCGAAGAGGCAATTATTTAATGTTTTTTGCAAAAAAAAAGCCAATATTACTATTGGCCGTAAATTTTCTAAGATACATATTTCATTTCTTTTCTTTGTTTAACTTTTTTTAATTCTTTTTCCGACTTTAGAAATTCTTTTAAATAAGCCTCTACTACTTCTAAGTGGTTTTTTTCTTTGAGCAGATCATCTATTAGTTCTTTTATAGTCTCTAGAGTTTCTATATGTTTTAATGATAGTTTAGTTGCCAATTTTTTATCATTGAATAGTTTACTGCAGTTTACAAATCTTATTAACTCATCCTCGGATATTTGACCGGGATTACCACCATCCAGTTCCAGACATTCTCTGGCTTCAGCAATTTCGGAAAGGCTGTACTTTTCTTTAAGTTTTAAAGCAGTTAAAATTTCTGAGGTTACAATATCAGGATAGAGAGCTTTTCCATCATTAATTTCCATGTGAGAGATAACGCCCTCTCTTACCCAGTCATGTAGAGTTAAATTAGTATAAATTAAGGGCATTTCTTCTCCTCTAACTTCTTCCACCAGACTTCTAGCATTGTTTAAGGATATCATAATAATCAAACCCTTTCCTGTGCTTTTAGCACAAAGTCTAAAAACCTCTTTAACTAATTTATCTTGATAAAATTCCTGCAGATGACCTTCAGCATCCTTCCTTTTCTGGCAACTTCTTTTTTGTTTTTAATTCTTTTTGATTAATCAATTTCAAAATAGAAATCGGGAGATTTTTAGCATACTAGCTGCCGCATCTACTAGACAACTTTCAGTTAAATTTCTCCTTTCAGTACATTTAAATTGTAACATAAATACTTACTGAAATCAAGATTTGAATGTACTTTGAGTATATATTGAGATGCTTTTAATATGCTTTTACATTAAATATCATCTGTAGAAATTATAATCATAATTTTTCTACTATTTATTAATATATCCAACAATACTATTTAATCTGAAATTGATTAAAAAGTAATTAAAATATTTTATTTTTTGCAAATATGACTATTATAGTACTAAGGCCACCCTTTTATTGGACGAACCGGATAAAATTTCTTAATACTCATCATTTCTTATATAAAGTTTTAAACTCTTAAGATAATCAACATTATAGGGAGAATCCTCTCTAAAAATCAAGGCTCTGATATATGAAATCTGGGGACTTAATGATTTTTCATTATCTTTATCTTCTCCCATCGTAATCTGATAGCGCCTCTCCTCACTGCGGCTGATAATTACAAAAGCATCATTTTTTTTAGAAAAGCGATAAACATAATTTTGAGGATTGAAAACTTTCTCTTCTTCAGTCAAGGAAATATAATAATACTGACTGTTATTAAATTCAAAAGTTGCTATTTTATAATTTTCAAGTATATTTGCCAGCCTCTCTTCTGTTAACTGCAGCTCTATCCCCTTTAAATAGGCATTATCATCAAAGTCATTCTGAAATTCTTCAATAAAATCTCCATCCATAATTGCGTCAATATATTTTTTTTGAGGCCAATTAAGCTTATTTAATTTCAAATAAATATTTTCAATCACTTCTATAGGTTGATTGGATGCTATTAATCTACTTTCATCAAACTTTTCTTCCTGATTTTGACTAAATTTTTGTAGATAAATATATCCCATATCACAGCTTTGATCACAGGTAATATCCATATTTTCAGCCTCCCTTTTTTGATTTATAGATTCTATACTATTAATTCCCTACATATTATGATTTTTCTATCTTCTAATAATATTATAACAAAATTTAATCAAAACTTTAATCTAAAATCACCTGTTTAGTAAAATAAAAAATTTTAATCATTTTAAAAATTGTTACTCAATTAATATTTTAAAACATAGTGTAAAATAAGTTTTGGAGATTCATTTTGAAATTATCTAGAAAATTAGAAAGAAGACTCCCTTTTTGATAAAATGTTTTTAGGATAA
>NZ_SNWX01000067.1 GCF_004362045.1 Halanaerobium saccharolyticum | reverse complement strand
CAAAGAGAGAAAAGAAATATCGGTTTAGAGATTTATACAGACAGATAAACTATGGAGCTTTAAAGCTGGCATGGTTAGAAATCAACAAAAAAGCAGCTGCCGGAGTGGATAAAATAACAGCAGCTGAGTTTGAAAAGAATCTGGAAGAAAACCTTCAGCACTGTTAATTAAATCTAATTTCAAGTTTTTTACCAAGTGCATGAGCAACTTTATCAAGAAATTCAACACTCGGATTATAATCATCATTTTCTAGTCTGGAAATAGCAGACTGTTTAGTTCCTATTTTATCTGCTAATTCTTTCTGAGTTAAATCATTTTCTATTCTATACCTGATTATTTGTTTTTTAATTTCATACATAACATTCAGTTTTTCATATTCTTCTTTAACTTCTTTAGATTCAAAAAGTTCATTTTTAAAATCTTTATGATCTATAAATTCCATTTTGTTTCACCTCACTTGGTAGAATTAAGTCTGTTAAGCGCAATATTTATTTCTCTCTGTGGAGTTTTATTAGATTTTTTCTTAAAGATATGCAAAAGAACAAAGACACCATCCTGATAATTTAAAAAGAAAATCCTAAATATATTAGTACTATGCTTTATTCGTAATTCCCAGAGATCATCATATCCCTTTAACTTTTTAAGATGTGGCATACCAAGGAATAGACCAAATTCTTCTAGAAGTTCTATTTCTCTTAGAATTTTAGCTTTTTCTTTAGCTGACTGTTCTTTAATAAATTCAATTACTGGAGATTTATTATTTTTTGCATAATACTTAATTTTATACATAATCTATTCACTCCAATTTCTAAATTTATTATATCACATATATGTTATAAAAGGAAGTTAAAATTTAAGATTAAGTTATATAAAACATTTATCACTGTATAAATGCAGGAATTTTTTTCTTTTGCATGAAGTAAGTTAATAATTGATAAATTAATAGATAAAGCAACAGCATCACATAACATGGGTTTGGCGACATACCTTCTGTCATAAAGCTTAAAGATTAACCAACCACGGATACAAAAAACAAGCTTTACGCCAGTTTCTGCGGAATCAGTCACTAGTGCAAATCCCAGGAACGTCAGAATGCAACGCCAGGAAGTTGTTGCAGCAACTATAGCCGAGTTCTCAAACTTAATATACATTGAAATTGAAACAGTTCCTGAATATTGTAAGAATGGAGAATTAATATTTATGCCTTAAGTTTCTACTTTTCTAGTTCAAAGAAAAATGAAAAACTGCGAATGAGCTAGTATTAAAGAGATAGACTTAATACAAATAGGGAGGAATAATTATATGAGTAAAGTATTATTAGCAGGGGCAACTGGATACCTGGGTGGTTATATCTTAAGTGAACTTCTAGACCAACAGCATGAGGTAAGAGTTATTGTCCGGAATAGAGCAAAATTAGAACAAAATAATTCTGAAAAAGTTGAAGTAATCGAAGCTGAATTAACTAAACCTGATTCGATTAAAAACTGTTGTGACAATATTGATTATGTAATTTCTACAGTAGGAATTACAAAACAAAAAGATGGTCTTACATATATGGATGTAGATTATCAGGCTAATAAGAATTTATTAGAAGAAGCTAAAAAAAGCGGTATTAAAAAATTAATTTATATTTCTGTATTAAATGGACAGAAACTTAAAAACTTAAAAATATGTGAAGCAAAAGAATTATTTGTAGAGGAATTAAAAAAATCTAATATCGATTATTGTATAATTCGTCCAAATGGATTTTTCTCTGATATGGAAGAGTTTTTTTATATGGCTCAAAAAGGTCGTGTTTATTTATTTGGTAATGGAGAATATAAAGCCAATCCCATTCATGGTGAAGATTTGGCGAAAATATGTGTAGATTCTATAAAAAAACCAAAAAAAGAGATAAAGGTTGGAGGGCCTAAAATATTATCGCAAAATGAAATTGCTAGTATTGCATTTAATGTTGCAGCAAAAGAAAAAAAGATAACATATTTACCTGACTGGATAAGAAAAGTTATTCTATTCACGATACGAACATTTACCTCTCAAAAGTTTTATGGACCAATAGAGTTTTTCTTAAGCGTTTTATCAATGGATATGATTGCTCCAGAAAAGGGTAAACATACTTTAAAAGAGTTTTATAAAAGCTTAAAAGACAATAATATTTAAAATAATTATTTATCAGATAAATGAAAGAAGGGAGTTAAATTGAATTTAGATAAATTAAAAAAAGAATTACTCAAACTTCGCACATAAATAACCCTTTTGCCCCTTGAAATTTCAATATTTAGCAGAATTAAAGTAATATCATTTTACTGTTTTAGGCAGAT
>NZ_SNWX01000066.1 GCF_004362045.1 Halanaerobium saccharolyticum | reverse complement strand
GCAGGATAAACAATAACGGATATGAAAAAGCAAGCTTTACGCCAGTTCCTGACGGAATCAGGCACGAGCGCAAATCCCAGGGACGTTATACGAAAGAGCTGGTTTAAAAATCCTTATTCAATAAACAATAATTTTAATCAAAATACCTTTATAAATTAAAACTAAAACTAAAAATATTACAATTGATTTTACATAAAATTTAATGTATAATTTAATTAAGATAATCATTTATGAAATATTTTAATTTATGGAGGTGCAGATAATGGTTACTTTAAGAATTGATAGAGATCATATGGTCTCATCTTCTGAAATTGTTCGTAATTTTAGTAAAATGTTAGATAAAACAAAAGAGTCCCCGCTATTTATTACCAGAAATAATGATATTGAAGGTATTATGATGGATATTGAGGAATATGAAATGTTACTAGAAAAAATAGAATTTCTGGAAGATCAATTAGAAGATGCCCACATTGAAGAGATTATAGCCAAAAGAAAAGAAAACTTTGATCTTAAAGATACAGTAAGCGAAAAAGAAATAATGGATTTATTAGATAAAGAATAGATTTTAGGGGGCTTAGGTTGATGAAGCTTAAATTTCATCCTGAAGTTAAAAATGATATTGAAAATTTAGATGGAAGTGTTAAACCAAGACTTAAAAGCACACTTAATAAAATTAAAAGATCACCTGAATTAGGAAAACCACTTGGAAATAAAAGTGGAATCGATCTATCAGGTTGTTTAAAAATCTACTTTTATCGGAAAAAATATAGAGTTGTTTATCAAATATTGAACGAGGATGAAGTCATGGTTTGGTCTGTTGGTAAAAGAGAAGATCAAGTTGTTTATATAAGTGCATATAAAAGAATACTTGAAAAGGGGAGATAAACCCCTTTTTTTATTTATAAAGATTTCTAAATTTTATCAAAAGAGCAAACCAGCTCCATCGTATAACATGTGATTGGCGTCATGCCTTCTGTCATAAAGCTTGCAATATTATGCAGCAAGAAATATTAAAGCAAGCTTTACGCCAGTTCCTGACGGAATCAGGCACGAGCGCAAATCCCAGGGACGTTATCGGAAAGATGAGTTAATTTAATGTGTCTAGTATGGAGGAATTTATATGGAGTATATTTGCATAAGCAAGGAAAAAATCAAAAACATTACAGAATTCTTAATAGATAAACAAATAATCTTTCATCCGCATATTTCTCCTAATGGTTGTCCTGATTTTTCAAATTATTTAGGGAGAAATTACATATTAATATTGGATAGAAATATATTAACGAAATTATTAGAATTAGTTAGAAAAGGCACTTTAAATGATAACTACCTTTTAAAAGTAATAAGTAGTCTTATGTTTTGGGCTAATTTGAATGGTGTAACTATTACATCTGGTTTAGCATTAAATGAGTACGCGAATTTCAAACAAAGTGATGTAGATGCTAGCAGGGAAAACAATATATTCAAAAAAATATTTAAACAGTATCCTACAAAATTTTGGTCAGGTCTTGCTACTGGAGAAATTAATACTATTTCTAAAGTAAAATTAAACAAAACTAAGGATTATATGTTTAATATAGAAAGTGATCATTATTTAATGCATTATGCTGAAATGTTACATATTATGTATTTATATTTTGATGAAAAATTATCAATAGAAGAAAAGATGTTAAATTTTATAAGCTGGAATAAAGAGAACTTATTATATTGTTGCTATACGTTGGTATATATTTCACTATTATTTTCTAAAAAAATTAAGCAATATAAATCAAGCAAACTAAATAATTTTGATAAAATATTAAAAATATGTCAGAATCAAGCTTGGGATTTAACATACTTATCTTTTTGGAGTACATTATATTGGAATGAAGAAAAAGGGAATACAACTTATTTGTTTTCTACAATGGATAAAGAACTCAAAAAAATATTTAAAAATGCACATGATATTGATAGAAACATATTCATTAAATGTTTTGGTGATTACAATGGAAATATTATTCAACAAAAATTAGATAATATTGTTAAGAACAGAAATAAACCTGAAATAAATAAAGATATTCTTGAAAATCTTATTAAGTTAGAAAAACAAAAATTAAGAAAGAAAATAAAAAGTAAATAAGGTAACTCAGTTTCATTACGTATAGCAACTCATCCATCCGATAACAGAGTATTCCCGTAACGCCAAAAATCGGCTACCCTGCGGGACATGCTCTCTGTCATGACTTTTGCAAAAGACAGCAAAAGTCACGCCAGGCCTACGGCACGAGCACGTCGGGAATACTCGGGACGTTATGTGACATTAGGCTAACTGAGTATGTTTTATCTTAAAAGTATCGAGATGGATTTATAAAACCCTCTCAGGTAATTCAAAACCATTAATAA
>NZ_SNWX01000065.1 GCF_004362045.1 Halanaerobium saccharolyticum | reverse complement strand
TTCCTTCAGATTCCACCTCGCGATGGACACCCTTGTCTTCAGCTAGCGGTTGGCACTATTAACCCCCACATCAGACTTTCACTGATTAGCAAATATTCATGCCAGGCAAACTAGAAAACCCGGGGAAAAATCCCCGGGTAGTGTTTATTCACTTAACTGTAATATATATTTAGAAACTTACGGATAAGGAAGTAGTTAAGGCACTACCTTCTCCTTCTATTTCATTCAAGCCAACATCACCAATGATATACTTAGCTTCAGTATTCCATGTGAGGTTATCAGCTAACTCTTTATCCAAAGTACCCTTTAGATAGTTATAATTAATTACGTTACCTGCGGCTTTTTCTTCATTCTTGTTAACTAAAGCAGCACCAAGTGTAGTTAGTTCGTTCCAGGCATATTCAGTACCTAATTCAATTACTGTTACTGTATGATCATTAACAAAGCCATCATTATCAGTATATTCTACAGCTACATTATTAGTAAAATCACCATACACATTGTCCCATCCAGCATTAACTACAAGCTTATCTTCTGCAGATGCTACATAGTTTTTATCACCAGGTTGAACCACGGCTACAGAACCATTAACACTGTTCATTTCATTTACAACATACTTAGCACCAAGTTCAAACTTATCATAATCTACATTATCAAAATTGCTACGACTTGTTACAGTAGCATCATCACCAGCTAAATCATCATCAATTGCCAGGAAATCAGCTCCAACAGTTTCTACCATAGCATTAACGGTTAAAGCTTCATTTGCAGCGAATTCGCCATTTACCATAGCATAGATATCACTTTCACTATTAGTATTTCTTTCCCAATCGTTAAATGCAACTTCTCCACCAAATGTAAAAGCATCAGTTGCATTAAAATCTGTTAACTCAACAGCTACATATGTTGATTCATTAGGTCCATCAGCTCTTACATGATAAACTTTACCAGCTAGATTACCATATCCCATATTCTTATCCGCAACAAAGCCATAATAGTCATCAGATGTATCGTCATCATCACCTAATACAATAGCTTCGAAGTTAATGTCATTATAAGTGTAACTAGCTTCTAACCCTTCCATATCTTCTTCGTCAGTCAGATATTTTTCAACATGATAGTCAGCAAAGTCTCCCATTCTTAATCCAAAACCATCATAAGCAACTTCTAATAGTGCTGAGTCCATTTCTAATGTATTACTATTACCTTCTTCATATCCAAAAGCAGAATGTTCTGCAGCAAATGAATTTGTTAAAGTATCGATATCTAAGTTAAACTTAGCATCTCCTAAATTACCATTAACATTTAAATCATATTCCTGCCAGAATCTTCTTTCAGATGGGAGGTCATCAGCATCTTCCCATGAAAAAGTATCTGTCTCGGGGTCAAAACTTCTCACTGTTCCACTAGAATCTGTAAATGGAACCGTTGGATCATTATCTAAATCAGTATCATTTGCATTATCTAAATTACTCCAATTATTAGCATTAGAGGCTGTATAAGAAGTACCACCTTTTGTAACAGTTGGTAAGTCTAAATCTAAAGCATCACCATCAGCCCATAATGCAATTGTTTCATCAACATTTTCATTATAATTAGCAGTTTCAAACTTAGTAGTTATATCCATGCCAAATTCAATGTTATCCTGCGGCATATCAGACTTTAATTTAGCTACAGTTTTCTGTACTTCAGCTAAGTCAGATTCTACAGCATCAATGTCTGCACCTAATACTTTAAGTTCAGCTTTTAATTCGAATGTTAAAGCATCAACGATATCTGCTACTTCTTTTGCTTCCTGATCACTGAGTGTTTTATCAGTGTTCTTTTCCATTAAAGACTTAACGATAGCAGTTACGTCTTCTGCCTGACCTGTAGTGAGACCCTCGCCCATTTTGTCAACTTCATTAGCTAGAGCTTGTTGCTCATCAGCAATTTTGTCTAGAGCGCGGCTAACCATAACAGCCATTTCGTAACGTGTCATTGACTGCTGACCTTTAAATTCACCATCAGGATAACCCTCGACGATACCAGCAGCGACTAATTTGTTAATTGCATCATATGCCCAGTGATCACTTGGCACATCAGAAAATGACTGTGCAAATGCAGGCATAGCTAATGCTACGACTAAAAGTAAAGCAATTGTAATTGTAAGTTTTTTCATAAAATTTAACACTCCTTTTGTTTTCTTTTCAATTTTATTTTCTCTTTCTGGATCTGAGAAATCAACTTTCATTTAAGAAAACAATAAGTGACCTAGTTTCCTTATCATTTTTAACTTAAACAATTGTTATTCTTTCAGATCCTCTATATGTTATTCTACCTTAGATATTTTCAAATCTTCGAAGTGTTTTTCACCTCCTTTTCATTTTTTTGAAAAAGGTAGATTAACAGCAATAAAAGTAAACCAGGAGAAAACCGGTGCCCCCCGAAATGATTTCTCAGCAGGAACAACAAGGGGTAACAAGTCGCTTACTGAGGAAATCATTCATGAAAATATTTCACGCTTTCTCCTGGTTCAAACCTAAAGTCAAATCTTTAATGACTGACCGGTCATTCATAATATATCATAAAAAATTACACTTTGTCAACAAAATTATTATTTATTCAGAGATTCCGCAAATGATTTTTAAAAAATAAAAAAGATAAAATATTACTCTAAACAGTATTTTCTACACTAAAATCAGCTCAAATAAGATACAG
>NZ_SNWX01000064.1 GCF_004362045.1 Halanaerobium saccharolyticum | reverse complement strand
ATTAGTCCAATCAATATCAACTTTTTTAGTTAATTGAATTATTTCCATAGTTAACCCCCATTTATTTTATCAGGTTAAAGAATTTCGCCTAACGTTACTGGGATTTGCGCTCGTGCCTGGTTCCGCAGGAACTGGCGTAAAGCTTGCATTTCCATATCCGTTATTGGTTAACCTGCAAGCTTTATGACAGAAGGCATGGCGCCAATCCCATGTTATGTGACTGTTAGGCGGTTATAAGTATTCTCGCCCAACGTTTTTCTTTTCTGATCTTTTATTTTAATACTTATCATTGCTGCTTTGAATTTTATATTAGCTTAAAACTATTTTATAACGATCTCTTCTCTTAATAATTATTTCTATAAAACTATAACATTAATAATATAATTCTTGTAATAGCAAAAAATACCTGCAAAATTGCAGGTTTAATTATTTCTTTATTAGTTACGAACATTTTATAAATCCATCTCGGAACTTCTAAGAGATAAAGATAATTGACCCAGCCTAATGTCACGAATGTGACTGTTAGGCGTAAAAATCTTTACTTTTTTTATTATTTATTATTGCTGCTATACTTCTCATTGATACTTAAAATTCTAGATCTTCCCGAAACTTACTTCATATAGATTTACTAAATTGTTATAATGGACAATAAGGCTTTTATATTTTCAGTTTATTGACAATTCACATTAAAGATTAATCAAAAATATTTTTATTATTAATTAAGATCTCTTCTCTTTTATTAAATTAATACTATCTGCTGCAGTGCTTATCATTGATACTTTGATTTTACTATCTTCACGAAAGTTACTTCATTAAGATTTACTCAAAATATTTTTTAATGCTTAATAACTTTTTGCATTTTTCGTTCATTAAGACTTTATACCTGAGACTTTTCATAAGCGATTCAACTGCAAATTATTTTGATCTTAACTATTAGATTTGAAATTATAGATTTAATTATTATTATTGGTTTTTATTTTTTTCAATAGCATTTTACAAATCCATCTTGGCACTCCCAAGCCGAAGAAAACTTAGTTAGCCTAATGTCACATAACGTTACTGGGATTTGCGCTCGTGCCTGGTTCCGCAGGAACTGTCATAAAGCTTGCTTTTCAATACTCGTAATTGGTTAAATTGCAAGCTTTATGACAGAAGGCATGACGCCAATCCCATGTTAGGCGATGTTAGATTTTGTTTTTAATATATTTTTCTATTTCTTCTGAAAGTTCTTCATCAAAATTTTCAATATCTTTTTTTAAACTTATCTCTTCAAGATTTTTGTTTGGTTTTTCTTCTCTTCTTTCTTTTTTGATTTTAGTTGAAGATAAAACTCCTGCTAACCCAAAAACAACTCTAATAAATTTATTTCTCCCAGAGATATCATCATTAAAAATATTATAATTCAACTCATTACAACGATTATTAATAGAAGAACTATTAAAATTTATGTTTTCTGCTGAATGAGCAAACTCATTTCTGATTTTCCTAATTAAATTTAAATCTCTTTTTACTCTTCTACTTATTAGTCCCAATAAATATGCTAAATCTATTTTTGATTTAAAAGATGATAAACCTCCATATCCATTCAATAAATTATTTGATAAAAGATTATCATCAACAAAAAATTTTCTTAATAACTTTTCAAGAAGATCTTCTAAATAAGATGCAGCCATTAATGCAGAGCCTCTATCCGTTTCTTTTAATAATATAGCTCTAAATTTAAAAATATCTTCTGAAATTAATTCTGCTATATGTTCTAGATCATGATTTTCAAAAATATTAGTTAACACTTCTTTATACATATCAGATTGATCAATACCTTTATATTTTAGTAACTCTTCAACAATGTCATCAAAAAAATTCAAAAAACTTCCAGTTGTTATATTACCTTCATTTTTATTCATAAGATCACCTACCTTACTGAATAAGTTAAAATCTAATTTCGCCTAACGTTCCTGGGATTTGCGCTCGTGCCTGGTTCCGCAGGAACTGGCGTAAAGCTTGCGTTTTCATATCCGTTATTTGTTAACCTGCAAGCTTTATGACAGAAGGCATGACGCCAATCCCATGTTATACGCTGTAGCACAGCTTTACTTTTTTACTATCCAGAATCGGCACTCAGTTGAAAAATCTTTAACTTCTTTATTTTCTTTAAATAGATCTTCTCTATAAAAATCTTCTATTAGCTTCCAGCCTGTTTCTTCTAAACATTCTATTATCTCTTCTCGGTTTGGAAAATGTATAAATAAATCTCTATCATCATTATCCGATGGCAGGATCTTATCTCCATATTCATAAGTTCTTTTATCCTGTTTGCCTTCTTTCCAGATCTTTTCTTCTTTTTCCCAGAACTCCTTAAAGTTCTCGTTATTTTCGCGATCATGAGTTGTAAAAATAAAAATACCATTTTCGGTTAAGACTCTTTTTATTTCTTTTAATGCTTTTATTCTATTTTTTCTCTCTGGTATCTGCATCAATCCGTTAAATGAGAAGAGTGCTTGATCAAAAACCTCATCTTCAAATTTCAAGTCAGTTGCATCTCCAACAATAAATTCAATATCAGTCTGTTTTTCTTTATTTATTGTTTTAGCTGCAGATATCATTTCTGGAGTCAAATCTAAACCTATGTAACGCCCCCTAAGAGTATTGGACAGAGACCAATTAAACATCTTATAATAATTACAGGGGGTAAAAGCAAATGGCTAAATCTTATGATCCTGA
>NZ_SNWX01000063.1 GCF_004362045.1 Halanaerobium saccharolyticum | reverse complement strand
TGTCATCTTGCAGTTTAAACCAGTAAAATTTATCAGTTTAAATCGACCTAAATTTACTGAAATTACTGCATAATTTTCAGATTGAATTAGTAAAAACTAAAATCTTTTGCAGATTAAATTAGCAAGGGACTTAAAAAAAGTCCCCTGTAATTTGATAAATATTTTTCACTTTAAAATGTATCTTTTTCGCAGGCTTTGAAGACAATTTCCTGGTTTATCTGCTCTGCTTTAAGCTGAAATCCTAAAAGCAGAGAATTAACTGCGATATTGTTGATCAATCTGGGTAGTCCTCTGGATCTCAAGGTAATTGCCTCCAGAGCCTGAGGTGTAAAAACAGGGTGATTAGCTCCTGCTAGTTTAAGCTGATGTTCAACATATGCTTTAACTTCATCTTTGTCTAGCGGTGTCAGCTGATACTTCATGATCACTCTCTGATTTAAGGATTGGTTCTGATTTAAATTGAGCTTTGTCATAAAGTGAGATAGCCCCGATAAAATCAGAATAAATGGGTTTTGAGAATCCATAGCAAAATTAAATAATATACCAAGATCATTTAAAAATTTGTTGGGAGCAAGCTGCATCTCATCTAAAATGATAATAGGGGTAATCTTTTTCTCATTGTAGAATTTTAAAATAGCAGCCTGAACCTGATTAAAAAGATCCACCTTTCTAAATTTAGGTTCTTCTCCCAGGCCATTGGCTATGCCTCTGTAAAAATCCATTACTGAGCCTGTAGATAAGGGGAAATAGATGACTTTAAATAATGATGGATTAACACTGTCAGCCATAGCCCTTAGAGCAGAAGTTTTGCCACTTCCAGGTTCACCAATAATCACTGCGATACCTCTGGTTTTTTTAAGGTAATCCAGCCTGGCAGAAAGTTCTTTTAAGTTTTCAGACTGGTAGAGATCTTTAGTTTTGATCTCTTTTCGAAATGGATTATGAGATAGAGAATAAAAAGATTTATACATTTTTGCTGCCTCCTTCAGTCATTTTAGCAAAGGAGATAGCATTTCCTCTTTTAGCATGAGCGTTATCAGCCATAATAACAGGTTGAGCTTTAGTGATGCATTTACCATTTTCATAAAGGTAAATAGTATCATAAGTTTCAGGATCAAAACGAATTTTAATCTTTTTGCCAATATAAACTGGTGGAACCTGATAGAGCTTAGAGTTAACAGAAATAGTTCCATCATGCCTGACTTTTCTCTGAACTCGTTTAAGAAAAAGCATTTTAAGCTTTTCAGGATTATCATAGGTCTTAACCTGACTGATCTGAGACATGTATTTATCTAAAGGAGTCATTTTTAAAGAAGAATGTATTTTGCGGTGATAATCTTTTTCCAGCCAGCTAAAAAAGCTCTTGTTTAGTTTATCCAGAGATGATAAATCATCATCAGTTAAAAGAGGTAAAAACCTTTTTCTGACAGTTAAGAAATATCTTTCAATTTTCCCTTTATCAGCAGCTGAATACGGCTGAGTGTGAATCAGAGTAATACCTAAAGAAGCACAGGCAAAATGAAGATTATCGCTGCGGTAAACTTTTCCATTATCCACGTAAATCAGCTTTGGAATACCTCTTCTTAAAATGGCTTCTGAAAGTACCTGCTGCACAGCAGAAACTTTTTCTGTTGTTAAGAATTTAGCATAGGTAATAATTCTGGAACAGTCATCAATAAAGGCAAAAAGAAAAGTTTTAACCTTTTTGCCGTCCAGGTTGAGATAGGGTCCATGCATCGTATCTCCCTGCCAGAGCATATTAACCTGATCATAGGCGAAACGGCGTCTGTTTTCTTCTCTGCGAGGTGAGTTGACCAGCAGGTTCTTCTTTTTAAGAAAGCGATAGACAGTAGAATAGGAAGCCTGAGAGGGCAGCATTTTCTTTTCAGTAATCAGCTGATCATAAAGTAAAGAAACAGATCTATCAGGATGATCTTCTCTGGCTTCTAAAATAACTTCCTTGAGTTCTGGTGTTAGAACACGACTTTTGCCTTTATCATTCCTGGTTTTGGGTTTAAGTCCTTCAAAACCACCTTTACGATAGGCTCTAACCCACATAGCAATAGTTTTTGGTGAGTATTCTCTGATTCCATAATAGGGGACATTATGTTTTTGAACAGCTACTTTAGCCAGGTACTCAGTCTGTTTTTCTATCTGACCATTTAAAATAGGTGAAATAAGTGAAAAACGAAATAGAGCTATCTGTTCTCTGTCATTATCAGTCATAAAAATCAGCTCCTTTAAGCTTAAATTTTAGCATTTAAGAACGAAAATCTTCTTAAACTGCTGATAATAACATTTTAATCAGAAAAATAGCTCTTTTCTAGTGAAAGCTTTTGTGTTTAAAAAAATAGTTCCAAAATATTAAATTTTATGGTACAATTAAAGTGCCATAAAACATTGATTAAAGTGATCCTGATACTCTTTTGAGAGTATCTGAGCGTCGGAGCTCCAAATCATTTTAATTAGTTTTGTGGCTTTTTTTATTCTGGATAATTTAAAGGGAATCAGTGAGTGATATTTATCTCTGAAAAAAGCAATCAACCCAGGAATATTGCAGGTAAACCTGTGCAGATAAAAATATACTGCTCGTTTGTAGAGAAGGAGTTTTTTCTGCAGCAGATATTCTTTCATGCAGCAGACAATATAATTAAGAGATCTCTGAAATTTAGGGAAGAGAAAGGCTGGAAGAATGGAAACAGTTTTGCCACAATGCTGGCATTTGTATCTTCTAATTTGTATCCAGAAGCATTGGTTATCGATGGTGATTACATAGCGGTGATAAAATCCATGTTTAAGGAGTTTATCATGGCAGTGAGGACATTCTTCAGGGTGCAAAAAATCATTATTCTGACCAAGCTCAGAATATTTTTTTACAGGTATTTTAAAGTCATGAATGATTTGCATCTGATCACATCCTAAATATTCTGACAATATTTTATCAGATTATTTTAAGAAAAGGAAGAGCTTATTTCAATTTATTTTGATTAATATTTATCATTTTCTAATGGATTAATTTGATAGATAACA
>NZ_SNWX01000062.1 GCF_004362045.1 Halanaerobium saccharolyticum | reverse complement strand
CAAAGAGAGAAAAGAAATATCGGTTTAGAGATTTATACAGACAGATAAACTATGGAGCTTTAAAGCTGGCATGGTTAGAAATCAACAAAAAAGCATCTGCCGGAGTGGATAAAATAACAGCAGCTGAATTTGAGAAGAATCTGGAAGAAAATCTCCAGAATATACTAGAATCCTTAAAAAAAAAAACGATATCATGCTAAACTGGTCAGAAGAAAATATATAGATAAAGGAAATGGCAAGAAAAGACCACTAGGAATACCAGCTCTGAAAGATAAAATAGTCCAGAGAGCAGTTACTGATATACTGGAAGCAATATTTGAACAGGATTTTATTGAAAACAGCTATGGGTACAGACCGAATAAAAGTGCTAAAGAAGCAGTGATAAATCTTTCTGAGGAACTTAATTTTGGTCAATATAACTACATAGTTGAAGCTGATATAAAAGGCTTTTTCGATAATATAGATCATGACTGGTTGATTAAGATGTTAGAGCAGAGAATAGATGATCAACAATTAATCAGATTGATTAAAAAGTGGTTAAAAGCTGGGATCCTGGAAGAGGATAATGAGATAGTATATCCAAAATTTGGAACACCTCAAGGTGGTATAATAAGTCCAGTTCTGGCGAATATATACTTACATTTTGTACTGGATAACTGGTTTGAAAAAGTGATAGGAGAAATAACAGAAGGTGATACCCATTTTTCAAGGTATGCAGATGACTATATAACAGCATTCAGATATCGAAAAGATGCTGAATACTTTTATAGTAAGATGCAGAAAAGACTAAATAAATTTGGACTTAAACTTTCTTTAGAAAAGAGCAGTATAATTCTTTTTTCCAGATTTAAAAAGCAGGGAAGCAAAAGGTTTGAATTCCTGGGATTTGAGTTTAGTCGGAGCACATCTCTTAGAGGAAAAGATATAATAAAAAGGAGGACCTCCAGAAAGAAACTCAGAAAATCAATAAAGAATTTTAGAAATTGGTGTAAAATGATGAGAAACCAAAAACTAAAAACACTCTTTAAGAAATTAAATGCCAAGCTCAAGGGTTACTATAATTATTATGGTTTGATTGGTAATTATGACAGTCTGGAAGAATTCTTTAATATATCACTCAAAATATTATATAAATGGTTAAATAGAAGAAGCCAGAGAAAAAGCATGAACTGGGATAAATTTGAAGAAATTATAGGATGGTATAATGTCTGTAAGCCGAGAATAGTTGAGAAGATAAATAGACAGTTAAGACTTAACTTTGCCTGATAACGGATGTGAATATTACTGAAGAGCTCAGTGCGGTAATTCTGCATGCTGAGATCTGTGCGGGGGTGAGCAGGTAACTGCTAATCCTACCGTGACTACGAAAGAGCTGGTTTAAAAAGTCTTTTAAAATAATAATTAAATTCTAAGCTAAAACACTTCTATAAATTAAAACTAAAAATATTGCAATTGATTTTACATAAAATTTAATGTATAATTTAATTAAGATAATTATTTATGAAATATTTTAATTTATGGAGGTGCAAATAATGGTTACTTTAAGAATTGATAGAGATCATATGGTCTCATCTTCTGAAATTGTTCGTAATTTTAGTAAAATGTTAGATAAAACAAAAGAGTCCCCGCTATTTATTACCAGAAATAATGATATTGAAGGTATTATGATGGATATCGAAGAATATGAAATGTTACTAGAAAAAATCGAATTTCTGGAAGACCAATTAGAAGATGCCCATATTGAAGAGATTATAGCCAAAAGAAAAGAAAACTTTGATCTTAAAGATGCAGTAAGCGAAAAAGAGATAATGGATTTATTAGATAAAGAATAGTTTTTAGGGGGCTTAAGTTGATGAAACTTAAATTTCATCCTGAAGTTAAAAATGATATTGATAATTTAGATGGAAGTGTTAAACCGAGACTTAAAAGTACACTTAATAAAATTAAAAGATCTCCTGAATTAGGAAAACCACTTGGAAATAAAAGTGGAATTGATCTATCAGGTTGTTTAAAAATCTACTTTTATCGGAAAAAATATAGAGTTGTTTATCAAATAATGAACGAAGAAGAAGTTATGGTTTGGTCTGTTGGTAAAAGAGAAGATCAAGTTGTTTATATAAGTGCATATAAAAGAATACTTGAAAAGGGGAGATAAACCCCTTTTTTTATTTATAAAAATTTCTAAAATTTATCAAAAGAGCAAACCAGCTCCATCGTATAACATGGGATTAGCGCCATGCCTTCTGTCATAAAGCTTGCAGGCTAACCAATCACGGATATGAAAAAGCAATCTTTACGCCAGTTCCTAACGGAACCAGGCACGAGCGCAAATCCCAGTAACGTTATACGACATTAAACTAAGCGAGTATGTTTCAGCTTGGAAAGAACGAGATGGATTTGTAAAACCCTCTCTGATAATTCAAAAACTAATAATAATTAAATCAGTAATTTTTTATTTCATGGTCAAGATCAGGATAATTCATAATCAGATCGCTTTTGAAAAATCTCAGGTGTAAAGTCTTAATGAGCGAAAAGTGTAAAAAGTTATTTATCATTAAAAATATTTTGCTGTAAATCTTTATGAAATAAGTTTCATGAAGATAGCAAACTGAAAGTATCAATGATAATTACTGCAGCAAATGGATATAATTTAATAAAAGAAAAGAAATAGTAAAAGATTTATCCGCCTAACAGTCACATTTGTGACATTAGGCTGGGTCAAGTGTCTTTATTGCTTAGAAGTTTCGAGATGGATTTATAAAATCTTCGTAGCAGCTATAGATCAAAATCTATTAAAGATTCAATATTAAGTTTTCCCCTGTAAAAAGCAGGGATTTTTTTCTTTTACATGAAGTATATTAATAATAAATCTATTTCTGCAAGTTAAATTAATAGATTTTTATTCTGCAATAATAGGGAATTTTAGTTTGCAACTTTCGGGAATATTAATTGCAATCCTTTAAAGATGGTAAAAATATTATGAACTTAACTTCGTGAAGATCTAATAATTTTGTAGTAAAAGAATAATTAATTCAATTAAACATGCTCATTTAAAGTGTCATCTTGCAGTTTAAACCAGTAAAATTTATCAGTTTAAATCGACCTAAATTTACTGAAATTACTGCATAATTTTCAGATTGAATTAGTAAAA
>NZ_SNWX01000061.1 GCF_004362045.1 Halanaerobium saccharolyticum | reverse complement strand
AAAGTTAGTGGATTGCAGAGAGCAATAAAGTCTCTTGCATTCTAAAATATTTAAAGGGAGTCTTAATCTATTTCCAAAAGCTACTTGACACAATCTAACTTCATAAAAGATTGCTTTAAAATAAAATATATGAGAAAATATGACTAAAGAGAGATATTTAAAATAATATTATATTAAAGGGGCAATAAAAATGGAAAAAATTATCCTGAAAAATAAGGAAATTGAATTTGAAGAATTAGAGGCAAAGGTAAAACGGAAAATTTTAAGTCGTGGTGGTTCTATGATGGCTGTAGAGGTCCATTTTGAAAAAGGTGGAATAGGAAAAAAACACAGCCATGACCAGCATGAACAGATCAGTTATATTCTTGCAGGTGAATTTGAGGTTGAAGTTGGAGAAGAAAAGAAAGTATTGACCAGAGGAGATAGTTTTTATGCCGGGGAAAACGTTGAACATGGAGTTAAAGCGCTTAAAGATTCAGTGATTCTGGATGTATTTACACCACAGAGAGAAGAATTTTTAGCATAAATATGCATTCTTTTAAAAATAATTTGTCTATTTTCAAAAATTTTACTAAAAAAAGAAGGAAAATTATTAAGAAACACGAATATATATAACAGAAGATAATTTAAGGCTTAAATTAAAACTTAAATTAATAAGGAGATAAGGATTGATATTTATGAACAAACAGCGTGTAGGAAATTCAACTTTTATTCACAATTTAAATCAGGGGTCAATCTTCAAGATTATTCATCGGCACGGCCCTATAACTCGTAAGGAGTTAGCAGAGAATACAAGTTATAGTGCTGCCACAATAACCAATCATGTTAAAAAATTAATAGCAGATGAATATGTAATTGAAACCAAAAAAGGCAGCTCCAATGGGGGGCGAAAACCAGTATATATTAAGGTTAATCCTAAAAAAGGATATATGCTATCCTTAAATATCGGGGTAAATCACAGCCAGTTATATCTTTTTGATCTTGCCTTTGAGATACTGGAAGGAAAGAATATTGATATAGATCACCAGCAGTCTGCTGAATCTAATTTGATCAAAATTAAGGATGAAATTGAAAAATTATTGAATAAGCAGCAGATTAAAAGAGAAAAAATTCTTGGGCTGGGGATTGGAGTACCGGCTTTGATTGATCGGGAGAGTAAGAGTCTCGAGTTTGCTCCTAACTTAGGCTGGCATGATCTGGAGATACCCAAATTTTTTGCTCAGTATTTTGATTTTCCTGTACTGCTTGAAAACGAGGCTAAGGCAGCAGTTATTGGAGAAAAAGAATTTGTTTATCCTGATATTGAAAATCTTGTCTTTGTTTCCATTAATGAAGGAATCGGCTGTGGAATTCTGCTGGAGGGAAAATTATATACAGGTGCCAGCGGTAATGCCGGTGAGTTTGGCCACTTAATTATTGACAGTGATGGACCTGAATGTCACTGTGGTAATGACGGCTGCTGGGAAACATTAGCTTCGGAATCATTTATGAGAGATGAGGTAAATAGGTACTTAGATAGTAATTTAAGTATTGATCAGATTTATGAGCTTGATTTCGAAAAAGATGAAAAACTAAAAAGTATAATTAAAAGAAGCGGCTGTAATATTGGAATTGGCCTGGTTAATATAATTAACAGCTTAAGCCCTGAACATATAGTTATTGGCGGGGGCATTATCAGAGCTGAAGGTTATTTGATGGAAAATATTAATAAAGTTGTGGACCAGAAATCCTTAAAAATTTCACGTGAGTTTGTAGACCTTAAATTTACTGAGCTGGAGGGTCTGGCAACTATTTATGGACTTGCAGCTCAAATTTTTAATCTCAGTGTAGAAATTGTGACATAGTTTTTAATTATTAGTTATATTTGTGATTTTTAAGATTTGATTTTTTTAATAAATAATTAGGGGTGTTAATTATGCAGTATACGTTAGGTTTAGACATTGGAACAAGTGCAGTTAAGGCGCTTTTGATGGATCAAAATGGTGAGATAGTAGCGGAAAATAGTGAAGGTTATCCACTGGCTACTCCTCAATCTGGTTGGGCAGAACAAAATCCGGAAGATTGGTGGCAGGCCAGTCAGAAAGTGATCAAAGATTTAATCTCAGAGAATAAAATTGATAATTCTAAAATTGAAGCGATTAGTTTTTCCGGTCAGATGCACAGCTCAGTTTTTTTAGATAAAAATATGGAAGTAATTAGACCTGCAATTTTATGGAGTGATACCAGAACCTCGGCTGAATGTGAGGAAATTTATGAGAGAGTTGGAGGAGTAAAAGAACTGGCAGAGCTAGTTTCTAATCCGGCTCTAGAAGGTTTTACAGCTCCCAAAATTTTATGGCTGCGGAATAATGAACCGGAAAATTTCAAAAAGTTAGAAAAAGTATTATTACCCAAAGATTACATAAGATATAAGTTGAGCGGAGAATTAGGAATGGATCTGTCTGATGCAGCTGGTACTTTACTCTGTGATGTTAAAGCAGAAGACTGGTCAGCAGAGATGATGGAAAAATTAGAACTGAAGCAGTCAATTATGCCGCCAGTATTAAAGTCAATTGATATAGTTGGTTCTGTAACTGCTGAAGCAGCAGCAAAAACTGGATTATCTTCTTCTACAAAAGTAGTAGGTGGAGGAGCTGATAATGCCTGTGGAGCCGTAGGAAGTGGTATTATTAAGGCTGGTAGAGTTATGGCAAGTCTTGGCTCTTCTGGAGTAGTTGTAGCCCAGACTGATCAGGCGGTAGCAGATCCAGAAGGAAGAATTCACCTCTTTAATCATGCAGTGCCTGATAGTTATTATATGATGGGTGTAATGCTTTCAGCTGGAATGTCTTTTAAATGGATGAAAGAAGAAATGTTTAATGATGAGCTTGATTTTGAACAGTTAAATAAGGAAGCGGCTGCTGTGGAAGCCGGGAGTGAAGGTTTAACTTTCTTACCCTATTTATATGGAGAAAGAACTCCCCATGCAGATGCAGATGCTCGAGGAGTATTTTTTGGTATTTCCGGTAAACATAAAAGAGGACATTTTATTCGTAGTGTAATGGAAGGTGTTAGTTTTGGTTTAAGGGATTCACTGGAGCTGATTAAAGCCCGGGGAGTTGAGATAGATGAGATTCGTTTGATTGGTGGAGGAGCTAAAAGTGAACTCTGGCAGCAGATTACTGCTGATATTTTTGGAGAAACAATTAGTCTTATAAATATTGAACAGGGACCTGCCTTTGGAGCAGCAATAATTGCTGGAGTTGGAGCTGGAGTTTTTTCTGATTTCGAAGCAATCGTAGAAGAGCTAGTAGATGTTGTTAAAACAGTTGAGCCAATAGCAGAAAATGTTAAGGAGTACAATCATAATTATGAGATTTATCAGAATCTATATGGGGACTTGAAGGATAGGTTTAAAGACTTAAAATAGAAAAATGATGTTTTTATTTCTAAAACCCTGTTATTAGGCTAGCTAGCTTAATAACAGGGTTTTTTTAATTTATTATAAATTTGAGTATTTATTTTAATTAATATATGATTGCACTGCGAAAAGTCTAAAATAATTCAAAACGAACTAAATTTACAAAAATATTGCTAAAACAAAGCCTTCAAACCTGGGCATCCATTC
>NZ_SNWX01000060.1 GCF_004362045.1 Halanaerobium saccharolyticum | reverse complement strand
GGAATTAAATTTGCTGCATAAGTAGTTAAATTTATTGAGAAACTGTGTTTAATAAATCATATTAAAGCTTGTCCAAGATTAGAGGGGCTAGCTCACCTATGATATTTTTATAGCCCATTTCATAAAGGTTAAATGTTGTTCTTCCTGCTCCACAACCAACATCTAATATAGATTTATCTTTATCAAAATATTTATTTATAACATATTTTTCTGATTCCCATAAGCCGATATTTTCAATCGCATTACTATAGTTTTCTGTAGCTTTTTCAAAAGATTTTTTAACAAAGTTTTTGGTTATTTTCTGCATATTATCCCCCAGATTCAGTTAGTATTTATGTATAAGAAGCTCTTGCTGTGCTATTGCGTATAACGTTACTGGGATTTGCGCTCGTGCCTGTTTCCGCAGGAACTGGCGTAAAGCTTGCTTTTTCGTATCCGTAATTGGTTAGCCTGCAAGCTTTATGACAGAAGGCATGACGCCAATCACATGTTATGTGAAGTATTATTCGGCCTCTATTTCAATCTGACAATAACTAGATCTCAATATTATTTTTTCATTATCTCTAACTGCATTCACATAGGTATTTAAATCATCTAATGAAAAATTAACTAAAAATTCTTTTGCAATTATTTTAACTGGTTGTCCATTTCCACGTACAATAATATCTCTACTCATCATTAAATATCTAATTATAAAACCTAAATGTTTCTTTTTTAATGACATCAATTCTGTTCCACCATGCATAATACTTTTAATTAAAAGTCTCGCAACATTTTCTTTTTTGTTAATTAAATCATAATATAAATCAAAACTTATAGATAACATATATTCTTTAAATTTTTTTGTGATCTTTCTATTACTTATTAGTTCTGCTAGCATACGTCCTAATAAAATTATACTACTAATAATTATATTATCATTTTGATGTTCTACACGATCAATTTCAATTTTAGCATGATTGTTTTCTTCATTTAAGTATTCAATAGACTTTATCCAATCCCTAACATCAGAAAATAATAAATATAAAATATAATTATATTTTGTGGGAAACTCGTCATCTAAATTCACATATTTATTAGGGTTATAATTAATACATATTTCTTTTACAAAGTAGTAATAATAATATAACCACATATGCCAGTCAATTTCTTGAAGAATAGAATTATAAATCATGTATACAAAAAATTTTCTTCCTTTAACAATAGGATTTTTTTCTAATAATTCCTCATCTTCATTTTCATAAGGTTCATTAAATTTATCATTATCAGTTCGCCTCATTTCAAGTAGAGTACTAATAATTCCTTCACCAATTGGTCTATATACCTCATATTCTTTTGCTACACTAATATCATTAAATAAAAAGTATAATATTTCATTATCATTATTTGGCTTTTTCTCACATTGATCATAATCTAAAGTACTTATATAAGAAGTTTCGTCTAATTCTTTATATAAGATACTTTTAGGATCAAGTATACAAAAATTTAAGAATGTTTCAAGGAAATTATTTGTATAATAATTTTTTTCTAATTTTACCAAATCTAATGCAAAATAAGGTTTAATTTTTATAAGATTCCTAATAAAATTTTCATCTGTAAAAAGTATTCTCAATAGTTCTTCAACACTTTCTTGTTTTTTGATTTTATTATCATTAAAAATTTTAAATAAAGAGGACTTAATCTTATTTATCTTTTTGTTTTTTGTCTTGGAGTTCTCAAAATCGTCTGAAAGAAAATCTTCTAACTTATTTTTCTTTTTAGAAATGTTAAAATTTAATATTTTCCTCAATACATTCATATTACTACTTAGCAAATAAATTAATTCATTATAATTTTCTTTAAATTGCAATTCTTCTAAGGTTAATTTTAAAACATCTATTTTATAGGTAGGTATTTCTCCATATTTTATTCTCAAAAATAAATATAAAAACATAATTATAAACAACATATATAATGAATTAGCTGGTGTAACTCCATATTTCGATAATCCAAATCCCAAATTTAAATTGAAATTTACAAATATATTATAATACAACAAATAGTGAACTACTAAAATAAAAATAGTGAAAATTATAAAATCTATTCTCCTGCTTTTGGTTTTTAATTCCAATTTTTTATACTTAGGCATAATACTATATATTGCAATTATTATAGATCCCACTGTAAGTATACTATTAAAAGACATAGTTACTCCCCTTTTTTAGAATAATATTTCACATAACGTCCCTGGGATTTGCGCTCGTGACTGGTTCCGCCAGGAACTGGCGGAAAGCTTGCGTTTTCATATCCGTAATTGGTTAGCTTGCAAGCTTTATGACAGAAGTCATGACGTCAATCCCATGTTATGTGCTGTACTAACTCGGCTGCGCTAAAAAAGTTTTATTTTTCTTCAACCGGTTAACTAATGATATTATCCCTTAACTAGCAAGTACTTCGTAAATTCTGTACTATATTAAATCTTCACGAAGTGCGTGAAGATCAAACAGTGACTAATTTATTTTCTGATATATGTAAATAATTTTGTAGATTATAATCCTTCAAATTCATTGTTAAAGCCACTGGAGAACTGCATTTATTATTTCCTTCATTTGCAGGAGTTAGTTCATGCCAGTTAGCGGTGCCCCAACCCTTCTTTTCTCTTTCTCTTATTTGCTGATATTTAAGTTAGTATTGCACATAACGATACTGGGATTCGCGGTGTGCCCGGTGTCCATAGACCTGGTGCAAAGTTAGCTATCATATCCGTAATTGTTTAAGTGCTAACTTTGTGCCAGAGGGCATGCCGTTAATCCCATGTTATCTGTCTGTTATAGCAACATCGACTCTATTACTTCTCATTTATCTTCAAAACTCCGGACCTATATCTTCTTTTTTGCAACGGTCTGCCCGCAAAAAACCTTAACCATCAGTCGGAAGTTTTGAAGATAATGCTGTAACCTCTCATAAAATTGATCATGGTTTTCTATTTCTTAGAGCATTTAGGTTCGTTAATACCTTGCAGTTTCTATTTCCCTACCCCGGAGAAAGTTAAAAAATATCATCCTGCGGTGCCCAAACCCTTTCTCTTGGTCTTATTAGCTGCAGTAACATTTGCTATAATGTCAGATAACGATTCTGGGATTCACGGTGTGCCCGGTGTCCACAGACCTGGGGCAAAGTTAGCTATCATACCCGTAATTGTTCAAGTGCTAACTTTGTGCCAGAGGGCATGCCGTTAATCCCATGTTATATGACTGTTATAGCAACATCGACTCTATTGCTTATCATTTATCTTCAAAACTTCGAACCCCTATCTCCTTTTTTGCAACGCTCTGCCCGCAAAAAACTTTAAACATCAGTCTGAAGTTTTGGAGATAATGCTGTAACCTCTCATAAGATTGATCATGGTTTTCCTGTTCTTAGAGCATTTAGTTGCGTTAAAAACCTTCCAATTTCTATTTACTTTCACCGGGAAAAGTACAAAAATATCATCCTGCGATGACCAAACCCTTTTTTCTGTTCTTATTAGCTGCAGTAACTTTTGCTATAATGTCATATAACGTTACTGGGATTTGCGCTCGTGACTGGTTCCGCAGGAACTGGCGTAAAGCTTGCTTTTTCGTATCCGTGATTGGTTAATTTGCAAGCTTTATGACAGAAGTCATGACGCCAATCCCATGTTATGTGAATACAAATAACGTTTAATAACGAATATTAACTAATCTACGAAATAACGGTGATTATAGGGCTTTTCTTTCTTTTCCA
>NZ_SNWX01000059.1 GCF_004362045.1 Halanaerobium saccharolyticum | reverse complement strand
AGGGGGAGGGATTCCTGCATTTAATGCAGATTTCTAACCTGACAACCATGATAACTATTAATATTTTTAAAAAAACTATTAGATTTGACGTAACGAAAAGGTGCAGTAGAGGTAAGTAATGATAAGCCGTCCACAGCTGTGTTGAGTACAAAGGATGGAGTTGAAGCAGAAAAACCTCTATATTTCTTCCTTGAAAGATATATGGAGTCTTTTGCAGAAGAAATGAAGCAGTTTGTTAATGCAGTAGTAAATGATACTGAGGTACCAGTTGATGGTCGGGATGGTTTAAAACCAATTTTAATCGCAAAAGCAGCTAAAAAATCTTTAGAAGAAAACAGACCTGTTAAAATCTCTGAAATAAAATAATATAGTATAATATTAGCTATAGGGGGTGATATTGTGACAGAAATAAAAAATAGGGATCAACTCAAAAAAAGAGTTGAAGAAAAATTGATGGACATTCTTTCTCAAGGGTATAAAGCACATTATATCTTAAAAAAAGTGTTAAAAGATGATACACTATTTGTAGATAACAGAGACATACTTGATGTAATTTTTATTAAGAGAGAAGAAATGTCTGATAATCAGAATAGACCTGAACCATTTAGTCCTGCTAAATTATTAATTGCTACTGATTATGGCATTTTAATTCTTCAGGAAGGATTTGAAGAGATAACCGATAATTACTTAGGTTATAGTATGCAGAAAATATATTATAAAAATATGGATAGTATTAAACTTGATATCTGTATGCTTAATGGCAAATTTAAGGTTTATTCTGGTGGTAATGAGTTAGTTGTAATAGAGTTTGAGACAACAAAGTATTTTAAAGATTTCGAAGAATTCATTAAAATAATACATGATAATAAAATCGCTGAATACTGCAAATAAAAGACAGGAGTGGGGAAATTGGGTGTTACTATTAAGACAATCGCAAAAGAATTAGGAGTTTCTTATGCTACAGTATCGAGGGCATTAAATGATCATCCAGATGTAAATGAAGAGACAAAAAAAAGAGTTATATCTAAAGCAAATGAAATGGGATATCAACCAAATGCAATTGCAAGAGGGTTAGTAAATAATGAAACTAAAACAATAGGTCTTGTAATACCTGATATAACTAATCCATTTTTCCCACAAGTTGCTAGAGGAGTAGAAGAGGCTGCGGTAACTGCAGATTATAATATATTCTTATGTAATACAAACTGGAATCCAGAACGTGAAGACCATTATGTTAATGCTTTAATGCAAAAGCAGATTGATGGATTAATTATGACTCCAAGCTCTGAAGATGTTAATCATCTTAAAAATTTATTGAACTCTCAATTAAAAACTGTATTCATCAGTTCTTTTATTCCTTTGAATGATTATACTTCTATAATAGTTGATAACGCTAAGGGTACTGAAAAAGCAATGAACTATTTAATAAAAAAAGGTCATAGAAATATTGCTTTTATTGGAGCTGGAGAAGAAAGGTATGCTAATCAGGAAAGATTAAAGGGTTATAAAAATTCATTAAAAAAACATGATATAAAAATTGAAGATAAATATATTACTAATGTTAAAAATTCTTATGATCGTAAAAGCGGTTTTGATTTGATGAATCAAATAATTAATAACTTTAATAAAAAACAGCTTCCAACTGCTGTTATTTGTTATAATGATCTTTTAGCTTTAGGAGTTATTCAGGCACTTAGATTAAAGGGGTTTAGGATACCGGAGGACATGGCAGTGATTGGTTTTGATGATATCTCGTTTTCTTCACTTCCAGAAGTCCAGTTAACAACAATAGCACAGCCTAAATATGAAATGGGGAAAATTGCTTTAGAAACTTTAATCGAAAAAATAAAGACAGGTTCTGAAAAAAAATTCGAAAACAAAATTGTTTTATCTCCTGAATTGAAAATAAGAGCGACTACCTAATTTTATTTAAACTTAGTATTAAAAAGGAGTATTCTATAAATGAAAAAAATGAATTTTTCACACTTGGTAAAATCAGATAACTTAAATCATCATGGCACCCTTTATGCAGGGAGAATGGCCGAGTGGTGTGTTGAAGCTTGTTTTATTAATGGTGCTCAAACTACTCAACATCCAGAAAATATTGTTTGTGTTAAAATCCATGAACTAAGCTTTTATATTCCGACTAATGAAGGTGATATTTTAAATATTGAAACACAGATGATTCGATCTGGTAGAACCAGCTTTGTAGTTTATGGAAAAGCATATAAAAATAATGATAGCGAAAAAATAGTTGCGGACTGTTTTATAACATTTGTTTTTGTGGATGAAGATGGAGACCCAATGGAACATGGTTTAAATGTTGATGAAAGTGAAATTGATAATGAAATTATTAGACGTTTTGAGAAATTATAAACAATAATAAACTAAATTTAAAAAGGAAGTGTTTATTAATGAGTGAAGAAGCCAAAAAATTAGTTTCTGGAATGATAGATAGAGCAAGAAAGGCAATGGACCAGATTGCAGATTACAGCCAGCAGGAAATTGATGAATTATGTAATAAAGTAGCAGCAGCTGCGGCAAATGAAGAAGATGCCCAGGAAATTGCAGAGTTAGCTGTAGAAGAAACTAAAATGGGTGTTGTAGAACATAAGCGTGTTAAAATAACTAAAAAAGTTAAGGGTACCTGGAATGATATTAAAGATTTAAAATCTATGGGTAAAATTGAAGAGGATAAGGAACAGGGAATTATTAAGTTTGCTAAACCTGTTGGTGTAGTTAGTGGAATAGTACCTGTTACAAATTGTGAAGCTACACCACCTGTTAAAGCATTGTTTGCTTTAAAAGGTAAAAATGCTATAATTTTCTCTCCCCACCCTCGCAGCAAAAAAACATCTACTAAGATTGTTAATTTAATGAGAGATGTGTTAGAGGAAGCAGGTGCACCAGCAGACTTATTTCAGATTATTGAAGAACCTTCAATTGAAGCAACTAACGAACTGATGTCACAGAGTGATCTTGTTGTAGCTACTGGTGGTGGATCAATGGTTAAAGCAGCTTACTCTTCTGGAACCCCTGCTTATGGTGTTGGCCCAGGGAATGCACCGATCATAGTTGATGAAACAGCTGATTTAGAAGATGCAGCAGAAAAAATTATGAATGGGAAGACTTTTGATAATGGAACCAGCTGTTCAACAGAAAACTCACTTATAGTAGAGGAATCTATTTATGATGAATTAATGGAGAAACTTCAGAAACAGGGTGGTTATTTTACAACAAAAGAAGAAAAGAAAAAACTGCAGGATGCATTCTTTGTTGATGGCTACCATTTAAATATTGATTTAATCTGCCGCTCTGCCCAAACAATAGCAGATGCTGCTGGTATTGATATTTCAGATGAAATTAAGTTCTTTATTGTTGAAGAAGAGGGTGTTGGCAAAGAGTATCCATATTCCGGTGAAAAACTGTCACTTATTTTAACAGTTTATAAATATAGCGGCTTTGAGAATGCTCTCAAGAGAGTTGAAGAGATCTTAAAGTTTCAAGGTTTAGGTCATTCCTGTGGAATTCACTCTGTTGATGATGAGCACATTGAGAAGCTGGGAGCTTTTGCTCCAGTAAGTAGAATTATGGTCAGACAGTCCCAAAGTTACGGTAATAGTGGTAACTGGAATAACGGTATGCCATTTACTTTGAGTTTAGGTTGTGGAACCTGGGGTGGAAATATTACCACAGAAAATATTACCTTAAAACACTTCTTAAATGTAACCTGGCTCTCCAAACCAATTGAAGCTGATATTCCAAGTGATGAAGAATTGTTTGGTGAAGAAGCTTAATTGATTTTGGTTAATACCTAAAAATAAATGTATAAAATAGAAGTCCCTTTTTGCAGATTCAATTGAAAAGTGGGCTTCTATTTCTTTAATGTCTAATTTGGATTTGTTTAAACTAATTAATGAAATGTTTAACAAAACTTATATTTTATTAATTTGTGAAAGGTGGTTATTAGATGTCAGTAGAAGATAAGGAAAACTCATTAGAAAATAAAAAAGATAAAATCCGACTTGGTGGCGGCCAGGCGAGAATAGAAAAACAGCATAAAAA
>NZ_SNWX01000058.1 GCF_004362045.1 Halanaerobium saccharolyticum | reverse complement strand
CGTCAATAAATATATTCAACCACTCAAAGAAGGATTCCTCTTTTTTATTTTAAAAAATCGCTAAATTTAATTTACACAACTTATTATACAATACTATTAATTTTTTTAATTTCTACCCCGGGATAAAAATGTTTAATAATTTCTTTATAATCCCAGCCAGCAGCACCCATACCTGCTGAAGCAGATTGATCAAGACCGAGATTATGGCCCCAGCCTGAGCCATAAATATATATTTCTTTTAAATATCCATTCTGGCCAAAGTGGGTATCAAAATAAAAACGACTGCTTTTTAAGCCCCCCAATACTCTCCTGATTTGAGAAACACTATAGCTTTCTTGCTCCTGACCACTATAGACAGTAAGTGAAGTAATAGTACCTCCCCGGGCTCGCTGATTGACCTTAATTTTAGTGATTTTATTGAGCCCACTTCGGTATTCAATTATCTCTGCTGGAACTCGTAACTGCCAGCGATAATTACTACTGCCAAAATCTTTAGAATAAGATTCCGGAGAAGTAACAAGCCACTGCTTTAATTCAACTGGAGTCAAAGGAAAATTATAATTATTATTTTTCATCTGATTTGATCCCCGTAAGTATGGCAGATCTGCAGACCATATCTGATCACTGCGTTCAGTAAAACCTCCACTATTGCTGCTGAATACCGCTTCAATAATTTCACCTTCAAAAACAGCACTTTCACCCTGAGTAGACAATACAGCTTCTGTAGTGCGCTGATGTTCACTCTGAATACCATTATAAGCAGCACAGTGGACAGTAGAACAGAGATCATAACCATCACTGCTGTGGCGACCTAAATTACTCAGAGTATAGCTTCTGGCTGCAATTGCCTGTGCTTTTAAAGCTTCCATCGGCCAGCTGGCATAAATTTCGGAAGGCACAACAGAAATCAAATAAGGGGTTAATTCCACCTGATTAATTAAAGTAAATTCCTTGCCCTCTCCTTTAATAATCATATTGCCCCTGTACTGCCTGTTACCACTTCCCTGCCAGAAATAACCCTGGCCATAATTAATATTATAAACATAGAAAGAAGAATTCTTCTGACTGCTGTAGATTTGATATTCTAAATCAGAATCGCCAAGTTTTATCTTTTCTTCTTCTGTACTTATAAATAAAGAACCGGACTCAATTTGAAGTAGATGATTTTCTTGAGCCTGACCTCTGTAAATGATTTTTCCCTTATAAATCACAGAAAAAGGATCTGAATATTGAAACAGCAGGTGCTCATTATTTTCCTGGAGACCAATTCTCAGCCGCTGGATTTCTACCTGAGAACTCAGCTCTTCTACCTCCTGCCAGGAGGGCTCCAGGTCAAAAGGATTAATCTCTTCCGGATCTTCTCCCTCATCCGGATCCGGTCTTAATTGAGGGTACTTATCCTGATAAAAATTTATCTTCTGGTAGGCCAGGTCTCTAAACCAGCCATAAGAAAGCGTCCTCTGCCAGTGATTATAAGCTGCAATTTCTTCACCTGACTTTTCGAGCATCTCAGCCATATCTTTAAATAAATAACTTTGACTTCTATTGGCCTGATAAGCTGCTTCATAATTATTAAATGCCTGCTTAAAATTACCTCTTTTTTTATTTAATTCTGCACTGAGCAGATATACTTCCGACTGGTGGAGCTTGAGATTAGTAATTTTCATTAAATATTCTTCAACTTTTTCGTAATTATTCAAATCTAAATTATTCTTGATTAAATAATAATATTTTTTATAGAGAAAATTTTGCCTATCCTTACCATTATCAATTTTATTTTCTAAAATATAATTAGAAGCTAAATTATTATCTAATTCATAAAAACTTACGGCCAGATTTAAATAATCCTGACTGTGATTACTTAAAATAGCTGTCTGCAGAAGGATCTGATTTTCAGCTCTCAGCCTGTTCTGATCATTATAAATTACAGCCAGATTCCTCCTGCTCTTCAAATTGAAAGGAGAAACTTCAATTATTTGCTGATAATAATTTTCTGCAGACTGATAATTACCATCATAAAACGCTTCTTTTGCTAACTTAAATAATTCATTTATATTTCTATCTCTGCTTTCCTGAGCCATTGTTATACCCACTGACTCTTTTTGCTGATAAAAATGATCAAATACAGGAATAAATATACCCAGTAAAAGAGCAGAGATAATAAATAACCTAAAAACTTTTTTCATTAAATACAACTCCTAATTTTAAAGAAGGTCACTTGCAATTTCGGCTAATTCTGATCTTTCTCCTTCTTTTAACATAACATGTCCTCCAATTTTTTGATCATGAAATTTATGAGCCAGATAATTTAAACCATTTTTATGAAAATTCAAATATGGATTATCAATCTGAAACGGGTCACCGGTAAAAACCAATTTAGAACCTTCTCCAGCTCTAGTTACAATAGTTTTAACTTCATGTAAAGAGAGATTTTGAGCCTCATCAATGATTATAAATTGATCTGGGACTGATCTACCTCTAATATAAGTTAAAGGCTCAATCTGAATTAAATCTTTTTCCTGCAATTTTTGATAGGCATAACTTGCATCTTTATTCCGATGAACAATAAAGTCCAAATTATCAAAAATCGGCTGCATCCAGGGTCCCATCTTTTCTTCAACATCACCAGGTAAAAATCCCATTTCTTTACCCATAGGCTGAATTGGTCTGGCAACTAATAGCTTCGAAAAAGCCTGTTCATCAACAACTTTGGCCAGCCCTGCAGCAATTGCGAGTAAAGTTTTTCCGGTACCTGCTTTCCCCGACATAGTAACTAATTTTATTTCATCATCCAGCAGCAGTTCTAATGCCAGCTGCTGTTCTCTGTTTCTGGCTCTAATTTTTGCCGGTTGACTTTGATTATACCGAAGAGTTACTAAATTATCACCATCAAATCTGGCTAAAGCAGTATTTTTATTTCTATCATCTGCTGTTAGCTGTACAAATTCATTCGGATATAAAGAATCATCAAACTGATCAAGGTCTGATAGGGACAGTTTTTCTTCCTCAAAAAATTTATCAATCAGGGAAGCACTGCAATTTATTTCTTTAAAACCAGAATAAATCTCTTCTTCTTTTAAGCGGCTCGAATCATGCTCCTCTGCCTGCAAATTATAAGCATCACAGATTAAGCGTAGATTAATATCATCCGAAATCATCACTACTTTTTTATCAGTGTTTTCTTCCTGTAGATGAATCGCTGTCGAAATAATTCTATTATCCATTTTACTGGAACTTAATCCTTCCGGAAGTTCCAGTCCACCATTAATTACAATTTTAACAATTCCCCCGGAATCTAATTCTACTCCATCATGTAAATTACCTTTGTTTCTCAACTCTTCCAAAATTCTAGAACTTTCCCGGGCATTAAAACCTAAATCAGAACTTTTTGTTTTTAAACTGTCAATTTCTTCTAAAACAGCAAGGGGAATAACAACATCATTATCCTCAAAACTATAAATAGCACGGGGGTCATTTAAAAGTACATTAGTATCTAAAACAAATATTTTTTTCATTTATGCTTCCTCCTTCAGATCATATATTTTATTACTTTATTTTAAATTTAAACTTAATTCCGAAATTAGTTAGAACAGGTTAATCTATCATTTTTATTATCTTGTTCTATTATTATTTTCATCTATTCATTATAATATGAACATATCTCTGAAGCAAAGCAGTTTTCACAATCCGGATTCTGAGCCTTACAGAGTGCTCTCCCGTGATCAATTAACCAGTGATGAAAATCAATCCAGTATTCCCTGGGAACCAACTCAGTTAACTCTTTTTCGGTCTGATTAACATTCTTACCGCTGGTTAAACCCAGACGTTTAGAAACTCTAAAAACATGGGTATCAACAGGAAAAGCAGCTTTAAAAAAAGCATTTGCAAGCACAACATTAGCTGTTTTTCTACCAACACCACTTAGCTTTAAAAGTTCCTTCCTAGTTTCAGGGACTTCTCCCTCAAATTCATCAAGTAATAACTTACAGGTTTTTAAAATATATTTCGCTTTGTTTCTAAAAAGTCCAATACTATTTATTTTTTCTTCCAGTTCCTTCTGACTGAGCTTTAACATAGACTCCGGGGTGTTATATTCTTCAAAAAGTTTGCTGGTCACTTTATTAACCTGAACATCCGTAGTTTGAGCTGATAAAATTGTTGCTATTAAAAGTTCAAACGGTGTTTTAAATTTTAAAGCCGTTGCTGGCTGAGGATAATGTTCTGAAAATAGTTCTATTAATTTTTCAACTTTTTCTCTTTTATTTATTTGTTCAGCCACTTTACTACCTCCTAAAAAACTTGTATCTTGTATACTATTTTACTTGATATTTAATTAAAAATAAAGCAAAATCAAGAAATATTACTGATTGTTCATAAGTATTGTATAATAAGTTGTGTAAATTAAATTTAGCGATTTTTTAAAATAAAAAAGAGGAATCCTTCTTTGAGTGGTTGAATATATTTATTGACG
>NZ_SNWX01000057.1 GCF_004362045.1 Halanaerobium saccharolyticum | reverse complement strand
AGAAGATTAAAAGGATTTTTAGCTACTCGAGAAAACTTAATTCAACTATTTGAAGAAAGATATTAATTTATTTACACAAAATACTTGACGTTACCTTTTCTTTAATAACTTCAACATTCTTAGCACTAACTAATTCTATTATTTTTCTATTATGTTCTTTGCCGAGTTCAAAAATATTTGCATTATTAAAAACAATTTCTTCTATATTTTTTACGTAAAACCCTGAGTTTTTCTGATAAAATAATATTTCATTTTTTTCTATAAGATCTTTATAATTAGAATATAGATTGTCAAACTCTTTAAAAATACTACTATAAATAATTTTCATATTAATATCAAAATACTGTTTGGCTGCTTTAGAAATAGTTTTAAGTAAAGTTTTGATTTTTCTTTCTTTTAAATCAGCTGCAGAAAGCAGAAAAATATAACTGTTTTTATCTTGATGATATATATACTTAATATTTTTCTCTGAAAATTGATCAAAAACGATATTTATTAATGCATTATTAACTTTATTAGTATTATTCTTCTCCTGATTTTTATATTTTTCTTCGAGTAGTATATTCACTAAAACAAAATCATCTTTTTCAAATCCAAAATCAATTTTTTTGAATTTCTTCTTTATCTTTTTGTTCATTTCAAAATCGTTGCGTATAATTTTTGCAAATAATGTTTTTTTAATTGAGCTTTCACTTTCTGTCTGAATTAAATCATTTTGCCTCAAATTTTCATTTTCTAAATCTTTCTTTAATTTGATCATTAGCTTTACTAATTCTTCATCTTCAATTTCGGTTTTTAAAATATAATCATCTGCCCCTAGCTTCAAAGCTTTTCTTGCATAAGAAAATTCATCATAAACTGTTAAAACCAATATTTTTGATTTTTGATTTTCGGACCTTATCTTCTCTATCAAATAAAAACCATCTTTTTTAGGCATTCTGATATCAGTTATTATTACCTCAGGCTTATATTTTTTATAAAGCTGATAAGCCTGTTCTCCATCTGAAGCATCAGCAACAATTGAAAACCCTAATTCTTCCCAGTTAATTGTTGTTTTTAATCCTACCCTAACTAAAGTTTCATCATCAACGATTAAAACTTTATACATTGATTTACCTCCCTAAGCTTATCCTTAATAATTTATCATATCCGGTAGATTAACAATGATTTTAGTACCATAACCAGGTTTTGATCTAATATTTAATCCATATTCAGAACCAAAATATAGTTTAATTCTCTTATTAACATTATTTAAACCTACTTTGGAAAATTTATCATAGGCAGACTCTGATTCAAATATATTGTCGAGTGTTTCTTTTTTGATACCTGGACCATTATCTATTATTTCAATGAAGACCTGTTCCTCTTTTTTATAAACTTTTATTCTGATTTTTAACTCAAAACTCTTCTTTTCTAGACCATGGATAATTGAATTTTCGACAATTGGCTGTAAAATTAATTTAGGAACCTTAAGCTGCAGACAATCTTCTTCAATTCTAAATTCTAAACTGATTTCTTCATTAAAACGTAAACGCTGTATAACCATGTAATTTTTAAGATAATCAATTTCTTCAGCCAGTGTTATTTTTTCCTTGCTTAAATTTGTACTTACCCGCAGCAGTTTAACTAAAGAAGTTATAGCTTTACTAACACTGATATTCCCCTGAATTTTAGCCATCCATTTTATAGTATTTAAAGTATTATGAAGAAAATGAGGATTGATCTGAGCATGTAGTGCCTCTAACTCAACTTCCTTTTTTTCCTGTTCTTCTTCAATTAACTTATCAATTAAATTCTGCATCTCATCAATCATATTATTCAAACTATAACCTAAATGACCTATTTCATCATTACTTTTAATCGGCATTCTTGCAGAAAGATCGCCCTCTTCCACTTTTTTTATAACGCCCATCATTTTAAACATCGGTTCAGTATATCTGATAGAAAAAATTATCATAAAAGTAATAATTAAAACCCCATAAATAAAACCCAGAATTGAAAGGAATCTCTGTATATCATTAATTTCTCGGTAAAGATTAGTAGTTGCTATAGTTTTAATAACTTTCCAGCCATTATTATCAATTGTAGAGAAAATAGCCAGCCGCTTCTCTCCTGCAAAATATTCTAAATTGCCATTATCATTGGACAATATTTCTTCACCATAAGGTTTTAACGTAATATAAGTGCCAATTTTACTTTTATCTGGATGGCTAATTATTCTGCCATTTCTGTCACAAATAAAAACCTCTTCATTTTCTTCTCCCTGAATTTCTGAATATGACTGTTCTAAGATGATTTCATCAAGATCAATCATTAAATAACCGTAATGATTTAATGTGTTATAATCAATTAACTTTCTACTGAGGGTATAATAATATTTTTTGAAATTCCCCGCTAATATTTCAATTTCAACATCTTTTGTCGGCATCCAGATCGGCTGCCCTTTGGAATTTTTTAATTCTGGTGGAATAAAAGGATCTTCATTGATAATATTTACACCGATAGAATAACTGTTTTCTTCAATTCTGAGTTTAATTGCTTCAATATCTGACCTTATAGTAATAAAACTTCTTAATTTGTTATTAAAATCATTTTGACTAAAATTTTGATGATTTTTTGCCATTGTCAGAAGTTCCTGATTAGAAATTATTAAAGAAGAAAACTTATTTATATCTTCTAAGATTAAATTAATTTTTTCGGAAGTTTCATTTACTGAAGCCTCAGCTGATTCCGTATATTTTTTTACTATAACATTTTTAACATTTTGAGAATATATTAAAGAAAAAACTATAATTGGAATTCCAATCATAAAAATTGTTATTATTCCTAATTTTACTCTCAGTGAATTAAAAAAGCTTACTCTTTTCACAACTATTCCTCCAGATCTAATTTATCTGTCTCAGCTGATTTCTTATATTATCTCTTACCTGTCGGCTGTCCAAATTCTTGACTAACATTTGATGTAGATTTTCTATCAAGACCTTTTCAAACTGATAAAAATCCTTTAATTTAGGTCTTAAATAGAGATTTTCTTCTTTCCAGGCATTCAGAACAGCTTCTAAATGATGGTATGCAATATTATTATTTAAGTCGTCTTCCTGTTCTTCTATAAATTGTTTAATTTTTATATCATTATATACAGATTTTCTGGTAGGCAGGCTTCCACCTTCTGGATGTTTAAGAATTTTAAGCTGCATTTCTTTAGAGGTAGCCCAGACAATATAAAGCCAGGCTGCTTCTTTTTCTTTTTCCGAAATATGTTTATTTATCGCAATTCCTGACCCACCATAAATATTAGCGCTTTTTTCACTTCCGTATGGAAGAATTGAATAAGCTACTTTCCCTTTTACTTTTGAATCATTATTTTCGACATAGGTACTGTTCTCATCCCAGTTAGGCATCATAGCAATTTGGCCATCACGGAATGCATTAGCGGTATTAGTCCAATTCCAGTTTACACTTTCTGGAGCAGCAGTACTTACTACTTTTTTATATACATCAAGTGCTTTAATAAAATTTGGTCCTGAAATATCAAAATTTTTAAAACTGTCTATTCCATAAGTATTTACAGCAGAATTATTAAAATAGCTGCCGCCATAAGAATCTAAAATTGTAGAAAATTCGCAAAAAATAGAGTTATGTTCCTGTCCCATTTGACCACTTCCATATTTAACCTCAGAATCCGGAACATTTTTATCTATCCATTCGGCAACTTCACTGTATCTTTCCCAGGTGAATTCTTTAGAACCTGGTGTCCAATCATAGCCCTTCTCCTGATAAAATTGATCATGATATTTTTCAAAAATGTCTTTACGATAATAAAGTATCATTGTAGTACTATCAAATGGAACTGCATAATATTTATTTTGATCTTTATAGTTGGAAGTAACTTTAGTCTGAAACTCGAAAAAATCATCTGGAAATCCATTAATCTCAGGTAATTCCTGGTTATTCATTAAAGAATTTAATTCTACAAGATGAGTATGGTAACGGTTTGTGGTCTGATATGGATCGACATAAATTATCTGATACTCACCAGATTGGGAAAGTAAATCTAAATTTGCATTCTGGATTAAACTATCATAATCCATGGCTCTAATCTTAATATTTATTCCAGTTAATTCTGAAAAAGATTCACTTTCATGAGATAAAATATTAGCATTAATATTTTTTTCGACAATAAAGTTTAGAGTTGTACCTTCAAACTGCTTTATATTATAATTTTTAGGAATTTTTAAATTTTCAAAATTACTACCTTTTAAAATATTATCTTCTATTGTTATTTTCCCATCATTATTTTCTTCATCATTCTGCCTACTGCATCCAGTAATTACAAACATTCCAATAATTAAAATTATAAATAAAAGTCTTCTTTTTTTGTGCATTTTAATCTATCTTACCTCCTCCTGTAAGAAATCTTTTATTACATAAAAATAATTTTCAAAATTATAATCTATTTTTTGACATTATTTCTTATTTTTCGATTTTTTTCGACGAAATATGACATTATTAATATTAGTATATATGATTGCACTGCGAAAAGTCTAAAATAATTCAAAAAATAAAAATCTAAAAAATTAAATAATGGTATTAGGACATCTGTCCGGTGATATTTGA
>NZ_SNWX01000056.1 GCF_004362045.1 Halanaerobium saccharolyticum | reverse complement strand
GGAATTAAATTTGCTGCATAAGTAGTTAAATTTATTGAGAAACTGTGTTTAATAAATCATATTAAAGCTTGTCCAAGATTAGAGGGGCTAGCTCAAAGATCATTTAATAGATCAAATTTCAATAATTAAAGATTGTTTGCAAAAAATGAATTTTAATTGTAAATTAGATAAAAATTTTATAAAAGGTTATGAGTTTAAAGAGTTATATAGTTATATACATGATGAAAAGAGTTCTGTGGGGTATAATTATTTTTTGATTCTTATTGAAAATAACGTTTTACCATCATATATTCAAATTAGTGATGATAAGAATGAGATAGAATTAATTTTAGATTCAATTCTTTATAAAAAAAGTAAAGAACTTAATAAAACAATAGAATTTAGTGATTTAGTATAAAAAATTGTCCGAACTTCATATAACATGGGATTGAAGATTCCGCTGCGCTCCATGCAAATTTATTCGGCAAGGGCAGTCGCCCTAAGCCTCATAAACTTCTTAAATCCCAGTAACGTTATACGAAATAATAACTGAACAGCGGCAAATAAGAGAAAAAGATAAAAGAAGGGTTGGATCATCGCTAAATGACATAAACTAACTCCTGCAAATGAAGGAAATGATAATTGATGAGTTTCTATGGTTTTAACAATTAACTTGAGCTATTATAATCTACAAAACTATTTACATATATCAGAAGGTAATTAGTCACTGATTGATCTTCACGCACTTCGTGAAGATTTAATATAGTACAGAATTCATGAACCTTTTTGCTGGTGAAGGAAGAATAATGATATTTCATTAAGTTGAAGTAGATAGAAGTTTTTAACGCGGCAAGTTATTACATCGTATAACATGGGATTGCCGTTAGGCTAAAGAGCAAGCCTACCCTTCGGGACATGCCTTCTGTCACAAAGCTTGCAATAATAACAGCAAGAAATCTGGAAGGCAAGCTTTCCGCCAGGCCTAAAGGCACAGGCACGTCGGAAATCCCAGTAACGTTATATGACATGCCTCAGATAAGCTATTACTTTGAATTTTTAAGGAAGTGAATAATGGATGATTAATTTTAAACAATTTAAAGAGGAAGAAATATTAAAAGATAATTTTATCAAGGAATATCAAGAAGGAATGGAAGCTTTTTATCATCAATTAATAAACTTAAATGTTAATCTTTTTATAATAGATAAAATCAAGGAATTTCCTTTCGATGTTTTTTGTAATTCAAGTGACAGGATCTTCTTTTCAATGGTGATGAATAATTTTTATGAAAATAGCGTTTTACTAATAACTAGATTAGCAACAGATAATGGTAGTGAGTTACTTACTTTACCAGAGTTCAAAAATAATGTTAGAAAAAATATTAAATCAAATTATAAAAAAGATTTTACAGATCTTCTTAGGGAAAATAAATTTGATTCAAAAGTTAGAAGTTTATTAAGTCAAGCGAGAGTCCTGAGAAATGAAAGTATAGCTCATTTGAAAAAAGATTCGATAGGTAAAACTCAGCATTTAAAAATATCTGAATTAAAAGAGTTACGTGATGCTCTAAATGATTTATTAGATACTATTTCATTTGGTAAGACTCATTTAATGTTACCAGTTGAATATGATACTAATTGGTCTAATAGCTCGAAACCAGATATTGAAAAAATTTTAGATCGGGTAGCAGCTAGTAGTATTAAATTTAATATGCCTGAAAATAATCCTGAAAGATGGAGGCGTTTAAAGAAGAAGTTAGATCCTGAAAGATTAGAAATTATTAATAAGTATAGAAAAAAACTTGGATTATCTAAAGCTTAAAACTTTTCGGCACGTCATATAACATGGGATTGGCGCCATGCCTTCTGTCATAAAGCTTGCAGGTTAACCAATCACGGATACGAAAAAGCAAGCTTTACGCCAGTTCCTGACGGAATCAGGCACGAGCGCAAAATCCCAGTAACGTTATACGAAAGTTTTAGCAATTATAACAATAGAGGTGATGAATTTTGAATGAATTTATTAAATTATCTATAAGTTTTATTCTAGGTGTTATTACAACATTTATTAGTATCCACTTTGCAGAAAAGATAAAAGAAAATAATCATAAAGAAAAATTAAAAAAGTTACTTAAAGTTCAAATGTTAGATATTTTAGAAGCAATGAAAGAGGAAGAAAACTTTAATATAGTATATTATGGTAAAGTAATTAATAATGATATGGATGATGAAGAATATAATAAAATAAAAAAAGAAATAAAGGATAATAATCCATTGAAAAACCATTTATATAAATTAAGTGATAATGAATTAAAATATTATAAAAATAAAATAGAAGAATCAAAACAATTAGTACTAAATGATAAATTATTTTTACCTGAATCTGAATTAATGTATTTTGACTCTGAAACAGTTATTATGTTTTCTAAAGTTAAGAATAAGCTTATTCTTTTATTAGATAAAATACATATGATCTTATCTCTTTTTAAAGAAATGAATAAAGAGGAATTTGATAAAAAAACTATTGATATATTTGATGTTTTGTTTGAATTTGGAGATGAGATGCATACGTTGATTTTTGAATTATCTTTAGATGATCAATAACTATTGCTAAAACCATCGTATAACATGGGATTGCCGTTGGGCTAAAGAACAAGCCCACCCTTCGGGACATGCCTTCTGTCACAAAGCTTGCAATAATAGCAGCAAGAAATCTGGACAGCAAGCTTTCCGCCAGGCCTAAAGGCACAGGCACGTCGGAAATCCCAGGAACGTTATGTGCAATATTTTTCTAAGTGGGTGAGAAAATGCTGAAAATAATAGATACATATGAAGATATTTTAGTTTTAAGAAATAGTATTATAAAAGACAAAAATATCGATTTAAACGACTGGAAAAACTATTTATCAGCTCATCCTACTCTTATGAAAAAATGTATTAAAGATTCTTCAAGTTATAATTTTAATAAAGATATAAAACCAGTAATATTAGAAGCATTAACTAATAATTTCCCCAAATTAGATCAAGTGCATAAAAACTTTATGTCATTAACTGATAATGTAAATAATAAATTTAAATCAACTTTTCATATCAAAGATGATATATATGTATATTTTTATGTAGGATTATGTAATGGAGCAGGCTGGGCAACGAAAATTAATTCAGATTATGCAGTACTTTTAGGGGTAGAAAAAATTGTGGAACTAGGTTGGTATGATAAGAGTAGGTTGATTTCGCTTTTATATCATGAGTTATGTCATATTGCACATAATATCTTGAGAGAAAAAACATTTTCTCCTTCTTTAAAAACTGAAAGAGAAAAAAGTATATGGCAGTTGTATATTGAAGGATTTGCCCAGAGATATCAACAAGTATTATACAAAGAAGGGTTTTATCATCAGGATAAAAACGGATGGTTAAGATGGTGTCAAAATCATCACGATCAATTAAAAAAAGACTACTTAGAAAAGATAAAAAACAATTTGAGTACACAAGATTTTTATGGGGATTGGGTAGAGCATAAAGGTTATAGTGATGTTGGCTATTACTTAGGTTGTGAATTCATAAAACATATTAGTGATGATTTAAATACAAAACAAATTGCTAATCTTAATTTAGATAAGATAGAAAGCTTTGTAATTAATTATTTAGAAATATCAGGCTAAACGAAAAATACAGCACATAACATGGGATTAAAGATTCCGCTGCGCTCCATGCAAATTTATTCGGCAAGGGCAGTCGCCCTAAGCCTCATAAACTTCTTAAATCCCAGGAACGTTATACGACATTAAACTAAGCAAGTATGTTTTCAGCTTGGAAAGAACGAGAGGGATTTGTAAAACCCTCTCAGGTAATTCAAAATAATAATTTAATTTGTGATTTTAGATCTTATGGCCAAGGACAGAATAATTTATGGATGAATCACTTTTGAAAAATGTCAGCTGTAAAGTCTTAATGAGCGAAAAGTGAAAAAAATTATTTAGCATTAAAATATCAGATGTAAATATTAATGAAATAAGTTTCATGAAGATAGCAAACTCAAAGTATCAATGATAAGCACTGCAGCAAATAGTTATAATTTAATAAAAGAAAAGAGATCTTAATTAATAATAAAAGAAATATTCGCCTAACAGTCACATTCGTGACATTAGGCTAAGTCAGTATCTTTAATCGTGGAAATACCGAGATGGATTGACAAGACGCGCTTTAGAAAATCAAAAAATAAAATAATAATTAAACCTGTTACTATGCAGGTATTTTTTTCTTTTACATGAAGTATATTAATAATAAATTGATTTCTGCAAGTAAAGCTAAGTTAATAGATTTCTTTTCTGCAATAATCGGGAATTTTAGTTTGCAACTTTCGGGAATATTAATAGCAATCCTTAAAGCTGGTAAAAATATTATGAACTTAACTTCGTGAAGATCTAATAATTTTAGTAAAAGAATAATTAATTCAATTAAACATACTCATTAGTGCCTTAAATGAGTATGTTTAAGAGTTAATGAGTATATTAATTAAGAAAATCAAAATAATAAGAAAAAATTAAAAGAGCTGCCGTTTAACAGTCGTATAACATGGGATTGGCGCCATGCCTTCAGTCATAAAGCTTGCAGGCTAACCAATCACAGATACGAAAAAGCAAGCTTTACGCCAGTTCCTGACGGAATCAGGCACGAGCGCAAAATCCCAGAATCGTTATATGCAATAACAGCCTGGATTGCAAGTAAAGAGTATCTCTAGCAGAAAGGATAAAAACTTATGAAACCCAAATTAGAATCTGCTTACATA
>NZ_SNWX01000055.1 GCF_004362045.1 Halanaerobium saccharolyticum | reverse complement strand
TTTTTATCCTAAAAACATTTTATCAAAAAGGGAGTCTTCTTTCTAATTTTCTAGATAATTTCAAAATGAATCTCCAAAACTTATTTTACACTATGGTTTTCATATTTTGCTTAATCAGATAAATTATTACAATAAAACTTTATAAAAAAAATAACTTGACTCTGGTCCGAATAATTTATCATATCAGGAAGGAATTAAGGGGACGGGTAAAGAATAAAGTATAGAAGCAGGTTTTTTTTGCTCTAGTTTTAAAAATTCAGGAGGGAAATTATGTACGAGATTTTAGAAAAGGAAGTACTGGCACCAACTATTAAAAAATTAATGGTAAAAGCACCTATGATTGCTAAAAAAACTAAACCCGGCAATTTTATTATATTAAGAGTAGATGAGAAGGGTGAGAGGATACCACTTACTGTTGCAGATTATGATCGAGAAACTGGTATGATTTCAATAATTTTTCAGGAAGTTGGTTATTCTACTAAATTATTAGGTCAAATGGATAAAGGTGATCAGATTCAGGATATTGTTGGTCCGTTAGGTCACCATATTGACCTGGAAGGGTATCAGAAAGTAGTGCTTCTGGGTGGAGGTTCTGGAACAGCTCTTTTATATCCGAAGGTTAGAGGTTTTTATGAACAGGGAGCTGAGGTTATCAGTATCACTGGAGCCAGAACCAAAAATTTAATTATTTTAGAAGAAGAATTAGAGGAGTATAGTGATAGATTATTTATTGCTACTGATGATGGCAGCTATGGTCACCACGGTTATGTAACAGATATTTTAAAAGATTTACTGGAAAAAGAAGATGATATTGATTTAGTGGTTGCAATTGGTCCTGTGCCGATGATGAAAGCAGTTGCCGATATGACTAAAGAGTATGGAGTAGAAACAATTGTCAGTTTAAACACAGTTATGGTTGATGGAACTGGAATGTGTGGAGCCTGCAGAGTAACAGTTGGTGGAGAAAGAAAGTTTACCTGTGTAGATGGACCGGCATTTGATGCTCATCAGGTTGACTTTAAAGAATTGATGAACAGACTTAATTTTTATCAGCATGAAGAAAATTTAGTTCATGATACAGCAGTCGAGGAGGATAATTAATGTCTTTACAGAAAAAAAAGACGCCGATGAAAGAACAGGCACCAGAAGAAAGAATTAAAAACTTTAAAGAAGTTCCATTTGGATATAGTGATCAGGAGGCTCTTGTAGAAGCAGATAGATGTTTACACTGTAAGCATCAACCCTGTGTTGAGGGATGTCCGGTCCATGTACCTATTCCTCAGTTTATTCAGGCTTTAAAAGATGGTGATGTGGTAGAGGCCAATCAGATAATTAAAAGCAAAAACAATTTACCTGCAGTCTGTGGTCGGGTTTGTCCTCAGGAAGAACAGTGTGAAAAAGTATGTGTAATGGGGATTAAAAATGAACCAGTGGCAATTGGCCGCCTGGAGCGTTATGTAGCTGATTATAACATGGAAAGAGGCAGCGATAAAACCAGTGCTGAGGAAATAGAAAAGATGAAGGTTCCTGAGTTAGAAGGAAGAAAAGTTGCAGTAATTGGAGCCGGCCCAGCTGGACTGACTGCAGCAGCTGATCTTGCTAAATATGGACTTGATGTAACTATTTTTGAGGCCTTACATGAGACAGGTGGGGTTCTGCGTTATGGGATTCCCGAATTTAGACTTCCAAAGGATATAGTTGATCAGGAAGTGGAGTCTATTAAAGAACTGGGAGTTGATATCCAGTTAAATGTTGTTGTTGGGAAATCTATTACAGTGGAAGAGTTATTTGAAGAAGGTTACGAATCTATGTTTATTGGTGTGGGTGCAGGTTTACCCAGATTTTTAAATATACCGGGAGAAAATTTAAATGGTGTTTATTCAGCCAATGAATTTTTGACCAGAGTTAATTTAATGAAGGCCTTTAAATATCCGGAGTACAAAACTCCAGTTGTAGTTGGAGATAAAGTTGCTGTAGTTGGAGCTGGAAATGTAGCTATGGATGCGGCAAGGACTGCCAAAAGACTTGGGGCAGAGGATGTCTATATAGTTTATCGGAGAGCAGAGGAACAGATGCCGGCCCGCAGTGAAGAAATTCATCACGCCCAGGAAGAAGGGATTGAGCTAAAACTCTTAAATAATCCGGTTGCTATTCATGGAGAAGGCGGTAGAGTTGCTCAGATGGAATGTCAGCAGATGAAACTGGGAGAAAAAGATGATTCCGGCCGTAGACGTCCGATCCCAATTGAGGATTCGAACTGGATGCTGGACCTGGACACAGTAATTATTGCAATTGGTCAGAATCCAAATCCACTTTTAACCTCAAATACTAAAAATTTAAAAACCAAAAGCTGGGGTGGAATTGAAGTTGGTGAAGACCAGCAGACCAGCCGTAAAGGAGTCTATGCCGGTGGAGATGTGGTTACGGGGGCTGCCACAGTAATTAAAGCAATGGGTGCCGGAAAAACAGCAGCTGAAAATATGAAGAATTATTTGTTAGAGAAATCTAAAAAATAGAGTGGTTGATTTTATGTCAGATTTATATCAGGATGATTTATTTTCAAAAAAAGAAAAAAAGATCTATACCGTAGCAGAAATAACAGGGTATCTTCAGGCTTTAATTAAAGAAGATGCTCTTCTTTCTGACTTCTGGATTAGTGGTGAGATATCCAATTTTTACCACCACAGCTCAGGTCATATGTATTTCACTTTAAAGGATAAAAATTCTCAGTTGAAAACTGTAATGTTTAAAGGATATAATTCTTCTCTTGATTTCAAACCGGAAGAAGGTATGCAGGTTGAGGCCAGAGGTAATTTAGATATTTATGCTCAGCGGGGAGAATATCAATTTTATGCCCGGGAGATGGAAAAAGCAGGTAAGGGTAAATTATATGAGGCTTTTGAAAAACTGAAGGCCAGACTGGAAAAAGAAGGTCTTTTTGCGGAAGCTAAGAAAAAGGAGATTCCACTTTTAGCCAGCAAAATTGGGATTGTAACTTCTCCTACAGGAGCTGCTGTTAGAGATATACTTTCGGTAATGAAGAGACGAAGCGGCAATTTTTCGGTTTTAATAGTCCCTGCTCATGTACAGGGTGATCTTGCAAAGGGAGAAATCACGGCTGGAATTGAATATTTAAACAGTCGGGATGATATTGATTTAATAATCATCAGCCGTGGTGGTGGCTCAATTGAGGATCTCTGGCCTTTTAATGAAGAAGAGGTGGCCCGGGCAGTTTATAATTCTCGTCTGCCGGTGATTAGTGGTGTCGGACACGAAACTGATTTTACTATCTCTGATTTTGTGGCTGATTTAAGGGCTCCAACTCCTTCGGCCGCAGCAGAACTGGCTACTGCAAATAGAGAAGAAATTTTAAATAGACTTGATAATTTAACTCAGCGTCTATTAAACAGCAGTTCTTCTAAAATTAAGGAACTGCAGAATAAACTGCAGAGTATTGCTGAAAGAAGAATTTTTGTTTCTACGGAGGAGCTTTTCAGGAATTATGAACAGGAACTTGATAGTCTTGAAACAAAATTAGAACACCTGATTGAAAAAAAATATAATCTCTGGGAAAACAAATATCAGCTGCTATACCAGCGATTAAATAATTTAAGTCCACTAAAGACTCTTGACCGCGGTTATGCTATACTGCAGGATCAGGAAGAAAAAATTATTAAGTCAGTCAGTCAAATTGAAGCTGGAGATCAGCTGCAGGCTCGTTTAAGTGATGGACTGGCAGATTTGGAAGTAAAAGCATGTAGAAAAGATGGTGATATTAATGACTAAAGAGAAAGATAAAGTTGAAGAAATTGATACTAAAAATTTAGATTTTGAAACAGCTTTAGAAAAACTGCAAAAAATTGTAGAAGATCTGGAAAAGGGTGGTCTTTCACTGGATAAGACCCTTGCTGAATTCAGTCAGGGAATGAGACTGCTTAAATTCTGCCATCAAAAACTTGATAAAGCAGAAAAGAAAATCGAGGTAATGCTGGAAGAAGATAATGAGTTTACTAAAGAGGTACCTTTTGATTCAGAGATTGAGGAGGATTAAACTTGCAGGAAATTAAAAAAATTCTGGCTGCAAAGGCTGAAGAAGTAGAATTAAAGTTAGAAAAGTTGATGACCTTAAACGAAGAAATAGCTCCTCAACTGACCGAGGCTATGAAATATACTCTGCTTTCAGGTGGAAAAAGAATTAGACCTGTATTATCACTTTTAACTGCAGAATTACTGGGAGGTAATTATCAGGCGGCATTAAAGGCAGGTTCAGCTCTGGAGATGATTCATAGTTATTCACTAATTCATGATGATCTTCCGGCAATGGATGATGATGATCTGCGGCGGGGTAAAAAAACTAACCACCTTGTTTTTGGAGAAGCTGCTGCAATTTTAGCGGGAGATGCCCTTTTAACTTATGCCTTTGAAGTCCTATCAGAACTTGAACTTAAGCCAGAAGCTAAAATTAAAATAATTGCTAATACAGCTAAATTTTCTGGCTATCAGGGAATGGTAGGCGGCCAGGTTCTGGATATTGAGGCTGAAAATAAAAAATTATCTCTGGCAGAAATGCAGAAAGTACATAGAGCCAAAACAGGAGCTTTAATTAAGGCTTCTGTTTTAAATGGACTCTATTGTTCTGATTTTAATAGTGCAGAAAAAAGAGCATTGTTAGCATATGCAGAAAATATAGGAGTATTATTTCAAATTGTTGATGATCTACTTGATTTAACTGGTGACACAGAAAAACTGGGTAAGGTTGTTGGTAGGGATCAAGAATTAAATAAGTCAACCTATCCCAAATTAATGGGGGTTGAAGCTGCAAAAAAAGCAGCTGCCGAACATGCTGAAAAAGCAAAAAATGAGTTAAATATTTTTGGCTCTAGAGCCCATGATTTAAAGGATTTAGTTGATTATATTTTAAAAAGACACATAGTGTAAAATAAGTTTTGGAGATTCATTTTGAAATTATCTAGAAAATTAGAAAGAAGACTCCCTTTTTGATAAAATGTTTTTAGGATAAAA
>NZ_SNWX01000054.1:3696-5472 GCF_004362045.1 Halanaerobium saccharolyticum | reverse complement strand
TCAAAGATACATATAGGAAATAATGATTAAGCCCTCGATCTATTAGTACCAGTTAGCTTAATGTATTACTACACTTACACCTCTGGCCTATCTACCTTATCATCTTTAAGGGATCTTAACTTCTTAACGAAGTGGGATACCTAATCTTGAAGTCTGTTTCACGCTTAGATGCTTTCAGCGCTTATCTTTTCCACACTTAGCTACTCAGCTATGCTCCTGGTGGAACAACTGATTCACCATCGGTGTGTCCATCCCGGTCCTCTCGTACTGGGGACAGCTCTTCTCAAGTATCCTCCGCCTGCGACGGATAGGGACCGAACTGTCTCACGACGTTCTGAACCCAGCTCGCGTACCGCTTTAATTGGCGAACAGCCAAACCCTTGGAACCTGCTTCAGCTCCAGGATGCGATGAGCCGACATCGAGGTGCCAAACCTCCCCGTCGATGTGAACTCTTGGGGGAGATAAGCCTGTTATCCCCGGGGTAACTTTTATCCGTTGAGCGACGGCAATTCCACACTATACCGCCGGATCACTAAGTCCTACTTTCGTACCTGCTCGACTTGTCTGTCTTGCAGTTAAGCTCCCTTCTGCCTTTACACTCTTCGTGCGATTTCCATCCGCACTGAGGGAACCTTTGAGCGCCTCCGTTACTGTTTGGGAGGCGACCGCCCCAGTCAAACTGCCCGCCTGACAATGTCCTGTGACCAGTTTATGGCCTCCAGTTAGAATTCCGCTGTAGAAAGGGTGGTATCCCACCAGCGACTCCACTGACATTGGCATGCCAGCTTCAAAGTCTCCCACCTATCCTGTACATTCTACATCAAAACCCAATATCAGGCTGCAGTAAAGCTCCACGGGGTCTTTCCGTCCTGTCGCAGGTAGCCTGCATCTTCACAGGCAATTTAATTTCACCGAGTCCCTTGTTGAGACAGCATCCAAGTCGTTACGCCATTCGTGCAGGTCGGAACTTACCCGACAAGGAATTTCGCTACCTTAGGACCGTTATAGTTACGGCCGCCGTTTACTGGGGCTTAGGTTCAGACCTTCGTGGCAAGCACTAAGCCTTCTCCTTGACCTTCCAGCACCGGGCAGGCGTCAGCCCCTATACTTCGTCTTACGACTTAGCAGAGACCTGTGTTTTTGATAAACAGTCGCTTGGATCTTTTCACTGCGACCCACCAGCTATTGCTGATGGGTACCCCTTCTCCCGAAGTTACGGGGTCATTTTGCCGAGTTCCTTAACAAGGGTTCTCTCGCGCGCCTTAGAATTCTCTTCCCGTCTACCTGTGTCGGTTTGCGGTACGGGCACTGTAAATCTCGTTAGTGGTTTTTCTTGGCGGCTCATTAAGTGGCTTCGCCTCTTTTGGCTCCACATCACCAGCAGCTATTAACGGGTAAAGGGATTTGCCTCCTTACCCTAACTTTCTGGCTTATACGTGCTCTTCCAGTCACACGCTCCACTCTCTTTGCCGCGTCACCACTTCACTCAATCAACTTACAGTGGTATCTGAATCTTTACAGATTTTCCATCACCTACGCCTTTCGGCCTCGGCTTAGGTCCCGACTAACCCTGGGAGGACGAGCCTTCCCCAGGAATCCTTAGACTTTCGGCGAAGGAGATTCTCACTCCTTTTTTCGTTACTCATACCGGCATTCTCTCTTCTGTACAGTCCACTGCTCCTTCCGGTACAGCTTCGCTCCGTACAGAATGCTCCTCTACCACTCTAGAAGTTGGAGATTAGAAATTGGAAGTTGGAAAGTTCAAAACCTTTTAT
>NZ_SNWX01000054.1:2013-3468 GCF_004362045.1 Halanaerobium saccharolyticum | reverse complement strand
CACTTCCTAATTCATATCTCTCAGTCTTTGGTAGATGTTGAGTTAGTTGATGTATTTCTAATGCAAGGCTATAACTTTTTTTGTAAACTTTTAAATCTTTATAGCTTTTTATCATTTTTTCACCATCTTTAACTAACTTCCAACCTCTAACCTCCAACCTCCAGAATCCACAGCTTCGGTGATATGCTTTAGCCCCGTTACATTTTCGGCGCGAAACCGCTTAACCAGTGAGCTATTACGCACTCTTTAAATGAGTGGCTGCTTCTAAGCCAACATCCTGGTTGTCTGTGCGATCTCACTTCCTTTTCCACTTAGCATATACTTTGGGACCTTATCTGGTGGTCTGGGCTCTTTCCCTTTCGACTATGAAGCTTATCCCACATAGTCTGACTCCCGATGAACATTAAATGGCATTCGGAGTTTGAATGGATTTGGTAACCTTGTTGGGCCCCTTGTCCAATCAGTGCTCTACAACCACTTAACTTTTACATCGAGGCTAGCCCTAAAGCTATTTCGAGGAGAACCAGCTATCTCCGAGTTCGATTGGCCTTTCACCCCTATCCACAACTCATCCCCTCATTTTTCAACATAAGTGGGTTCGGGCCTCCACAGGCTCTTACACCCGCTTCACCCTGGTCATGGATAGATCACTCGGTTTCGGGTCTACTAATCATAACTTCCGCCCTTATCAGACTCGCTTTCGCTCTGGCTTCATCTCTATGACTTAACCTTTCGCTACGATTAGTAACTCGCCGGTCCGTGATACAAAAAGTACGCAGTCAGGCTTTTAAATAGCCCTCCTACTTGTTGTAAGCTTATGGTTTCAGTTTCTATTTCACTCCCCTTCCGGGGTTCTTTTCACCTTTCCCTCACGGTACTTGTTCACTATCGGTCATTCAGGAGTATTTAGTCTTGGAAGGTGGTCCTCCCATATTCTCACAAGGTTTCTCGTGTCTCGTGATACTCTGGATAAATCTCTGACTTCTTTTACCTTTCGTCTACAGGACTATTACCTCCTACGGTTGAGCTTTCCAGCTCATTCGACTCGGTAAAAAATTTAAGTCAGCCAAAGGCTGTAGCCTTTAGACAGTCTATCCCACACCCATATTAAGCAACGTCTACAGACTTACACTTAATATGTTTGGACTCTTCCCCCTTCGCTCGCCGCTACTAAGGGAATCTCGTTTTGATTTCTTTTCCTCAGGGTACTAAGATGTTTCAGTTCTCCTGCTTGTTCTTACATGGCTACTTATTTCACCACATAATACCAGTGCTCCACACTGGTGGGTTGCCCCATTCGGATATCCGCGGATCTACGCTTATTTAGCAGCTCCCCACGGCTTTTCGCAGCCGGTCGCGTCCTTCTTCAACTCTGAATGCCAAGGCATCCACCATAAGCTCTTTCTAGCTTAATCAATTTATTTCCTATATGCATTTTTCAATGTACAGTTTCGA
>NZ_SNWX01000053.1:4822-6176 GCF_004362045.1 Halanaerobium saccharolyticum | reverse complement strand
CCCGGAGAAAGTCAAAAAATATCATCCTGCGATAACCAAACCCTTTCTCTTGGTCTTATTAGCTGCAGTAACTTTTGCTATAATGTCAGATAACGTTACTGGGATTTAAGAAGTTCATGAGGCTTAGGGCAACTGCCCTTGCCGAATGAATTTTCAATGGAGCGTAGCGGAATCTTCAATCCCATGTTATATGAAGTTCGACTAATTAATTTGTATTAAAGATTATTATTTGATATTATTTATAAAAACGCCATCTAATCAAAGTAGGTTCAATTCCTACACTCTCCATTAATGTGTTCATATATAATAATTATCTCGTAATCAATTTTGTTAAGGAGATGATTAAAATGGACAATATTTTATATGCAACTATAGTGTTCGTGGAGAGAATGGTATATGATTTTATGGACTGAATACTATAGTTGTTTCAGCTCCCGAAAGGGAGCTATTTATTTTTTTATTTTAATTTCGATCAACCCAACTATTATAAAGATACTCTGAAATTGTTTTCGCACTATTTACTGCTAAAACTGCATGACGATGGCTTGGTTTATAACTTCTCTTTTTTGATTTCCCATGTGCATCACTTAATTTATTTCTCATATCAGCTAGACCATTTATAATTGAAAAAAACCCAGAAGTTATTTGTTTTAGAAAATCCTCATTATGAATGCTAGGATCCATATTCAAAATATTACTTACCTGTTTATATAATTTAATTAAATTGCCTTTAGATTTTACTTGTTCTCCTGAACTTTCTATAATATAAATACAAATGCTTTCTATTAAAGTTCTTGCATTTGTAATCGAACCATCAAAATCTTTATCAGTTATTTTTCTTTCACATTTCCTAATTTGATCTGAAATATAATCAATTTTTAATTCTTTTAATTTTTCTTCTTTAACTATATTTTCTACTTTTAAATCCATATCAAGATAATAATTAACTTCAGTTATCTCTATGGATTGTTCTTTAACTGGATATAGTTTTTTAATAGATTCGAAAATTAATTGTTTATCCTTTTTGGATAATTTTTTCAATTTACTATGGTTTTCTATTGGAGAATAGATTTCAAAGTAACTTATAAGAGAAAATAATGCACTACCAAAGTTAGAGGTTACATTAATTTCCGATATAGAGTTATTTAATAAATTTGATAAATCGAATCTATTTTTATGTTTAAGAATTCTTTGGATTTTTTGTATATCATTTGACAATTCATCACCACCTTTTATTAGCCTTATTAGTCGAATTTCATATAACGTCCCTGGGATTTCCGACGTGCCTGTGCCTTTAGGCCTGGCAGAAAGCTTGCCTTTATATTTCTTGCTGCCTACAATTGCAAGCTTTGTG
>NZ_SNWX01000053.1:0-4724 GCF_004362045.1 Halanaerobium saccharolyticum | reverse complement strand
ATATAACGTCCCTGGGATTTCCGACGTGCCTGTGCCTTTAGGCCTGGCAGAAAGCTTGCCTTTATATTTCTTGCTGCCTACAATTGCAAGCTTTGTGACAGAAGGCATGTCCCGAAGGGTAGGCTTGCTCTTTAGCCTAACGGCAATCCCATGTTATACGCTGTAATGATTTGCTGCGTAAAAGTTATCTACTTCTTCAACTTACTGAATACTGATATTAACTCTTAACCAGCAAAAAAGTTCATAAGTTCTGTACTATATTAAATCTTCACGAAGTGCGTGAAGATCAAACAGTGACTAATTTACCTTCTGATATATGTAGATATCTTTGTGGAATATAATCCTCCAAGTTCATTGTTAAAGCCACTGGAGACCTGCAATTATTATTTACTTCATTTGCAGGAGTTAGTTCATGCCATTTAGCGATGCCCCAACCCTTCTTTTATCTTTTTCCTTTATTTGCTAATGTTTAATCATTATTGCGTATAACGTCCCTGGGATTTCCGACGTGCCTGTGCCTTTAGGCCTGGCGGAAAGCTTGCCTTTATATTTCTTGTTGCTATTATTGCAAGCTTTGTGACAGAAGGCATGTCCCGAAGGGTAGGCTTGCTCTTTAGCCTAACGGCAATCCCATGTTATACGCTGTAATGATTGGCTGCGTAAAAGTTATACCCTTCTTCAACTTACTGAATACTGATATTAACTCTTAACCAGCAAATAAGTTCATAAATTCTGTACTATATTAAATCTTCACGAAGTGCGTGAAGATCGAACAGTGACTAATTTTCTTTCTGATATATTTAAATAATTTTGTAAATTATAATTCTCCAAGTTCATTGGTAAAACCACTGGGAACTTTCAATTATTATTTCCTTCATTTTCAGGAGTTAGTTCATGTCAGTTAGCGATGATCCAACCCTTCTTTTATCTTTTTCTCTTATTTGCTGATGTTTAATCATTATTGCGTATAACGTCCCTGGGATTTCCGACGTGCCTGTGCCTTTAGGCCTGGCAGAAAGCTTGCCTTTATATTTCTTGCTGCCTACAATTGCAAGCTTTGTGACAGAAGGCATGTCCCGAAGGGTAGGCTTGCTCTTTAGCCTAACGGCAATCCCATGTTATACGCTGTAATGATTTGCTGCGTAAAAGTTATCTACTTCTTCAACTTACTGAATACTGATATTAACTCTTAACCAGCAAAAAAGTTCATAAGTTCTGTACTATATTAAATCTTCACGAAGTGCGTGAAGATCAAACAGTGACTAATTTACCTTCTGATATATGTAGATATCTTTGTGGAATATAATCCTCCAAGTTCATTGTTAAAGCCACTGGAGACCTGCAATTATTATTTACTTCATTTGCAGGAGTTAGTTCATGCCATTTAGCGATGCCCCAACCCTTCTTTTATCTTTTTCCTTTATTTGCTAATGTTTAATCATTATTGCGTATAACGTCCCTGGGATTTGCGCTCGTGACTGGTTCCGTAGGAACTGGCGTAAAGCTTGCGTTTTCATACCCGTAATTGGTTAAATTGCAAGCTTTATGACAGAAGTCATGACGCCAATCCCATGTTATATGATGCCGTAGCTTTATCTATTAATTTATCAATTATTAACTTACTTCATGCAAAAGAAAAAAATCCCTGCATTTATACAGTAAATGTTTTTATATAAACTTAATTTTAAATTTTTACTTCCTTTTATAACATATATGTGATATAATAAATTTAGAAATTGGAGTGAATAGATTATGTATAAAATTAAGTATTATGCAAAAAATAATAAATCTCCAGTAATTGAATTTATTAAAAAACAGTCAGCTAAAGAAAAAGCTAAAATTCTAAGAGAAATAGAACTTCTAGAAGAATTTGGTCTATTCCTTGGTATGCCCCATCTTAAAAAGTTAAAAGGATATGATGATCTCTGGGAATTACGAATAAAGCATAGTTCTAATATATTTAGGGTTTTCTTTTTAAATTATCAGGATGGTATCTTCGTTCTTTTGCATATCTTTAAGAAGAAATCTAATAAAACTCCACAGAGAGAAATAGATATTGCGCTTAACAGACTTAATTCTATCAAGTGAGGTGAAAAAAATGGAACTTATAGATCATAAAGAACTTAAAAATGAACTTTTTGAATCTGAAGAAGTTAAGGAAGAATATGAAAAACTGAATGTTATGTATGAAATCAAAAAACAAATAATTAGGTATAGAATTGAAAATAATTTAACTCAGAAAGAATTAGCAGATAGAATAGGAACTAAACAGTCTGCTATTTCCAGACTAGAAAATGACGATTATAATCCGAGTGTTGAATTTCTTGATAAAGTTGCTCACGCATTTGGTAAAAAACTTGAAATCAGATTTAATTAACAGTGCTGAAAGTTTTGTAGCACTGTTTTTTTATTTGACAAGTTTTTAGTTATTAAAGCTTTTGCTACGGTTTCATATAACGTTCCTGGGATTTCCGACGTGCCTGTGCCTTTAGGCCTGGCGGAAAGCTTGCCTTTATATTTCTTGCTGCCTGAATTGCAAGCTTTGTGACAGAAGGCATGTCCCGAAGGGTAGGCTTGCTCTTTAGTCTAACGGCAATCCCATGTTATACGCTGTAATAACTTGCCTCGTTAAAATTTGTACTTAACTTCAACTTACTGAATTCTGATATCAATTCTTAACCAGCTAAAAAAATTCATTAACCATTTACTATATTGAGTCTTCACGAAGTTCGTGAAGATCTAACAGTGACCAATTTACTTTTTGCTATATGTAAAAAACTTTTTGAATTATAATTCCCCAAATTTATTGTTAACACCTTATAAAAAATATTAATTATTAGTTCCTTAATGGAGAAAGTTAATGAATTATAGTTAGCGATGCCCAAACCTTATCTCTTATCTTTTTGCCGATGTTTAGTTATTATTGCGTATAACGTCCCTGGGATTTGCGGTGTGCCCGATGTCCACAGACCTGGTGCAAAGTTGGCTATCATATACGTAATTGGTTGAGTGCTAACTTTGTGCCAGAGGGCATGCCGCTAATCACATGTTATATGACTGTTCCCTGCATTTAGTTTTTGATCTTGCTTTAATTTTTTTAGAGTTTTTAAATGTTTTATTAATCTTTTACCATCCTCGCCCTCAGAGCCAACAAAATCATAATGATATTCTGTTTCATAAAAATGACCAGATATTGTATTCATAAAAGTATATATATTATCTAAAATATTGTCAATTTTTTTACGACTTACTCCTGACAAAAGCTCATAATTTGATTTTTTACTTTCTAAATCATTATGACCTATCCTTTTGTTTCTAAGCTCTTTTAAATTTGTACAATCTTTTTTAATTGAATCATAGAGATTTTGCAATTCTTCTTTTAAATCATCACATTCTTCATCTTCTATCATTAATTTTAATCTTGATAAGGATAAGTTATCATTCCCAAAAGTAGAAGGTGAGTCGAGTAATCTATTTATAGATAATATAATCATATCAAAAGAGGAATCTTGAAAAAATTTAAATGTAACTGGGGCAAATTCATTAATTAATTCTACATTTTCCTTACTTCCATATATTTGTTTAAATAACTTCCACCTTAAACATATCCATAATATTTCGTTATTTAATAGATCATAAGTTTCTTTTATTTGATTATTCATATTAAATCTCCTCATTAATATTATTTAAATTTAAATAATATTTTAGTTTAGGGAATGTCATATAACGATTCTGGGATTCGCGGTGTGCCCGGTGTCTACAGACCTGGGGCAAAGTTAGCTATCATATCCGTAATTGTTCAAGTGCTAACTTTGTGCCAGAGGGCATGCCGTTAATCCCATGTTATCTGTCTGTTATAGCAACATCGACTCTATTACTTCTCATTTATCTTCAAAACTCCGAACCCTTATCTTCTTTTTTGCCACGGTCTGCCAGCAAAAAACTTAACCACCAGTCGGAAGTTTTGAAGATAATGCGATAACCTCTCATAAAATTGATCATGGTTTTCTATTTCTTAGAGCATTCAGGTTCGTTAATACCTTGCAGTTTCTATTTCCCTACCCCGGAGAAAGTTAAAAAATATCATCCTGCGGTGCCCAAACCCTTTCTCTTGGTCTTATTAGCTGCAGTAACATTTGCTATAATGTCAGATAACGTCCCTGGGATTTCCGACGTGCCTGTGCCTTTAGGCCTGGCGGAAAGCTTGCCTTTATATTTCTTGTTGCCTATAATTGCAAGCTTTGTGACAGAAGGCATGTCCCGAAGGGTAGGCTTGTTCTTTAGCCTAACGGCAATCCCATGTTATATGCTGTAATAACTTGCTACGTAAAAAGCAGCTCTCTTCTACAACTTAATAAAATATCAATATTATTCCTTAACCAGCAGAAAAGTTCATAAATTCTGTACTATATTACATCTTCACGAAGTGCGTGAAGATCAATCAGTGACTAATTTACTCTCTGATATATGTAAATGATTTTGTAAATTATAATCCTCTAGGTTTATTGTTTAAACCACTGAAAACTTTAAATTATTATTTCCTTCATTTGCAGGAGTTAGTTCATGCCAGTTAGCGATGATCCAACCCTATCTCTTCTCTCTTTTTGCTGATATTCAGTTATTATTGCATATAACGTCCTGAGCATTTGCGACGTGGCTGTCCTGTTCTTTAGGTTGGCGCATCTCTTGCCTTCACTCAACATTTTCAGCTTAAGCAGCTGCAA
>NZ_SNWX01000052.1 GCF_004362045.1 Halanaerobium saccharolyticum | reverse complement strand
CGTCAATAAATATATTCAACCACTCAAAGAAGGATTCCTCTTTTTTATTTTAAAAAATCGCTAAATTTAATTTACACAACTTATTATACAATACTAAAGAAAAGATAAATGAGATTAACGATTATTTTAATAAGAATAATATTAGTCCAATGGAAGTTAAATTATTCTATTCCAATTTACTTACAAATATTTTCAATAGTTTCAAAACACTTCTGCAGACCGAGAAGTATCTAGAAGAATATGAGTACTACTATTACTCGATTTTAAATGAAACAGCTTTAAGTAAAATTGAGCAGCTTTTTTATGACTTTGTAAAAATGATTTTAGACAATATAAAAAATTCAAATCAGAATCACTCAAAGGTTTTAATTGACCAGGCATTAAATTATATTGAGTCAAATTATGATCAAAAAATTTCACTAGAAAATGTTGCTAATGAGCTTAATATTTCAAAAAATTATCTCTGCAATGTTTTTAAAGATGAGATAGGAGAAAATACTACTACTTATATTAATAAACTCAGAGTAGATAAAGCAAAACAGCTTTTGTTAGAAAAAAAACTATAAGTTAAAAGAGTTATACAGCAAAGTTGGCTTTTCTAATCAGTATTATTTCAGCAGGGTTTTTAAAAAAATTAGTGGAATGACTGTTACAGAATATAAAAATATAATTAAAAAAGACTGAATTTATGATCCGGCTAGCTAATAGCTGGATTTTTTTATGCCATCTTAAGAAAATATAAAAAAATTATAATATAGTATAAAAAAGATCAATATGTGTATTATATCACTAAATTATTCTGATTTTTCGTAATATTTTATATAAAGTTGTTAATTGCATTCATTTAAAATTTAAATAATTAAACATATAATTTTAATTAGATAATAAAAAATAAATATTGAGGAGGTGTATTATGGAAAAAGAGATTAAATTAAAAATTGAAAATATCAACAAATCTTTTCCAGGGGTAAAAGCTTTAGATAATATTAATTTTTCGGTAAAAAAAGGTAGTGTTCATGTTTTATGTGGAGAAAATGGTGCTGGTAAATCCACTTTAATGAAAATTATTAATGGAATTTATAATCAAGATAGTGGAGAAATTTATATTGACGGTGAGTTAGCAGATATTAATAGTCCAGTTGAAGCTATAGATCATGGAATTTCTATGATTTTTCAGGAATTGAATTATGTTCCGGAAATGACTGTTGAAGAAAACTTTGTTGCCGGGAGATGGCCTACCAATAAATTTGGTAAGGTAAACTGGAAAAAGGCAAGAGAAACCGCAAAAAATTTACTTGAAGAAGAAGGACTTAATTATTCTTTAGATACCAAATTAAAAAATCTTACTATTTCAGATATTCAGCTTTTAGAAATTTCAAAAGCTGTTTCTTATGATTCAGATATTATAATTATGGATGAACCAACTTCAGCTATTAGTGATAAAGAAATAGAAATTTTATTTGAAAAGATCAATTCTTTAAGAGATAGAGGAAAAAGTGTGATTTATATTTCTCATAAAATGGATGAGATTTTTCAAATAGCAGATGAAATCACTGTTTTGAGAGATGGTAAAGTTGTAGCCACTAATAAAGCAGAAGATTTAACAGAAGACAAAGTAGTATCAATGATGGTGGGAAGAGAACTGTCCAAGGCTTTTCCAAAAGAAGAAATTGAAATCGGCAAAAAAATATTTGAAGTAAGAAATTTAAGTAGAAAAGGTGTAATCAGAGATATTAACTTTAATGTTCACCGGGGAGAAATAGTTGGTTTTGCCGGTCTGGTAGGTGCTGGTAGAACTGAGGTTATGAGGAGTTTATTTGGGCTGGATGAATTTGATTCTGGAGAAATAAAAATTAAAGGAAAAAATGCGAAAATAACTAATACTTCTGACAGTATTGATAATGGTCTTGTTATGTTATCTGAAGATAGACGCCGTTATGGTATAGTTCCAGTGAGAAGTGTAAGAGAAAATATTACTATTTCAAAATTAGATGACTTTATTTATGGTGGTAGATTACATGCTAAAAAAGAAAAAAAAGTTGTAGAAGATATGAGTCATAAACTTAATATTAAAACTCCATCGATAGAAACAAATGTTAGTTCTTTAAGTGGGGGAAATCAGCAGAAAGTGATTTTAGCCAAGTGGCTGGTAAATAATCCGGATGTCTTTCTTTTAGATGAACCAACAAGAGGAATTGATGTTGGTGCTAAATATGAAATTTATAAACTAATGGTGGATCTTGCCAAAGAGGGCAAGGGGATAGTTATGGTTTCTTCAGAATTACCAGAATTAATAGGAATGTGTGATCGAATTTATGTTATGTCTGAAGGTACAATAACTGGAGAATTGAGTAGAGAAGAATTTTCCCAAAAAGCAATTATGAAATATGCTATTGGGGGCTAATTAATCAAGGAAAGTGGTGATTAAATGAATATTAGTAATAGATTTAAAAGAGTAAGAAAAAAATATGGTATTTTACTTGTTTTAATACTTCTTTTTATTATAGCTACACTTTTAAACAGCAATTTTTTATCAGCTAGAAATTTATCTAATATTTCAAAACAGGTATCAATAACAACAATCCTTGCTTTTGGTGAAACAATTTTGATTATTTCTGGTATGTTAGATTTATCCAATGGATCAGTTTTAGCACTGGCAGGTCTTTTATCAGTTTCTGTTTTCAAGATGACTGGCTCATTATTGCTGGCATTTTTGGTAGCTATAATTGTAGCAGTAATTTGTAATATACTTAATGGTATTATGGTAACAAAATTTAAAACCCCTCCTTTTATTGCTACTTTAGCGATGATGGCAATGGCAAGAGGTGCAGCATTACTATATACAAATGGGCAAAATATTTATCAAATTGGAGATTATACAATTTTTGGTCAGGGATCTATTCTTGGTATACCGACACCTATTATTTTCTTAGTTATAATTGCTTTTGTTACCTGGTATATTTTACATCATACAAGATTGGGACGTTCTTTATATGCAATAGGTGGTAATGAAGAAGCTGCAGTTGCTTCTGGTGTTAATGTTAACAAAAATAAAATGAAAGCATATATTATTAACGGAGTATTTGTTGGGATTGCAGGAGTTATATTCATGTCAAGAGTTAATGCAGGTCTGCCAAATGGTGGCCAGGGATTTGAATTTCAAGCTCTTACAGCATCTATTATTGGTGGTACAAGTTTCTCAGGTGGTATTGGTACTGCTGGTGGAACAGTTATTGGTGCTTTTATAGTTGGAACTTTAAATAACATTATGAATTTGACAGCTGTTAATTCATATTTGCAGCAGATTATTCGTGGTGCAATAATTGCACTGGCTGTAATTTATGATACATATTCTAAGAATATGAAAATGAAATCTGAAAAAGGTGAAATTGAAGTTGAAGAAGACGAGAAAGAAGAATAAAAAATAAATTAAAACTTTAAATCAGTTCACAATGGCTTCAACAGCCGTTAATAATAATACAAGGAGGTAATTATGTTGAAAAAAGCTTTATTAGTTAGTATGGTTTTAGTTTTTGCTTTGGTGATCACAATGAGCAGTTCAGTCATGGCCCAGGAAAAGTATGAAGTAGCTTACATTGCAAGAGCCCAGGGGGATTCGTTTGCTGCCTGGTTAGCTAATTCAATTGTGAATGAAGCTGAGAACTATGAAAACATTAATGTTGAGGTTTTTGATGGTCAGGGATCAGACTCAAAACAAAATTCATTAATTGAAAATGCTATTACAAATGAATATGATTTAATTATTATTCAACCTAATAATGGTGAAGCTCAGAGACCTTATGCTGAGCAGGTAGTAGAAGCAGGTATTGAATTAATTACAACCAATGCCCGTATTGAAGGTATTGAGGGCGGCTCATCTGTTGATGCGGATCCATATGCACAGGCAGCTGTAGTTGCAGAAAGAGCTGTGGAACAGGTTCCAGAAAACGCTAATGTAGTCGTTTTGACAGGACCTCCCGGAAACTTCCACTCAAGTGAAAGACGTAAAGCGTGGGAAGCGGAGTTTTTCGAAAAGCGTCCTGATGTAACAATTGTTGGCGAGCAGATCGCTAACTGGAATAAAGATGAAGCCATGAGATATATGGAAGACTGGGTAATTGCAAATGACCGCATAGATGCCATAATTTCCATGAATGATAATATGGCAGCAGGTGCACTAGAAGTTGTAAAAGATGATCCTAAATTTAATGACATTTTAGCCTATGGTGTTGATGGAACTGCTGAAGCCTGCCTATTAATTAAAGATGGACTAATGACAGCTACAACAATGCAGAGTGCTTATGCTTTAGCTGATAAATTATTATGGGCTTCAGATCTATTATTAAGAGATGAAGTTATTGAGATTCATACTAATATAGGAAACCCAGTTGTAGATCAGAGTAATGTTGATAAGTATATTGAAATGCATGAAGAAGCTGGAAACCTGTAAAATAAGATTATTTTTAAAGATATAATTGGATAAATATGATAATTATATCTGAGTAATAAGTATAATTATGTTATAATAAAAATAAACATCTTGGATGTGCTGGCTGTGATTTTGCAGCCAGCATATTTGATTAACTATTAAACTTTAGGAAGGGATGATTTTAATGGATAAAATGAAAGTAGCTTTAATGCCTGAACCTGGTAAAATGGAAATTGTAGAGCGGGATGTTCCAGAAATTGATGCTGATGAAGTATTAGTAAAAATAGAACATGTTGGTTTATGTGGTTCAGATGTTCATTATTATGAACATGGTCGAATTGGAGACTTTGTAGTTGAAGATCCAATTGTTTTAGGACATGAATCAGCTGGAAAAATAGTTAAGACCGGAAAAAATGTTGAAGGTCTTAAAGAGGGTGAATTAGTTACTTTAGAGCCTGGAATTCCCTGTGGTAAGTGTGAATACTGTAAATCAGGCAAATATAACCTCTGTCCTGACGTAGAATTTTTAGCAACTCCTCCCTATGATGGTGCGTTTTCAGAATACTTAGCTTATCCAGCAAATATGTGTTTTAAGTTACCTGAAGGTATGGATACAATAGAAGGAGCTTTAATAGAACCACTTTCTGTTGGTTTTCATGCTGCTAATCAGGCTGATGCTCAGGTTGGAGAGACTGCAGCTGTTTTAGGATCTGGCTGTATCGGACTTTCAACTTTAATGGCTTTACAGGCAAGAGGTGTCACAGAGGTTTATGTTGTTGATTTAATTGATATTCGCTTAGAAAAGGCAGATGAGGTAGGTGCTGCTAAAACTTTAAATGCTAAAGAAGTTGATGTAGTAGAAGAAATAATGAAATTAACTGATGGTAAAGGTGTAGATATGGTTATCGAAACTGCCGGTAGTAAGGTTACAGTCAAACAGTCTGTAGAGTTAATTAAACGAGGTGGTCGAATTGTGCTTGTTGGTATGGCTGCTGATCCACAGATAGAATTTGATTTTGGTAAATTACAGGCAAAAGAAGCTTATATTAACACTGTATTTAGATACAGAAATATTTATCCAAAAGCAATTAAAGCAGTTGGAGATGGAATTATTGATATTAAACAGGTGGTAACTGATACTTTTGGTTTTTCTGAAATTCAGGAGGCATTTGAATATAATATAGCTAACAAGGATAAGACAGTAAAAATTGTAATCGATATGAATAAATAGTTGATAGTGAGGGGGTTAATGATGGATCTAAATTTAAAAAATAAATTTGCAGTTATTACAGGTGGCAGTAAAGGTATTGGTTTTGCTGTTGCAAAAGGACTTGCTGCTGAAGGTGTTAATGTTGCTTTAATAGCTAGAGGTGAAAATAGATTAAAAGAGTCAGCTTCAATGATAAGAGAAGAGTATAATGTTAAAGCATTAGAAGTTTCAGCTGATCTAACTAAAAAAGAAGATATAGAAAAGGCATTTGCAAAAATTAAAGACTTTAGTGATAGAATTGATATCCTTATTAATAATGCAGGTACTGGAACAAATGAAAATATAATTGATGCTGATGATGAGAAATGGAATTATTTTTGGAATCTGCATGTAATGGCGGTTGTTAGATTAAGCAGGTTGGTAGTGCCAGTTATGAAAGAAAATGGTGGAGGAGTTATTTTAAATACTTCTTCAATTTGTGCAAAACAACCTTTAGATTATGAACCGATCTATAATACAACTAAAGCTGCTTTAACAATGCTGTCCAAAGGAATGGCCAATGAATTTATAGAAGACAATATTCGGGTTAACAGTATCAATCCGGGGCTGATTCAGACTGAAGATTGGGTTAATACTGCGAAAGATCTGACAAAAGATACAGATAAAAGTTATCAGGATTATCTTGATAATATTGCAGAAGAAAATACTCCAATTAAAAGATTTGCAACTCCAGAAGAACTGGCTGATTTTTATGTTTATATGTGCTCTGATAAAGCAAGTTACTGTGTAGGATCAAGTTATTACGTTGATGGTGGTTGGTTAAAAACAACAATATAAATGTATATAACATAAATAGTTATTTATTTTTATAAAATAGTCTATATTCAAAATATATAAACATTGGAAGATATTGAAACCGTCGGTGGCTGTGCCGGCCAGAGATTCCGCAAATGATTTTTAAAAAATAAGGAGAATACCGTTCAAACAGTATTCTCAGCAGTAGTACCAAAATAAAGAATATTAGAAATATT
>NZ_SNWX01000051.1 GCF_004362045.1 Halanaerobium saccharolyticum | reverse complement strand
GTTAAAGATCTAAAAATAAGAAAATGGAAATGCCCTGAATGTGGGGAAGTTCATGACAGGGATATTAACGCCAGTATAAATATTTTAAATGAAGGGTTAAAAATACAAAAGGCAAGTTAGAAGATATACCGTAGGACTTACGGGATTTTAAGCCTGTGGAGATGGTGGGTTACCACTTCTAAGAAGCAGGAATCCTCTTGGGCTTGCCCCGAGGAGGGTCAAATACCAATGAGAAGAGATCTTTTGTTTTTAAAGGATATAATTAATTCAATGAATAAAATATTTAATTATATAGAAAAAATGACAAAAGAAGACTTTAAAAAAGATGATCTAACTATTGATGCAGTCTTGAGAAATATTGAAATTATAGGTGAAGCAGCTAATAAACTATCTAAAGAAATATATGAAGAAAATGAAAATGAAGAATGATTGGTTATTGGTTTAAGAAATATAGTAATTCATGAATATTTTGGAGTAGATTTAAATATAATTTGGCAGGTTATTACAGTCAATTTGCCAGAGACTAAGCCCAAAATAGAAGAAATACTAGAGGAAATATCTTAACTTTTATGAGTTCTAAATGATATGAAGCTTTTCGCGGGATTTTTGTTTTATAACTATGGTTTTATGATATAATAGAAACAGGAAATAGTAAGGGGATGATTTTAAAATGAAATGGAAAGATATTATAGATAAATATCCCGACTGTTGGATCCTATTAGAAGCTATAGAAGCTCATTCAGACCATGGAAAACGAGTTGTTGATAAAATAGCTGTTCTTGATAAATTTAATAATAGCGAGGAAGCCATGAAAGCTTATAGGGAACTTCATAAGAAATACCCTGAAAGAGAACTATATGTTGCTCATACTAAGAACAAGGATCTTGAAATAGACGAACGAAAGTGGTTAAGTGTTAGGATATGACCTGGAGCTAGTATTGATTATTGTTTAAGAAATTTAACAGAATTAGATGCTAGGAATATTGTCTAGTTGTTTTATTTTATTAGTGGTGCTAAAATAGGGATAGGAGGTCGATAATATGACAGGTCAAGAAATCATTGCATTTTTGCAGAGTAACAGAAGCACATTAAATAGATTTGGAATTAAAAGTATTGCTTTATTTGGCTCATATATTAGTGGTCAGGCTACTAATAATAGTGATATCGATCTTCTTGTTGAATTTAAAGAAGGAGAGAAGACCTTTGATAATTATATGGATTTGAAATTTTATCTTGAAGATAATTTAAATAAAAATGTAGATCTTGTGATTAAAGATGCCTTAAAAGAAGAATTAAAAGAAGATATTTTAGGAAGTGCTAAATATGCACAGTCCTGAAGTATATTTAAAGGACATTTTAAGTTCAATAAATAAAGTTCAGAATTATTCAGCAAATATGTCTTATAAAGAATTTTTAAAAAAAGAGATGGTTCAAGATGCTATTGTTAGAAACCTTGAGATTATGGGGGAAGCTGTTAAAAATATACCTGCTGATATTCGAGAGGATTATCCTACAATTGAGTGGAGAAAAATTGCTGGTCTTAGAGATATATTAATACATGACTATTTTGGAGTAGATTTAGAAATAGTTTGGAATGTTATAACAAATAAATTACCACAACTTAAAATAGCGATAGAAGATATTCTGAGTCATATTTGATTATTCCAGGCATGTTGTCTGGTTATTTTTTTACCTTTATATAAATAAATGGTGCCCCCGGTAGGAGTCGAACCTACGCTCAAGGCTTCGGAGAGTTTTGTCGAAGTTCCTTATATTAGCATCTTTTCTTATAACCCCTGTCATAACAGCAATCTAGTGTTGGAAATATCCCATATAGTTGTAAATAACTGTATATTTTACTGCGGTATTTAACGGTGGCTGAGTCTCACTGCGGTGAAATCACGGTGGAAAATCGAATAAAATTTGCATCTCAATTGGAGATGATTTACCCTCATAAAAACTTCACTTTGTTCAGTACGTAATGGAGCTTTTCTGGGGGTTTTTGTTAATAATATCTATTATTGGACAATTATCACTATCTTTTGCTTTAATACAATCAAAGACAAATGGAAGAAATATTAAGTCCACAATGCAGAACAAAGGGGAAAAAGTTAGTGTAGTAACAATAAAAACTGATTGAAAAAGAAGTTGAAAGGAATAACTCTTGTCAAATCTGATATTATAAAGAAAATATTAATATTAATCCAAGTGGAATACAATAATAGGCAAAATAATGAAGTTTTTGTTCTTTTATCATTTTTAAGAAAAAGTTAATAGCAAGATAACCTGTGATCATTGATGATATAGTAGCTAAAAATAGATGGAAATAATTTAGGTCAGTTGTACCATTTAAAGTTAATTCTTTTAGTTTGAGAAGAGTTGCTCCTCCTATGACAGGTATAGAAAGAATAAACGAAAATTTGGTAGCAAGTTCTCTGTTTAAATTTTTATATAAGCCGGCAGCTATAGTAGATCCAGAGCGAGATAAACCGGGGAAAATTGCGAGTGCCTGAGCTAGTCCTATAAAAATTGAATCTAAAACCGACATATCTTTTATCTTCCGTTTATTGATTGTTATTTTATTAGTTAGCCAGAGTATTATACCGGTAATTATTAAAAAAAACCCGACAACAGTTAAAGAAGAATTCATTTTTTCAAAAAAATCTTCAAAAAATATCCCTACAACTGCAGCAGGGATTGAGCCGATTATGATATATAGATTAAAAGTCTTATAGTCATCCTTAAAATAAATCATATTTAGTATATCCTGGTAATACACAAAAAATATTGCCAGTAAAGTTCCAAAATGCAAAAAGATGTCAATTGTCAGTCCAGCTTTAATATCTAAAAAATATTTAAAAAGCACAATATGCCCTGAACTGCTGATTGGTAAGAACTCAGTTATTCCCTGGATTACGCCTACAACTAAGTACTTAATAATTTCCATAAATAACCTCCAATATAATTTTATTAAATTATTATAGCATATAGTTCTCATTTTAACAAATTGAGTTTTTACTCCTGTTTCAATAATTTAATTAAGTCCGGTGAATAGTAGGGTGAAAGATTTTTTTGACGCTAGGGAAGAAATATAGTATAATATATTTGAACATCTACTCATACATTAAAAGTTTATTCTATTCTTTACTATTTTTATACAATACTAATGAAAACAGGGGGCAATCTGAAATATGAAAAAAAGATTTACAGCTATTCTTTTATTAATTGCATTTACAATAATTTACAAAAACTTTGTTCTGGGAGAGCGGCATTTGGAAAGCACAAGAGTTCCCAGAGGATCTATTTCTGTAAAAAAAGAACTTGATCTTAAGCGAAACTCAAAAGAAAATTCAGATTTTAGTTTGATTATAACGGAAAAGCGAAAAAATGCACTGGAGAGAAAGACCGATTTTGTTAAAATCAAAGACGAATTTAACCTCTCAGAGAATTCAGATCTTAATTTTGCAGAAAATCAGTTAGAATTTAATAATAAATTAGAATACATAGAAAAATTATATAAAGATAAAGACACAAAGTATAATATTGAAAGCTCCAGTCAGGGTTTTACTGAAGAATTAGTTAAAGAAAATAGTCGAAAGCCGGGCAGTAGAATTGGCTTAATTAATCAAATAAAAAAGCACAGAGTAGAAAACGGTGAAACTCTTTGGGATATTGCTCAAAAGCACAATGTGGATTTAGATACTTTAATTGGGGCAAACGATATTAATAATATTAATAAAATAAAACCCGGTCAAACGATTAAGGTTCTTCCAGTAAAAGGGATCTTATATAAAATAAGTCCGGGGGAGAATCTTTCATCTATTACTGATAAGTTTAATATAAGTTTAAACAAAATTATTGCCAGTAATTTAATTAATAATCCAAATAGGGTTCAACCTGGTGATACATTAATCTTACCTGGAGCAAAACCTGAATTTGGTTATCGTGATCGCCTTGAAAAAGTATTTACTAAACCAGTATATGCAAGAATCTCGTCTTATTTTGGTAGGAGATGGGGTAGAATGCATGAAGGTATTGATTATGCAGCTCCTTCAGGTTCGAAAGTGAAAGCATCAGGTGAAGGTAGAGTTGTATATAGTGGTTGGGCTAGAGGTTATGGTAAAACTATTATTATTGAACACCAAAAAGGAATGAGAACACTTTATGCACACAATTCTAAGTTGATAGTCAATACTGGAGATAGAGTTTCAAAAGGTGATTTAATAGCAAAATCCGGTAATACCGGTAATACAACAGGACCAAATGTGCATTTTGAGGTTCAGGTTAATGGAAGACCAGTTGATCCTTTATCATATATTTAAAAGGTTTACCTAAGGGTAAATCTTTTTATTTAAACAATATATGAATAATTGCTCAATCATTGTTGACAAAAATCGAATTCAATGGTATACTATATATGAACAATTATTCAATTAATCATATATTAAATTATAACTAGGGAGGATTATTATGCCAGAAAAAGCAGAAAATAAGAAAAAGAAATTTGAACTAGAAGGTTTGGCCTGTACTAATTGTGCAGGTAAGATTGAGAAAGAAGTTAATAATTTAGAGGATATAGAAAAGGTGAGTTTGAATTTTGCTACCAGCACGATTACTGTTGAAGGAGAGGGTGCTGATAATTCATTTGAAAATGAATTGCAAGAAATTGCAGATAGAATAGAACCTGGCTTAACTGTTAAGGAGTCTAGAAATAGACGAAAAAGAGCTAATCAAAAGTCTGATCACAACCAGGTCCATGAACATAATCACGAGGACGGTCGTGTAAATGATCACGAAGAGAGTCACGGACATGATCGCGATCATGGGGTTGACGATGAAAATTCTTATCTTAAAAAACGATTCTGGCCGGGAACAATAATTTTTGCTCTGGCAATAATTCTATTCGAACTACCATTTTTGGAAGTAGAATTGGGAAGTTTATCAATATATCTGGAATGGCTACTTTTTGGTTCCAGTTACCTGCTTATCGGTGGACCAGTATTAATGGCAGCTTTCAAAAATATAAAGCGAGGCCAGGTCTTTGATGAGAACTTCTTAATGAGTATAGCAACAATTGGAGCTTTTTCTATTCAGGAGTTTCCTGAAGGTGTAGCAGTAATGCTTTTCTACATGGTTGGTGAGATTTTCCAGGAAAGAGCAGTTGACCGTTCCAGACGCTCAATTAAAAAATTAATGGATATAAGACCTGATTATGCTAATTTAAAACTTGAAGATACAACAAAAGAGGTTGACCCTGAAGATGTTCAAATAGGTGATATAATAATTATAAAACCTGGTGAAAAAGTACCACTTGATGGAGAAGTGCTTGAAGGAAGTTCTATGGTAGATACTTCAGCACTTACCGGGGAATCTGTTCCGCGTAAAGTTGAAACTGGTGATGAAATTTTGAGTGGAACAATTAACAAAGATGGTTTATTAACAGTAGAAGTGACAAAAGAATATGGTCAGTCAACAGTATCTAAGATTTTGGAACTTGTGGAAAATGCCAGTGCAAAAAAAGCACCAACTGAGAAGTTTATTACTAAATTTGCCCGTTATTATACACCGGTTGTAGTCTATTCGGCTCTGGCTATTGCGGTCTTACCGCCACTATTTTTACAGGGAGCAGCCTTTGCAGACTGGTTTTATCGAGCTCTTATCTTTTTAGTTATTTCCTGTCCCTGTGCACTTGTAGTATCCATTCCGTTAGGATTTTTTGGAGGAATAGGTCGAGCATCGCGACAGGGCGTTCTGGTTAAAGGTGGTAATTATCTGGAAGCACTGAACAATGTTAGTCAAATAGTATTTGATAAAACTGGAACTTTAACTAAAGGAGAATTTGCTGTTAGTAAGGTGGAATCATATAATGGCTTTAATAATGAGCAGATTTTAACTATGGCTGCTTATGCTGAAAGTCATTCCACCCACCCGATAGCAAAGTCCATTGTCGAAGCGTTTGACCAGAAAATTGATAATCAAAGAATAAAAGATTATCAGGAAATTTCTGGACACGGGATTAAAGCTGTGGTTGATGACAAAGAAATTCTGGCAGGTAATATCAAATTAATGAATAAAAATAACATTGAATATCAGGAAGTTGATGCAGATGGAACAATTGTTTATCTAGCGATTGAAAATAAATACGCAGGTTATATAACAATTACGGATGAATTAAAAGAGGATTCGATAAAGGCAATTAAGGGTTTAAAAGAATTAGGTATTAAACAGTTAACTATGTTAACTGGTGATCGGGAGGCAGTTGCCGGGAGAGTAGCCCAGCGGCTTGGCTTAGATAATTATTATTCTGAACTTCTACCGGATCAGAAGGTAGATGAAATTGAAGAATTACTTGGCAGACAGAAAGAAAATGATAAACTTATCTTTGTAGGAGATGGAATCAATGATGCACCTGTTCTGGCTCGCTCTGATATAGGTGTTGCTATGGGAGGACTTGGTTCAGATGCAGCTATTGAGGCGGCAGATGTTGTCTTAATGACAGATGAGCCTTCAAAATTAATTACTGCTATTAATACTGCCCGGAGAACAAGAAAAATTGTCTGGCAGAACATTATTCTGGCCTTAGGTGTAAAAGGTATAGTACTTATAATGGGTGCTGTGGGTTTAGCAACCATGTGGGGAGCAGTCTTTGCCGATGTAGGTGTGGCATTAATTGCTGTCTTTAATGCTATGAGAATTAGCCGTAATGTTTAATTAAGCAAGTAAAAAATCCCTCTGAAGCTTAAAAATAATTTCATCAGAAATATGTTTGGATAAAATCTTCAGGGGGAAATCATTTATAAGGCTGTGGGGGGATTATAATGAAATATTATGATATCTTTTCTTATCTATATGATCTACTAGCACCTGACTGGTATTATCACAAGCCGCGAAAATTTGCTATTGAAAAACTGGATTTTAAAAAAACAGTAATATAATAGTTTTACCCTGTGGAACTGGACAAAGTTTTAAATATCTTAAAAATCAGTTGAAAAGTAATGGTTTAATAATTGGTATTGATTATTCTGAAGGAATGTTGACAAAAGCCAGAAAAAAAATTAGAAAAAAAGGTTGGGATAATATAATAACTTTACATGAAGATGCTGCTAGATTTAATAAATCTGATATTGCATCTATTTCAGAAGAAGAATTAAATATTGATGCTATCTATCTCGAATTGGGTTTATCAGCTATGCCTGAATGGCAAAAAGTTATTGATAAAAGTCTTTCGCTTGTAAGGGTTGGCGGTAAAATTGTTATTATGGATTGGTATATGGAAGAACTCAATTTATGGGGCCGTTTTATAGACTTAATTGGTAATGCTGATGTTACTAGACCAACCTGGGAGTATTTAAAAAGCAGAAAAGAAGTGAAAGATTTTAATTTAAATCACAGTTTTAAAAATGGCGGTGTCTTTGTTGCTTCAGGATATAAAGTTTAACCCCAATAATTGCTGCTGTATAATTTAGATTAAAGTAAATGCCTTCTATTAGAAATTAATCTATGTTAAAATAAATATAAGGTGCTAGTTTTGATTTGGGGGAGATGATTTAATGGCAAAAGACAAAAATTTTTGTGATATGTGTGAAGTGTTTGACCCGGATGAGCAGGTTGTAAATTTAATGAAAGACCGTAAACTTCAAAAAAATATTGTTTATCAGCTTTCAGAACTATTTAAGACCATAGGAGATCCAACACGGATAAATATTTTATATGCTTTAAAAGATAGGGAGTTATGTGTTTGTGATTTGTCTGAAATACTGGAAATGAGTTCTTCTGCAATATCTCATCAATTAAGAGTTCTTAGGAACAATAACCTAGTTAAATATCGAAAGGAAGGTAGGTCTGTTTATTACTCTCTGGATGATAATCATGTTTTATGTTTGTTTGGACAGGGTTTGAATCACGTTTTAGAGGATTAATATTTTTATCTTTAGATGTAGTTTATAAAAATTAAACTTACTGGATTTTTCAGAAACAATGCATTTTATTATTGAACTATAAATTTGGGTGCGATTATTCACCCTCAGAGAAACCTTCATTTTGTTCAGTTATTGATGGAGCTTTTCTGGGGGTTTTATTTTGTATAATATTTTCTTCAGGGGGACTTAATAATTAGATATTATTTCGAGTTTTATGTAATATAATAAATTTAGGCTCAAGTAGTAAGTTGAAATATCAGGGAGGTGTTGAAAATGAAAGATAAGAAAAAAGTAGCTAAGAAAAAACCTGAGAAGAAAGAAGAAAAAAAGGAAATAAAGAAGTAATTCCTTTAATAAGTCAAAACTAAACAATGTATATTTTTCCCTGTAGACTAATAGTTACAGGGTATTTTTTGTTGAACTATTTGATTGGTGAAGTTGATGAGTGTTAAAAACCTCCGCACATATCTATAAGTGCGGATAACTTTAACGGATTGAACAGTTTACATGTTTAGCTTAACTATAAATTATTATAATGTAAGGTGTAATCGAAATGAGTACACCTTGTTTAACATCGTAAAATTTAATATAGGTTTAGTCTGAACAACTATTATGAGAATCAGCTGATAGACTATTTTTTTGACTATAATCTAAACTTTTTAACGAATATGATATTTTTTATATCGATTTTTCTGAAAATGTTGCTTTTTATCACTAATAGTTGTATAATTTAATCAGTGGAGGTGATCAAATGAAGGAGAGAATGCTGCGTCTGCAGCAGGTACAACTGAATAAT
>NZ_SNWX01000050.1 GCF_004362045.1 Halanaerobium saccharolyticum | reverse complement strand
GGAATTAAATTTGCTGCATAAGTAGTTAAATTTATTGAGAAACTGTGTTTAATAAATCATATTAAAGCTTGTCCAAGATTAGAGGGGCTAGCTCAAGTGTTTTTTAATTGTTTAAATTTTATACTCTGCTGTATCCTGCCGGGTTATCATTTTCAAATAGTATGTAATTATCATTGCCACAACTAAGATTATAACTAAAAAGATAAATCCTGCCTTAACAGCAATAAAATCATTAATAAAACCAACTACCCAATTAGAAAGCACAGTCAGTCCAATCATTCCTGCAGTCTGAGCAAAACCAACCACTTTAATCCCACTGCTTCCAAAACTATCAAGAATAGCAGCCTGAAGTGTAGGCACCTGTCCTGCTAAAAACAAACCTGAAAGCGGTATTAAAATAGTAAAGTTATAACCACCAAGTAAAGCAATTGAAATCAAGAAAGCTGCAGTACCACCGGTAAAGATCAAATAATTATAATAGCCAATTTTTTCAACAATAAAACTGGCCAGGAATCTTCCTAGAGTAAAAGTTATAAAAAACAAGGAAAGATAAAAACTTACTGTCAGGTCTGTTCTGCCCTGTACATCTTTTAAAAATGGGGCCAGCCAGGTCACCAGAGAAAATTCAACTCCTACCTGAAAAAATACAATTGAGGAAAATAAAATTACCTTTTTCTCTTTAATCAGATCTGAAGTTGCTCTCATAACCATTTCTCCATCAGATTCTATTTCTGGAAGTGAGGCTGAGTTAAATTCAAAAAAGATAATTACCAGCAAAACAATTGAAAATAAAAATGAATAATTCCAGCTAAAACCTAGTTTTAAAACTAAAGTCACAAAATAAGGGGCAACTATTCCTCCAGCTCCATAAAAAAGATGGAGTAAGTTGATCATCTTCCCTCTTTTCTCACTGTAAGAAATTGAAATTAGATTAATAGCAGAAATACTTAAAATGGTAACACCTGCCCCAACTAAAAATAATGCAAATATTAAAGCATAATAATTAGATGATAAATAAACAATTGTCAGGGACAATATATTGTGGATTATCCCATAAAAAAGAATTTTTAAAAGTCCAAACTTCTCAATTAATTTACCGCTGATAAAATATACTAGCATTGAGCCAATTGAGATAAAAGAAAGCAAAAAACCGAGACGGCTGTAATTAAGACCAAAGTCATCCATGATATACGGACCAACCTGGCCTCGAATATTATTAACAACACCTACCATAAACATTATTGTAAATGCCAGTATTATTATTTTCTTTTTATTTTTGATCATTCTCTCAACCCCACCCAACTAATTATTATTTATATTCAGGCAGCCAATCACCATGGGCCTCTATTAAATCATCACATAAATTAATGGTATCGTCAATAGATAATTCAGAAGCAGTATGAGGATCAAGCAGGGCAGCCTGATAGATATATTCTTTCTTTTTTTCTAAGGCTGCTTTAATTGTCATTAAATGAACATTTATATTTGTTCGGTTGAGTGCAGCCAGCTGTTCCGGTAATTCTCCCACATGACAGGGGGATATTCCACTGCGGTCAACAAGGCAGGGTACCTCTACCACTGCTTTCTGCGGTAAATTTTCAATTAAACCGGTGTTTAAAACATTACCGCCAATTTTATATGGCTTCCCTGTTTCCATGGCTTCCATAATATAAGATGCATATTCGTGAGTCCGCTCATGTTCTAATTCTTCGTTTTTAACCAGTTCATCCCGCATCTTATCCCACTCTGCAATCTGTTTTTCACAGCGGCGCGGGTATTCATCTAAAGGAATATTATATTTTTCAATCAACTCTGGATATTTAGATTTAATAAAATAAGGGTGATATTCTGCATTATGTTCACTTGATTCAGTTATATAATAGCCAAAGCGCTTCATCAACTCATAGCGAACCATGTCATCATGTGGAGTTTCCCTATTTAATGCTTTCTTTTTAATTTCAGGATAAAGATCTTTACCAGCACGAGTTATCTCCAGCAGCCAGGACATATGATTAATCCCTGCAATTTTATACTGCAGATTTTTAGTGCTCATCCCAAGTGGTTCCAATAATTGTTCATGGCAGATTTGAACACTGTGACATAAACCAACTGTTTTAACATTAGTTGCTCTGAGCATGGCTCCAGTTAAAATTGACATTGGGTTGGTATAATTTAAAAACCAGGCATCTGAAGCAACTTCTTCAATATCTCGGGCAAAATCCAGCATTACCGGAATAGTCCTTAAGGCTCTAAATATTCCACCAATACCCAGTGTATCACCGATTGTCTGTCTCAGCCCATATTTTTTTGGAATTTCAAAGTCAATTACTGTTGAAGGTTCATAACCTCCAACCTGTATTGCGTTTACTACATAATCGGCATTGGTAAGGGCGGCTTTACGATCAGTATATGCTTTTATCTCAGCATATTCACCATGATTGCTGTTAATATTTTTTAGCATCATCTCCGAATCTTTGAGCCTCTGCTGATCAATATCATAAAGGGCAAACTCTGAATCTCTTAAAGCCGGTGTTAAAATACAGTCACCCAGTACATTTTTTGCAAAAACAGTACTCCCTGCACCCATAAAAGTAATTTTAGCCATTATTATCTCTCCTTCTAAATTTAGTTTGTAATTTTATTATATCCATAGTACTATGTTTATATAAATGGTTTTATGTCAAAAATACATGTTTTTATGTTAGTTTTTTAATTTTGATTATTTTGTTCAGGGAGGGTTATGATGGCCAGAGAACAGGATTTGAATATTGATCGACTTCATCTAACTGATATGGAAATTCATATCTGTGGTTCTCAGCAGTGCGGCAGAAGTCACAGTTACGGACCGGCAGTTAGAGATTATTTTTTAATCCACTATATTCATCGCGGTAAAGGCATCTTTAAAGTTGATAATAGTAAATTTGAACTAAACAGGGGGCAGGGGTTTGTAATCTGGCCTCATCTTATCTCTTATTATCAGGCTGATCAGGACAATCCCTGGCAGTATTCCTGGATCGGTTTTACCGGCTTAAAAGCTGAAGATTATCTAAAAGAAGCTGGAATCAGCAGAGAAAACCCTTATTTTAGAGCTCAGAATCCAGAAAAAATATCAAATATATTTTCGGAAATGAACCAGACGGGTAATTTAAAAAAATCTAAAGAAATTAAATTGCTGGGGCTGCTGTACTTCTTTTTTGCTGAAATAATAGAAGCTAATAAACAAAAACTAAATAGAGATGAAAATCTAAAAGAAGAATATCTCAAAAAAGCTGTTAATTATATTGACCGCAATTATTCCAGACCTGATTTGAAAATAGCTGATATTGCCAGCTATTTGAATTTAAACCGCTCTTATCTCTGGCAGTTATTTGATGAACTCCTTGATCTCTCACCACAGCAGTATTTAATTGAATTCAGGATGGAAAAAGCTGCTCTGCTTTTAGAAAATTATAATTTAAAGGTCAAATCTGCTGCTTTAAGTGTGGGCTATGAAGATCCTTTTAGTTTCTCTAAAATATTTAAAAAAGTAATGGGAAAATCCCCCAGCCTGTATAAAAATGGACAAATATAATTTTAAATGCTAAAATAAATTAAAGGAATATTCTTATAGTTAGTTATAAATATGTTTGTTATTATAGCAATTCACTTTTTAATTAAAGAAAGGAGCAGAAAAATGAGTATTGGTATTATAACTGACAGCACCTGTGATTTAAATCAGGAAGTGCTAGAAAAATATGAGGTTGAGGTTATCCCTCTCTCAGTTCATTTTGGGGAAGCAGAATTTCAGGATGGAGTTGATATTAATCCAGAAGCTTTCTTTAATAAACTTGATCAGAATAAAGAATTACCACATACCTCAAGACCTGCACCAGCTCTTTTTATGAAAAAATACAGAGAACTGCTGCAAAAATATGATCAGCTGCTTTCTATCCATGTCTCTGCAGCCTTGAGCGGTACTTTTGAATCAGCAAAATTAGCAGCCCGTGAGGTAGCAGCTGAAAAGATCACTGTTCTTGATTCCTCTACTATTTCTCTGGGCCTGGGAATGTTGGTTACTCTGGCTGCTAAATTAATTGAAAAGGGTAAAAAATTGAATGAGGTAATAAAAACTATTAAGAAAGCAAAAAATAACCTGTATTTATATTTTACTGTTAAAGACCTAACTTTTATGGAAAAGGGTGGCCGTATCGGCAAAGCCAGCTCATTCTTAGGTTCTATTTTTAGCATTAATCCTGTAATTTCAATTAGTACTGAAACCGGTAAGGTTAAACCGATTGCCAAAGTTAGAGGACAGCACAGAGCTCAGGACAAAATCATTGAAGAAATTGAAGAAAAAATAGGTGATGAAAAAAATATCTGGCTGGGATTTGCTCACGGAGACCGCAAATCTGATCTTACAGACACAAAAAATAAATTAATAGAAATCATCAAACAAGACAACAATTTGAATCTAAAAACTTTTAACAGCCGCATAAGTGCAACTTTAGGCTGTCATGTTGGTCCTACAGTCTATGCTGTTATTGTTTTAAGTGGAGATTTTTTAGTATAAATAAAAAAGTGCAGCTGCTCCCCTTAAATTGGGAGAGCTGCACTTTTTAAATAATTATTTGGTAAATAATAATATTTAAATCACTTTTATTTTTGATATTAATTAACTATCCATTTATCAATTCCATTGTATCTCTGGCAATTACCAATTCTTCATTTGTTGGAATAACCATAGCTTTAACTTGAGAATCATCGGTAGAAATAAATACTTCTTTACCACGACAGTCATTTGCCTCATTATCTACTCTCTACACATAAATATTTTAAGCCTTCTAATATTTCTTTTCTTGTTCTTCTAGAATTTTCACCAATACCAGCTGTAAAGACAATTGCATCAACCCCACCAATTACAGGCAAGCACCAATATATTTTTTTACTCTGTAATTGAAAATTTCAACAGCAATTTCTGCTTGATGATCTTCTTTTTAAGCTGCTGACCTAACAACCCGCGAGTCACTGCTAACACCAGAAACTCCTAAAAGTCCACTTTCTTTATTTAAGATATCATCCACCTCAGAAGCAGACATATCTTCCTTATCCATGATAAATGGAATGATAGCCGGATCAATATCTCCACAGCGGGTTCCCATTACTAAACCTTCTAATGGAGTTAATCTCATACTTGTATCTACTGATTTGCCATTTTTAACTGCTGCTACACTGACACCATTCCCTAAATGACAGGTCACAATTTGAAGTTCTGATAAATGTTGATCCATTATCTGAGCTGATCGTTTGGTAACAAATGGGATGATTGTGTAATGGTGCTAAATATGTAATTTATTATGGTTTCTTTATTGCCTGAACATCAATTATAGCAGATTCTGCAAAAGCCTCACCACCATGAACAATTCGGTGACCAATTGCCTCTACTTCAACCATAACTTCCAATACTCCGTGATCTTTAGAAAGCAGTGTTTTAATTAATAATTCAATTCCAACTTTGTGGGTGGGAATATCTTTTTCAATTACAATTTTTTCTCCATCACCATTTTCATATTCGCTGGATTAAACCTTTTACTAGCACACTCTCTGTTTCCATATTAAATAATTAATACTTTAAAGATGAACTACCACTATTAATTACAAGTATCTTTATCTTCTTCCCCTATAAATTTTATTTATTTTGAACCTGTACTGCTGTAATTGCTGACAGATTAACAACATCTTTTACTGAACAACCGCGAGATAAATCATTAATCGGTGCTTTTCCCATTGTAGAGAACAAAGACCTGCTTCTCTAACAGATCTTTATCTTCTCAAAACAAAATTAATTTACCATGATTTACCGCTACTGCCCAGTATCGTAATTTTTTCTTTTGCCTTTTCAATTACCGCATTTCTACCAGGACCACAATAAGTATGAACATCATAAACTTCAGAATTCTCTGCCAAAATTTCTCTAACCCTTTTAGTAAATGCCTGCTGGAAATCAGTATTAAAATTAACCTTATTCACACCATATTTAACAGCTCTCTTTAAATCCTGATCAGAAACACCAGAAGCACCATGTAGAACAAGAGGCATATCTAGTAATCTTTTTATTTTATCAAGTCGTTCAAAATCTAACTCTGGCTTCCCTTTATAAATACCATGAGCTGTACCAACTGCAACTGCAAGAGCATCAACGCCTGTTTTCTCTACAAATTCTTGAGCTTTATCAGGATCAGTATACATCGAATTTTTTTCTTCAACTGTATGACCATCTTCAGTTCCAGCAATTGTACCCAGTTCTGCCTCAACACTAACTCCAACACTGTGTGCAATCTCAACAACCTTTTTAGTCATTTCTATATTTTCTATAAATTCTTTTTTGGAAGCATCAATCATTACAGAAGAGAATCCAGCTCTAATTGCTGCTATAATACTGGATATTTTACTCCCATGATCTAAATGCAGTGCCATTGGAATTGATACATCTTTGATAATTGCTTCTGTCATTCTACTGACATTTTCTAGGCCTATATAGGGAATAATTCTTTCACTAACCTGCAGTATTAAAGGTGCATTCTTTTCTTCAGCACCAGCAACAAAAGCCTGTAAAAATTCCATATTGTTAATATTAAATGCGCCCACAGCATAATTATTTTTGTGTGCTTCCTGAAGAAGTTCTTTCATTGGCTTTAAATTCATTTTTTTACTCCTCTCTATTGTGTTATCTACTCTTCATAAAATTGATTCAGACTTATAATGCTCTAGCCTAAAATTGAAAGCAGTGTACCAGCTGCAATTGCAGAACCGATAACTCCGGCAAAGTTTGGTCCCATCGCATGCATCAAAAGGTGATTGGACGGATTTTCTTCTTGACCCACTTTCTGCACAACTCGAGCTGCCATTGGAACTGCAGAAACTCCAGCTGCTCCAATAAGCGGATTGACTTTACCTCCACTCAGCTTATACATTACTTTACCAAATATAACTCCAACAGCTGTACCAAAGCTGAAGGCAATTAATCCTAAAACTAAAATACCAATAGTCTCTGCATTTAAAAATGCTTCTGCACTGGCTGTTGCCCCAACTGTTAAACCTAAAAAAAGAGTTACTATATTCATCAGAGCATTCTGAGTTGTTTTGAGTAGTCGGTCAACTACTCCTACTTCTCGCATTAAGTTACCAAACATCAGACTTCCTAATAGTGGTAAAGCCGAAGGTACTAATAAACCACCAAGTAAGGTAACGGCTATTGGGAAAATAATCTTTTCCGTTTTTGTTACATGTCTTAACTGCTCCATTTTTACTCGGCGCTCTTCTTTAGTTGTTAAAGCCTTCATAATCGGAGGCTGAATAATTGGTACTAAAGCCATATAGGAATAAGCTGCTACTGCAATTGGGCCCAATAAATGTGGTGCGAGCTGACTGGCTGCAAAAATTGCTGTCGGTCCATCTGCTCCCCCTATAATTCCTACAGCTCCTGCTTCAGCAGGAGAAAAGCCTAAAGCAATTGCACCAAAAATAGTGGCAAAAATTCCAAACTGGGCTGCTGCTCCTAAAAGTGCAGTTTTTGGTTGAGCTATCATTGGTCCAAAATCAGTCCATGCTCCAACCCCCATAAAAATTATTGGAGGATAAATTCCTAATTTAACTCCCTGATAAATATAATATAATAAACCTCCAACCTGACCTTCCTTTCCGGCTGACATTAGTCCTCCTAAAGGAAGATTAACTAAAAGCATCCCGAAACTGATAGGCACTAAAAGTAATGGCTCATATTCCTTGACCACTGCCAGATATAAAAGTACAGAGGCAATGACAATCATTATCAGCTGTCCTAAACCCAGATTTAAATAACCTGTAGACTGGACAAATAGTGAAATCTTATCTAACATTATTTAACCCCCTACTCAATTACCAGCATTACGTCTTCTGCATCAACACTATCTCCAACTCTTACCTTAATCTCTTTAACAGTTCCTGACTGAGCGGCAGTAATTTTATTTTCCATTTTCATTGCTTCTAAAATAATTAAAACATCACCTTTACTGACTCTATCACCTTTTTTAAAGTTAATTTCTAAAATACTTCCCGGCATGGGAGCTACAACATCGCCCTCCCCGATATCAGACGGGACTGCCATCTCTTTTTGAGGCTGCTTTTTAGACTCGGAGTCAGCTTTTTTAGGCTTTGATTTTGAAGCAACTTCAGAAATGATGCCGGCGCTTTCTCTGCTCTTGGATACTGCTTCACTACTCTCTATATTTCCTATTTCTTCAATCCTTACAATAAATTCTTCACCATCCACCTCAACTCTAAATTTTTTCATTCTTTATTCATCTCCTATCTTTTCCAATTTTGATTGCTTTTTTGAATAGATATAATCCGATAATTTTTTTGACCATTTAGCATTTCAGCAAGAGCTGCAGTAACTGCTGCAACTTTTTTAGGAGAAACCCCCTGCCTATCAGGCTCTTTTACTCTTGGTTTTTCAACAATATCTACTTTTGACTTTTTCACTTCTTTTTTCTTTTTAACTCCACTTTCTGGTCCAAAAAGTTTTCCACTAAAATGAAGGAAAACAGAGAGTAGATAAAGGGAAAGAAAAACTGTTCCCATTCCAATTATTAATAACTCCAGACCAAGTACATAATTATTCATGCTTTCACCTACTTATTACTTTTTTGGTTATAATATTATCATTTCTTTTTTATAGTATTAAAATCTAAAATAGACTATTTACTATTTTAACCAATAATTTTATAGTGGAATGTTGCCATGCTTTTTATCCTTTCTCTCTTCTCGCTTATTAATCATCATCTCCAGACCATTGATTAGTTTGGCTCTAGTCTCTCCCATCTTAATTACATCATTAACCATCCCTCTTTTGGCTGCAATATAGGGGTTAGCAAAATTTTCTTTATAGTCATCAATTTTATCCTGGCGCAGCTTTTCCGGATCGTCTGCCGCTTTAATTTCTTTTCTGTAAATTACATT
>NZ_SNWX01000049.1 GCF_004362045.1 Halanaerobium saccharolyticum | reverse complement strand
CCTTTACCAATCAGCTATTAAAGAAACTGGGATACTTTAGTTTTACGGAAAGATATGCACAAGTAATTAATTCTTAATGAACCGCCCAGTACCGAACGGTACGCTGTGGTGGTGTGAGAGGACGGGGAATAAACTAATTATTTCCCTCCTACTCGATTTATTTCATAATTTCACATATTTCTTTGCTGAAATTTTGATATTTTGATAGTATAATAATTATAGTTAGTAAACTTATTTGCAGAGGGAGGAAAAAATGTCCTATAAAATTTATTTAGTAGAAGATGATCAAAATTTGAATGATATATTGAGTTCCTATTTAAAAAAGGAAGGCTGGGAGGTAGAATGCTTTACTGCCGGCAAACAAGCTCAGGCTAAAATTACAGCAGCAGAGCCAGACCTCTGGATTTTGGATATTATGCTGCCTGACCTAGATGGTTTTCAGCTTATTTCAGAGATTAAAGAAGAAAATGAGGAAATACCTGTAATTTTCATTTCTGCCAGAGATGCAGATTTGGATCGGATAATTGGATTGGAAAAGGGAAGTGATGACTATCTGGCTAAACCATTTTTACCCCGGGAACTGGTAATTAGAGTTAAGAATTTATTTAAAAGAATTTACGGTAAAAAGAAAGACACTTCCTTATCCAGCTATGCAGGTTATATAATTGATTATAATGGACGAAGAGTGATCTTTAAAAAAACAGATAAAGATATTGAGCTAACAGCAAAAGAATTTGATTTACTTACCTTTTTATTTGATAATCTACAAAATGCACTTTCCAGAGAACAAATAATAAAAAATGTCTGGGTAGATGATTATTATGGTTCAGACAGGGTTGTGGATGATCTTGTGCGGAGACTGCGAAAAAAACTACCACAGATAAAAATAGAAACAGTATATGGATATGGTTACAGGATGGTGAAGCAATGAAAAAACTGCTGGCCTGGATGAAAAATAAGCCGCTTGCCTTTCAAATCTGGTTGATTATTGGAGCTGTTCTTGTAATTGCAGTTTTACTTTACTCAATTTCTCTACCATTTATTTTGCAGTCGCTAATTATTTCTGAGAAATATGATAGATTAGAGGAGACCCAGGCTTATATTATAGAAGAAGGACATTTTGATAATTTGAATCAGGATTTAACTTCAGATGATTTATCTTTTAATAAAGCAAATAAGCCACCTGAAAATGGACCTCCTGTTAGATTTGCAAGAGTGCCGAGGCATTTTATAATTGATCAAGAGGGACAAATTTTAGATAATGAGAGTTTGACTGCAGCAGAAAAAATAAAGGAAGATATTTTAAACAGTGATGATGAGCAAAAGCGCTCTAAACTGCATTTACCAAACAATCAGATTATATATTATGTTTATCAGGATTTAGAAGTTGAGGGTGAAAACAGAGTCATTGTTTCCTATCTCCAGAGCCGCTATCGGGACAGCTTTTTTAGGGAGTTTTTAATCCGTTTGATTATTTCACTGCTGGTATTTTTAATTTTGGCCTGGTTGATTTCAATTTTTGTGGCCAGGTATTTAACTAAATCTCTGCAGATTATAAAAAAACAGGTCAAAAAAATAGCAAATCGCGAATGGGACCAACCTTTAAAAATTGAACGTCAGGATGAGATTGGAGAGCTGGCCAATACCATAGAGTGGCTCAGACAGCAGCTGGTAGAAAGAGACGAAAAGCAGCAGGAATTTATCCAGCAGATCTCTCATGAAATTAAAACTCCAATTATGGTTTTACGCTCCTATGTACAGTCAATGCAGGATGGTATTTATCCGCGTGATGATCTTCAGGGGAGTCTAAAGGCTATGGAAGCAGAAAGTTATAGAATGGAAAAACGAGTAAAAACTTTAATTAACATCAGCAAAATGGAATACTTAAGCCGACAGAACCTGAAATTAACAAATATTAATCTTAATCAGCTTTTGGAACAGAAACTGGAAAAACTAAGCTGGAGAAGAAAAGATGTTAACTGGTCTTTAACTGCAGATAGTATTAGTTTAAGAGCAGATCGAGATAAATTCGAAGTGATTCTAGAAAATATAATTGATAATCAGTTTAAATATGCTGACCAAAAAATTAGAGTTAGGATGGAAAAAATATTTCAGGTAGGAAAAAATATAATTCAAATTCGTTTCTGGAATGATGGACCTGAAATTAAAAAAGAAGATCTAAAAAATATCTTTGATAAATTTAAAAAAGGTGATGATGGAGAATATGGATTGGGTCTGGCAATCAGCAGAGTTTTAGTGGAATTACATGGAGGCCAGATCTGGGCTGAAAATGAAGATGGTGGAGCAGCATTTTATTTAGAAATATCGGAGGAGGAAGAAAATGAATTTTAAAAAAATTGGAATCATATTTTTACTTTTAATAATTATTTCTTTACCTGCAGCTGCAGCAGAATTATTAAGTTTAGAAGAGGCAATGGAGAGAGCAAAAAGTGAGAATATGGACCTCAAACTGACGGAAATAAGTTATCAAAAATCAGAAATAAATCTGAAAAAGTTGGAGCTTCAGAATAAATTTAATTATACTGAAACTCAGAGCCTGGAAATAAATAAAAACTATTTAAGCTCCCAAAAAAATTATCAGGATAGTAAAGCCGAAATTATCAAATCAGTTATTCAGCAGTATACAAATTTATGGCTGCTGCAAAAAGAAATTGAAGCCCAGGAATTAACTACAAGAGCCGAAGAGCGATTATATAATGAAATGCAGGCTAGATTTGAACTGGCACAGCTCAGCAGGATTGACTTATTGGATCAATTAAATCAATACAATAATGCCAGCAATGAACTGGAAAACTTAAAAGATAATTATGAACAGAGTTTAATTAAATTCAAAACAGCTTTAAATCTTGAAAATAAGGAAATTGATATCGAAGAACTTGCTGAACCAGAAATCTGGGAGATCACTGAAGAAGAGGCTTTAGAAAAGGGTATAGCAGAGAGTAATACTATTAAAATAGCAGAACTTAATTTGGAATTGGCAAAAAAGGAATTCCAGAAAAATAAAATTGAGTCCTCCAGTTCTGAGCAAAAAATTGCTGAACTGGAACTTCAGGCTGCAGAAATTTCTTTAGAAAAGGCAGAGGAGGATCTGGAAAACGAAATTATCAAAGCCCATCTCAGTTTACAGCAGGCCGAAAAAAATATCGAACTGATGGAAAATAATCTGGAAAGATCAGAAAGCCAGTATCAGCAGACTAAAAGACAGTTTGAACTGGGAAGCGTTACTCAAACAGCTTTACTGCAGTATGAGGCAAGCTTAGTAAATAGTGAATATCAGTTAAAGAATGCTTATTTAAACTATTATCTTGCTCAAGAGGAACTTGCAGATCTATTGAATTTAGAACCCGGGGTGACAATTAATGAACAAAAATAAAAATATAGTATTAATACTTTTGATTTCTCTTCTGTTTGTTTTTTCGCTTAATTTTTCTCTGGCCGCAGAGGAGATGACTTTAGAAAAAGCAATCAGACAGGGATTAAATAATAATCTGGAAATCAGACAGCAGCAAAATACTATTGCCAGCCTGGAAAGAGAATTAAAGACTATTAGAGCCCGACAGGGATGGCAGATTGAGGTAGCTGCAAATTATAATGAGGTAATTGACACAGGGAATCCAGCGGCTGCAGCAGGAGTATTGAACAGTACTAATAATACTATGACGGGTAGTGGAGCAAATACGACTTTAAATATAAATAGAAGTTTTGCTTCTGGTCTCATCATTTCTCAGGAAGCAGTCTATAATGATCAGGAAGAAAGTGATTATGGGACAATAATATCCTATCCCCTATTTAGCGGTGTTCCAACTGAAAAAGAAAAAGAATATTATCAGCAGGAACAGGAACTTTTAAAGGAAAAAAATAATCTAAATTCTTTAATTGAAGATAAGTTATCCAGCTGGCTGGAAAGTTATTTACAGCTAATTAGGCTTGAACAGGGTCGAAAAAATGCTGAACTTCAGTTAAAAACAGCAAAAATAACACTATCTGAAAAAAAAGAACTCTATAACTTACAGCAGATTTCCGAATCAGAGCTTAATCAGGCTAAAGTAGATCTCCTGGATTCCGAAATTAAAGTTTCAAATTTAAAAAATCAATATCAGAATGCGCTTGAATCATTTAAATTAGAACTTTCATTAAATAAAAATATGAGCATCAACTTTGATAATAATCAATATTTTAATAAACTTCAGTCAGAATTGATAAATTATCAAAAATATGAATTTAATAAGTTATATCAAATAATGCTCAGCTCAGATTATGATCTACAGTCAGCTTTGATTAATTTATCTCTGCAGAAAAAACAGCTGGAGTGGTTTCAAAATGAGGGTAGAGCAGAGATTAATTTAAGTGGAAGTTATAATTATTCGACAGAGAAATCAGCTGTTGGAGTTACTTTTTCTTATGATCTTTTTGATGGTGGTCAGAGAGAATTAAATGAAGAGAACTTAAAGGAAAATTTAAAACTGGCTCAGGATAATCTGGAAAACTTAAAAGAAAAGAAAAAACTTGCTCTGGAAAGTCAATTAAATTCACTTAACAGTGCCATAAACAATAGAGAAAGTGCGCAATTAAAGTTAAATAGTGCTGAAAAACAGCTTAATTTAGCCGAAGCTCAATATAATTCAGGATTTATTGATCAAACAGAATACACTCAACAGCAGCTGGCCTATCAGCAGAATGAAATTAATTATCAGCAGGCAGAGGATCAAGTTTTTATTGCAGAATTGGAACTGACCATGTTCTTAAATAATAACATTAGAGAGATAAATAATGAGGTGTTAAATTATGATAAAAATGATTAAAGAAAATAAATTAATTGCAGTTGCCTTAATTTTAGCTGCATTACTGGGAGCTGTAAGTTCTGGCACAGGTCTTTACAATATTTTTCTGAGTACTGTTAATGCTCAGGGGCCAGGAGGAGCTCAGAGACCTGCAGGTACAGAGGTAGAAAAATCAACTGAAAAACAGGCAGTGGCTGTAGAAACAGTTGAGGTAGTAAAAGATGATTTTTATATTTACTCAACTGTCAGTGCTCAGTCAGAAGCTTACGAAGAGGTTGCTTTAACTCCCCGCGTGCAGGAAGTTGTTACTGAAGTACTGGTTAATGTTGGTGATAGAGTGGAGAAGGGAGATCTTTTGATTAAAATGGATGCTCGCAGTAATCAAATTAGTGTTATTAAGGCAGAAGCCTCTCTCAAAAGTGCTGAGGCCAGTCTGCAGCAGGCAGTAAACCGTCCCCGGGAAGAAGAAATAGCCAAGCTTGAAGCCCAGCTGGCACAGGCAGAATCTGAACTCAAATTGAGAAAAGAAAATTATGAAAGACAAAAGCAGCTGTTTGAGGAAGGATATCTTTCGCAGGAAGAAATTGATCAGGCAAATAATCAATTGGTGGCTGCTCAAAGCAGTTATCAATCTGCCTTAAAAAACCTGGAAATGACTAAAGCAGGGGCTACCAGAGAAGAAATTGCACAGCTGGAATCTCAGGTAACTCAGGCTGAAGCTCAACTTGAAGAGGCTAAATTACAAAAGTCTTATACAGAAATTAATTCCCCCATTAAAGGAATTGTTGCTGAAATAAATGCTCAAAGAGGACAAATGCTGGGAAACAGCACCGCAGCAGTGATAAGTAATATTGATCAGATTAAATTAATGGCCTATGTGAGTGAAAAAAATGTTAACAGTATAATTCCCGGAGATCAGGTAAAAGTAGATTTTACAGCTTTGGCAAAAGAATTTACCGGAGAAATAAAAAATATATCTCCCCGAGCTGCTTCAGATCGACGAAGTTTTCCTGTGCAAATAGTAGTTGCAAATCCTGATAATATAATTAAAGCAGGAATGACTGCTCAGGTATCTTTAGCAATTGATAGGGCAGAAAATTCGATAATTATACCTCAGAATGCTCTGCTTGAGGATAGTGAAGGTTATTATGCTTTTGTAGCTCAAAACGGTCAGGCCAAAAGGCGTAATTTAGAAATATCTCTGGAAAATGAAGATAATGTCGCTGTAAGTTCTGGTCTAAAAGCCGGAGAAGAAGTTGTAACTCTGGGTAAGGAAAGCGTAAGTGATGGCAGTAAAATTAAAGTTGTCAGGCGGGTGGATGAATAATGAAGATTTCCGATATATCTGTTAATAGACCGGTAACCATAACCATGATAATTCTGGCAGTTGTTTTAATTGGCGGCCTGGCTTTAACCAGACTGCCGATGGATTTAACTCCAGAATTAGAAGTTCCATTTTTAATGATCAGAACTTCCTATAGTGGTGCCACCCCCGAAGAGGTGGAAGAACTGATAACGCGACCGGTGGAATCAACAGTTGCTACAATTGATGGTCTAAGCAGCCTGAATTCAACCAGCAGCGAGGGCAGTTCAATGGTCTTTCTTGAATTTGAATATGGAACAAATTTAACTGAAGCTAAAAATGATCTCAGAGACTTAATTTCCCGGATTGAGGCAAGACTGCCTGATGGTGCAGATGAACCCAGAATAATGAATTTTGATCCAAATGCACAGCCAATCATGGAACTGGCAGTAGCGGGAGGTAGTGCTGTAGAATTAAAAAATATTGCAGAAGATACAATTCAACCTCGCCTGGAGCAGATTGTTGGAGTTGCTTCTGCAGAAATTTCTGGAGGTAGAAGCAGAGAAATTAGAATTAATGCTGATCAAGAACAGCTTGCTGCCTATAATCTGACTCTGGATCAGATTGCTGCTGCTGTAAGAGCAAGTAATCAATCCGGAGGTCTGGGTACTGTGATGGTCGGTAATGAGGAACTCTCAGTTAGAGCTCTGGGGGAATTTGAGAACTTTGAGAATCTCAAAGAAATAGAGATTACTACGGCCGGAGGAGATAAAGTGCCGCTGACTCTGCTGGCAGACTTAGAAAATGATTTTCAGGAAGTTAACAGCATTAGTTATCTCAATGGTCAGGAAAGTATAGGTATTTCTATCCAGAAACAGGGAGACAGTAATACTGTTAGTGTGGCCAATGAAGTCAAAAAAACAGTTGCAGAATTAAGTGATAAACTGCCGGAATTAGATATTCAAATCACCAGTAATAATGCCCAGTATATAGAAGATTCGATTGCTTCAGTTCTGCAGAATTTTGTGATTGGTGGAATTTTAGCTGTGATAATTCTTTTTATATTCTTAAGAAACTTCAGCAGCACCTTTGTCATTGCTACTGCAATTCCAATTTCTGTGCTGGCAACATTTGCCTTAATGTATTTTGCTAATTTGAGCCTGAACCTGATTACTCTAGGTGGTATAGCACTTGGAGTAGGAATGCTGGTTGATAACTCAATTGTTGTTTTAGAAAATATATATCGACATCGGGCTCTGGGAGTGGGCAGGCTTAATGCAGCTAAAGAGGGTGCTTCTGAAGTAGCCACGGCAATCAGTGCCTCAACTCTGACAACAGTTGCAGTATTTATTCCGGTAATTTTTATTAAAGATTTACTGGCCCAGCTGTTTACTCCGATGGCTCTGACAGTAACATTTTCGCTTCTGGCCTCCTTATTTGTTGCTTTAACCTTTATTCCAATGCTTTCTTCTAAAGTTCTAAAGGTTAATCAAAATGAGTCAGATGAGAGTGTAAAAAAGAAAAAGTATGTAAAGTATTATCAAAAAGTACTCAATAAATCTCTAAAACACAGATATAAAATAGTATCAGCTTTTATAATTTTCTTTATCCTCTTTGGTGCAGGAATTGCAGTGGATATTATACCTCTGGAAACAGAATATATGCCTTCCTCAGATCAGGGAACTATTAGAGTTTTTGCCAGTATGGAAGGAAACTCTACAATCGAAATGAGTAATCGATTGGCTCAGGATCTTTATTCACGGATAGAAGAAATTCCAGAAATAGACCTTTTAACTTCCAGAGTCAACAGTGGTCGTGTTAACTTAACGGTGGAACTTCTGCCTCTGGCAGAAAGAGATAGAGATGTATCAACAATTGCCGAGGATATTAGAAGCAGAACTAAAAATATTCCTGGGGCTTCAGTTAATGTTTCTGCTATGACCTCAATGATGGGAGGTGGTGGAATGGGAGGTACCGCTATTGAAGCTCAAATTAAAGGACCTGATCTGGATAGTTTGTTAAATCTGGGTGAAAATGCCGAAAATTTAATAACAGGGATTGAAGGGATTAGAAACACTGATGTTAGCTTAGAAAAAGGTAATGAAGAAATACATGTTAAAATCAATAAAAATCAGGCCCAGAATTATGGGTTTACAGACAGTGATATTATTTCCTATGTTAATATGGCTCTCAGCGGCAGCACTATCAGTCAGCTGACTGAATCAGGAGAAGAGATTGATATAATTCTAAAATTAAAGGATGAGGAAAGTACTTCTTTAAGAAATCTTTCTGATATTAAGTTATTTGCTTCCAGTGGAGTCAATGTACCACTATCACAGCTGGCCGTAATTGAAGAAGGAACAGGTTATTCTTCTATCGCCAGAGAAAATCAGCAGCGTTATATTTCAATTAGTGCTGATATATTCGAGCGGCCCCTGGGTGAAGTCCAGAGTGATGTAGAATCTGTACTGGCAGAAGAACTGAATCTACCATCAGGATATACAATTACTTATGGTGGTGAAGCTGAGGATATGGCCAGTTCTTTTAATCAATTATTTACAGCAGCAATTCTGGCAATAGTTCTAGTCTATATGGTAATGGCTTCTCAGTTTGAATCACTGATTCATCCCTTGATAATAATGTTTACAGTTCCCTTATCAATTATCGGAGCTGTGCTGGGATTAATTATTACAGGTACTGCTTTGAGTGTAAATGGTTTAATTGGGGCAATTATGCTGGTCGGTATTGTGGTTAATAATGCAATTGTAATGATTGACTATATAAATAACCGCAAGGAACACATGAGCCGCAGAGAAGCAATCCTGGAGGCTGCACCAATTCGACTCAGACCAATTTTAATGACCACCCTGACGACTACCCTTGCCTTAGTTCCTCTAGCGGTGGGAATCGGTACTGGAGCAGAAACACAGCAGCCAATGGCTATAGTTGTTATTGGAGGGCTTCTTTTTTCAACCCTCCTGACTCTGGTAATTATACCGGTAGTCTATGATATTGTAGATGAACTAAGAAATAAACTTGTAGGCTGGTTATTAAAAATTGTACACAAAGAAGAAGCACAAGAGAAATAAAGCATTTCAGTATATCCCGGATTGAATCCGGGATATTTTTTTGGTTTGCCTGGCATGGATATTTGCTAATCAGTGAAAGTCTGATGTGGGGGTTAATAGTGCCAACCACTAGCTGAAGACAAGGGTGTCCATCGTGA
>NZ_SNWX01000048.1 GCF_004362045.1 Halanaerobium saccharolyticum | reverse complement strand
CCTTTACCAATCAGCTATTAAAGAAACTGGGATACTTTAGTTTTACGGAAAGATATGCACAAGTAATTAATTCTTAATGAACCGCCCAGTACCGAACGGTACGCTGTGGTGGTGTGAGAGGACGGGGAATAAACTAATTATTTCCCTCCTACTCGATTAAAGATAATTAATTCACAGCTTAAATTAAAAGGATTTTACTATTAAGTCTTGAATATATTATAATAAGATAAAATAATTTAGTCTTGACTATAATTAATTGGGGGTAAAAAAATGAAGTATAGAAAAATGGGAAATCTTGACGTAGAAGTTTCAGCTCTCGGCTTTGGAGCAATGCGTCTGCCAATAATTGATGATGATTCGTCCAATATTGATGAAGCAGAAGCAATCAAGATGATTCGTTATGGAATTGATAATGGAATTAATTATGTTGACACAGCCTGGCCCTATCATCAGGGAGAAAGCGAAAATGTTGTAGGTAAGGCTTTAAAGGATGGCTACAGGGAAAAGGTTTATCTGGCCACTAAGTTACCAATCTGGGAATGTGAGACTAAAGAAGACCTGGATAAATATTTAGATAAGCAGCTGGAAAAACTGCAGGTAGAAAAAGTTGACTTTTATCTACTGCATGCATTGAATGCAGAGCGCTGGCAGAAGATTAAGGATCTTGATATTTTAAAATGGGGAGAAAAGAAAAAAGAAGAAGGTAAGATTGAGTACTTAGGTTTCTCTTTCCATGACAGTCCAGAAGTTTTTAATACAATACTTGATGGCTATGACTGGGATTTTACTCAAATTCAATATAATTATCTGGACACCGAATATCAGGCCGGTAAAGCTGGTCTTCAAAAAGCCCATGCTAAAGGGATGGGAGTTGTGATTATGGAGCCGATCCGCGGCGGCTGGCTGGCTCAGGAACCACCACAATCTGCAAAAGAATTGTTGGAGTCCGAAAATTCGGAGAGAACTCCTGTAGAATGGGCCCTGCACTGGGTCTGGAGTCAAAAGGAGCCGGGTGTTGTGCTCAGTGGAATGAGCAATATGCAGCAGCTTAAAGAAAATATCGAGACAGCTTCTGAGTCAGAAGTTGGTCTTTTAAGCGATTCTGAGTTCGAAATGATGGAAAAAGCAGCAGAGGAAATGAGAGGACCTGTTACCTGTACCCGCTGTGAATACTGTCTTCCCTGTCCTGAAGGAGTTAATATTCCTGAGAATTTTCATCTCTTTAACCAGGCTAAACTGCTTGATAAGGGAGAAGAAATGGCAGAGAAATACTATGAAATGGACGAAACAGCAAGAGCCAGTAACTGTGTAGAGTGCGGTCAGTGTGAACCAGCCTGTCCTCAAAATTTAAGCATTATTGAATTATTAAAAGAAGTAGATCAATATTTTAAGGAAAGTGCGTAAGTTAATTCAATGAATGATTTATTTAAAAGTAACAAGTTAGTTTTTTAATAAAATTAAAAGTGTAAGGTTTTATTATCCCGGCAGACGAAAATATTCCTGTCGGGATTTTTAATTTAATAATCTATGTTATAATGTAAGTAAGGAAATATATTAAAATTAATTTGTGTATTTTAAGTCATTTTAGGAGGTAAAATCATGAGAAAATCATTATTTTTACTGGCACTGGTTTTAATACTTGTTTTTTCTTTTCAGACTGTATATGCTCAGGCGGAAAATGAAAATATCGAAGAAGTCGAGATTAATGAATATAAGGGAGAAAAGCTGGGATCAATTGAGGATTTTAGAGAAAACTCAATTAAGGGAATTCAGGAAATAGACATTAATGAATATCGACTTGTAATTGATGGTTTAGTTGCCGAAGAAAGGAAATATAGCTACTCAGAGTTACAGGAAAAAAATCATATCAAAAAATTAGTTACTTTAAATTGTGTAACTGGCTGGTCGGTTAAGGCTCTCTGGGAAGGTATACCCTTAGTTGACTTATTAAATGAATTAAATATTAGTGAAAAAGCTAATACACTTATTTTCTATTCTCCAGACGGATACAGCACATCATTACCAATCAGTTTTATTAAAGAAAATAATATTATCATTGCAGACAAAGTAAATGGAGTCCAGTTACCACCCAGACAGGGTTTTCCTTTTCAATTAGTAGCAGAACAAAAATATGGTTATAAATGGATAAGATGGATTGAGCGTATTGAAGTCTCAAGTAATTCTGACTATGAGGGATACTGGGAGTCAAGAGGTTATAGTAATTCTGCTGAACTTGAATAATTTAATTTTAGATCCGGGAAACTAAAATTTCCTGGATTTTTTTCTTATTAAGTAATTTATGGTATAATTAAATTGCTTAATAGGAGTTGATCAAATGCAAAACAAAAAAGTAAAATTAATATATAATCCGGCAGCTGGAGATAAGTCTTTTAATTCTTATTTAGATAAGTTTTTAAAGCAGTTTCAGACTGCCGGATTCAAAGTAGACATTTATAGAAGTATGGAACCAGGTGATTTTGAAGCTGGTCTGGAAAATATCGATCAAAGTTTTGAGGCCGTTGTTGTTGCAGGAGGAGATGGCTCTGCCAGTGAGATAGTCGATTTACTGCAGAAAAAGAATATTGATCTTCCCCTGGGAATAATACCAGCAGGAACTGCCAATGACTTTGCTACTTTTCTCGGGATGACAAAAAATATTGAAAATAGTGTTAAACGAATTTTAGACTGGAAGGTCAAAGAAATTGATGTAGGTAAAGTTAATGACAGATATTTTTTAAATGTCTGTGTGGGAGGTATTATTTCGCAGATAGCTCATGGAACAGAAACCGAAATGAAAAATCGTCTCGGTAAAGTAGCTTACTATCTGCAGGGTTTAAAAGAGCTGCCCAATATTAAAGCAATGGAATTAGAAATTGAGACTTCTCAAAAAATTATAGAAGGTGATTTTTTAGGTTTTTTCATTTTTAATAGTAAAGATGCTGGAGGGTTTAAAAATATCGCCAGACTGGCTTCTATTGATGATGGTTTATTTGATTTACTGGCAGTTAAAACAGGAAACATTTTAAAACTAAGTTCTGCAGCTGCAGATTTATTTAACGGTAAGGAAATAAAAAATGAAAACTTAATTTATCTGCAGGACAACTATTTTAAAATCACAATAAAAAATAATAATCTTGAGCAGCACTGTGATATTGATGGAGAAAAAGGACCGGCTTTTCCCCTGGAAATAAAGTTGATACCTTCGGCTCAAAAAGTTTTTACAGCTTAATCGTCATTAATGCAGGAAATATGATTAAAATCTCTAATTATATATTAAGCTAATAAATTTACCCTGCTGCCAGGTAAGAGCCTCTCTGAAAGTACGGAGGGGTTTTTACCATTTCACTTAGTAGGAATAGATTCAAAACAAAGGAGAACTAATAATGGGTAAAAAGATCTTATTAATATTTTTATTAATAATATTATTTTTTTCAGCTGCTGTTCAGGCAGAGAAGGAAATTGAGTTCTGGACTATTAATTTAAGCCCTCAGTTTAATGATTATTTTATAAAAAAAATTAAAGAATTTGAAAATAAAAATCCTGAAATAAAAATTAGCTGGGAGGATATTAATTTTTCGAGTATTAATCAGCAGCTGCGCTATCGGATAGCAGAGGGGAATATACCTGAAGTAGTTAATCTTTCTCCTCAATTAATGGCTTCTTTACTGGAAGAGAAATTATTATTTCCAATTTCAACTTTAGAAAAAGATTTTAGTCAATACTATTATTCTAATTTTTGGGAAAATGGGCATTATCAAGGTGATTATTTTGCTTTTCCCTGGTATGTAAGTTCAAAATTAATGGCTTTTAATCAGGAAATTTTCAAAATAGCAGGAGTTAATCCTCAAAATATCACTCAAAATCGGGAAGAGTTCTTTAATTTAGCAGAACAAATTACTGCTGAAACCGGAGTATATGCACTAATGCCCCAGATAAAAATCCAGCATGAGTTTATTGAAGCTGGAATAAAATTGTTTAAAAATGAGGATCACCGAAACAAAGCTGCTTTTAACACAGAAAAAGCAGAGGCAATTATCAAGAGGTATCAAAATCTAGCAGAAAAAGGAGTAATCCCCAAAGATACATTAAGCTCTGGTTTTAATATTGCTCTGGAGCGGTATAAAAAAAATGATTTAGCAATTTTATTGACTGCACCACAATTTTTAAAGGAAATTGAAAAAGAATCTGACTATCTAAGAGAGGTAACAGCACTCTCTATTATTCCCACAGCTGAAGAAGGAGTAATCAATGCAGCTTTAATGAACCTAGTGATTCCTAAAGGAGCCAGCCATAAAAGGAAGGCAGCAGAGTTTGCTCACTTTATTACTTCTGCTGAGGCACAGGCAGAATTTTCCGAAAGGGCTTCTGTTTTATCTTCCGCCGTTATCTCTGAGAAGGAAAATAATATTGAAAAAGAAGAAATAATAACTGAAACAGACCAGGGAGTAGCGCTAGAAACTGAGGCCCAAAAGATTTTGCAGGCCCAGCTGCCTCGCAATAAGGACCTAACCTTAATCCACCCTCAGGCTGACAGACTGATCAGAGTAATGCATGAACAGTTTGCGAGGGCCTTTGCAGGTAAAATATCTGCCAGAGAGGCCTTAAATATTATGGAAGAAAAATGGAATCAGATCTTAGCAGAGGAGATAAATAATGAATAATAAAATTTACTTATTAATTTTGCTGATTTTTTCAATGGTAATTTTTTATTCTTTCAGTACAGCAGCCTATTATCAGCCAGATGATTATCGTAAATCATTGTTAGAGATCAGAGACGTAGAAAGATCTTTAAATGAAGTAAAAAACAATCTGCTTAAAGCTGAGTCGCAATTTAGAATTATAGCAGAGTCAGATATTGAATCAAGACTGGAAAAATTAAATGCTTTATATCAGCAGCAGCTCAAAGCTTATCAAAATAAAGAAGATCAACAGGTAGTTGATTTAGCAGCAAAAATCATTAATAATGCAAATCAAATTAGCTTAAAGACTATTGAGTCAAAACCAGTACAGATGAGAGCCTTCTGGCTGGACAGCGGCACCTATGCAAAAATAGGTGGTAGAGCTGGAGTTCAGGATTTTCTGGACAGAGCTGCAGCAGCTAATTTTAATGTGATTTTTCCAGAAACTTTTTATAAAGGTTTATCAATTATTCCTGATAATAATTTATTTACTCAGGATCCCCGCTTTAGCAGCTGGGAAGGAGATCCCCTGACAATTTTGATCGAAGAAGCTAAAAAGAGAAATATGGAAGTACATCCCTGGGTCTGGGTTTTTAATGAAAATACCAGCGGTAATCCCGGGAGGATTTTAACTGAAAATCCTGGCTGGGCCAATAAAAATAGAGAGGGGGAGATTGTTAGTTATCATAATTCTACCTGGCTCTCACCAGCCCGGTCTGATGTAAAGAATTTTTTGCAGCAGCGATATATTTATTTAGTCAAAAACTATGATCTTGATGGACTTAATTTAGATTATATTCGTTTTCCCGAAGAATACAGAGGTAGTTTTGGCTATGATCAGGCAAGTGTAGATAAATTTAAAGATGAATATGGGATCGATCCTTTTGAAATTAAAAGTGGCAGCTCAGATTTTGCTCTCTGGAATAAATATAGGGAAAATTTAATTACAGAGATGGTTAAAGAGACATCTGAGAAGCTGAAAGCTGTTGATCCTGAATTATTAATTTCAGCAGATGTGATTCCCGGTCGGGAAGAAGCGCGCTTCCGAGCACTACAGAACTGGTCTTTATGGCTGGAGGAAGGTTATTTAGATTTTGTTTTACCGATGACCTATACTGAAAATTTATTTTCTGAGCTGAGCAGCTGGATTAAGGAAGACCGTCAGCAAATTTCTAAACCAATGTATGCCGGAATTTCCGTTTTTAAATTGACTTCGGATCAGTTGATTCAGCAGATAAAAAAAATAAATAATATCAATCCCAATGGACTCTCTTTATTTGCAGCAGCTCATCTGACAGATAAAGATTATCAGATACTGGCTCAGGGAGTTTTTTCTACTCCAGCAGTACTGCCACACCGGGATAAAGAGAAATCATTAAAAGAAATTCAGGATTTTATTTTAAAAAGGTTAAATATTATCAAAGGGGCCGGAAAAATTGGAAATAGAGATTTAATAAAAATTCGACATTATTTGAGTCAAATTATAGAAAACAATTCAAAAGAGGAGTTGAAATTTAATAGCTTTTTAAAGAATAATAATTTAAATCTTTCAGCTGAAGTAGAAAAGATAATTAAAGCTGATTTTAATTATTTAAAGACAATTTTAAGACTTTATTAAATTTTCATAATTTATTAGTAGAGGTGATAGATATGAAAAGTTCTTTTACAGTTGGGCATTTATTCGGCATACCGGTTAAAATACATGTTAGTTTATTGATTATCCTGCCTTTTTTTGCCTGGGCTTTTGGCAGTAATATTATTTACCTGACAGAAAACACTGATATTGCCAGGCGGCAGCTGCTTTTAAATCCCTATCTATTGGGATTTATTATGGCTGTTATACTCTTTATCAGTATTTTACTGCACGAACTGGCTCATTCACTTGTAGCCAGAACAAAAGATGTAGAAACTACTGATATTACTCTGATGTTATTTGGTGGTCTGGCCAATATTGAAGAAATTTCTAAAGATCCAAAAGATGAGATGAAAATTGCTGCCAGTGGACCTTTAACCAGTCTGGTACTTGGTGTAATTTCTTATTTTGTTGGAACTTACGCTCCCAATTTCATATTAGAAGATCTTCGTTTAGTGATTGTATATACAGGACAGTTAAATATTTTTCTGGCTATTTTCAATCTTTTACCAGCCTTTCCTTCAGATGGAGGACGTATTTTAAGAGCTTTGATTGCTCAGAGAACTTCTTTTAGAAGAGCTACGGAAATTGCCTCCCGGGTTGGTAAAGTTTTTGCCTGGATTTTTGGAATCTTTGGTTTTATAAGCGGTAACTTTCTTTTAGTTTTTATTGCTTTCTTTATCTATATTGGTGCTTCTCAGGAACATCAATTTAGTAATATTAAATCTGCTCTTTCTAATTTAAAGGTTAAAGATTTAATGACCGCGGAGGTTAAGACAGTACCGGCTAATATGAGTGTTCACCGTTTAATAGAAAAAATGTTTAATGATAAACATTCTGGATTTCCAGTGCTCAGAGATGACAAAGTTGTAGGAATAGTAACCATGGAAGATGCGCAGAAGATTCCTCAGGATGAGTACAGTAATACTCCTGTCCAGACTATAATGAATAAGGATATTCACAGTGTAAAAGCAGAAGATGAATTGTATGAAGCCTTTAAACTTCTCTTTCAGAAAGATATCGGCCGGCTTTTAGTTATGGAGGCTGACGAACTCAAGGGAATTATTACTCGCTCAGATGTAATGACAGGGATCAGAGTTAGAGAATTAGAAAATATTAATGGAGAAGAAAATGAGTAAAGAAAAGAGGGTGAGATAGATGTATTATCTTAAATCATATTTAATCACAATTGTCATCTTTTTTGCTATTGATCTTGTCTGGCTGGGAGCAGTAGCCAAAAATTTATATAGAGAACAGCTTGGATTTTTACTCAAAGATAATTTTAATGCCACAGCAGCTGCAATATTTTATTTATTTTTTGTAGCAGGAATGCTCTTTTTTGTAATTAACAGGGCAGTAGAATTATCCAGCTGGCAGTATGCCTTATTTGCAGGTGCATTCTTCGGTTTTATTACCTATTCTACCTATGATATGACTAATCTGGCAACAATTAAAGACTGGCCGGTGATGATAACTGTAATTGATATTGTCTGGGGAAGTTTTTTATGTGCTGCAACTTCATTAATCAGTTATCTGTTAATCAATTATTTTAAAATTTAAATTCTAAGCTCCTGCTAATATTTAGTGGGAGCTTTTATTTTTTTGAATAAATATTATAATTTGTTTTAAAAATTCATATTTCCTTCACAATTTACTCCTATAATTAAGGTAGAAGTTAAAAAAGCAAAACAAAATTATTAAGGAGTGAATGAGAAATGAAAAAAATATTAACTATCTTTTTGGTGCTGGCTTTTGTAATCACAGTATTTACAGGTGTAATTTTTGCTCACGGTTCACAGTTGGGAATGGGAACAGCAAATAATCAGACCCGTTATCAGATGGGGTATAGAAGTTCTAGTAGTGGCTATAATGGTATAGAACTAAGTGAAGAACAGATTAACAAAATTGCAGACTTTAGGGATGAATTTTATAATGAAACTGAAGAGCTAAGAGATCAGCTTAGAGATTTAAATCGCAAATTAAGAGACTTAGAATTCCGGGGTGCAGATAATGCAGAGATCGGGGAAGTTGAGGATAAAATTGAAGAGGTTTTAATCCAGCTGGATGAAAAAAGGATTGCCCATCAGGAAAAAATTGAATCTGTTTTAACAGAAGAGCAGCTTAATGTAAGTGAAGAAAATCGTTTAAATTATAATGATCGCTTTCAGAATCGCTTTAATAATGGTTTTGGTCACCGTCCAGGCATGATGATGGATAGAGGTTTAGGTTATGGTATGATGGGTAGAAATTATAATGATAGAGGTTTAGGTTATGGAGCCGGTTTGTGTCACTAAATTTAATGAATTTTAAATAAGTTTAGATAAAAAGTAAAGGCCGGAGAAATCCGGCCTATTTACTGGTGAGATAGATTAAATTAAGATTGTATTAATTAAAAAGATCACTTAAATCAATTTTAATGTCAAACTTAACATCTATACCATTATCATCACTGTCATCATCTTTATTTTCATCCTCATCATTGTTATCCCAATCATCAGCTTCCATTTCGTTATATCTTTCTTTTAATTCTTCATAGACATTATCTTTATTGGCTTTTCTACCCCTACCTTCTTTTTTTATAGTCCGACCGGTATTTAAATTTTTATAATAATAACTGTATTTATTATTGGCATGGTGCACCTCAAGCTTTTCTATCATATTTTGGTCCCGATAGTAATATTCATATTTTTGTTTCTTTATTTCAATTTTTTCTTCTACCTCAGTTCTCTTATTATTATATTTGTAATCATAATTATTACCCCGAACTTTAATTATTTCTGTACCACCATTGAATTCATATTTTCTATCATATTTTTTTGTATTTAAAGGTGGAAAATGTCTTTCCCTCGCGGGATGTCTAAACCGAATTAGTTCATCATCAAAAATAATTGACGGCATACCAAAATAACGGTGAAATTCATTAATTCGTTCCCTATTTTTAACAAGTCTGTCAAGTTCCTCTTTATCTAATTTTTTATCGGCATTACTGTAATAATAAAGAATTAGACTAATATCTTTGCTGTCCAGACCCAGTCTGGCCATATATTCAACATCTTCACTATCAACATCTTTAAATACTCTGACCAGTAAGTTTTTATCAAAATCATCTAGCTCCACTGCAGCTGCAGAAATAGAAGCGAGAATGAAGATTATAACTAAACTTAGAATAGTAATTTTTTTAAGCATTTTAAAAACCTCCCATAACTTTTTATATCTTCCTTATACTAATTATACTGTTAATCATTCTAAATTACAATGACTCTAGCTGTTATATTATTGGAATTTCATTTGAAAAAGGTGTTAATTTATATTAAAATATAAACAGTCTTAAGTTAAGACCGGTTAAATCCGGTCTTTTTTTCTCGTTTGCCTGGCATGGATATTTGCTAATCAGTGAAAGTCTGATGTGGGGGTTAATAGTGCCAACCACTAGCTGAAGACAAGGGTGTCCATCGTGAG
>NZ_SNWX01000047.1 GCF_004362045.1 Halanaerobium saccharolyticum | reverse complement strand
AATTATACCAAAAGCGGGGGTTTCATGCTATTTTTTTGCTAAAAAATATTGAAATTTCAAGGTGCAAAAGCACTTTTACAAGTGCGAAGTTTGAGTATCTTATACTATTTAGTCTATTGTTACCCCTCTATTTCCAATAAACTTATTGGTTAATGAGGTGACAACCACACCCAAAACAATTATAAAAATTGCAATTGTTGAACCATAGCCAAATAATCTCTGCTGAAAAACTGTACTGTACATATAGGTACCTAGGACCTGAGAAGAATCAAAAGGTCCTCCAGCTGTAATCATCCAGACCATATCAAATACTTTTAAAGTACCTGTTATTGCTAAAACTATACAAACTCTAATATCCTGAAAAATAAGCGGCAGGGTGATTTTTGTTATTCTCTGGAAAGTATTTGCCCCTTCTATCTCTGCCACTTCATATAAAGCATTTGGTATTTTCGTTAGGGCAGTCAGAATAATAACAAAATAAAAGCCAACATACTGCCAGATTGTTGGAATCATCACCATGGCCAGTGCCTTAGATGCATCAAGCCATAATACTGGCTCCAGATTGAATAATTTAAGCACCGAATTTAAAAGACCAGCATTATAATTATATAACAGGCGAAATAAAAGACCTAAAGATGCTGCCGACAGAACTATCGGAAAGAAAAAGGTTGTTCTAAAAAAGTTTTTACCATATCTTATTAAATCAACAAAAACTGCCAGTAAAATCCCAAGTCCAACCTGAAAAACTACTGCTGCAATCATAAAAATAAATGTATTTTTAGTTGCAATCCAAATTACAGGATCATTTACTAATTTAAGATAATTACCCAGACCGATATATTCAGGATTGATATTATGAACTGTAAAGAAAAATGTCTTATAAAAACTTCTTAAAATAGGATAAAACAAAAATATACTCCAGAATAACAATGCCGGTAATAAAAAGAAGAAAATTACTTTTTTATCTTTTTTGAATTTAATTGTTTCCACCCCCAGTGAAAAGTAAGGAGCAGCAGACAAATATGCCGCTCCTCTTTTTATTATTTATTTTGCCTGTAGTTCTATTTTTCTTACTTCTTCTAAAATGTCTTCTGCAGATCTTCTACCGGAAACAATATAGGCTACTCCATCAACCAGAGTTTGCCAGGCTGGACGCTGAATCTGAGCATCAATGGGAAGTGACACATGATCAGCATTTTTGAACATTTCTAATCCATCCTGATATGGCTTTGTTAAACCAGCAGGAGTTACATCTGCTGCTGGCAGTCCTCCATTAGCCTCGGCAATTTTTTTAATTGCCTCTTTGCTGGTTAGATGTTTAAGTAAATCAATAACAACTTCTTTCTTTTCACTATCATTATAAGCTTCTTTACTTAAATACATTCCGGAAGTAAAACCAGCTATTAAGTCAGTTTTATTTCCCTTGTCTCCAATTTTTGGATATGGCACAATTGTAACTCGATTAGCACCTTCATTTTGTGCATCCGCAATGGCCCATGATCCTTCTACTAACATAGCTGCTTTACCCTGTTTAAATAGCTGACGAGCACCTGACCAATCCTGAGTTAGAGTATCTCTCTGAAAAGCATCTGCCTCATACAATTCTCGCAGATGATTTAAACCTTCAATCCACATTGGATTGATTCCATCGGCGATACCGGCATCATGAGCTTTAGCTCCACCAACTTTTAAAATTGAATGTTCTATATTATAGTGTGGTGTCATACCAAGGCCAGCAGCCATTGGTACAATATCATTAGCTCTAAATGTTTCAATCGCAGTATATAATTCTTCTTCATTTTCTGGAATTTTAACATCATATTTTTCAAATAAATCTAGATTAACAATTAAACCTTCGTAAAATCCAGTAATAGGGAGAGCATATATATTTCCATCACTGTATTTAACCTGTTCTAATACAGAAGGTAGAAACCCAGCTTTCCATTCCGGATTATTGGCTAAAATTTTATTAAGAGGAGTTACTCTGCCAGATTCTACAATCGGCTTTGCCTGTGAATCAGTAAAATACATTGTAATATCCGGCTCATTTCCGGAAGCAAAATCATTTTCGATTCTTACCTTTACACTCTCATCCAGAGTGGCTGATTCATCAATAATTTCTACATCAGGATGTTCTGCCTTAAATTCGTCTATCAGATCTTGATAGGCTCCAGAAGCTGGATCAGCACCAGAAAACATAGTATAAACTCTTAATTCCACAGCACCAGCGACCGCCCCAACAGTTAAAACTAAAAGCATTGTTAAAACAAAAATCATACTTCTCTTCTTCATAAAAAATTCCTCCTTATAGTTGTTTGTCTATATATAATTGCAAGTTGCATGCCAGAAAAATGTTTTTTGACATATTAATTGCTTCATCGCTTTTCAAAAGATTAAAAATTAGAGTTGAGCCCTGTTATTATAAGTATTTTTAAAAATTAAATTGTTTTATACTATAATATAATTTATTAAAAAAACACATAAAAAAAACGCATAACTGATTAGTTACACGCTTTTACACACTATTTTTTAATTATTAAGCTTTTGATGTAAATCTATAATCTCTCTGGCCAGATCTTTTAATAAAGATGCTGTCATCAAGTGATCCTGCCCATGGGTTAATAAAATACTATTTTCAATTTTTTCCCCATTATTCTCTAATTTAATTAACTCTGTTTGTTTTAAATGAGCCTGATATAATTTATCTCCTGCCCTTTTAAAGCAGATTTCTGCCTGATCATTATCATTATTTTTTGCATATTTAATAGCTTCCATAAACAAATTTTTAGCATCACCACTATAAGAAATAATGGTAAATATCATTTTTTCTAAATCCATAGTTACCTCCTTTTACTCCTTAATCCGCTCTGCTATTTTGACAAAAGGAAAATATATTAAGATTCCGATAAAGATATTAAATACCTGTAATAGCGAACCAGATATAGAACCCGTTATTAAAAACCCGCTTATTATGGGTGGAGTACCCCAGGGAACCATAGCAATTGTTTTAGGAACAAAACCAGTTAGAATAGCAAGATAACTAGTTAAGGTTAAGATAAGAGGTGTTAAAATAAATGGAATAAAATAAATAGGGTTCATTACAATCGGCAGCCCATATAAAATTGGTTCATTAATATTAAAAATTGACTGGGTAGAGCTCAATTTCATTAAGTCTCTCTTCCTTTTTGAATTTGAAAATAAATATATAACTATTAACAGGCTTAAAGTTGTACCACTACCTCCCATATAAACAAAAGAATCAAAAAATGGTTTGGTAAAAATATTGGGTACAGCCAAATTATTACTTACAGCCTGAATATTCTCCTGTAAAGCTGGTAAATATAAAGCCTGGATTACCGGTTCTAGAATATTAGTTCCATGTAAACCTAAAAACCAGAAAAAATGACCAATAAAAACAATAACTAATGCTGTAAGTAGATTATTTGCCAGTCCCATTAAGGGAAGCTGAATTAATCGATAAATTTCTTCAATTATATTTTCAATCCCAAATTGAGCAAAAACTAATCTCATTAAAGAAAAAATTAAAAATATAAAAATTGTTGGGATTAGAGCCGAAAAATAACGATTTAAAATTGGAGTCATGGTGCCTTTTTCCTGCTTCTTTTTTGAACTAATTAAATTCATTGTTTTAACATATATTTCAGTAGCTAAAATAGCAACTACGATAGCTACCAGAAGCCCGGAAGCATCTAACCACTGAAAAGGAATTGAAAATCCCTGAGCATCTGTCTGAATAATTGTTATTATGAAGGATGAAAAAGAAATTAAAGCTGCCAGCAGAGGATCCTCATTATAAGAATCAGCTAAATTATAACTGATTGAAAATACAATTAATAAAGACATTATTGCAAAGGTTCCATTATAGATATAATCAGAAAATAAGGTCCATTCAGTTCCAAATAAACTGGACATATATTCCTGATAATATACGATTGGAAAATTATTAATTAAAATTGCTAAGGAGCCAATAATCGCTAAAGGCATTATAGAAATGAAACCATCTCTAATAGACAGGAGATGTCTCTGAGAGCCCAGTTTAGATGCTAAAGGAACAAATTTATTCTCAAGTATCTGGATAAATTTATTAAACATTTATATCACCTTTTTATCTAAAAGAGTTAAAGCATGATTTAAAACAGCCTTACCATTTAAGGTTCCATACTGTACACTATCTATAACATCAAATTTAATCTCTGAATTTTTATAATCTCGTTCTAAGTTGTTTAATAAATATTTCACCTGAGGTCCCAGCAGAATAAGATCAATTTTTTTAGAATAATTTTTAAGCTCAGATTGTGCTAAAGCTTCTATATTAATCTCAATCTCATTCTCAGCTGCTATCTTATTCATTTTTGAGACTAAGATACTGGTTGACATTCCAGCAGTACAAACTAAAACAACATTTTCCATTCCTATCGCCACCTGTAATTAAATTTGCCCTTAGAGTTAATTTAACTCTATCTCCTTCTGCAGATTCGAATTTTTTAAAAAACTTTTTGTAAGATAAGCAATCTCATCTTGACTGATTTTAACAGCATACTCTCTTTCCAGAAAAAATATTTTATCTGCTACTTTTTGCATAAACAAATTATTCTTTCTTTTATAATTTTCCAGGTTCTCAAAAACATTTCCTTCTTCTCCTTTAAGTAATTTCTCAATCAAAAAAATCATATGAAGCAGTATTCCAACTTTAACATCATTATCAATCATAATTTTAGAATCATTGATAATTGAATCTATAATATTTTTACACTCATTAACAATTTTACTGCTGTTTAATTTTTCCAAATGATTACTCAAAGAATTTTTTATTTTACTGTATTTTTTTAAACCATCCAGTTGATCATTTAACTTTTCAAATGCTTTTCCAGAAAGGATTTCTACAGCTGGAATAAATGGAATATCTGCTTCTTTGATATCCACAGTACTGACAACTGCAAGTAAATTAAACTGTTTTTGATATCTTTTTATTTTCTTAATAAACTTATCATAATCAATTATATTTAAAGATATAATTTTTATTTCCGCCTCAGAAAATCTAGCTTCAATAATTTCTTTTAACTTACTGGAAGCTCCCTCACCGGTAAAACAGGCTGTTATTATCAGATTTTCAAAATGATTATTTTGTAGTTCAGGATCAGCCTCTATTTTATTATTTATCCCACTTCTAGTTAATGCCTTTTTTCCTCTCTGGACAGCATAATTGAGACAGCTATTATAAATTTCAGTTAAGCCCTGACCCAGGATTGCTTTTCTACAGGCATCAATAACTGTTGGAGTGCTTACCATATCTATTATTTTTATATTTTTATTATCTTCCAGTTCGATCATATCTGCAAAACCAGTTAAGGATCCCATATCGACAAGCAATAAAACATCTCTATTTGGAGCCAGTTCTTTGATCTGCTGACTGGTTTTATTAAAAAAATCCTGTGCATCCATCTCTAATGGCATATCTATTCCTACAGCAAATTTTTCATCCAATAATTTATTTGCCACCTCAGCCATACTGCTTGCAGTCGAATTACCATGCATTAGTATAAATACTGCTACTTTTGATTTGCTCTTATCTCTAATTTGATAGGGATTCTTGATTAAAAACATACTAATATATCCAATTTCATCTAAAGGTGTTTCTATTTCAAACTTTTTATCTATCAAAGAAGCAGCTTCAATTGCTGTCATAAACTCCTGAAAATGATTTACCCGGATATTATTTAGCTCAGGATGATAAATTTTTTCGCCTGCTTTAATTCTTTCTATACTTTTTTGCAGATGAAGGGCTAATCCTAAAAATATTTTTTTATTGAAATTCCGCTGAAGTTTTCTAGAAGATAACTGGAGAATTTCTTCAGTGATTTCTACAATTTCTTTTTCCACTATTTTATTTATATCGGACTTATTAATTATATCAGGCAGTGATTCTAAATGCTTTTTAAAATGAGATTCTATATCAATATTTAATATTTTTTGAATTTTTTCTTCGTCCATATTTTCTCGCCTTAAACTATTTAGCTTTTCCTCTATAACATCATAAAATAGTTTTCCAAGCTGAGAATCTTCGGCTTTAACATTTGACTTTGCACTACTGTTAACTATTTTATTCTGATCACTATCTGAAAACTCCAGAACCTCATTCTGTCCTTTAAATAGATTTTCAACTTCTGTACGCTGATGATGAAAGTTTAGTATCCCTTTTTGTACATGCTCAGGTATATCTTCCTGCGAAATCAAGATATATTTATTATCTGAAGTTTTAAAGTTTAAAAATGATTTAGCACTCGCCAGTTGAATGTCACTCGCCAGCTGACCAATATTGTTAGGACAATCATATAATAAAAAAGAGACAAGAGAGTTTCTGTCAATATAAATACTTTTACCTATATTTTTTGACTCTTCTTTGAGAAAATTTTCTATCAATCTAAATCGTTCCTTAAGTCCTCTGTTTTTCAATAATGGCAGCTTTATTACCATCGGAATCCGCCTGACAAAAGTATTCAATAAAAATGAATCCGGCTCTTCAGTAGTAGCCGCAATAATCTGCACCTCTGCCTTTAGTTTTTGCTCACTTTCTCCAAGGGGGCGAAAATATCCATTGTCAATAAAAGTAAATAACATTTCCTGTCCCTGAGGAGGAAGCCGGTGAACTTCATCTAAAAACAAAATTCCCTGATCAGCTTTTTTTAAGAGCCCCTCTCGATCCTTATTAGCACCTGTATAGGCACCTTTTTTTACTCCAAAGATCTGGGCAATTAAGAGCTGAGGATTGTCAGAATAATCTGCACAATTAAACTGGACAAAAGGAGCATTTTTTGCTAACATCTCAGAATCTACAGCAAACCCATGCATTAAATTTGCAAACATAGATTTCCCTACTCCAGTATCACCCAGCAGGAGGGTGTGTAAACCATTAGGAGGATACAGGATTGCTGCTTTTGCCTGTTGGATTTGACTTTTTAAGCTGCCATTTGCCCCGATAATTTCATCCAATTTACTGTTTTGATTTATATAATTATCTTTTAACTCAATGTTTTGATTTCCTGATTTTTTAAGAATATCTGGATCATTATCTGGCTTTAATTTATAAAGAACAGGTCTTCCCTGAATTTTGACCAGTCTGTCATTTCTATATAATTGATTTAAATAACGGCTAATATTTGCCCGATTAGAATCAAGCCTAGATGCAATTTCAGCTGCAGAAACTCCCTCCTGCTGATCATTCATCTTTTTTAAACACTGATATACTCTTTCAACTTTTTTAATTTGAATCACCTCCAACTGGATAATTAAAATTATCAAGATTTCATATTCTATAATAAGATAAATTAATTAAATTTGCAATTTTTTTAATTAAATATATTATTTTGTATAATTTCCAATCGAGATTTAATGCAAAAAATATCAAAGTTAAATTATGAAGATGATTTCGAAAAATTAATGGATATCAAAGATGTTAATAATCAACTTAACTCCATTGTCCAGTCAAATAAAGAAATTGAAGGAATAATTATTTACAGACCGGGAAGTTCAAATTTTTCTACCTTTAATAAAAATATTACTGAAATAATTGGAGAAAATTTTTCTGAAAATCAGTTTTATAAATCTGCAATCGAGAATAAAGGTGATTCAATCTGGGGCCAACAAATAAATAACAATGATAATTTATATCTCATTAAATCTTTAACCAGTGTTAAAACATTCAAAACAATTGGTGCCCTAGTTTTCGTTTTAAATACTGATATTTTTGCTGATTTATATGAAAATATAAATATTGGTGAAAATTCTTTGCTGATGATAACTGATCAAAATAATAAATTAATTTCCATCTCTGATACTGAAATAGATGAGAATAAGAAACAATCTCTTTTAAAAGAAATTCATAATAACAGAAACTTTATTTTGATTATAGCGATATTATGTATTTTGATTTCAATAATTATTGCGAGTCTTGTTTCCAAAAATATTTCAGCTTCAATTGATAAAATTGTTTATTCTCTAAATAAAGTGGGGAAAGGTCAAGTAAATACAAAAGTTGATGTAATTGGTAAAGATGAATTTGCTACTCTGGCTAATAGTTTTAATAAAATGACCACTAAGATAACTTCTCTGATTAAAAAGAATAAAAATACTGCTGAATCAGTAATCGATAATTCAAGTCAGGTTAATGAGCTTGCAAATAATTCTGAAGAAAATTCTATCCTTATTTCAGAATCAATAAGTAGTATTGCAGATGGAGCAGTAAAACAGGCAGAAGAAGCTCAGGCAGCAGCAGATATGATGAAAAATTTATCTCAAAAAATTGAAGATATAAATCTTGCAATTAAAAATATGAATCAGTTAACAGATAATATTAAAAATACCAGCAGCGGTGCTAATAAGACTGTTGAAAATTTAAAAGAAAAGAGCAAAAATGCTGCCAATATCTCTGATAAAGTAATAAATGATATTCAAAATTTAAATCAAAAAGCACAAAAAATTGACAGTGTAATCAGTCTAATTGAAGATATAAGTGAGCAAACTGACCTTTTATCTTTAAATGCCTCTATTGAAGCTGCCAGAGCAGGAGATGCAGGAAGAGGCTTTGCCGTAGTCGCTGCAGAAATTCGTGGATTAGCAGAAAAATCATCTAAATCTGTAGAGGTAATAAAAGATATTATAAAAGATATTACGATGGAAAGTAAAAAATCAGCTGCAGAAATCGAAACAGCTAAAAAAATATATCTAGAACAGCATAAATCTGTAGAAGAAACAGAATCTGCTTTTAAAATGATCAATGACAAACTAAATGAAATAATCTCATATATCAAAAATCTTGATAAATCTGTAAAATCCATTAATAAATATAAAAAAATGAGCTCTAAACAAATAACTGACATAGCAGCAATTGCTCAAGAATCTTCGGCCACTACAGAAGATGTTAATCTTTTAAGTGAAAAACAAAAAAATTCTGCTGATAAATTAACAAATGTCTCAGAAGAATTAAATAAAATAATTAGAGAATTAGAAAAAACGTTGAATATATTTTCAATTTAAGAAATAAGATTAAGCCCTGAAAATTTTCAGGGCTTATTTTTCATTCTTGATCTTGACCCTTTAATAGCAAGTGATTTTCGATATTTAGCAACTGTTCGTCTAGAAATATCAAGTTCATATTCCCTTTTGAATATTTCAACTATCTTTGCATCACTTAAAGGGCTGTTTTGATCTTCTTTTTTTATTAATTCAACAATTATTGCTTTTATGCTGACAGACGATAAATTATCAATACCACTATTAAAAAATATTTTAAAGGGAACAGTACCGTGTGGTGTCTGAATATATTTATTTCTTGTGGCTCTACTTACTGTTGATTCATGCATTTCTATCTCTTCTGCTATCTCCTGCATAGTCATTGTATATAAATATTTAAAGCCAGATTCAAAAAAATCATATTGTTTATCAATAACTGTTTCTAATATTTTCATGATTGTATTTTTCCGCTGTTCAATGCTTTTTATTAACCATAAAGCAGATTTATATTTTTTCTGCAGATATTCTTCTACTTCTGAGTCATTGTTATTTTTTAGTAAATTTAAGTAATAGGAACTAATATTTAAATTAAAGTCATTATCATCAGCAATTATTTGATAACCTGTTTCTGTTCTCTCCACAATAAGATCTGCTTCAACATATTCTGCACATGGATTAACGGAATTTAATGCTTCTTTTAGATCTAAACTTTGTATTTTTTTATAAATGCTTTTTATTTCTTCAATGTTTTTTTCTGATTTTGAATCAAAAAATATTTGAGCAGCTTCTTCAAATTCTAAGCTTAGTTCCCCTTTATGATTTAAATTACCCACAATAAACTGACCCAACTCTAATTGATTATCACTTAAAACTTCAAAAAGTTGATTTTCTAAACTCTCACAAAATTTAGGGTTATAAGCAACAAAGTTTTCATAATTTGAAGCTTCTTTTTTTATTCCACTGTAAGCAGAATTATTATAACCATTCTCCATATTTCCCATAATTTCTAAAAGAGGATTTTCTTTTGCCTGTTCATTAATAAATTCTGTTAACTCCAGACTATTATACTGTAGAATTTTTACTGCCATTTGTAATTGAGGAGTCATTACTAATTCCTGTTTTGCTTTTAAATCCAGATTAATATCTACCTGCATAAGTAAACTCCTTGCAAATTTAATTTTTTGAATTTTGAAAACAAAAATTTAATATTTTAGAGCTGTCTGACTGTTAATCAGCAGCTCTAAAATATCTATTATCTTATAAATATCAATTAAATTATTCAGCCAATTCAAGTGCAATTTCCATCATATCAGTAAAAGTTTTTTCTCTTTCTTCAGATGTAGTTTCTTCTCCGGTTACTAAAGAGTCACTTACAGTTAAAATGCTTAAGGCATCTACACCATACTTAGCTGCCAGAGTAAATAACTCTGCTGATTCCATTTCTACTCCTAAAACACCATATTCTTTCCATTTCTTCCAGGCTTCTTTATCATCATTATAAAAGGCATCTGAGCTTAAAATTGTACCTACTTTTACATCTGTAGACTTTTCTTCTGCAACCTGGTAGGCTTTTGATAAAAGCTTAAAACTGGCTGCTGCAGCAAAATCTTTGCCATCAAACCGCATTTTATTTAGATTGGAATTACTGCAGGCCGCTTTAGCTAGTATTACATCTCTTACTTGAGCTTCCTCATTAAAGGAACCACAGGATCCAACCCTGATTAAATTTTTAACTCCATAATCTCTAATTAATTCATTAACATAAATTGAAAGAGAGGGCATTCCCATACCTGTTCCCTGAGTTGAAACTTTTTTTCCTTTATAGGTTCCTGTAAATCCATACATTCCTCTTACATCATTATATTGGCTTACATCTTCTAAATAATTTTCTGCAATAAATTTAGCTCTTAATGGATCACCCGGCAGCAGAATTGTTTCTGCGATTTCTCCTTTTTTTGCACCAATGTGTACACTCATAAATATAACCTCCTATATATTTTCAGTTCTAATTCTTATTATAATATATTTTATGAAAAATAACAAAAATACTGCCATAACGATTGTGTCAAGTAGCTTTTGGAAATAGATTAAGACTCCCTTTAAATATTTTAGAATGCAAGAGACTTTATTGCTCTCTGCAATCCACTAACTTT
>NZ_SNWX01000046.1 GCF_004362045.1 Halanaerobium saccharolyticum | reverse complement strand
AATATTTCTAATATTCTTTATTTTGGTACTACTGCTGAGAATACTGTTTGAACGGTATTCTCCTTATTTTTTAAAAATCATTTGCGGAATCTCTGGGGTAATCTATTTACTATCTTTTATTAGTAATTAATACTATTATATATATTGTAAGATGTTTTGAATATTCTTTTCTTTAAATATATGGAGGTAGATAAAATGGATTATATTTTGATAGCTTTAATTGTTACTTTTGCTGTTCTCAATGTTGGCAGTAGTGTGCTGGCAGCAGATATTCCTCTGGATCAGGAATTAGAAACAGTAAATAGTGAGACTGCTACCCTTGCACTCGGCTGTTTTTGGGGACCGGATGCATCTTTCGGAGCCTTAGAAGGAATTATCAGGACCCGGGTTGGTTATGCAGGTGGAACAACCGAAAGCCCAACCTATCAGATGATAGAAGATCACACTGAAACAATAGAGATTGATTATGATCCGGAAGTGATTTCTTACCGGGAACTTGTAGAAATCTTTTTTGAGAGTCATAATCCATACTCACCCGCTTATTCCACCCAGTATGCCTCTTTGATTCTTTATCAAAACAAAAAGCAGCAGAAAACTGCTTTAGAGGTTAAGGAAGAACTGGAAGCTGAAAGCGGCAGAGAAATTGAGACTGTGATCAAAGAACTGGATCATTTTTATCGAGCTGAAGATTATCATCAGAAATATAGACTTCAGCAGCAGCAAGATTTTAAGAATCATTATTTGGATCAAATGTCGATGAAACAATTTATTAATTCTCCTGCTGTAACCAAGGTAAACGGTTATATTTCAGGCAGTGGTGAACGGGATAATATTATAAAAAATATAGGAAAATTAGGACTAACAACTGAATTACAGGAAAGATTACTCAAGTTAAATAATATTGACCCAGAAGAGTGTGTAACTTTCTGTAAGACTGAGGATGCTGACAATGTTCAGATCAAGGAAGAGGAAAGTAATGCAGAATTAAGAGAGCAATTAACTGATCTGCAGTATAAGGTGACTCAGCTGGATGCTACAGAACCTGCTTTTAATAATAAGTATTGGGATAATAAGGAACCGGGTATTTATGTGGATCTAGTTTCGGGAGAGCCGCTCTTTTCTTCAAAAGATAAATTCGAATCCGGATCAGGCTGGCCGAGTTTTACCAGGCCCCTGGTCGAAGAAAATATTGTAGAAGTTGAAGATAAAAAGCTCTGGATGACCAGAATAGAGGTCAGAAGTAGAGAAGCTGATTCTCATTTAGGCCATGTCTTTGAGGATGGACCGGAGCCAACAGGATTGCGTTACTGTGTTAACTCAGCTGCACTCAGGTTTATTCCGGCTGAAGACCTGGCAGAAGAGGGATACGAAGAGTTTGAAGATCAATTTTAAATTAAAGCAAAGTACAGCTACCGGGAACTACTCGATTTGTGTCGAAAAATGTCTAATAAAGGTTTAATACAACAAAATATGACATAAGACGACAAAAACTGACAGGTACCGGGTACCTGTCAGTTTTAGGTACCTGTCAGTTTTATTATGCTTTAATTAATACATAAAAAAAAGGAAAAAATCAACAGTTAAAGAATTAGATAAATATAGACAAATTTTTTTAGGATCCAATTTTGAAGAAGCCAGAGCTAAAATCAGCTGAAGAAGATAAGTAAAAAGGAGGGATTTTAATGAGGTTAGAGATAAGTGATCTCAAATTAGAATTGACTCAGGGAGATATAGCAGATCAAAAAGATATTGAGGCAGTGGTTAATGCAGCAAATGCTGAGTTAAAAATTGGGGGTGGAGTTGCAGGGGCCATCCATAGAAAAGCTGGCCCGGAGCTGGAAAAGGCCTGTAGACCGCTGGCCCCAATTGAGCCTGGTGAGGCTGTAATTACAGAAGCTTTTAATCTGCCCAATCAATATGTGATTCATACTTTAGGGCCGGTTTATGGTCGGGACAAACCAGAAGCTGCTCTCCTGGAAAAATGCTATCAAAACTCATTAAAATTGGCTGAGGAGTATAAAATTAAAAGTATAGCTTTTCCAGCTATTTCAACTGGGGCTTTCGGTTATCCGATTGAAAAAGCTGCAGCAGTCAGTCTGGAAACAATAAAAATAACAGCAGCTGAATTAAAGAATATTGAAATTATAAGATTTGTTTTATACAGCAGCAGAGATTTTAGAGTATATAAAAACCAGGCACAAAAAATTTTCATTGAGTAAAGACAACTAATTCAACCGCTGTGATTGATTATACTGACAGCATATATATTTACTGATGAGAAAGGGGAGGGAGATATGCTGAATATAAATATACCAGGATGTAAAAATTTTAATGTAGAAAAAATTGTTTTTGATCTCAATGGAACTATTGCCTGTGATGGCAAATTAATTGAGGGAGTAAAAGAGGGGATTAACAGACTTGCAGATAATTTTGAGATATATATTTTAACAGCTGATACATTTGGGACTGCAGAAGAACTGCTAAAAGAATTAAAGGCAGAGCTGGTAGTGGTTAATAACTGTGACTGCAGTAAATTTAAAGCAGATTTTGTAGAAAAATTGGGCCGCAAAAAAGTAATTGCTGTTGGAAATGGAAATAATGATGCCCAGATGCTGAAAAATGCGGAACTTGGAATTGCTGTGATTGGACCGGAAGGTACAGCGAAAAGGGCGCTTTTAGGTGCTGAATTAATTAGTAAAGATATTAATGATGTAATTAAAATAATTTCTAATCCCGAGCGGCTAAAGGCGACCTTAAGAAAGTAAATTCAATTATTCTGGGAACCAGTTAAAAAGGAGGTGTACTGTGTCAGAACTAATTGATTTAAGTTATGAAATTTATCAGGGAATGCCTGTTTACCCGGGTGATCGCGAAGTTGAATTAATAAATGATAAAAAAATTGCTCGAGATGGATACTGTAATCATAATTTAAAAATGGGGATGCATACAGGGACTCATCTGGACCTACCAGCTCATATGCTGGAAGATGTTAGGAATGCTGCTGATATATCTCTTAACAGCCTTTCTGGACAGACAAAGTTGATCTATGCTGCCGGACAGAAGATTATAAAACTTAAGCCTGAGTATCAAAAATCAATAGAGAAAAATGATATAGTGATTATTTATACGGGATTTGCAGAGGAATACGGAAATCAAAAGTATTATAAGCAGCATCCTGTTATTTCGGAAGAGTTAGCAGACCTCTTAATAGCTAAGGAAATTAAACTACTGGGATTTGATATGCCTTCCCCAGATCACAGTCCTTTTAAAATTCATCAAAAACTATTTGAAAATGATATTTTTATTTTGGAAAACCTCTGTAATTTGGAAAAACTGCTGGGTATAGAATCATTTAAGCTTTTTGTGTTTCCGCTTAAAGTTAGAGCAGAAGCAGCTCCCTGCCGGGTGGCAGCCGAAATTTAGATTTGACAGTAAGCTAACTATCTGCTAGACTAATAATTGTAATATAAAACTAGGCTAATAATTGTAATATAAAATTTGAATAAAGGATTATATGACTGGCGGATAAATATGGAGCTAACCATAGGGGAATATAATCTTTAATAAATCGCCCGCCTGGATATTGAGTTAAATCTATATCCGGGGGGCGATTTTTTTGTTTAACAGAAGATTTTAGACTTAATCGGAGTAAATGTAATCTAATTTACAATAATGGTAAAATTTCAAAACATAGTAGAATACTCAAGATTTGACGCTGGTAATTATTTCTGCTAAAATAAAAATGAAATTCAGTTTAAAAGATTAATTATAATTTACATTATAAAAACTATTATTACAATCAAATATTCACAAAAAATTATAAAAATCTTTTAAGCAGCCAATAAGATTATAAGACTAAAAGAGGAGGATTTTTGATGAAATTTGATACTTTAGAATTGAAGGGTCAAAGATGGGAAGAAGAAATTGATGTCAGAAATTTTGTGCAGCAGAATTATACACCTTATACAGGTGGAGCTGAGTTTTTAGAAGGTCCTACTGCAAGAACAGAGGATCTCTGGCGGCAGACTTCCGATTTATTGAAAAAAGAAAGAGAAAATAATGGTGTGCTTGCTATTGATACAGAAACAGTTGCAGATATCAACGCTTATGATGCCGGCTATATAGACCGGGATAAAGAAATAATAGTTGGTCTGCAGACTGATCAACCTTTAAAAAGAACATTAAATACCTATGGTGGGATCAGAATGGCCCGTCAGGCAGCAGAAGCTTACGGCGAAAAAGTAGATCCCGAGATAGATGAGATATTTACTAAATATAGAAAAACACATAATGATGGAGTTTATGATGCTTACACTCCAGAAATTAGAGAGATTAGACGCTCTGGTGTAATTACTGGTTTACCTGATGCTTATGGTCGGGGAAGAATTATTGGTGATTACAGAAGAGTAGCACTTTACGGTGTGGATAGATTGATTGAAGCAAAAAAAGAAGATAAGACCAATTTGAAAAGTCCGATGACTGAGGAAACAATCAGGCTGCGGGAAGAAGTAAGTGAACAGATCAGAGCTCTCAAAAAGTTGAAGGGACTCGGAGAAACTTACGGCTGTGACCTTTCTCGTCCGGCTGAAAATGCAGAAGAAGCTGTCCAGTGGACCTATCTTGCTTATCTGGCTGCGATTCAGGAAAATAATGGGGCAGCAATGTCCTTTGGTCGAGTGGCAGAATTCTTTGATATCTATATTGAAAGAGATATGGAAGCCGGAAAACTGACAGAAAAAGAAGCACAGGAAATTATAGATGATTTTGTTATTAAATTGAGGCTGGCCAGACAGCTGAGAACTCCAGAATATAATGAGCTTTTCAGTGGCGATCCACTCTGGGTAACAATTGTGCTCGGTGGTATTGGAATTGATACCAGACCACTGGTAACTAAGACCAGCTACAGAATATTAAACACCTTATATAATCTTGGTCCGGCACCAGAACCAAACCTGACCATACTCTGGTCGGAAAAACTGCCGGAAAGCTTTAAAAACTACTGCACAAAGGTTTCTAAGGATACAAGTTCCTTACAGTATGAAAATGATGACCTGATGCGCCTTAACTTTTCTGATGATTACGGAATTGCCTGCTGTGTATCAGCGATGACACCGGGTAAGGATATTCAGTATTTTGGAGCAAGATGTAATCTTCCTAAAACACTTCTTTATTCCTTAAATGGTGGTAAAGATGAGAAAACAGGAGCTCAGGTGGGACCTGAATTTAAACCTTATGAAGGCGATGTTTTAGAATATGATAAGGTGATGGATAATTTTGACCGTTTTCTTGACTGGTTGAGCGAAAAATATGTGGATGCTCTAAATATTATTCATTATATGCACGATAAATATGCCTATGAGGCAGTGCAGATGGCACTCCATGACACAGAAGTTCAGCGGATAATGGGCTTTGGAGTGGCAGGACTTTCAATTATTGCTGACTCCTTAAGTGCTATTAAATATGCAGAGGTTAAGCCGATCAGAGACGAAGAGGGAATGATTATTGATTTTGAAATCAATGGAGATTACCCTAAATATGGTAATGATGATGATCGTGTTGATCAGCTGGCTGTAGAAGTAGTAAAACTATTTATTAATAAGCTTAAACAGCATCAGCTTTATAGAGACGCAGTTCACTCTATGTCGGTGCTGACTATTACCTCAAATGTAGTGTATGGTAAGAAAACTGGTGCTACTCCAGATGGACGCGAAGCTGGAGAAGCCTTTGCTCCTGGAGCCAATCCAATGCACGGCAGAGATACTTCAGGTGCTTTAGCATCACTTAATTCAGTTGCAAAAATACCATATGAATACTGCCAGGATGGAATTTCCAATACATTTTCTATTGTGCCGGAAGCGCTGGGTAAAACTGAAACTGCCCAGCAGAACAATTTAACCTCAATTCTGGATGGCTATTTTGATCAGGGTGCCCATCATTTAAATGTTAATGTTTTAAGAAGAGAAACTCTGCTTGATGCAGTTGAGCATCCTGAAGAATATCCTCAGCTGACAATTAGAGTTTCTGGTTATGCTGTTAACTTTATCAAATTAACACCAGAACAGCAGCAGGAAGTAATTGCAAGAACTTTCCATAAATCGATATAAACAGGTACCGGGTACTTGGAAATAATTTCCAAGTACCCGGTACTCTCTCACTCTCTCAACTCTCTCAACAAAGGAGGTCATTATGGCTGAAGGATATATTCATTCTACCGAAAGTATGGGCACTGTTGATGGCCCCGGGATTCGCTTTGTTGTTTTTACTCAGGGTTGTCCCCTGCGCTGTCAGTACTGCCATAATCCTGACACCTGGAAATTAAAAGAAGGTAAAAAAGTTACAACTGAATCATTAATTAAAAAAATCAAAAAAATAAAACCATATATTGAACGTTCTGGTGGAGGAATTACAATTTCTGGAGGAGAACCGACAATGCAGCTGGATTTCACCCTGGATTTGCTTAAAAAAGCAAAAGCAGAAGGACTGCACACTGTAGTTGATACTTCTGGATTTGTTGATCCGGCTAAATTCAAAAAATTGCTGCCATATCTGGATCTTGTCCTGCTGGATATCAAGACAATGGACGATTTAGTCCACAGAGATTTGACGGGAGTCAGCAACCAGAAAACTCTAAATCTAGTGGAGCTGCTGGAAGAAGAAAAACAGCCCTACTGGGTGAGGCAGGTTATTGTTCCCGGAATTACTGATGATCTGGGAAAAATGAAAGAGTTTGCAGTATATCTACAGCAGAAAAAATATTTAGAAAAAATTGAACTGCTGCCCTACCATGAACTTGGAAAACACAAATGGGAAAATTTAGGGATGGAATATAAGCTGGCTGCTGTTGAGCCACCTACTGAGAAAAAGATGGCAGAACTGAATGCAGTATTTAAGAATTATAAAATTAATATAGCCTGACCCGGGCAAATAACGGTTTTGAATTCAAATATCTAATATAAAAACCCTGATTGAGATTAGTCTCAATTGGGGTTCGCTGTTTTTATGACGCTATTTATGTTATAATTATCTAACACTAATGATTATTATTAAAATAAAGCTAAGTAAACTAGGAGATAAAGAAAGATGCTGATTTTACAGGCGTTTTATTGGAATTGTTTGGATGACTGGTGGGAAGAAATAGCATCTATTGTTGAAGATATAGCGATTAAGGGTTTTGACACAGTCTGGCTGCCACCTCCCTCAAAAGGGATGAATGGTAAAAACTCAATGGGCTATGATATCAAAGAACACTATAATTTAGATTCTAAGTTTGGTAATAAGAAGACTTTAAAAAAATTAATCAATAAATTACACGAAAATGAAGTGGAAGTGATGGCAGATCTAGTTTTAGGCCATATGCTTGGTGGTGACAGAGAATGGAATCCACACTTTAAAGAAAAAACTTACACTAGATTTGAGGAAAAAAGCTTTCCTAAAAATCATAATAACTTCTGTCATGAATGTGGTGACTGCAGCTGCCGCAATAATTTTGGAGAAACGATCTGTTATTATTCTGATGACGAATATATGAAAAAGGAATTGATTAACTGGGCTAAATGGCTAAAAACTGAAATTGGCTTTGACAGCTTTCGTCTTGACAACCTAAAAGATATGCGCTGGGATTTTGCTAAAGAATTTGCAGATGAATTCAGAGAGAAGACATTTATGGTTGGGGAGTATTGGGATGGTGATGACCGGATTTTAAAGGAATTTATTGACCACAGCAAGTTAAATTTATTTAATTTCCCTCTCTATTACAGCATTAAAGAAATGTGTATGGATCCCTTGTTTCCCATCCGCAGTTTAGAGGGGGTTTCCAGTAAGAATAAGGTTAATTTTCTTTCCAATCATGATATAGAAAGAGACGAAAGAGATTTTAATAAAGATGCAATCATCACCAATAAGGAACTGGGCTATGCCTATATTCTTTTTCAGGATAATCCGGCGGTTATTTACTGGAATGATTATTTTAGATATGGTTTAAAAGAAAAACTTGATCAATTGATAAATTTAAGAAAAAACTCCAGCGATCTGCCCTTAGAAATTATTGATTTAACAGATGATATTTATCATGCCAGGCGCGGCAGATATAATTTAATTATCAATAATGCTGTAAATGATTATCATTTTTCTGGCTTGACAGTGTCGGGTAGAGATTACGTAATTTTTGTACAGGATTAAAACATATATAGTTATAAATTGTTGGATTGATAGATAACTTAATTAATAAATTAGAAAAGCAGGAAGGATTTTTTATGCTTGCAGATATTGAAAACATTTTAGAAAAATATTACGGCTTTAGTTCTTTTAGAAAAGGGCAAAAGGAGCTTATAGAAAGCATTTTAATGGCAAAAGATACGGTTGCTGTTATGCCGACTGGCTCGGGGAAGTCTCTCTGTTATCAAATTCCCGCACTTGTTTTTGAAGGGGTGACAATTGTTATTTCTCCTCTGATTTCTCTGATGAAGGATCAGGTAGATGCCCTTAAGGAAATGGGAATTAAAGCGACCTATATCAACAGTTCCATAAGTACTCGAGAGTTAAAAGAGAGACTTGCTAAGACAGCAGCTGGTGAATATAAACTGCTATATATTGCTCCGGAAAGATTAAATTCTTCGCGTTTTCTTAATCTTTTACAGCAGCTTAAGATAGCAATGATTGCAGTTGATGAAGCTCACTGTGTATCACAGTGGGGACATGATTTTAGACCAAGCTATTTAAATATCTCCCGCATTGTAGAACAATTAAATCCCCGGCCAATTTTAACTGCTTTTACTGCTACAGCAACCCCAGCAGTAAAAAACGATATTAGTACTCAGCTTAAGATGAAGGATCCTAAAATTTATTCCACCGGTTTTGACAGGCCAAATTTAAGCTTCAAACTGAGGAAGGGAATAGATAAGGATCAGTTTTTAAAGGATTACCTTAAAGTTAATTCAGAACAGCCGGGAATAATTTATGCTGCAACCAGAAAAGAAGTTAATAGAATATATGAGCTGCTTTCTGATTTAAATTATGAGGCCGGTCGTTATCATGCAGGTCTCTCAGAGGAACAGCGGACAGACGCCCAGGAAGATTTTATCTATGATAAAATTAAGATTGTAGTAGCTACAAATGCTTTTGGTATGGGAATTGATAAATCCAATGTCCGCTTTGTTATCCATTATAATATGCCCAAAAATATGGAATCATATTATCAGGAAGCCGGACGTGCCGGTAGAGATGGAGAGCCTGCAGATTGTATTCTGCTTTATGCTCCAGGAGACAAACATATTCAGAAATTTTTAATTGAGCAGGTAGAATCCTCTTCAAAAAGGAAAGAAGAACATTTAAATAAATTACAGCAGATGGTAGATTACTGTCACACCAGCAAATGTCTGCGCTCATATATTTTAAACTATTTTGGTGACAGCAAAGTTGCTCAGAGCTGTGGTAACTGCAGTAACTGTAATGATGATCGAGAACTAAAGGATATTACAGTTGAAGCCCAAAAAATATTATCCTGTGTTTACAGACTTGATCAGCGCTGGGGAATTACTGTCACAGCAAAAGTACTAGCCGGATCTAAAAGCCAGAAAATTTTAGAATCCAATTTTGATTCGCTTTCCACCTATAATATTATGCCTGATTACACAATTAAAGAAATTAAGAATCTAATCAATCTGCTGATTGCTGATGATTATTTAAGTCAATCAGGAGCTAAATATCCACTTTTAAAGTTGAATAAAAAGTCCTATCAAATTATGAATGGTGAACTTAAAGTAGAAAAGAGAATGGAAAAAGAACAGCAGAAAGTCAGTGAGGACAGTGAGCTTTTTATTATTTTAAAAAGTGTGCGAAAAGAAATTTCTCAAAAAGAAGGTGTACCTCCTTATATCATTTTCCATGACAGCACTCTAAAAGATATGTGCAGGATTCTGCCTCAGGACAGAGCAGAAATGTTAAAGGTAAGTGGAGTCGGAGAAGTAAAATTTGAGCGTTATGGACAACAATTTTTGGATGAAATTTTAGAAAATATAAACTCACAAAAAGGATGATAAAATGACGGATAAAACTAAGAAAAATTTTATTTATTTCGGTGTTGGGCTGGTTCTCGTTTTTATTATCAAATATTTTAATCTGGATTTTATTCCTGCTATGTCTCTGGCAGTATTAGTAAGCGGTATTGTAGGCTATGTTTTAAAATAAATAAACAAATATTTTTTCGAAGTAATTTAATATAAAATCTAATAGCTTAATGATTGATTTATCAGTCATTAAATCTTTCATAAACAAAAGCGTAATGCCATATAAAAAAGTGTACCCATACATAATATTTTGTATGGGCGTTTTTTTAAAAAATATTTTATTGATGATTTTACTGATTTTCTGGAAATTCAACTCTGGTTCGAGGTAAACTTTCCGGATAGTTCTCCTGGATAAATTTGATCAACTTCTCTCGCAGATAAACTCTTAATTCCCAGGCGGTTGGTGAGTCATCTGCACTGACTAAAATTCTGAGTTCCATTGATTTTTCGCTGGCATCTGTGACCTGAACTACTTTTACTTTTCCATCCCAGAGTTTATTATCTTCTAAGAGTCGATCCAGTTCTTCTCTAATTGCATCAACCGAGATTGTATAATCAGTATATAAAAAGACCGTTCCCAGAATAAAGGAAGACTTTCGGGTCCAGTTCTGAAAAATATTATCAATAAAATATGTTGTGGGCACTACTAGTCTTCTGCGGTCCCAGACCTTAACTACTACAAAGGTTAAATTTATTTCTTCAATCCAACCCCATTCACCATTAACGATTACAACATCCTGGACTCTAATTGGCTGAGCAATAGCAAGCTGAATTCCGGCAATAATTGAAGCAATAATTTTTTGAGCCGAAAAACCGATTATAATACTGGCAACACCAGCAGAGGCAAAAAGACTAATCCCAACCTGTCTGATCGAATCAAAAGTCATTAAGGCTGCTGAAACTGCAATAAAAATAATTAAAACTTTAATTACTCGTTCCAGAATTCTGTATTGAGTATGTATTTTTCGGGCGCGTAAATTATTGCTGGCATCAATTTTATGAGTGTCATCAAGATAAAGCCTTATCAAGTGCATTAATCTCATGAGAAACCAGCTGATTAAAAAAATAATTGTAATTCTAAAAAAATGATTTAAAAAATTTAAAATTCCATTACTCTGTTCAAGATAATAAAAGGGAATCAGTAAAGCTGTATTCAAAAATAAATATAATAAAGGTACTTTAAGGTTGCTTCTGATTTGTTGATAGCGCTTTTGACTTAGATCTTTCAAAATAAATCTGGTTGAATAGAGCAGAATAAAATAAACGGCGGTAAATGCAGCTAAAGAAATTAAAAAATTAAGATACATTAGTTTATCACCTCTTTCAATTACTATAATTATAAATCCTGCAGAAAAGAAATTCAAATAATAGTTTTAAAAGATTGTGTCAAGTAGCTTTTGGAAATAGATTAAGACTCCCTTTAAATATTTTAGAATGCAAGAGACTTTATTGCTCTCTGCAATCCACTAACTTT
>NZ_SNWX01000045.1:3059-11638 GCF_004362045.1 Halanaerobium saccharolyticum | reverse complement strand
AGGGGGAGGGATTCCTGCATTTAATGCAGATTTCTAACCTGACAACCATGATAACTATTAATATTTTTAAAAAAACTATTAGATTTGACGTAACGAAATATATTTTAGAAGGTGAAATAATGATTAATGAATATATTAAATTTCTAGCTGAAGAGTCTAAAAGAGATAAACTAGTAATATTTGTAGGTGCTGGTGTATCTATGAATTCTGGGTTGCCTAGTTGGACTGGTTTAATTGATAAATTTTCTGATTATTTAAAGATTGATTCTAAGGATAATTATACACCTGAAGAAACATTATTGATTCCCCAAATATTTTACGATAAATTTGGTAAAATTAAATATTATGAGATTTTAAATAAAGCATTTGGAAAAAAACTTAATCATAATAAAATCCATGATTATTTAAATAAACTTTCTCCAAATTATATTATTACAACAAATTATGATAAATTAATAGAGAATAGATTGAATAACCCTAAAAAAAGATATGATGTTATTTCGAAAGAAGAAGATCTAGCCCATTCTCAACTTAATGAAATGATTATAAAAATGCATGGTGATCTAGAAAATAAAAATGTTGTATTAAAAAAAGAAGATTATGATAATTATGAAGATAGATTTCCTTTAATAACAACTTTTATAAAAAGTCTTTTCACTACAAATACAATTTTATTTATAGGTTATTCTTTAAATGATATTAATGTAAAGTTGATAATGGATTGGATAAAAGAAATTTTAAAGGAAGATTTTAGAAGAGTTTATTTAGCTGACTTATCAAATTATAATATTAGAAATAAATATTCAGATGAAAACAATAAATTAGTAAATAGAATTTTTATTAGAAAACTTAAAATAAATCAGGACTATTTAAACAACTTATCTAAAAATGACAAAGAGGATAAAGGAAAATTATTGGCTAATTTTTTAGATAAACTTATAGAAAAAAGAGAAGAATTAAATTCAGAATTACGAGGAAGTTTTTTTAAAGATTTGAATTATATACCAGATTCAGAAATTAAAAAGATTATAAAAGAGAATAACAAAAAAATTTATGTAAGGTTTAATTCTTATATGGAGTACGACTCTAGTCCATATTTAATAAAAGAGTTAGTTATAGAATCTGTAGAAGAAAATGATACATTATATGATTTTGATATAAGTCTTTTATTAAAATCTAATATTGAAAAGATCAATAATAAAAGAATTACTGACTTTAAAAAAATTAATATAGAAAAAGAAGAATTAGAGAAAAAACAAGAAATAAATAATAAATTATTTGAATTATTAATTACTTATGATTTTGTAAAATTAAATAATATAATAGAAAAAGAAGAAATTAGTAATAAATTATTTATTTCTTATAGTTATTATATGCAAAGTGATTTTTCAAAAGCTAAAAAAGAATTAAAAATTTTTATTGAAAAATCTTCTAATCCTGAATTGATTTTATGGGGCTTATTTAATTTAAACTTAATATTGTGGAGAGAAAAAAGCTTTATTTCTTTCAAAAATGAAGCAAATAACATAGATTTAAAAAAGGAATACTTTAATTATTTTGATAATATGCACACTGATCTATATAGTGAAATCTTTAATAACTCACTATTAAAAAAATATAATGCATCTTTAAATAATTTATTATTTAAAATAAAAGAAAATAAAGATTCATCTACTTTAGGAGGATATTCTCAAATAGAAAAGGCTCAAATAGAAATTAGAGAATTTTTAAATCATATATTTATAAATGGACACATTGCTGATTGTATTTCAGAAACTAAAAATATTTTTAGAAATTATGTTGATATAATTTTATATGCATACAAAAATGAAGTCCAAAATGATTTATTATTGCCAGGTGGCAAAAAGAATATTTTAGATGATTTTAATTATGTGGATTTATTTAGTATGATCCAGATCAGTTTTAAAGAATTATCTACATTATTTGTAGAACATAATATAAAACAACTAGTGGTATCTAAAGATAATTTAAAAGTTTTAATTGCATCATTTAATAATTTTATAAATCACTTTTTAAATATTAATCCAAATATAAAAAGGCATAAAAATAAATTAATTGACAAGTTCTTATTAATTTTGACAAAGATTGATTTAAATAAAGCTAATATCAAAAAGATTTCTGATATTTTAACCAAAAAAGAAATAATTAAATGGTATTCATCTGATACTTATTCGCTAATTGTTAAAATTTTAAACAAAAATTCAGAAAAAGTAACTGCTGATAGCATTGAAACTTTTATTAGAAATTATCTAATAACTCCTAATCATTATTTTGATATTAACAAACGAAATTATGTTATTAGTTTTCTATCATATATATACGATTTAAAAACAGAAAAAAAATTAGATTTGAAAAAAGAATTGGATGAGGCAGAACTTCTAGATTGTATCACTAAAGAAAATATATTCATAGATAATGAAAAAAGTTTAGAAACCCTTTTGCACCTGAGTAATATTATTGTTGATGATCTAAAGAACAAAATAAAAAATACTGCAGATAATTATTTAAAACGTAAATTTTCAATTAATATTTATGTTTTAATGTTAAGAATGGATTTAATAAATACAAATAATGATTATGAAAATAAAATTATTAATCAAATAAATAACAAATTTGTAGAAAGTAAATCTACTTCTCTACAGGATGAACGCGAAAATTTTGTTAGAGAAATAATAATATTAAATTTGGAAGGTTATTCTTCAGATGATTTTAAGAATTCTTTAAAAGAAATAGAAAATGATATTTTTGAAGATTTTTTGATTAAAAGTAAACATTACAATATTTTTTATTATAGTTTAAACCCTGATAATTTTGATTTTACAAGTTTTAATATAGAAGACCTAAGAATGTTAAATAAAAATGGATTAGTTGACTTATTAGAAAGAGACTCGAAAGATGAATTAAAAAAAATAATAAAAAATAATTTAAATAAAAAATATGAAGACAAATATTTAAACGCTTTATTAGAATCAGAAATTTGATTTATAAATATAAAATGAAAACTTGAAAAGTGGTACGTCATATAACATGGGATTAGCGCCATGCCTTCTGTCATAAAGCTTGCAGGTTAACTAATCACAGATATGGAAAAACAAGTTTTATGCCAGTTCCTAACGGAATCAGGCACGAGCGCAAATCCCAGTAACGTTATATGCAATAATGATTAAACATCAACAAAAAAGGGAAAAGATAAAAGAAGGGTTGGGGCACCGCTAACTGAGATATATTAACTCCTGCAAATGAAGTAAATAATAATTGCAGGTCTCCAGTGGCTTTAACAATGAACTGGGAGGATTATAATTCACAAAGATTTCTACATATATCAGAAGGTAAATTAGTCACTGTTTGATCTTCACGCACTTCGTGAAGATTTAATATAGTACAGAATTTATGAACTTTTTTGCTGGTTAAGAGTTAATATAAGTATTCAGTAAGTTGAAGAAGTAGATAACTTTTACGCAGCAAATCATTACAGCATATAACATGGGATTGCCGTTAGGCTAAAGAGCAAGCCTACCCTTCGGGACATGCCTTCTGTCACAAAGCTTGCAATCATAGGCATCAAGAAATATAAAAGCAAGCTTTCCGCCAGGCCTAAAGGCACAGGCACGTCGGAAATCCCAGGGACGTTATCTGACATTATAGCAAATGTTACTGCAGCTAATAAGACCAAGAGAAAGGGTTTGGGCACCGCAGGATGATATTTTTTAACTTTCTCCGGGGTAGGGAAATAGAAACTGCAAGGTATTAACGAACCTAAATGCTCTAAGAAATAGAAAACCATGATCAATTTTATGAGAGTTTATCGCATTATCTTCAAAACTTCCGACTGGTGGTTAAGTTTTTTGCTGGCAGACCGTGGCAAAAAAGAGGATAGAGGTTCGGAGTTTTGAAGATAAATGAGAAGTAATAGAGTCGATGTTGCTATAACAGACAGATAACATGGGATTAACGGCATGCCCTCTGGCACAAAGTTTGCTATTAAACAATTGCGAGTATGATGGCAAACTTTGCCCCAGGTCTGTAGACACCGGGCACACCGCGAATCCCAGAATCGTTATCTGAAAGATGAGGCAAATTTATTATTGATTACTTGACTTATATTCACTTTTAGAATAATAAAAATGAGAGGAATATAAAATGAATAAAAATATGAAAAATAGTAAATTTTCACATTTAGATGTTTATAAAAAATTCAAAGAAAAAATTAAATTACATAAAAAATTTATAGACAATTTTTCTATGTTAATTTCAAATAATCCTATAGTTTGTCTAACAAAAAACAAAACACATATTTTAAATACTGTCTTTCTAAGATCTGCTATAAATACATTAAATAGTATTCAAAATTGTTGTAATTGTGGTTGTTTTTCTGATGCAAATGTGTTAGTAAGAAAATATCGTGATGATTTATTATTATATTTATTTATCCTTGAAGTACTTGATAATAGAGAAGGTTTAACGAATGATGAGATTAATGAATTTACAGATGGAGAAATGGATGCTAATAAGTTAACTGAACTTGTTTTTTCCACGATGTCAGTTATTAAGAATGGTTCTAGAAAAGATAACAATGATAAAGCCGTAGATGCTTGGTTTAACAATGATGCTTCAAAAGGTAAGTATAAAAATAAATTGTCTATTAATAATTATTTTAATTATATAAAAAGTAATGAAGAAATTCAGGAATGTATTAATAAACATGATTTACATTCTGACTGGGAAGAGATTAGACAAAGATTGAATGATTTTACTCATAACAATGGAAAAGAGTTTTTAAGACATAATATTTTAGAATTATTGAGTAAAAATGAGATTAAAAATACAATTTCACAAATAACGCAGGATATTAGTTTTGTGACTTCATTCTTTTTAGTAGTTATAATATTAATTAAGCCTAATTTCATTATGTCCACTGATTATGTAGATAGTATGGATGTTGGAATAGAACCACCTAAAGATAGTCAATACTGGGTAGCACCTTTTATTAAAGAATATATTGATAATAATATTGTAAAATTACATCCTAAATTAAAATCATTTTTGCATCACAATAATAAATATGGTATGAAAATAGAATAAAAATTATTATATAGCATAAAAGGCCTCATCCATCAGATAACAGAGTATTCCCGTGACGCCAAAAAACGGCTACCCTTCGGGACATGCTCTTTGTCATGAATTTTGCAAAAGAACAAGCAAAATTCACGCCAAGCCTACGGCACGAGCACGTCGGGAATACTCGGTACGTTATATGACATTATAACAATCTCACTGCAGCTAATAAGACCGAGAAAAAGGGTTTGGTTATCGCTGGATGAAGTGAATATACTTTCTCCGGGGAAAGTATATAGAAACTGCAGGGTATTAACGAACCTGGGTGCGTAAATGGAGAGCATGATCAATTTTATGAGAGGTCATAGCATTATCTTCAAAACTTCCGACTGATGGTTAAGGTTTTTTGCGGGAAGACCGTTGCAAAAAAGAAGATAGAGGTTCGGAGTTTTGAAGATAAATGAGAAGCAATAGATTCGATATTGTTATAACAGTCATATAACATGAGATTAGCGGCATGCCCTCTGGCACAAAGCTTGCTATTAAACAATTGCGGATAGGATGGCAAACTTTGCACCAGGTCTGTGGACACCGGGCACACCGCGAATCCCAGTATCGTTATATGCAATAATAACTGAACATCAGTAAAAAGAGAGAAGAGATAGGGTTGGATCATCGCTAACTGGCATGGATTTACTCCTGCAAATGAAGGAAATAGTAATTGTAAGTTTTCAGTGGTTTTAACAATAGACTTGGGCGATTATAATTTACAAAGTTATTTACATATATCAGAGAGTAAATTAGTCACTGTTCGATCTTCACGCACTTCGTGAAGATTTAATATAGTACAGAATTTATGAACTTTTTTGCTGGTTAAAAGTTAATTTCAGAAGTCAGTAAATTTAAGTAGGGAATAGTTTTTAACGCGGCAAGTTATTACAGCATATAACAGAGCATTGGCGCTGACTTAGTCTAAAATATTTCTTTAAAACGGCCGTCGCCCTTCGGGACATGGCTTTTGTCACATCTCTTGCAGTTGTTTAAGCTAAAAATGAAGAGGAAAGGCAAGAGATGCGCCAACCTTAGAGAGCAAGGACAGCCACGTCGCAAATGCTCAGGACGTTAGACGACATTGATCTAACTTAGTATATTTTAATTTTATATAAATGTTTTTAAATCTTTAACTGGAAACATAGAAGATCAAAAAACAGTTAAAAATAAATATCCAATATTTTGAAGGTGATTTTACATATTGCTAGAATTAAAGTAATATTGAATAAATTATGTGAATCAAATTACTAACTTATTCAATTAATTTTTACTATCTCAAAAAAATTCATAGAGGAGAGATAAGATGAAGAAAATTGTTTTTGCTTTAGTGGTTGTTTTGATTATAGGCGCTTTTTTTATGTTACAAGAAAGCGATCCAATGTTACAACAAAACGTTGAGGCACTTAGCAATGACAATGGTAGAATTGTGGATGTAGAAAATATAGATGTTCAAGCATTTATTGAACAAAAATTATATGATAAGTCTCCTGAATACTGGGAGAAAGAGATTGAGAATATAAGAAACTTTGATCTTTTAAAATTAAAATATTCTACACAAGGAACAAAATCAGGAGCTTATATGATAAAGCCTAAAAAAGAAGGTAATTATCCAGTCTTTATATTTGCCAGAAGTACTAATGAATCAGATGAACAAAAAGAGCCAGGAATGCTCTGGTTAACTTCTTTTGCTTCAGAAGACTATATATTAATATCACCGCATTATAATATTAATACTACTTTAGTAAATAATGATAAGTATATTGGTGAAGATACTAAGAATTTTTTAGACCTATTTCCTTTAATTAAAAGCTTACCTTATGCTGACGAAAATAATATTTTTATGCTTGGTAATTCAAAAGGTGGAGTATTAACCTACCAAGCCATAAAAGAAGACATAGAAGGAGTAAATATAAAAGCAGCCGCTGTAACAGGAGCTCCAACAGACTTAATTCAGTATTATAATGATTCGATTTGGGGAGCTCAGGAAGCAATCAAAGAAAAAATAGGAACTCCAGAAGAAAATAGAGAAGCATTTGTTAGTAAATCACCTTATTACTGGTCTGAAGAAATTGATGTTCCTCTACTTATTCAACATGGAGAAAAGGATAAAGAAATAGAAGTAGAACATGCAGTAAAACTAAATGAAAAACTTGAAGATCAAGAAATAGATCATGAATTTGTTACTTTTCCAAATGGTAGCCACTTACTACAAAAAGATTCAGATATCTATAGAGAGAGTCTCCAAAATATATACAACTGGTTTAGTAACTATGGAGATATAGAAAGCCCATTTTAACGACCAACGATCGTCTAACATGGGATTGGCGCCATGCCTTCTGTCATAAAGCTTGCAGGTTAACCAATAACGGATATGAAAACGCAAGCTTTACGCCAGTTCCTGCGGAATCAGGCACGAGCGCAAAATCCCAGGGACGTTATACGCAATAATGATTAAACATCAGCAAATAAGAGAAAATGATAAAAGAAGGGTTGGGGCATCGCTACCTGAGATGAACTAACTCCTGCAAATGAAGAAAATAATAATTGCAAGCTTCAAGTGGTTTTAACAATGAACTTGGCGGATTATAATCTACAAAGATATTTGCATATATCAGAAAGTAAATTAGTCACTGTTCGATCTTCACGCACTTCGTGAAGATGTAATATAGTAAAGAATTCATGAACTTATCTGCTGGTTAAGAGTTAATATCAGTATTCAGTAAGTTGAAGAAGGAGATAACTTTTTACGCAGCCAATCATTACAGCGTATAACAGACCATTGGCGCTACTGGGTATAAAATTTAACATTAAAACGTCCGTGCCCTTCGGGACATGGCTTTTGTCACATCTCTTGCAGCTGTTTAGCTGAAAATGCAGAGGAAAGGCAAGAGATGCGCCAACCTAAAGACCAGGACAGCCACGTCGCAAATGCTCGGAACGTTATACGCAATAATGATTAAACATCAGCAAATAAGAGAAAATGATAAAAGAAGGGTTGGGGCATCGCTACCTGAGATGAACTAACTCCTGCAAATGAAGAAAATAATAATTGCAAGCTTCAAGTGGTTTTAACAATGAACTTGGCGGATTATAATCTACAAAGATATTTGCATATATCAGAAAGTAAATTAGTCACTGTTCGATCTTCACGCACTTCGTGAAGATGTAATATAGTAAAGAATTCATGAACTTATCTGCTGGTTAAGAGTTAATATCAGTATTCAGTAAGTTGAAGAAGGAGATAACTTTTTACGCAGCCAATCATTACAGCGTATAACAGACCATTGGCGCTACTGGGTATAAAATTTAACATTAAAACGTCCGTGCCCTTCGGGACATGGCTTTTGTCACATCTCTTGCAGCTGTTTAGCTGAAAATGCAGAGGAAAGGCAAGAGATGCGCCAACCTAAAGACCAGGACAGCCACGTCGCAAATGCTCGGAACGTTATATG
>NZ_SNWX01000045.1:0-2964 GCF_004362045.1 Halanaerobium saccharolyticum | reverse complement strand
TCTCTTGCAGCTGTTTAGCTGAAAATGCAGAGGAAAGGCAAGAGATGCGCCAACCTAAAGACCAGGACAGCCACGTCGCAAATGCTCGGAACGTTATATGCAATAATAACTGAACATCAGCAAAAAGAGAGAAGAGATAGGGTTGGATCATCGCTAACTGGCATGAACTAACTCCTGCAAATGAAGGAAATAATAATTGAAAGTTTTCAGTGGTTTAAACAATAAACCTGGAGGATTTGAATTTACAAAATCATTTACATATATCAGAGAGTAAATTAGTCACTGTTAGATCTTCCCGCACTTCGTGAAGATTTAATATAGTACATAGTTGATGAACTTATTTGCTGGTTAAGGAAGAATATTGATATTTCATTAAGTTGAAGCAGAGAGAAACTTTTTACCCGGCAAGTTATTACAGCATATAACATGGGATTGGCGTCATGCCTTCTGTCATAAAGCTTGCAGGCTAACCAATAACGGATATGGAAAAGCAAGCTTTACGCCAGTTCCTGACGGAACCAGTCACGAGCGCAAATCCCAGGGACGTTATATGACATAATGACATGAAAATTCAAAAAGAAGGAGAATCTGGAATGAATGATATAAAAGTTAGTGATGTTTTTGGGGTAAGAAAAGAAATGGTTTTAAGTTATATTGAGCGTGAAAATGTTGACGGAAAATTTGAAAATGCATTAGAAAGCGATAGACATATAGTAATATATGGATCATCAAAACAAGGTAAATCTGCACTAGTTCAAAAACATATCTCTGAAGATAAAATGATTTCAATTGGTTGTGGTCCTAAGATGAGTACTCAGGATATATATAAATCTTTGCTTAGACAAATTGGTATAAAAATAGAAACTTCTCAAGAAAAAACTCAAAATTCTAGTGGAGAAGTTACTGTAAAGACAAGTATAAAAGCATTACTACCTTTTGGACAAGCAAAAGCTGAAGCAGGTGCAAAGATAAGTGAAGAAGATGAAAATAAAGTTTCATATAGTCATATTGAATTTAATTTAGAGATAGCTCAAGATATAAGCGAATTACTTGACGAATGTAATTTTGATAAACTTATAATAATAGAAAATTTTCATTATTTGGATGAGGAAGAACAAAAAACTTTAGCATTTGATTTAAGACATTTTCAAGAAAAGGGCTATAAATTTATTATATTGGGTATATGGAGAGAAAAGAATAGATTAATACAATTTAATGGGGATTTATTAGATAGAATCACTGAAATCCCTGTTGAACCTTGGGAAAATAAAGATTTTGATTTTGTAATAGAAAAAGGAAGCGAAATATTAAATATTAATTTTAGTGAAGAAATTATTGCTGAGATGAAAGATATATCATTTGGTAATATTGGAATTCTCCAAGAACTATGTAAGGAGACATGTTTAGCTGCAGAAATAACAGAAAAATGTGATGACCATAATACTATTAAAAATAATGATTATTTTGAAAAAGCTATTGAAATAAAGGTTTATCAATATAGTTCTAGGCATTTAAGAGTTTTAGAAAGTATAGCAGATGCTGGGAAAAAATATAGGGAAGGTTTATTCATGCCATATTATTTAGTTATAGTTATAATCCAGAGTGACATTGATGATTTAAAGGATGGTATTAGCCGAAGATCTTTAACTGACAAAATAAGAGAAATTCATTACAGAGGAGAAGATGTGAGAAGTAGTGATATATCATATTTACTTCATAATTTAGCTGAATCTCAAAGTAAAAAGAAGATCATACCACCATTATTTGATTATGACAGAGTTAATAGGCGTTTGAGAATTATTGATACATCATTAACTTTTTTCTTGAATTTTGAAAATAGTAAAGAAATTATAGAAGTTATTCCCGATCCAACTGAAAATATAAGCTAAGTCATTACGTCATATAACATGGGATTGAAGATTCCGCTGCGCTCCATCCAAATTCATTCGGCAAGGGCAGTCGCCCTAAGCCTCATGAACTTCTTAAATCCCAGTAACGTTATATGAAATTCGGACAATTAGAAAATAAGGAAGTGATCAAAATAACTATTAATATAAATTCTGATTTGATAGATAAATTTAGAGATAAAGTAAATGAAAATCATATGTTTTATGAATTATATAGAAGCAATGCTGGAAAAAACAAATGGAATATAATATGTTCAGCTATGGATTGGTTAACTGTTGTATCAAAGGGAATAACTAAAATTAATATTAAAAATGATAATGGATTTGCGTCTAATCATTTGTTATCGCTTAATTGCATGCAATATATTGTTGCAATTGATATTTTATTAGAGTCTATTAAACAACTTTATAGAGTATTGGATGGTGAAGATAATTATCCACTAAATAAGGATAAAAGTATTTTTAAACAAAGTGAGATAAGTGATGATAAATATTTTAAACATATTCGTGCAGTTTTTGGTACTCATCCAGTTAATTTAAAAAGTGTTGATGGTATAAGAAAAAATAATGATGAAAAATTTTATGCTAGTTGGTCAACTTCTGTTTTATTAGATTATGATTTTTCAGTTTTTCTTTATAGTAATAAACCCGAAAAAGAAAATATAAAATTTGGCTTTGATATTGAAAAAATCAATGAATATGCCCAAAAAAGGTATAATTTATTAAATGATCTTATAAAAAAAGTGGATATAGTTATCCAAGATCATATTTCAAATAAAAAGAAAATAGACATAAAAGAAAACAAAAACCCTATAAAACAATTAGAAATACTAATAAAAGAGAATGAAGAAAGGATTAGTTCACAATACGGATATGCACATCAACTAAATTATCTCTATAGATTATTGAAAGTAGATATAAAAGATGATGAATGGAAACCAATTATTGATAATTATAAAGATTGTAACGCCCCCTAAGAGTATTGGACAGAGACCAATTAAACATCTTATAATAATTACAGGGGGTAAAAGCAAATGGCTAAATCTTATGATCCTGA
>NZ_SNWX01000044.1 GCF_004362045.1 Halanaerobium saccharolyticum | reverse complement strand
GGGGGAGGGATTCCTGCATTTTATGCAGATTCCTAACCTGACAATTATGATAACTATTAATATTTTTAAAAAAACTATTAGATTTGACGTAACGATATTATAAGAGGGAGGTAAAAAGATGAATGTAAAGAAAGAAGGAGAAGTTTATCGCTGCGATATCTGTGGTAATGTTGTTGAGGTAAAGGAAGCTGGCGGTGGAGAACTTGTTTGTTGTGGTGAGCCAATGAAATTAGAAAAATAATCTTAAAAAATTAATTACAGCCCGGGGTCTTTACTCCGGGCTGTTAAATGCTTTTATTCTAAATTAAGATAAAATTTAATTTATTTCTTAAAGGATTTAGCACTGCTTACGAGAAGTAAATATAATAGAAATTATTCTAATAAAAAAAATAAAATATAGAATGATTAATTATTTTGATTAACAGCTACAATACAGAAAACATAATTGGGAGGAAAATTATAAAATGAATTACTTCGAGAAGAAAAAAATCAAGGATATTTTAGAAGATAATATTGATAGCTATAAAGACATTATTGTTATGGGATGGGTAAGAACAAAAAGGGTCTCAAAAAATATTGCCTTTATAGAAATCAATGATGGGAGTGCATTAGAAAATCTGCAGCTTGTTATTTTAAATCCAGATCAGCATCCACTGGCAGATATTAATACAGGTGCCAGTATTAAAGTAAAAGGATATATAGATAAAGTTGAGGGTAGAGAACAGGATGTAGAGATGAAGGCCGAAGAAATAGATATTATTGGAGAGGCTCCAGAAGATTTTATTTTGCAGAAAAAAAGACACAGTTTTGAATTTTTAAGAGAAATTGCTCATTTAAGAGCCAGAACCAATACCTTTGGTGTTGTTAATCGTTTCCGCAGTAAGATGTCTTATGCAGTTCATGATTATTTTTATAATAAAGATTTTAAATATATCCATACTCCAATAATTACTTCAGGCGATGCAGAGGGAGCAGGTGAAGTTTTTAAAGTAACTACCCTAGATTTAGATAATCTTCCTCGAACAGAAAAAGGAGAAATAAATTACAATAAAGACTTTTTTGCTAAAGAAACCGGTCTTACCGTAAGTGGCCAGCTGGAGGCTGAATTGCTGGCAACTGCGCTTGGAGATGTTTATACTTTTGGACCCACCTTTAGAGCTGAAAATTCCAATACCTCCCGCCATGCTTCTGAGTTCTGGATGATTGAACCAGAAATGGCTTTCTGTAATCTGGATGAAATGATGACTTTAATGGAAGATTTTATCAAGAATTTATTTAAATTTGCTCTGGAAGAGGCAGAAGAGGAAATGGACTTTTTTAATCAGTGGATTGAAGAAGGACGTCGAGAAATGATTGAGAATATTATTGAAGCTGACTTCGGTAGAATTACCTATACTGAAGCTATAGAAATTTTAGAAAATAGTAATCAGGACTTTGAGTATCCAGTTAGCTGGGGTGTTGATCTGCAGTCTGAGCACGAAAGATATTTGACAGAAGAACACTTTAAAAAGCCAATTATGGTTAAGGATTATCCAGAAGAAATTAAAGCCTTCTATATGCGCCAGAATGATGATGGTAAAACAGTTGCAGCAGTTGACTGTCTGGTGCCTGGTGTTGGAGAAATTGTTGGCGGCAGCCAGCGTGAAGAAAGATATGATAAACTAAAACAACGAATGGAAGAACTAAATATGGATTTAGAAAAATATGAGTGGTTTCTGGATATTAGAAAATATGGATCAGTACCACATTCTGGTTTCGGGCTGGGTTTTGAAAGACTTTTAATGTATCTTTCTGGAATGCAAAATATCAGAGATATTATTTCATTCCCCCGTACTCCTGGTAATGCTGAATTTTAATAAATAAACTTAAGTCAATGAGGAGAAAAGAGATGTTAAAAGAAAATAAAGCATTATTAATTACTATAATTACATTTTTCTTACTTGTAATTATAAGTTCTTCAATTTATGCAGCCGAAAATTTTAAAACTGATATTATTGTTTATACAGCTGAACCGGAAGGTGCTGCAGCGGCTGTTGCAGCTGCCAGAGAAGGTAAAGAAGTTATTTTAGTTATGACCAGAAAAAAACCGGGTGGCTTAATGACCTATGCTGCTCTTAATTTTCTGGACTTAAATTATGATCGTAATTCAAATAATATAAATCAGGGATTATTTTCGGAATGGCATCAAAAAGTTGGGTCATCTATCTCATTTTCTCCTCAAAAAGCAGAATCTGTATTTGAGGAGATGCTGGAGGCAGAAAAAAATATAAAAATTATAAACTCTGCTAAACTGCAGGAAGTTTACAGAAAAGATAATAAAATTGAATCAATAAAAATAAAAAAAGATAATAATCTTTATCACCTTCGTGCAGAAATTTTTATTGATGCATCACAGGATGGTGATCTAGCTGTAGCTGCCGGAGAAGAATTCTTTCTAGGCACAGCTGATATTAATTTAAGAAACAGCTGGATGGCTTCTACTCAAATTTTAAAATTTTCAGGAGTAGAACCAGAAAAACTGAGAAAAGCAGTTAGAAATAATCGATATCAAAAGAGTTATTTTAGCGATGATCATGCCTGGGGATTTTCTAATTTTGGTAAGAGTTATCAGCCCCGGAATCAGGATCTGCGTTTAAGAGGCCTTAACATAGTTTTTATAGAAAAAGCAGGCAGTTATAAGGCATATATTAATGCACTGCTTTTATTTAATGTAGATCCGCTTTCTGAGGCTTCAATTGCAGAAGCTAAAAATAAGGCAGCAGCAGAAGCAGAACTGATATTAAAATATTTGCAGAATAATTTAGCAGGTTTTGAAAAGGCTGAGCTTGTTGATTTACCGCAAGAGCTTTATAGAAGAGAAAGCAGACATCTTTTAACGGAATACCAGTTAAAAGTTAAAGATTTATTTCGTCAGAAAATATTTGCGGATAGTATAACAATTGCCTCTTATCCGCTGGATTATCAGGCGGCAGACCATGATTATCCTGGTTTTGTCTTATTTAATCCCGAATATTATGCTATTCCCTTAAGAACTTTAATTGCTCGAAAAAATAATAATTTAATGATTGTTGGCCGCAGCAGTGGTTACAGCTCGCTGGCAGCAGCAAGTGCTCGAGTTTTACCAGTCGGAATGAATACAGCCGAAGCAGCAGCAATTGCAGCTTCAGAAGCGTTAAATAAAAAGAAAACTCTGCTTGAAATTGCCCATGATAATCAAAGTTTAAATAAAATTCGTTCTCAGTTAAATATTAATCTGGGGAAATACCCTTCAGAATCTCCAATTATAAAGGAACAAAAACTTTTAATCAGTCTGGAAAAATTACTTTCCTGGGGAATTACAATTGGAGGTTACAATAATAATTTTAAATTAAATATACCACCAACAGAAAAAGAATTTACAGCAATTATTTTAAAAATTATGCAGAAAAAAGAAGCAAAAAATCTTTATGAATGGGTGCCCGGCAGCCTTGAAACTTTAAGCAGCAGCCAAAAATTAACTACAACTAATGCTTTAAAATTGCTGCTGGCAGCCGAAAGCCAGCGAGTTTTGGAAATGGAAAGTAAAGAATATTTAACAAAAGCTGTAGAAATGAATTTAATACCGGATAGTTTAATTGGGATTTTCTCTAAATCCAGAATTATGAATAGAAAAGAAATGATTCTACTTGCGGCACATTATTTAGATCGTTTTTCTACTCCATCTGACCTGAAATTTATAAGGGGTGAAAATTTTGACTAAGGACAGCTATCATACATATTATCCCTCACCAATTGGTATATTAAAAATTAATTTTAATAATCGAGCTTTATTAAAAATAGAATTTGATGATCATTTAAGAGAGGTAAAGAATAACTGCCAGAAGAATTTTTACGAGGATCCGGAAATACTCAAAATTTATAATTTGATTTTTGATCAGCTAAATCAGTATTTTTTGGGCAAAAGAAATTCTTTTGAAATTCCAATTCAATTAGATGGTAGTGCCTTAGAACTTAAAGTTTGGAATCATTTGCAAAATATTCCTTATGGTGAAACTTATTCTTATCTCGAGCTGGCAGCTGCAGTTGGTAAACCCAATGCTGCTCAAGCAGTAGCAAAGGCAAATACTAAAAATCCAATTGCAGTAATTATTCCCTGTCATAGAGTTATTTCTGCAGATGGCGAGCTCAGCAATTATTCTGGTGGAGTCTGGAGAAAAGAGTGGCTCTTACAACATGAAAATAATAAAAGTAAAAAAATAGAAAGGAAGATTTCCTTTGTCTAAAGAATTAAAAAAAAGAGAAGAAATTGAGGAAAAATATAAGTGGAATTTGAATGATATTTATACTGATGATCTTGAGTTCGAATCTGAACTGGAGGAAGCTCTGGCAGAAGTAAAGAAAATAGAAGAACTAAAGAATGATTTTACTGATAGTGCTGATAATTTGCTAAATTCTTTAAATAAAATTATTAAAATTGAAGAAAAAACAGCAAGATTATATTCTTACGCTCATATGAAATATGATCAGAATACTCAGAACGAAAAATACCAAAATTACAAAAATAAAGCAATGATGACTTATAATAAACTTTCTAATTCAACAGCCTTTATGGTACCAGCAATTATTCAACTGGGAGAAGAAAAATTAGAAAACTATAAATCAGAAAATGAAGAACTAGAATTTTTTAATCATTTTTTTGAGAATATTTTAAGACAGAAAGAACATTTTCTTTCTGCAGAAGAAGAAAAAATTCTGGCATTAGCTGGAGAAGTTACTCAGAGTTCAGAGAATATCTTTAGTATGTTGAATAATGCCGATCTAGAATTTCCTCTAATTAAAGATGAAAATAACGAAGAGCTGCGGCTAACTCACGGCAGATATATTGATTTATTAAAAAATGAAAATAGAAGAGTCCGGGAGGATGCATTTGAGGGAATGCACGGAGAATATGAGAAGCTTGAAAACACATTTGCGGCTGTGCTGGATAGCTCAGTTAAAGGGAATGTTTTTTATGCACGGGCCAGAAAATATGATAGTGCCTTAGAATCGGCTCTGGATAATGATAATATCAGCACTGCTGTTTATAATAATTTAATTGATACTGTTTCTGATAACTTAGAACCACTGCATCAGTATATGGAGCTCAAAAAAGAAATGCTGGAGCTGGATGAACTGCATATATATGATACTTATACTCCTTTAATCAAAGAGATTGATCTTAAATTTGAGTATCAGGAAACAAAAGATATTATTAAAAAAGCGGTAAAACCTCTGGGAGATAACTATATTAATAAGGTGGAAGAGGGTTTTAATTCAGGCTGGATAGACGTTTATGAAAATAAAGGGAAGCGCTCAGGAGCTTATTCAAGCGGTTGTTATGGTGTTCATCCCTATATTTTAACGAATTATACCCAGGATATCAGTAATTTATTTACTTTAATCCACGAAATGGGTCATGCAATGCACAGTTATTATGCAAATAAAAATCAGCCCTATTTATATGCTGATTATAAGATCTTTGTGGCAGAAGTTGCCTCAACCCTAAATGAAAATTTACTATTAGATTATATGCTGGATAACGCAGAAAGTAGAGAAGAAAAACTTTATCTCTTAAATTACTTTTTAGAGGGCTTCAGGGGTACTGTTTACAGACAGACAATGTTTGCTGAATTCGAGAAAATGATTCATGAGAGGGTGGAAGCTGGAGAAAGTCTAACCTCTCAGGCAATGAAAACAATGTACAGAAAGTTAAATCAGAAATATTTTGGTGAGGTTCTGGTTATTGATCAAAAACTGGATTATGAATGGGCCAGAATTCCTCATTTCTACTATAATTTCTATGTCTATAAATATGCAACAGGTTATTCTGCAGCAGCTGCTCTGGCTGATAAAATACAGAATGAAGGCCCGGAAACTGCAGCTAATTATTTAGAATTTCTAAAAGCAGGTGGTAGTGATTATCCACTCAATATTTTAAGAAAAGCCGGTGTTGATATGGAAAAATCTGATGCCATAGAAAATGCAGCTGCTAAATTCAATAAATATTTAAAACAGCTGCAGGAATTAATCTAAAGCTGAATAAATAATCAGCTGTTAATTAAGAAGTTGAATAATAAAATTATTTACTGAAAAAGTTAATTATATCTTCAGCACATCTTTCTTTTTCAAGGTCATTGATAATAACATGGGATGATTTTTGATAGATCTTTTGATCTACTAAAAATTGTCCCATTTTTTTATTTAAAAACTCATCAATTTTCTCACTGTTAACCTGTTCATCATTGGTGGATAAAATAAGTTGAGTTGGAACATTTATTTTTGATGCTGCTTTTCTACCTTTTTTCATTAATTTGTATAATTCCGCCAGAGCTTCTGGATAATAATTAAAGCTGTAATTATTATGATATTCAATCTCTGCTTCCGTTAATTTATCTTTATCAACTTCAAAATTTTTATTCAGTTTTTTAATAAAATATTTAACATAGGGAGTAAAAGCAATACTTTTATTGGAAGCAAAAAATGCCGGGGCCACCAGAGATAATTTTTTAACTTTAAAATTAGCTGCAATCAGTGACGCCAGCAGACCACCCATTGAAAGTCCGGCCAGATAAATATTCTGATAATCATTTTTTAAATATAAATAACTGTCAACACTTTTGCGCAGCCACTGATCGGCACTGCTGTTTAAAAAATCAGAAGTATTTGTAGCATGGCCGGGCAGTCGAGGAACATAGACAGGTAAATTTAGGGTATTATTTATTTTATTTGCAATATAATCCCAGTTGGTGCTTTTACCACCAAACCCATGAATTAAAAGAACCGCTTCCTGTTGCTGTTGATTAGTAAAACCGTATTTAATTTCTCTACCCAGAGGGTTAATTTTTGTTGAACTGTCAATTTGATTTAATTTCAATTTTAGATCACCCAGTCCTTCTTTTCTTTAATCTTATTATATTTGAGATTCAATTTAAAGAATTAATTTTAAATTTATAAATAAAAGTGATAGAATGTTATTTAGAAAACAAACTTAATCTCAGGAGGTGAATGTTTAATAGTTTAAACTATTAAACTAAAATATGAAAGATAAAATTATAGAAAGAGCAGAATATTTAAGAGATAACATAATTTTAAGCACTCAGGAACTGGTGAAAATCCCAAGTGTTGAAGCAGAGCCAGACGGCGATTATCCCTATGGTAAAGATGTCTATCGGGCCTTAGAAAAAGCACTGGAAATTTCTGAGAAGCTGGGTTTTAAAACCAAAAACATTGATAATCAGGCAGCCCATGTCGAAATGGGAGAAGGAGAAGAAATACTGGCCCTGCTCTGTCACCTGGATGTAGTACCAGAGGGAAGTGACTGGACTTATCCTCCTTTTGCAGCCGAAATTCATGATGATAAAATCTATGGTAGAGGAACTATCGATGATAAGGGACCGGCAGCAGCAGGTCTTTACGCAATGAAAATTGTTCAGGAACTGGGAGTTAAATTAGATAAAAGGGTCAGATTAATTCTGGGTACAAATGAAGAGTCGGGTATGGCTTCTCTTAATCACTATTTTAAAAAGGAAAAAATGCCTGAGCTGGCTTTTAGTCCGGATGCTACTTTTCCTGCTATTCATGCAGAAAAAGGAATTGCAGATCTCAAATTTTCGCTGGCTTTAAATGGAGATACCGGAGACAGGCGGGATGGACTGCAGCTGGAGCAGATTAAAGGCGGGAATGCTGCCAATATGGTTCCTGATTATGCAGAAGCAGTTTTATCCGGTTTGAAAAAAGAGGAACTGCTGGAGCTGCTGGCAGATATTGATTATGAGCAGGATGACTTAAAAATTGAGACAGAAAATAGTAAAATCAAATTATCCTATCAAGGGATTTCTGCCCACGGAAGTATGCCCCAAGATGGAAAAAATGCGATTTCATATTTAATTAATATCCTGGCTGAACTTCCATTTGCCAGTTCCAGAACAGAAGATTTTTTAACATTTTATAAAGAAAAAATTGGACTTGAATATGATGGTGCTTCCATTGGCTGTAAAGATCATGATGATGTACCAACATCCTTAACCTTTAATCCAGGAATTATTAAAGGTGATCAAAAGAAAATAGAATTTATAGTCAATATTCGCTATCCAGTTAAATCAAGTGCTAAAAAAGTAGTTGATGATATTAAAAAGAATATTGATCAGCAGCTAATCAGTTTAGATTTATTAAGTGATGCAGAACCACTGTATATTGCTAAAGATGATCCGTTTATTAAAAAATTGATGACTGCCTATCAGGAATTTACAGGTGATAATAGTGATCCGGTGGCAATTGGTGGGGGAACCTATGCCCGCAAAGTAACAAAAGGAGTTGCTTTTGGTCCACTTTTCCCGGGCCAGCCCGAATTAGCTCACCAGAAAGACGAGTTTATCCGGATTGATGATCTGGTTAAAAGTGCAGCTATTTATGCAAAGGCAATTATTGATATTGCCGGGGTGAAAGATGATGAATAAAGAAGCAGAAGAACTATTGAAATTCATTAATAATTCTCCGACTGCTTTTCACGCAGCTTTAGAATTAGAAAAAGAGCTTGAAAAACTGGGTTTTAAAGAACTTGATCCCGGACAGAAGTGGGATTTAAGTGAAGGGGAAAAGTATTTTATCAGCCGCAATGATTCTGCTATAATAGCCTTTATTACCGGGAAAGATTTTTTAAATCAGGGTTTCAGAATTATTTCCTCACATACTGACAGTCCTGCTTTAAAAGTTAAACCTGATCCTGTTATTAATAATGAGGGGCAGTATCTTTTAAATACAGAGATTTATGGAGGCCCTATTTTAAATACCTGGTATGATAGAGAACTATCCCTGGCCGGTAAAATTATTCTTAAATCTGAAAATTCTTTTGCCCTGCGGGAAGAATTGATTGATTTAGAAGAAAATCTGGCGGTAATTCCTAATCTGGCAATCCACTTAAATAAAGATGTTAATCAAAAAGGAAAAGTTGATAAGAAAAAGGGCTTAAGAGCACTAATAACTCAGGCTTTAAATCAAGATAATGAAGAGGAGCATGAAAAGAAAAGCTCTGATCCCGAAAATCAATTTAGTCTGAAAGCTTTAATTGAAAAATTTAGCGATTACAAAGCAGAAGATATTCTGGAGACAGAATTATATCTTTATCCAACTCAAAAAGCTCAGTTTTTAGGTCCCAATCAGGAATATATTTCAGCCGGATGTCAGGATAATCTGTCGATGGTACACGCCGCACTTAAGGCCTTAACCTCATCCGGGGTAGAAGACTGGACTCAGATGGCAGTCTTTTATGACAATGAAGAAATCGGAAGCCATACTCCTCAGGGAGCAGACTCTCCCTTTGCTGGAGATATAATTGAAAGAATAATTTATAATCTGGGTGCCGAAAAAGAAGATTATTATAGAATTATTGAAAAATCATTTTTGCTTTCTGCAGATATGGCTCATGCAGTCCATCCCAATTTCAGTGAGGAATATGATCAGAATAATCGTCCTTTATTAAATCAGGGACCGGTAATTAAATATAATGCGAATTTAAAGTATACTACCAATGCCAGTACTGCCGGAGTTTTAATTGATCTGATGGATAAAAATGATATACCCTATCAATTTTATAGCAACCGCAGTGACAAACGCGGTGGCTCAACTATTGGACCAATTGCTGCAACTCAGCTGGGAATTAAAAGTATTGATCTTGGTAATCCTCTGCTGGCTATGCATTCCAGCAGGGAACTGGGAGGCAGTTTAGATCATAAAGAAATGATTAAAGTTATGACTTTATTTTTAAAAGAAAACTAATTTATAAGGAAAAATCATCTGCAAATTTGACGGCTGATATCTTTATGATATCAGCTCTGATTTTCTGAATTTTGATCTATGTTAGCAGTTTATAAATTATATCAAAAGGGAAAATGAAGTACAAATTATTTAGTTTGATCAGTTTCTATAAACTAGAATAACACAATAGGGAGGAAATAGAGTGAGTAATTTTGAATTTTCAAGCCTGGAAAATAGAGATAACACCATGGCTACTAAATGGGATAAACGGGAAGAAATTTTTGGCAGCCAGGATATTTTGCCAATGTGGGTAGCTGATTCTGACTGGCAGACAGCTCCAGCGGTAAAGAAAAGACTGCAGGAAAAAGTTGAAGAGGGTATTTTTGGTTACAGTTTTGCCGATCAGAGTATTTATCAGGCAGTCCAGGACTGGCTGCAGCGGAGATTTGATTTGGCTGTTAAAAAGGACTGGCTAATTTTTGATACTGGAGTTGTACCGGCTATTAATTTTACTCTAAAAGCAATTACAGAGCCAGATGAGGCGGTAATTGTTCAGCCTCCGGTCTACAGGCCTTTTTATGGAGCAGTCAAAAATAATAACTGTCAGCTTCTCAAAAATGAATTAATTAAAACAAATAATTACTATCAGATGGACTTAAATCATTTAGAAAAGCAGATAAAAGAATCTAATCAGCAGGGAAACCGGGTCAGAGCTATGATTTTCTGCAGTCCCCATAATCCTGTGGGACGTGTCTGGCAGAAAGAGGAATTACTGAAGCTGCTGCGCTTATTAAAAAAAGAGGATATTTATCTTTTGAGTGATGAAATCCATTTAGACTTGATTTTACCAGGTTATCAACATACACCCGTTCTGAAGCTGCTTTTAGCAAGAGATGAATTTAAAGAGTACCGTAAAAAGGTTATTTCTTTGATGGCAGCCAGCAAGACTTTTAATATTGCGGGTTTACATACCTCCTATACTATTATTGAATCCAGAGAACTGCGTGCTGCCTATCAAAAGGCAAAAGAAGGTTTTGCAACCGGGAACAGTCCATTTGGTCTTCTGGCCTTAAAGTCAGCCTATAATGAGGGGGAGGAATGGCTGGAAGCACAGCTAAAGTATCTAGAGGCTAACTATAAATTTCTGCAGCAGTATATCAAAGAAAATATTCCTCAAATTAAGGTTACAGAAGAAGAAGGTACATATTTAATCTGGCTGGATTGTTCGCAGCTGGGTTTTGAAAAAGATGAGCAATTAATAGAATTTATGAATAAAAATGCAAAGGTGGGACTTAATCCAGGCCGCTGGTTTGGAGATGCAGGTTCAATGCATATGCGCTTAAATATCGCCTGTCCCCGCCAGAGATTAGAAGAAGGCTTAAAAAGAATCAAAACAGCTGTAGCTAGCTTAGAAAATGGATGACAGAAGGTAACAAATGATTTTAAAGAAAGGAAGTTTTAATTTGGAGAAAGTTAAAGTTATTGTAATTGGTGGGGGGCCGGCAGGAATGATGGCTGCTCTGCAGGCTGCTAAAAATGGTTATCAGGTTAGTTTAGTTGAAAAAAATAAAAACCTGGGTAAAAAATTACTAATTACCGGTAAAGGGCGCTGTAATTTAACAAATTATTCGGATTTAAATCAGCATATCAAAAATATTGTTGATAATCCAGATTTTATGTACAGCTCACTGGCTGAATTCGATGCTTACAGGCTTTATTATTTTTTTGAAGGCCTGGGACTACCCTTAAAAATCGAAAGAGGAGACAGGGTTTTCCCCAGCTCAAATCGCGCTCAGGATGTGCTAAAAGTATTACAGAAAGAATTATTTAAACATGAGGTTGAACTAATTCAGGATCAGGTAGTTGAAATTTTGATTAAGGATCAAAAAGTTAAAGGGGTGAACTTAAAATATCAGGACCAGCTGGAGGCAGATAAGATAATTCTGGCAGCAGGTGGAAGTTCTTATCCACAGACTGGTTCTGATGGGAGTGGATTTGAACTGGCTCAGGAGACTGGACATAAAATAATTAATCCGGAGCCCGGGCTCTGCGGTTTGAAAACTAAGGAAGACTGGATTTATGAGGCTCAGGGACTAAAATTGAAATATGTTAGCTTAAGTTTATTAAAAAATGGAGAAGAAATTTTTAGTGAATTTGGAGATTTAGAGATCAGGAATAATTATTTAGATGGCCCGATAGTCATTTCTGCTTCGATGCACATAGATCAAAATCCAGAAGCTTATCAATTGGAAATTGATCTCAAACCTGCTCTTGATTTTCAGACCTTAGACCAGAGAATTTTAAGAGATTTTGATAAATACAGCAATAAGTATTTTGGCAACAGCCTGGGAGACTTACTGCCCCAGAAACTTATTCCAGTTATTTTAAAACTCTCTTCAATAGATTATGATAAAACAGTAAACCAGATTACTGCAGAGGAAAGAGAAGAACTGATATACTTATTAAAGAAATTAAAACTTAATATTAAAGCTAAAAAAGGATTTGAAAGAGCAATAGTAACCAGAGGTGGAATTAGCACTGAAGAAATTAACCCTAAAACAATGGAATCCAGGTTAATCGATAATTTATATTTTGCCGGTGAGGTAATTGATCTGGCAGCTATGACAGGTGGCTATAATCTGCAGATTGCGTTTTCTACAGGCTATAAAGCAGGAAATAATTTAAATTAAATAGAAAAAAACCGCAGCCAGCTGACTGCGGTTCTGTTTTGCTCCAATTTCTTCAAATTTTATAAGTAATTACTCAGCGTCTTCTTCTTGACCCTGAAGTTTATTTGTAATTACCTGATTTACAGAATTCATCAGCTGATTAAAGTGATTCTGAGCTTCATAGAATTCAGAGATTTTATCATTTTGCTTCATTTTTTGCTCCATCATCTGTAATTCCTGCTTCTTTTCATCACTAACTTCCTGACCATTCTGCTGCATCATCTGTACCTGCTGATATTTTGCATTCAGATTATCAAGCATTGACTTTGCGTCTTCATCTTCAACCATAATTTCTTCTTTTTCTTTTAATTCCTGAAATTCCTGTGATTCAACAATTGCATCTGCAAGATCTTCCGCATATTCCATAACTGTTGCCATTTAATTTCACCTCATTAAAGTATTTTCGTTATTTTTCCATAATTTCTAATAACCAATATTTATGTTAACATCCACTACAACTTATGTCAAATAAGATTAGTAATAGGCAGAGATTCCGCAAATGATTTTTAAAAAATAAAAAAGATAAAATATTACTCTAAACAGTATTTTCTACACTAAAATCAGCTCAAATAAGATACAG
>NZ_SNWX01000043.1 GCF_004362045.1 Halanaerobium saccharolyticum | reverse complement strand
TCAAGTTATATTGATGTTAATTTTAAATTTTGAATTACCATTAATGTTAATATGTGCCATTTGGGTTACCCACACTAAATAGCGAAGAGCCAAATTTAAAAAGAAATAAGCTATTTAATAGACATCAACAACTACTTTCGATATAATGATTTATAGTTATTAATTAAAGTCGAAAATTATTATTATTTAATGGTTATCATTAGTTTTATAAAATTTAAGAATATAATTTAGTGGAGGTAGAGAGTATGGAGTATATTAGTACTAGAGGAAATTATAAAAGTGTAAATTCGGCTGAAGCAATAAGCCTGGGGATGGTTCCTGAAGGTGGATTATTTGTACCAGAAGAAATACCGAAACTGGAGCTAGCAGAAATTATGGAGATGAAAGATCAAAGCTATCAGGAACTGGCGGTCTGGATTTTCAATAAATTTTTAAGTGATTTTAGTGAATCAGAGATTGAGGAATCAGTAAAAGCTGCCTATCAGAAAGAAAGTTTTCCCCGGTCAGAAAAAACACCGCTGATTAAACTGGATCAAAATACTTATATTCTGGAATTATGGCATGGTCCAACTGCTGCTTTTAAGGATATGGCTCTGCAGATACTGCCTCAACTTTTAGTGAGAGCAGTTAAGAATCTGGAAGTAGAAAAGGAAATTGTTATTTTGGTTGCAACTTCTGGCGATACTGGTAAGGCAGCCCTGGAAGGCTTTAAAGATGTAGAAGGAGTTAAAATTATAGTGTTTTATCCAGAAGATGGAGTCAGCAGAGTTCAGGAAGATCAGATGAAAACCACCGGGGGCAGCAATACAGAAGTTGTATCTTTAAAAGGTAACTTTGATGACTGTCAGACTGCAGTTAAAAACATATTTGCTGATAAGGAATTTAGAGCAAAAATGGAAGCCAATAATTTTCAGTTTTCTTCAGCAAATTCTATAAACTGGGGTAGACTGCTGCCGCAGATTGTATATTATTTTAAAGCTTATTTTGAAATTGTTAAGGAAAATCAAGTTAAAGCCGGCAATAAAATTAATATAGCTGTACCAACCGGTAATTTTGGCAATATCCTGGCTGCTTATTATGCCTATCGTATGGGGCTTCCGGTCAACAAATTTATTTGTGCTTCCAATGATAATAAAGTTCTGACTGATTTTTTAGAGACTGGAATATATAATATTGAACGCGAATTTAAGAAAACAATCAGTCCTTCCATGGATATTCTTATTTCCTCCAATCTGGAGCGCTTTTTATTTGAGGTTACTGATCATGACAGCAGCAAAATTAAGGAGTGGTATCAAAAACTTAAATCTGAAAATAAATTTGTGATTGATCAGCAGACTAAAGCAAAAATACAGCACCTTTTTAGTGGTCATTATTCTACTGAAACAGAAGCAAAGGCGGTAATTAAAACAACTTTTAACAATTTTAATTATTTACTCGATCCTCATACAGCCGTAGGCGTTGATTCTTTAAACAAATATCGGCAGCAAAATAAAGATCAAACAACAGCAGTTATTGCTTCTACTGCTAATCCCTATAAATTCAGCCGGGCAGTTCTGGAATCATTAAAAGAAGAAAAAATTGAGCAGGATGAATATAGAATTATAGAAGAATTAAATGATTTAACAGCAGCTAAAGTTCACAGAGGACTCAGGGGATTAGAAAATATGGAAAGTAAGCATCAGCACAGTTGTGATAAAAACTCTGTTAAGGAAAAAGTGGCAGAAATACTTAAGTTATCTAATTAAATGAACTGGGTATCTGAAAAATGACTGTTTTTAAATAATGCAAAATTTATATGCCGGCATTTATCTTTTTTGCCGGCTATTTTTGTAATTAAAATACATATTAGAAATTTAAATTGATTTTTTAGGAGTGTAATAATGGCACTTTTTATTTCCTATTTACCGCTGTGGAAGGAAGCATTTATCCTTGCCTGGCCGGTGATGCTTAACCATATATTTGTTACAGCAATGAGAACTACAGATATGATCTTAATGGGGTATTTTGGTCCGGCAGCAGTTACAGCTGTTGGGCTGGGAGATGTCTGGGAAAGTATAATATTAAGAATAGGACTTGGTCTGGGAAGTGGAAGTATTTCCCTGATTTCTCAGGAAAGTGGTACTAATACTGCTGCTGCAAAGGCCAATAAAGATCTTGTTTTATCACAGGTGATCTTTGTTTCTCTAATTATTGGAATTCCCTTTATTTTTATAGCTCTTTTCTTTGCAGAGCAGATGATTGCACTGCTTGGTGCTGCTCCGAAGGTGATAGAACTGGGAGCCCAGTATCTAATGATAATTTTTGCAGCTGCTCCTTTTAGAATAACTTCCATTATTGCTGCCCGGGCTCTGCAGGGAAGTGGGGACACCAGAACTCCAATGGTGGTAGAGGTTATTTCTAATATAATTAATATTTTAGTTTCGGTTGGACTGGCTTTAGGAATTGGATTTTTACCAGAAATAGGTGTGCCTGGAGTTGGTATTGGCACCTTTACTGCTAAAACTCTTTCGGCCGTCATCTTTATACTGATCTTTTTAAGTTCTAAAAGTGAATTTAACTTAATAAATCCAATTAAAAACTGGAACTTTATCCTGATCAAACAGTTATTTAAAGTAAGTGCCCCCAAAATTACAGAAGGACTTTATCAGAGCTTAATTACCTTTCCTTTCAACTCCATTTTACTTCTTTTCGGAACCGAAGCCGCAGCTGCCTATCATATTGCAAGAAGGATTTTTCAGCAGTTAATTGCTCCCATGCACCGTTCATATTATACGGTAACTGCTATTTTGAGCGGTCAAAAAATTGGTGCTGCCAGAGTGGAAGAAAGCAAAAAAACAGTTGAGGCAATGCTTATTTTGACAGTGGTTTCTATTGGTAGTTTTTCGCTTTTAATCTTTTTTAGTTCACCTTATTTAGTCAGATTATTTGGGGATAATCCAGAAACCCTGCAGATTGCGGTCCGCTTTTTGAAAGCATTAAGTATTGGAGGACCTTTAATTACAATTTATGGGGTACTGGCAGGTCACTTAAATGGGGCCGGAAATACTAAGTCAGCCTTATATGGTAATCTAATTTCTCAGACATTATTAAAACTTGGTTTAAGTTATCTACTTGGAGTTTATTTTAATCTGGGCCTTTTGGGAATTTTAATTGCTCTTCCTGCTGACTTTTTTGGCCGGGCACTCTGGGTTGGTCGTAAATATTTAGGAAATGACTGGATTGCAGAGGCTGATCTGATGATTTCAGAGAGAAGGAATCAGAACAGTGATGCTCAATAATTATAAGAGATGATCACTATAGTAAAATTAATATTAAAAAATGCAGAATTTTGCAGGTCAAAAAGTTGAGATAGAGAATTATTTAAGTAGAGTCAAACAAAAGTAATTTAATCAGGTTTATAGAAAGGAGCCAGGCCAATTAAAAGACAGAAAATATACCAAAAATTAAAATTATATGAGGACAAAACTGTACCTTTAAGCGGTTAAATTTAATCAGCTCTCTATCTTTAATGATATTAGCCTTGGTATAACCAGTTATCCAGAACAGAGTCAGATAGCAGATGAACTAATAGATCAGGCATTTATTGCCTTTATTAAAAACATAGGACAGGAAAAAGCAACAGAAAATATTATTAACTCAATTATAAATATGGCACACGCACTTGAGTTGAAGGTTGTGGCCGAGGGGGTTGAGACAAAAGCTCAGCTTGATTTTTTAAAAGGACTTGATTGTGATTATGCTCAGGGTTACTATTTTGCCAGACCTGATACAAAAGAAAATATTATTCAGTGGCTGCTGGAAGAAAAAAAGTATAGTTTTAATAAAGATCGACTCAGAGAATAAATGAATAGTGATGTATAATTAAAATTACAGTTTTAAAATGTTGAAAGGGGCATTTTGCTAAATGAATTTTAGAAAAGCTGAAAACAGGGATATTCCAGAAATTATAAAGATTATTAATGAGGCTCAGAACTATTTAAGGAAACAGGGGATTGATCAGTGGCAGAATAATTATCCTAATTCAGAGACAATAAAAGATGATATTAAGCAGGGTAATTCATATTTGATTCAGCAGGGAAGGCAAGTTATCGCTACAGCTGCAATTATTTTTGCTGAGGACTCTACTTATAATTATATTGAAGCTGGAGAGTGGATTAGTGAGGGGAAATACGGAGTTGTTCACCGGGTGGCAGTTGCAGAAGAATATAAGGGACAGGGGATAATGGCTGAGATTTTTAAAAATACATATAAATTGGCCAGCCGCGAAAATGCAGAGAGTATTCGTATTGATACTCATCCCGAAAATCTTGCCATGCAGCGGGCCATAGAAAAAGAGAGTTTTACATACTGCGGAATTATTTACACCAGTGAGGGCGGTAAGAGACTGGCCTATGAAAAATTAATTTCTAAGACTTAAATTAATTTCAAACAAAAAATGATAGCTGCAGAAAGGAGTAATCAATGAAAGATCTGAAATATTTAAAACTACTGTCAGAACAGTTTCCCAATGTTCCTGCTGTAAGTACAGAAATTATTAACCTGAAAGCTATTTTAAATTTACCGAAAAGTACAGAGCATTTTTTAACAGATTTACATGGGGAAGCCGAAGCATTTAAATATATGCTTAAAACTGCCTCAGGAGTAATTGAGTATAAGATTGATCAAATATTTGAAGATAAGTTAACTGATACTGAAAAAAGAGAGCTGGCAACTTTAATTTTTTATCCTAAATCCAAAATGAAGGAATTAGATGAAAGAGGAGGAATTCCGCCGGAATGGTACAAAGAAGCACTGGATTACATGGTGCAGATTTCTCAAGAGGTTTCTTCAATTTACACCAGATCTAAAGTGCGGAAAGCACTCCCGGAAAAATTTGCTTATATCATTGAAGAACTTCTGCATATTAGAGAAGGTGAACCCAATAAAAAAGACTACAAAGCAAAAATTTTGACAACAATCATTGAGGTCGGTCAGGCCAGAGAGTTTATTATTGCACTTTCAGAGCTGATTCAAACTTTTGCTGTTGATAAACTACATATTATTGGGGACATCTTTGATCGTGGTCCGACCCCGGATGTGATTATGGATTTTTTAAAGAAACATCATAATGTTGATGTTCAGTGGGGTAATCATGATATTTTATGGATGGGGGCAGCTTTAGGGCAGCAGGCGTTGATTGCTACTGCTTTAAGAATTGCTCTCCGCTATGGAAATCTTGAATTTTTAGAAGAGGGTTATGGAATTAATATGCGGCCTCTGGCCAGATTTGCGATGAATCATTATCAAAATTTGGATGAAGAAATTTATCAACCTCGCCTGATCAATAGAGAATTAGATGAAAATGAAATAAAAATTATGTCCCAGATGCATAAAGCTATCGCTGTTATTCAATTTAAATTGGAAGGGCAGCTGATTAAAAAACGGCCGGAATTTGAAATGAATGAGGCCCTCTATTTAGAAAAAATAGACTATCAAAAAGGAGTTTTAAACTTAGCAGGTAAAAAGTATCAGCTGACAGACCAGAAATTACCTACAATTTCACCTGAAGCTCCCTATCGCTTAAGTGAATGGGAAGAAGAAGTAATTGAGCAGCTCAGCTATTCTTTTAAAAATAATGACAAATTACAGGAAGATGTTAGATTTTTATACAACAACGGCAGCATGTATAAAAAATATAATGGCAATCTTCTATTTCACGGCTGTGTGCCGCTGGCTGAAAATGGAAATTTTTCGGAGGTTAAAGTTGAAGGAGAAAAATACAGCGGTAAAAAATTGATGGACTTTTTTGATGATATTATCCGCCGCAGTTATTCCAAGCAGGAGGCTGATGCTGAGTTTAAAGACTGGCTCTGGTATCTCTGGCGGGGAGAATTATCTCCACTTTTTGGTAAGGACAGGATGACTACCTTTTTGCGATATTTTACTGATGCAGAAGAGGATGACCTTTATCAAGAAAATATGAATCCCTATTATCAGGCCAGAGAAAATGAGTATATCTGCAAAAAAATTCTGGCTGAATTCGGACTTGACCCAGAAACAGGCCATATTATTAATGGTCATACGCCTGTAGCTGAAAAAAAAGGAGAAAGTCCTGTCAAAGGGAATGGAAGACTGCTTGTTATTGATGGGGGGATTTCTGCTGCCTATCACGAAAAAACGGGAATAGCAGGCTATACTCTAACTTACAGCAATACAAAAATGCGCTTAATCTCGCATCAGCCATTTATCAGCAAAAAAAATGCCCTGCATAAAGACAGCAGGGATACGATTTCGGCTGCAGAAGTATTAAAATTTGAGCAGCCGCAAAAAATAGCTGATACCGATATTGGTGAAAAGTTAAATGAAGATGTGGAATATTTAATGCAGCTGCTTGAAGCATATAAAGATGGTATAATTAAAGAAAAGTACAATTAATTAAGCTGTTGATAGACTTCTTCAGCTAAATAAGAACTTCTAACATGAGGACCGGAGGAGACTTCTTTAAAACCGCGGGCCAGAGCTTTTTCTTTCAGCTCTGCAAATTTCTCCGGTTTTATATATTCTGCCACTTCAATATTTTCGTTAGAAGGCTGGAGATACTGACCCATAGTTAAAATTTCTACTCCAGCTGCTAATAAATCATCCCAGAGCTCAATCAGCTCTCTTTCGCTTTCTCCCAACCCGAGCATCATTCCTGATTTAATTAAAATATTTTTGTCTGCCTCTGCAACTTTATTTAAAACTCTCAGAGACTGCTGATAATCAGCCTGAGGTCGGATCTGACTATAAAGGGAAGCCACAGTCTCAATATTATGATTAAATATTTCCGGTTTTACCTTAATGATCTTATCAATTGCCGGCTGGTATTCATTAAAATCAGGAGTTAAAACTTCGATTGAAACTTCGGGAGTTCTCTCCCTGATTGCTTTGATCACCCTCACAAACTGTTCCGCCCCGCCATCTTTTAGATCATCCCGAGTCACAGATGTAATAACTGCATGTTTTAACTTTAGTTTTTCCACTGCTTCTGCTACTCTTTCTGCTTCAGCTGGATCTATTTTTTCTGGTTTATGCTGGTGGGACACCGAACAGAAGCGGCAGCTGCGAGTACAGTATTGACCCAGAATCATAAAAGTAGCGGTTTTTTTGCTGTAGCATTCACCAATATTGGGGCAGCGCGCATTTTTGCAGACTGTATTTACTTCTAAATCTTTAAGCATATTTCTGGTAGCCAGCATACCTTTCTGCAGTGGATCCTTCTGGCGCAGCCAGGCTGGCAGTCTTTTGCGAGAATTATTATTTTTATTAGTCATCCTAAAACTCCTTTTTTATTTATTGTTATATAAATGATATTATAAATTTAACTGAATAGCTATCTTTTAAAATTCCAGTTCTGACTTTTATATTTTTCTGAAGCTAGTTTTTTTGCAAGTTCATTCTCTGCCTCTGTTAACTTAGATTTTTCTAATTCTATCCCTAAAACTTGAGCCAGCCCGGCAGCTATAGCGTTTTCTAATTCAGAATGCGAAAAATTATAACCCGCTTTTTTTAGAGATGTTGATTTTAAACTAAAAGTTCTGCGCGCTTTTTTTCGCTGCTCTTCAGAGCTGTAATTTAGAAGCTTAAAAATTTTTTCTGCATTCATTGTAAGCGGCAGAGACCCATGCTGCAGAATTGTACCATTTTTTCTTCGCTGAGCACTTCCAATCAGTTTTTTGTTATCTAAAATGACTTCATACCAGGAAGGTGCATCAAAACAGGCAGCTGAATGCCCCAGAGGTGCTTTTTTACCTCGCTCTACAGCTTTTAATTCAGCCGGGATACCCAGCTGCTGCAGACCGCTGACCAGGCCCCTGCTGATCTGCTGATAACTTTTCTCTATAGAATTTGCCAGCAGTTTGTAATCTTCTCTAATAATTAAACTGTAGGTTAATTCCCGATCATGGAGAATGGCCCTCCCCCCGGTTAAACGCCGGACAAGATCAATTCCTTCTTTCTGACAGTTTTGGTAATCAATTTCTTTTTTAGTCTTTTGAAAATAGCCCAGAGAAAGAGCTGCCGGTTTCCAGCTGTAGAAGCGCAGTGTAGGTGGCACCTCATTTTTGCTGTGTAAAATCATTATTGCTTCATCAACTGCCATATTATAAAAAGCATTACTGCTGCTGTTTGTAATTAAGCGCCATGGCTGCAAACTAATTACCTCCTTTCTAATTGTACACCTTACACCTACCGGGAACCTGTCGTTTAATGACTAAATTTGTCTAATGATATCCAGAGAGAATCCGGCAAATAGTTAATTTAAAAACCTCTCTTTTGACCATTCCAGGGAGGATTTTCATTATTTTTGAACTCTTCAACTCCCGGTCCACCAAGTTTATTTAAACGCCAGATTCCATAAATATAGCTGATCACTAAAACTACTATGATAGCAGGCCAGCCCAGTATTACATTTATCCAGGCTAAGTTGAGCACAGCTTCACTAAAAAATAAGTTGAGCTGAATGCTGAGCCGCAGGCCAAAGTAAAGGGCCCAGAAAATTGTAACCTCCTGGTAAGCAGGTTTAATATCATCCCGCCAGAACCATTTTAAAGGCCAGCCGCGGCTTAAATGACTGGCCCAGGCTGCCAGTGGTTTACCGATCAGCAGAGAAATGACTGCAGCCAGCAGCAAAAAAGCAGAGGATGTCAGGGCAGGAATAAAATAATTGCTGGCATTTTCACTTAAATAAGCAAGAGAGGAAGCAAAAATTACTCCAGCCAGACCTCCCAGAGCATATTTCCAGTTTTCTTTTTTGATAACCCGTCTGCAAAAGCTAAAGAAGGCTGCTGTCACAGCCAGAATAACCGCCGGAATTAGGCCAAAAAGAGAATTGCTGACAGCATAGATTAGAGGCGGCAGTAGGGCATCAAAGGTTTTATTTAAAAATATTGAACGTAATTCTTCTAAAATTTCTTTTTTACTTACCCCCATTTTTACTGCTCCTTATTATTAATTTTTACTTAAAAGTTTTTAACTATAAGATTATTATATATAATTATTGTTATTCTGGCAAAAATCAGAAATTTTTAGAGGATTTTGTGGTTTAACCTTGAATTCTTATATTAATGGTGGTATATCACTATAATGATTTCGAAGGATGATCTTATGGACATAAAAACAGAAAAAAAAGCCAATAAAAAGTTAATGACTACAATTCATATCTATTATTTAATACTGCTCTTAATATTAATTGCTAAATTTATGTTTTGGGATGTTGAGCACCTGGATGATTATATTTTTGGTTTTTTTTATTTAATAATTTTATTCATTATTATGGAAATGATGCTTAAAATTACATTTGATAAAAAGACTCTTTTTATCTGGATGGGCCAGACATTCTTCTATACATTATTTTTATTTTTAGAATACCACATTATTGTTAAGATTTTTATACTTTATCAGGTCCTGGCTGGAGCTTTTGCCAGTGCTCAGCAGATTAAGATTTTTAAAAAACAGAATGAAAAAGTTAAATTTTTAAGCTTTCATGATGAGATGACTGGTTTATATAATAGAAGATATTTTGAAAATAAACTGCAAGAATTTAATAATCCTGACTTCTATAATCTTTCTGTAATTATAGCTGATATCAATAATCTAAAAATAATTAATGATAATTACGGACACAAAAAAGGGGATCAATATATAAAAGAAACAGCCGATTTACTGAAGTCAGTTACCCGAGAAAAAGATATTATTTCCAGAATTGGTGGAGATGAATTTGCAATAATTTTACCGGATACCAATAAAAAAGAATGTTCTCAGATTATAAAAAGGATAAAGAAAAAAGCAAAAAAACATCCCGAAAAATATTTCAGCATTGCCTTTGGCTATATCTACAACAGCCAGAAATATAAGACTCTGGAGGCAATGATCAATGCAGCAGATCGGAAAATGTATCATAATAAGAAAGAAATTAAACAAAAATTAAATTTGAATTTCAAGCGGGAAAACAGCTGGAATAATTAGCTGTTTGAGGAAGTGATTATGATTAAAAAAATAAAATTTAGATTTTACTCATATTTAAATGATTTTATCAAAGCTGAATCACAGAAAAACCTAAAATTAACTGACGAACGTTATTATGTCCATCATTACCGGGGACGGCAGACAATTAAAGACAGAATTGAAAGTATTGGAGTTCCCCATCCGGAAGTAACTCTGATTTTGAATAATTCTCAAGCAGTTGACTTTTCCTATCTGGTGCAGCCCGGTGATTTTTTTTCGATCTATCCCCACCTTTATAATTTTGAGCTGCCAGAAGAAATTAAATTATTAACTGAATATCCAGAAAAACCAAAATTTATTTTAGATGTCCATCTCGGTCGACTTGCTCGTTATCTCCGCCGTTTTGGTTTTGACACAGCCTATAGAAATGATTATCAGGATAGAGAAATTGTTGATCAGGCTGTCAGCGAAAAAAGAATAATTTTAAGCAGAGATCGGGGACTTTTGATGCGAAAAAGAGTTAAATGGGCTAAATTCATCTGGAATGATGATCCAAAAAAACAGTTAGAAGAAGTTTTTGCGCGATTTCAGCTGGCTCAATATTATCACGGTCAAGAAAGTCGCTGTGTAGACTGCAACAGCAAATTAGTAGATATTGATAAAGAGGAAATTATAGAAAGACTGGAACCTAAAACCAAAAAATATTTTCAGGATTTTAAATACTGCCCCAGCTGTGACAAAATATACTGGCGTGGTTCTCACTACGAGAAGACCGAAAAAATGTTAACAGAATTAAATCAGCAGTAATCTAATTCCCGGCAAAATTAAAAATATTGATGGATTTGTGTTATAATATACTTAAAAGTAATGAACAGGAGGTGGCTAAAATGGCTGAATATGTAATCGGTGATATTCATGGAGAAATAGATGAGCTGAAGAAGATTATTGAAAAGATTAATTATGACCCTGATCAGGATAAACTGATTTTTGTCGGGGATTATGTGGATCGTGGTGCTGATTCCTATCAGGTTTATAAATATATCAGAAAACTGGATAATGGGAAAAATATTTTTTTAAGAGGTAATCACGAAGAAATGATGATTGATGCTGTTTTAAATGAAAATAATATTGATCTCTGGTATCACAATGGAGGTCAGGAAACAGAGACTGGTTTTCCAAATCGTTCTGAATTAAATAAAGCTGCCCAATATTTTGCTTCACTACCATATTATCATGCCGCTGAGGATTATATTTTTGTTCATGCCGGTATTAATCCCTCTAAAAGTCTGGAAGAACAGACAGAACATGATCTGGTCTGGATCAGACAGCCATTTTTGGGAGCAAAAAGTGAGGATTTTAAAGAAGATAGGACAGTAGTTGCCGGTCATACTCCGGTTGCTGAGGTGAGATTTGGGAATAATAAAATTCTGGTGGATACAGGAGCCGGTAAAGGTGGAATTTTAAGTGCAGTCAATTTAGAAACGAAAGAAGTTTACAGTACAAGTGATAAAAATCCAATTGCTTCACTCTTATTTTAAAGTGATAGAAGATACTTTGAAAGAAAGAGATAGAGATTAGTGGTTTTAAGAATTCATCAAAGATTTAGATCAAATAAAAGTATAAGCAAAAAAGCGCTGCTCCAGCTTGAGGAACAGCGCTTAATTTTTTTATACTAAATAAAGTCCAATTATTTATAGATAAATTTATTCATCTTTAAAAATGAAGCTGCCGCTGAATGCATAAATTACTGCGATAATCGGAGCCAGAAATGATAAAAATGTATAGGGAATATAGCTAAAACCAATATCCATTACATTCTGGATATAAACCGAAACAACACCCCAGGGTAAAATTGAGCAGCCGAGGGTAGAAGCTGTCTCTAAAGACCGAGAAAGTACACTGGTTTTAATTTTCATTTCCTGATAGGCAGGAGCCAGGGTCCGGCCAGGAATCACAATTGAGACAAACATTTCCCCGGTTGCTAAAAGCATAATATAGGCTGAACTTAAGGAAATTAAGATTAAATCTCTAGGCCTTTTTATAAAAGCAAGCATCGAATCCAGGATCACTTCTAAAATTCTAGCTTTTTCAAGTATTCCTCCCATTGCAGTACCGGCCATAATAATGGCAACTGTACTCATCATATTATTGATTCCGCCCTGAGTTAAGAGACTGTCTAAGAGTTCCATTCCGGTATCAGCCTGATAACCACCGGCAGCTGCATTTAAAATTTCGGCAAAAGAGGCTCCCTGAGTTAAAACTGCAAAAATGGAAGCAGTAATAAAGCTGAGCGAGAGGGAGGCAATTGCCGGGACTCTAAATAATGAAAGCAGCAGCATCAGAATCGGTGGAATCAAAGTCCAGAGAGTTATATTAAAGTTCTGCTCTAAATTGCTCAAAATTTGATTAATATTAGCCAGATCAACACCACTTTCTAAATAAAAGGTGCCGATTACTGTATATAAGAAAAGGCTGATTAAAGCAGCCGGCAGAGATATGTAGAGCATTGATTTAATATGATCAAACAGATCGGTGCTGCTCATTGCAGCAGTTAAATTAGTCGAATCTGACATTGGCGAAATCTTATCTCCGAGCATTGCCCCCGAAACTACTGCACCAACAGTAATTGCTTTTGGTACTCCCAGTCCTTCTGCAACTCCCAGAAGAACAATTCCCATGGTAGCAATTGTTCCAAAAGAGCTCCCGATTAAAATTGAAGTAACTGCAGCCAGTAAAAAAGCTGCCGGTAGGAATATGCCAGGACTTAAAAGTTCCAGGCCATAATAAACCATAGTCTGGATAGTTCCTGATAAAATCCAGCTTCCAATCACCATTCCAATAATAATTAGAATTAAAGAGGCCCCGAGAGCATTTTTAATTCCATTGATCATTCCGTCTTCAATTTCTTTCCAGCTTAATCCCAGGTAGAGGGCAAATAAAGCAGCTGTCATTGCTCCCAGAACCAGGGCAGATTCCAGGACTAGAGCAGTTCGAATAGAAAATAAGATAACTGCAATTACAGTTATCAATGTTATAATGGCGATTCTTGAGTTAGGTTTCTGGATATTTTCTTCAGTCATTATTTATCAAATCCTTTTATATATTTATCTTCAATAAATTTTACACACCATATATATAATAACTATTTTTGGAGTTGAAAGTCAAATAAATTTGGGTAATCTCAGAGATTCCGCAAATGATTTTTAAAAAATAAAAAAGATAAAATATTACTCTAAACAGTATTTTCTACACTAAAATCAGCTCAAATAAGATACAG
>NZ_SNWX01000042.1 GCF_004362045.1 Halanaerobium saccharolyticum | reverse complement strand
AATATTTCTAATATTCTTTATTTTGGTACTACTGCTGAGAATACTGTTTGAACGGTATTCTCCTTATTTTTTAAAAATCATTTGCGGAATCTCTGTTTCTCGGCGGCAGCGGTTTATTTCTCTTGCTATTGGTGGTATAATAAAATTTAGTGTTTTAAATTAGGAGTGAGTTTAATGGAAAGAGAAATATATTTAGATAATGCTGCAGCTACTAAGGCACTGCCGGAAGTTACTGCAGCTGTAGTTGATGCTTTAGAAAAAAGCTATGCCAATCCTTCTTCTCTACATCGTTTTGGTTTAAAGTCAGAAAAGATTTTAAAAAAGAGCAGAAAAATAATTGCTGAGTATCTTGAAGTTAAAGCTAAAGAAATCATTTTTACCTCCGGTGGTACAGAAAGCAATAACCTGGCCATTAGAGGAATAACAAAAGCTTATGAGAATCGGGGCAGACATCTGATTACTTCCCCCATCGAACATTCTTCAGTAGCTGAACTTTTTAAGGCTTTAGAAAATGAAGGCTGGCAGGTAGATACAGTTAATGTTGATCAGGAAGGGCATGTTGACCTGGAGCATTTGAGTCACTTAATTACTGAAAAAACAATTCTTGTCAGCATTATGCAGGTTAATAATGAGCTGGGAACTATTCAGCCCACCAGAAAAATTGCTGAAATTATAAAAAGGAAAAATCCACTCAGCTTTTTTCATGTAGATGGAGTTCAGGCTTTTGGAAAGATCTACAGCAATTTGAGCCAGTGGCCGGTCGATCTTTATTCAATCAGCGGCCACAAAATCCATGGTCCTAAAGGAATAGGTGCTTTATATATTAAGGAGGGGACTAACTTAAAACCCTTAGTCTATGGTGGAGGTCAGGAAAGAAATTTGCGCTCCGGAACAGAAAACATCCCGGGAATTGCTGGACTGAGAGAGGCAGTAAAAAAATTGCCCCAGCTTTCAGCAGCAGAAAAAGCTGATAAAAATTTAGCTAAAATAAGGACGTATTTGCTGAACTATCTGCAGGAAATTGAGGAAGTGGTAATTAATTCTCCCACAGCTGGGGCCCCTCATATTATAAATTTTTCTCTCCCAGGTATTAAAGGAGAGACAATGCTGCATGCTCTCGAAAGTCAGGGGATTTATATTTCAACAGGCTCAGCCTGTTCTTCCAAGAAAAAGGGCAGCAGAATTATTAATGCCTGCGGCCTCTCTCAAAAGCGGAGTGAGAGTGCTCTTAGGGTAAGTTTAAATAAAGAAATTACTAATGATGATCTAGATTATTTTATAAAAACTTTAGAAGAACAGATTAATTTTCTGAAACTTTTTTAATGAGGTGAAAAATTTTGTATGATTTAATAATTATTCGTTATGGAGAAATTGGCCTGAAAGGTGATAATATCAATGATTTCATTTCCCAGCTGGTCTCAAATATTGAAAGGGCAGCAGCAGATCTGGGAGATTTTGAAATCAGTACTGTTTACGGGCGGATTTTTCTTTATGCAGAAAGTGATCAGATTGAAAAAATTGTCGAAAGACTGGTCAATGTACCGGGAATTATTTCTTTAAGTCCGGCTCAGAGACTGAGAATTGGCAAAAAAATAGCTGATTTTAATGAGCAGGATTTTAAGGAATTGAAAAATAAGGCGGTTAGGCTCTTTAAAGCTGAGGTTCAAAACTATCCGACTACTTTTAAAATGGAAACTACCCGAGCAGATAAGTCCTTTCCGATCGAAAGTCCTGAGCTTAATCGAGAGCTTGGGGGAGAAATTTTAAGAGAGGTTGAAAGTCCAGAAACTCCTCTCAGTGTTGATGTCCATCAGCCTGAACATCTTTTTGAAGTTGAAATCAGAAGAGGGAAGATTTATCTTTTCATCAGGCGAGAGGCTGGCCCGGGTGGTCTACCCGTTAAGTCATCGGGTAAAGCATTACTTCTATTATCTGGTGGAATTGACAGTCCAGTGGCCGGCTGGCTTGGATTAAAGAGAGGTCTATCCTTAAATGCAGTTTACTTTGATTCCCCTCCCTATACTTCTGAGCGAGCAAAAGAAAAGGTAATTGACCTGACAAAAGTTTTAAGCCGTTATGGTGGAGAAATAAAACTGCAAATTCCCTATTTTACAGAAATCCAGCAGGAAATATTAAAAAAATCACCACGCAGATATACTGTAACTATTATGCGGCGAATGATGATTAGAATTGCCAACCGACTGGCAGAAATAAATAACGAACTGGCACTAGTAACCGGAGAAAGCCTGGGCCAGGTAGCAAGCCAGACTCTGGAGGGACTGCGCTCATCTGATGAAGTAGCTGAATTCCCGGTTCTTCGCCCCCTAATTACCATGGATAAAAATGATATTATTGCTCTGGGAAAAAGGGTTGGCACTTATGAGATCTCAATTAGACCACATGAAGACTGCTGCACTATCTTTGTACCTGATAACCCGGCAACTCAGCCCAAACTCGATACCATCCACTTTGGAGAAGAAAACTTAGAAATTGAAGCCCTAATAGAGAGGGCATTAGAAAAAATGGAAGTCATTACAATTAATGAAGGTGCAGAATAACGTGCACCTACCGTTTACTTGTCAGTTTATGTCGAATTTTATTAATATAAAATCAGTTAAAGCTACTGTTTGTAATCCTTAATTTTCTTAAAAAAATAGTATCTATAAGAAATTAAAAGGAGCAGTAAATACTGCTCCTTTCTGCTTCTTTTTATAATAGTTCTTCAATATCCGCCCTGGTTTTTGTCGGATCAGTTGTTGGAGCATATCTGTTAACTACATTTCCCTCTCGATCAATTAAAAATTTGGTAAAATTCCACTTAATAATTCCACCAAGCAGAGAGCCAGTTTCACTCTTTAAATGAGGATTCTCGGCTAAAGCCATAAAACAATAGAAAAAAAGTAAATTATTTCAATAAATCAGTTAAAGAATTGAACTTTGAAAACTCCATACTAAAACTAACTATTTCTATAGAAAATTAAGCCAAAAATGGGCGCACTTCTCCCCGGGACCTGGAAGCTATTTTAAAAAAATAGCTTTAGAATAATCTAAAAAACTGTAACTATTTATGCTGCTCTGTAGTTAAACCAGGTGGTAATCCAGTCTTCTGGAGTTACAGCTGCTTCTTTAATCCAGGCATTAGCATGGATTGCTGCATCCCGCATGATTATTCTGATAAGCCAGCGAGATTTGGAGCGGACATTATCACTTTCCAGATCATAATCTGTTTTCACCCGGCTGTTGCGTCTTTCAGAAGAAGTTCTTTTCTTCATCACATTTTTCCATTTATGTGAACCGCGTGGGGTTGCAGTAAATATGCGATTATCCCACTCGGGTTTGGTATAAACAGTACGTCCATAATCTGAGTCACTACAATTAAAGATGGGACAATGAAAGTTTTTATGAGTAACATGGGGACATCTCCATTTAATACGACAGCTTTCTTTAATGTAGCCCCAGTTTACCATCGGAAAACCGCCTTTGCAGATGGGGACACCATCATCATTAACTTTTAAAGGTGGATCATATTTGAAATTCCCTTTGTTTTTTTCATTAAGGTCAATAAAAGGCTCAATCTCCCAGTGATCAAGCAGGTCATAGGTGGCATAATTATCGTGGGCACTATCTAAAATATCTTTACCAAAATTAAATTCAGGATAAAGATTTAACATTTCAAAGAGAGCCGAGGTATGAGATACACTATCATGTCTTGCAGCCTGATTGAGCACAGAATAAACAGGTAAATCATAGGAACTATCAGCAGCTGTAAAGGTGTAGTTACTGTAGCCATAGACATATCTACCACGATAGCTGTCCCAGCCCCAGGTAGCAGTGGGATCACTAAAGCGGCGAGGACAGCCGCAGTTAAAAATACCATTTTGACGGCAGTCACAGTCTCGGGTGCCCATAGGTGAAGCACCGGTTTCAAAAACCATGCCGTCACCGGAAACAGCCAGGTTAGAAGTATCTCCAAGGAGACCCCTTCTGGCAGAGGATAGAACAAAACATTCTTTGAATATTTGTTGAAGATATTTATCAGCTTTTTCAGGCTGAGGTTTATCTTCGTCTCTGAGGATGCGGTTAACCAGCCTCTGGACCACACCCTGGTGTTTTGGCGGCTGTTTCTGGTTCTTTTTGAGTTTCTTTTTGGGCTTTGAAAGAGGCTTATGCATTTTAGTGCAGCGTTCAACTCGTTTACCTGAATCAAAATCACAGAGCCTGTCTTCAAAATCATAGAAGGTACCTACTCCAGGCACATTACCGGGATAAAAGCCGGAGATAATAGCCCAGAATGGTTCGCTTTTCAGCTTTTTAACCCAGCGGGTAATGGAGCCGCCGTCACCATACTGACACATCAGCCAGTAGGAACGGAAAAGGCAGACAGGATCCCATGGTTTTTCACCACGGGGACGATAGGTAGAAAGCAGAATGTACCGGACAGAAACAAGATCAGTAAAAAAGACTTTTAAAATGACAGCTGCATTTAAAAAGACAGATTTAAAGAAGTGGTCATTGGCGTAATAGAGATTAAGCAGGAAGAATAAATGATTCTGAAACTCTTTGTGGGAACGTTCTGTTTTAAACATAAATAACACCATCCTGATTTAGTATTTAGGGTAAAAATATGTCCCTATATTTAATTATGGATGGCCGGAAAAATGACTTAAATGAAAAAGTCAAGTTTAAAAATTAAGGTTTAAAAGCTCTGGTGCTTTCTGGAGTTAATATATATGAATAAAAGTATATTAATCGCAGTTTTTATTCTGTTTAAGATACTTAATGATAAAGGGAAATATTGGTTTTGGACTGGGGTGAAAAATTTTGAAAGGTGCTATTAAGCCTTATCAATCAAGGGCTTATTTAGCCGAAAATCTTATAAATATTTAAAGAGGGGATGAGCATCACTTCCATTGACTTTGATTTTTTCGAACATCTTAAATGTAACGCCGTAATTGAGCTGACAGAACTCCCTGATTTCTTCGTTTGTACCTGAATCCTGATTTGCAAATTGGTTGCAGGGAAAACCCAAAATTTCAAACCCCTGATCTTTATATTCCTGATACAGCTCTTCTAAGCCTTCGAATTGAGGAGTTAGTCCACATTCGCTGGCCGTATTTACTATCATTAAAACTTTACCCTTATAATCTGCCAGATCAACTTCCTGTCCCATAATATCATTTGCTTTAAAATCATATACACTCATCATTATCTCTCCTTTTGGCTTTATAAAATTAAATTGTGCACAATTAATCATTTAAAAATATAAGTTAAACCCTCTTTGACAAGGATTTAACTCTCATCTTTAAATTGACTTAATACCTGGTCTAAATTATTTTTTAATTTAACTAAAGTTTCTGGATCTCCCTCAAACTGGGAATATAATTTTTCTGGTATCTCTACAGCATCCTCTTTCATTTCTCTACCACCGGCAGTTAACCTGAGTTCAACTATTCTTTCATCTGCCTGAGAACGATATTTTTCAACCAGTCCCTGTTTAACAAGTTTTTTTACCACCGGAGAAAGGGTTCCAGAATCAAGATATAGTTTTTTTCCCAATTCTTTCAGTGAAATATTTTCTTTTTCCCATAAAACCAGCATTGTAATGTACTGGGTATAGGTTAAATTATATTTATCCAGTAAAGGTTTATATAACTGAATCACCTTCCGAGATAAAGCATAAAGGGGAAAACAAATTTGATTTTCTAATTTTAAATTCTCAAAATCAGACATTGGCTCACCTCAATTTAGATTTTATATAATTAAATTGTACTCAACTTAATTAATTATACACTTTTTTTATGGCATTTGTCAATAGCTTTTAGTTAATTTTCGAAAATATTTCGTCCACCTGAATCTTCAATCCCTTAAAATGTTTAGATTTCAAAACTTGATCCGGGAACAGATCATTTACTGTTTCTAGATCTCTATCATCGGTGAAAATATACTGAGTTATTTTCTTGTTTTCAGGATCAACGATCCAATATTCTTTGACTCCACTTTTTGAATATAAATTCAATTTTAAAATAAGATCCCTTTTTTTAGTTGAAGGAGAAAGAACTTCTACTAAAAGTTCCGGTATTCCCTGGTACTTATCATCCACAACATTTTCCGGATCACAGATCACCATTATATCAGGCTGAACAACATTTGGGTCTTCTTTAAATTTAGGTGCATATCCCTGTAGTTTAATGTCAAGTGGAGATGTTAAAGGACTGCATTTATGATTTCTAAAATAATTATTTAAATGCCAGGAAATCTCATTTACAAGCATCTGATGTCTAAAACTGGGGGAAGCCATTAAAAATACCTCGCCATCTATCAGCTCATAACGCTGATCAGAACCTTCTACAAGTTCCAGATATTCCTGATAACTTACCCTTTTATAACTTTTCGAATTATAGTCTCTGGCTTCTTCTTTAATATAATCCCTGTAATCAAAGTAATTGCTCAGCTTCGCCACAGCCTTACCATTTTTGAGCACAATAATATCCTCTTTTTCCACCAGTGCTAAATACTTGCCAAATGAATTCTGTAAATCAGTACTGTTAACCCTCATCTTCCCCCTCCTTTAACTATATTATAACATATATTAGCTAAAATTATAATAAAATTAGCTAAAATAATCAATTTTTGGACATTTAATTACAAAAACCGACAGGTACCAGGTACCTGTCAGTATATTTAATTTTCTTTTTCAGTAAAACCTTCTATTACTTTATGATAATCTCCTCTCGCTTTTAAAAGATGAGTTAAAATTTCTCTGACTGCACCTTCTCCACCCTTGAATTCTGATATTAAATCAGAAACTTCTTTGACCTCTGCTGCTGCGTCTCTGGGGCAGCCTGCAAATCGGGCTTCCTTCATCACTGCCAGGTCATTTAAATCATCACCAAGATAGGCCAGATTTCCATAAGTAATCCCTTTTTCTCTCATCAATTTCTCTAAAGCATTTTTTTTATCTCTAACTCCCTGATAGTACTCTTCTATTCCCAGCTCAGCTGCTCTGCGAGCCACAACTTCAGATTTTCTTCCGGTCATAATTATTACATCATAACCCAATTTTATTGCAGCAACTAACATCAGGCCATCTTTAACATTGAAAGATTTAAATTCATTTTTGCCATTATCTAAATATACCCTGCCATCTGTCAGTGTCCCATCAACATCCAGAAAAATAGTATTAATCTCCTTCACTCTAATCCCTCCATTTCTAATCAAAACAACTTACAAACTACATTTATTATATGTTTTTAGAAAGCATTCTGCAATGTTTGCCGCCAAATCAATAAAACCCCCAGTCTTAAGCTGAGGGCAATGTTAAAGAGATTATTATTTTAGATGGTGCTTTTCTGCTTTTCTTTTTTTAGTTTCAATTTAGCTGCTTTTTCTGCCGCTTCTCTTTCTTTGGCCCGATAATTTAAATACCCGGCTGAGATAATTAAAACTGCACCCAAAACTGAAAACAGATCCGGTATTTCCTGGAATAAAAGCAGTCCCAAAATTGAAGAGAAAACAATATTAGCATAAGTATAGATTGAAAGTTCTCCTGCCTCTGCGTGCCGGTAGGCATTTGTCATAAATAACTGAGCTGCTGCTGCAAATAATCCTAAAGCTAATAAGGCAGCTGCCTGGATAGCTGTAGGAATTATAAAACTACCACTGAGCAAAAATGGTATCATTGCCAGGGTTGAAAAAAGACTGAAATAAAAAACTACTGTAGCTGCTGAATCAGTTTTGCGCAGCTGTCTGACTATTGTATATGCAATTCCCGCAAATAAACTGGACATTAAGGCAATTAAAGCTGGTATTATATTAGAATCAAAGCCCGGTCTGATTACCAGTATAGCCCCTAAGGCTGCAGTCACTAAAGCAATTAGCTGTTTTTTAGTAATTTTCTCTTTTAAGAATAAAGCTGCAAAAACCATTACAAAAAACGGGGACATTTTATTTAAAATTACTGCATCAGATAGTTTAATATTTGCCAGTGCATAAAAATAGGCCGCAATCCCTAAAACTCCAAATATACTGCGTAAGATTAAAAGCTTTTTATTATTTCCGGTCAGTGAGCTGCCGCTTTTTTTGACCAGGCTAAAGGCTACAAAAATACCAACTAGATTTCTAAAAAATATCTTCTCTGCTGTCGGCATATCACCTAAATATTTAACTGTAGCTGCCATCAAAGCAAAAAAGAGTGATGATAAAAGTATATAGGTTATTCCCTTTTTTCTATTTTCCATTGTTTACACCTCTTCTTATAGACTTATAAACTTATTGAGTTATTAACAAGTTATCAACAGGCACCAGCTGCAAAAATGATTTTGCAGCTGACACTATGATATTCATTATCATTATTATATAGATTATCTGCTCTTATGTAAAGCAAAAACTCCACCTTTTGGTGAAGTTTTTAAAATCGGTTTTCAAATTTTAGTTTTGCTCGTCCAGAGCCTCTTTAAGTGTGTGCCAGGATAAAACAGCACACTTAACTCGAGCCGGCATGTTGGAAATATTCTTTAAGGCCATTGCATCTTTTAGCTTTCTCAATTCCTGCTGATCTTCTATATCTTTTTTGATCATCGCAATAAAAGTTTCTACAAGCTCCAGGGCCTCTTCAATGCTTTTTCCTTTAATTAAATCAATCATAATGGAAGTTGAAGCCTGCGAAATCGCACAGCCGCTGCCTGTAAAAGCTGCGTCACTGATAGTATCGCCATCAATTTTCAGCTCCAGAGTTATATCATCTCCACAGCTTGGATTGTGTCCATGTTCACTTAAATCAGCATCCTCTAAAGCATGTTTATTGCGGCTGTTTTTATTATGCTCCATTATTAATTCTGTATAAACTGAATCAAGATCCATAACCAAAAACCTCCCTTACTTTCTCCAGGGATTCCAGAAAACGGTCCACTTCTGATTTTGTATTATAGAGATAAAAACTGATACGTCCGGTAGAATTAATCTGATAGTAGTTCATTAAAGGTTGAGCACAGTGATGCCCAGAACGAATAGCAATCCCCTCACTGTCAACTATTGTAGCCAGATCATGAGAGTGAACTCCTTCTATATTAAAAGAAATTATCCCACCGCGATTTTCTAAATCAAGCGGCCCGGCTATCTCTACATAGTTTAATTCTTTCATTTTATCCAGCGCATAGGCTGTTAAATCAAGCTCATGGGCTTTAATTTTATCCAGTCCTATCTCTTCTAAATATTCAATTGCTGCCTGTAAACCAACTGCACCTTCAACATTGGGAGTACCAGCTTCAAATTTTTCGGGAAGTGGGGCATAAGTAGAACCCTGTTCTTTTACATATTCTATCATACCTCCACCTTTTAGAAAAGGAGGTAATTCATCTAAAAGATCTTTTTTCCCATATAGTACACCGATCCCCATGGGTCCCAGCATCTTATGGCCGGAAAATGCATAAAAATCAGCATTCATTTCTCTAACATCAGTCTTAATATGAGGAGCACCCTGAGCCCCATCAACAACAACTAAGGCCCCTTTTTGGTGGGCAAGTTCTGTCATCTCTTTAACCGGGTTAATTACCCCACTTACATTTGACATCTGCGAAATACTGAAAATCTTTGTTTTATCTGTCAATTTTTCTTTCAGCTCTGACAGAGGAATTCTATAATTTTGATCTGGATATAAAAATTTTAAATTTAAATTTTTTCTCTCGGCCAGCTGCTGCCAGGGAAGAATATTACTGTGATGTTCAAGCACAGAAATTAAAATTTCGTCTCCCTCTTCAACCACAGCTTCCAGACTATTTGCCAGCAGATTTAGAGACTCCGTAGTATTGCGGGTAAAAATAATTTCTTCTGTTTTTTCTGCATTGATAAAATCCCTGACCTTAGCTCTGGCGTTTTCGTAAGCCTCAGTAGCCCGAATACTTAATGTATGAGCACCCCGGTGTGGATTAGCATTAATTGTACGGTTGTAGTTATCTACTGCATCTAAAACAGCTTCCGGTTTTTGAGTTGTAGCCGCATTATCAAAGTAAATAAGATCTTTACCATTAATCTGCTGATTTAAAATTGGAAAATCGTCTTTATATTTTTCAGCAAAGTTCTGGTTAGTTTTATTTTCTTTAACTGCGGATTCTTGTTTTAACGTCATTAATAACACTTCCTTTAAGGTCATTAAGAGGTATTTTATCAAAAATTGGATTAAAAGCAGCTTCTACCATTAGCTGTTTGGCTTCTGCCTTCGTCAAACCTCTGCTCATTAGATAAAATAAGCGCTGCTCATCAATCTGACCTGCACTTACAGCATGTTCTCCTTCCACATTATCTTCTTCAGAAAATAATGCTGGTATAGAATCAGAATTTACCGTCTTATCCAGGAGCAGAACCTCTTCCTTTTCTGAACCATTTGCCTGGCTGGCACCCTTCTGGAAATATAAATCACCTCTAAAAACTTTCTGAGCTCTATCTTTTAAAACACCTTTACTTTCAATTTCACTGCTGCTGTGGCGCCCCTGATGATTCATTTTAAATCCTAGATCCATTTTGCGGTCACCATCAGCAAAATAGACTGAACTTATACTGGCTCTGCTGCCGTCATTCATCAGGGTGTTTTCATTATTGGTAACTGAATTTCTACCTCCCAGTTCAATTGGAATCCAGTTCAGCTCTCCCTGATTGGAGACAAGAGAAATATTGCTGTCAAAGTTATCGCTCTGATTATTAAATCGCTGTACCTTAACAATATTCAATACAGCATTATCTTTAACTATTACCCTGGTCAGTCCATTATGAAAAGCTTCTAAGTTTTGATCCTGCATTCTGTAGTCGATCACTACAGTTAGCCGGGAGTTTTCTTCAGCTACAATTAAATTATTATCGATTAAAACGGGATTTTCCTGATCAAGTTCATAAAAAATCTCAACCGGTAATTTTAATTCTACATTTTTTGGAACTTTGATGAAAAGACCTGTATTGTAAAAGGCTTCGGCCATTGCCAGATATTTAGGATCAAGCCCCTGATTACCCTTTTCGACTTTTTTATCTTTAAACTGATCCAGATAATTTAAGATTTCTTCTTCATTATTTAGATTATCTGTCATTCTTTTGATCAGCAGCTCATCCTGCCCCTTTTTATCTTTTAAATATTCCTTATTATAAGGGCTGTACTCTGGAAACTGATAGTCAATTAAATTTATTCTCTTATAATCACCCTGAGTCAAATTTTTAAAGAGATCAAAACTCTCTCTTCTTCTGCTGCTTAAAAGTTTTGACTGGCCGGTGGTTAAATTATCTACTAATTTTTTATTATACATCTCTTATATCACCTATCCTATAGTACCTTCGAGTTCAAGGTTGATTAGATTATTTAATTCAACTGCATATTCTAATGGTAATTCACTGGCAATTGGCTCCACAAAGCCGCGAACAATCATGGCCTTTGCTTCCTCTTCGCTGATTCCTCTGCTCATCAGATAAAAAACAGCTTCCTCACTAATTCGGCCAACTTTTGCCTCATGGCCGACATCAATATCATCAGTCTGCAGTTTCATTATCGGTAAAGTATCTGATTTCGATTCATTATCCAGCATCAGAGATTCGCAGGAAACTGAAGCCTTTGCACCATGAGCGTTTTTAGTTGCCTTAAGCAGACCACGGTAGTAAGCATGACCCCCATCTTTAGCAATCGAGCGCGAATTAACTGTTGAAGTTGTATCTGGAGCGTCATGAATCACCTGAGCCCCGGTATCTAAATACTGTCCTTCAGCGGCAAAGGTAACTCCGGTGAACTCTGCTCTGGCTCTGGCTCCCTTTAAAATACTCATTGGATAAAGCATTGAAACTTTTGAGCCAAAAGACCCAGAAACCCACTCAATAACACCATCTTCTTCTACTAAAGCTCTTTTAGTATTTAAATTGTACATATTACGGGACCAATTCTCTATAGTACTATAACGAAGTTTGGCACCCTTATTTATAAATAATTCTACAGCACCTGCATGGAGATTATTAACCGAATATTTTGGGGCTGAGCAGCCTTCAATAAAGTGAGCATTTGCTCCCTCTTCCAATATGATCAGAGTATGCTCAAACTGGCCTGAGCCAGGTGCATTCTGACGGAAATAAGACTGGAGCGGAATATTTACATCCACTCCTGCCGGAACATAGACAAATGATCCACCTGACCAGACAGCTCCATGCAGAGCTGAAAACTTATGATCATTAGGTGTGATTAATTTCATAAAGTGTTGTTTGACTAGATCCTCGTGCTGCTTAACAGCGTTTTCCATATCCATATAAATAACACCCTGTTCAACCATTTCTTCTTTTAGATTATGATAAACAACCTCAGAATCATACTGAGCACCTACTCCAGCTAAAGACTCTTTTTCTGCTTCCGGAATTCCCAGAGCATCAAAAGTATCCTTAATTTCTTCCGGCACCTGATCCCAGTCACTCTGGAGATCAGCGTCTGGCCTGACATAGGTAATAATATTATCCATATCTAAATCCGAAATATCAGCTCCCCAGGTGGGAACCTCTTTATTCTTATATATTTTTAAGGCTTTTAACCGGAATTTGAGCATCCATTCTGGTTCATCTTTTTCTCTAGAAATTTCTTTTATTACTTCAGGAGTTAATCCCTTAGCAGATTGATAACGGTGTTTCTCTACATTTTTTTCTTCGTGCAGACTGCGGTCAATATCATTGACTTCTGTCTTGTCGTTCATCTAAAAAACCTCCCTGTTCTCAAAACATTTAAATCTATCTTAAAAATACTTAATTCCCCCAAATCAATTTACCAGCTAGAGTAAAATAGCTAAAAATCTGTGTTAACAGTTACTTTTAGAATTACTCTCATCTAATACTTCTTTTTTATATTTAGCAAAACCTTCTCTTTCAATTTCTTCTGCCAGTTCCATATTTCCAGATTTGGCGATTCTGCCATCAACCAGCACATGCACATAATCAGGTTTTAGATAGTCTAAAATCTTATTATGATGGGTAATTATTATCATTGCATTATCTTCAGAAGCTACTTTTTTAATTCCTTCTGCAACAGTCTTGGTTGCATCAACATCCAGTCCAGAGTCTGTTTCGTCTAAAATAGCAAGTTTCGGTTCTAAAACTGCCATCTGCAGAATCTCATTTTTCTTTTTCTCTCCACCAGAAAAACCTTTGTTTAAATAGCGATCTGCATATGATTGATCAATATTAAGCAGATTCATTTTTTCTTCCAGAAGAAATTTAAAGTCAAAAATACTCTGCTGTTCTCCGCTGACTGCAGTTTTAGCAGTCCGCAGAAAATTTTCCACAGTTACTCCCGGGATTTCCTGAGGATATTGAAATGATAAGAAAATTCCTTTTTTAGCTCTTTTGTCTACTGCAAGTTGATTAATATTTTCTCCTTCAAATTCGATATCTCCATTTGTAATCTTGTGTTCAGGATGTCCCATCAAAACATTTGCTAGAGTTGATTTCCCCGCACCATTGGGACCCATAATTATATGAAGTTCACCTTTATTTACTTCTAAATTAATTCCATTTAATATTTTTTCTTCTTCAACTTTTGATTCCAGATTACAAATTTTAAGCAATTTTTTATCCATAATCTATGTCATCTCCTTTATTAAAGTTATCTGCTCAGCATACTGCTATTTATATCCTACAACATTGCTCAACTTTAGTCAAGGTTTTAGCTGAAAAAGTGATCCAATTTACATAAAAAGGTACCGGTTACCTGGAAAATTTATCCAGGTACCCGGTACCAACAGTACCAACAACAGATTATTCAATATATTTTTTTCTAAACAGCAATCTTAAAACTACATAAAGAGGTACTGCTGTTAAAGCCCCGATAAAACCAAATAAATAAACTCCTGATAAAACAACAAATAAAACTACAATTGGATGAATCTCCAGTCTTCTACCCTGAACCAGTGGTCGGATTACATTCCCTTCCAAGTACTGTGCTATCAAAATAGTGATTAATACTCCTAAAAACAAAAACCAGCTATTTGTCGCAGCAACAAAAACAGCAGGCAGACTGCCAAAAAAGGGTCCGATAATTGGAATTAAAGAGGTTATCATTGCAATAAATGCCAGTACCGCTGCATTGGGAAGTCTAATAATCAAAAATCCGATAAACATTACTAAGCCCAGGAAAAAAGCAACCACCACCTGGGAACTAATAAATGTCGAAAGCAGATGATCAACTTCCACCGCCAGTTTTTCAACTTTTCTTTTGTTTGCTTCTGGCACAATTGTCATCATATTATTGAATAACTTATGGTCATCTTTAAGTAAATAAAATAAAACAAATGGGATTAAGACTATTATTAAGCCAAAGTTAGTAATTGAACTAAAAATCCCCATATAATTATAAGAAGAGATTTGCTGGGCTAAGTCATTAGCATAAGAAAATATTCTCTGCCGTAATTTTAGCTCTTCTAAAAATTCCTGATCAATATTAATATATTCTCTTAAACTTTCAATTATTCCCAGAACAAAATTGTAAATATAGTCATAATTCCCACTCAAGGTCTGGCTCAATTCTTTACCCTGCTGATAAATTATACTGCCGCCAAAGTAGAAAACCAGGGTTAGAATTGCAATCACAGCCAGAAAAGAAATCACAATTGATAGGGACCTATTTTTAATCCACTTCTGCAAAAATAAAACCAGTGGTCTCATCAAATAATATAAAAAACCGCTAAACAGCAGCGGCAGCAGCACAAAACTGAGAACAGAAGTTAAAGGAGCTGTAAAATATGGAATCTGTCCTGCTAAAAATATAATGATCAGCAAAATGATTATTCCATGGCCAATTTTAAAAAACCGCTGACTGAACATATAAATCTCTCCTAACACTATTTTTTGTTTCTAAAATAACAGAAATATAAGATAACTAGTCATTATTATGATGATCATTTTCGGAAACTACTTTTATTGCTCTGGTAACTACAGAAACTAAATCAACCGAATGCTGCTGTTCAAGTCCCTCAGTTTTGGAGAAAACTTCTCCTTTAGAGGTGGCAACATATTTTGCCGGCAAACGGTTTAAAGCATAACTTGCCATATCCAGCAGACAGTCCTCATCTTTACAAATATCCTCAAATTCCTCTCTCTGCAGCATATCCTCCAGCATTTTTAAAACAACTTCCTCAGTTACATTATTTAATCTTCCTTTTAAATGTTTTAACTTCTCATCTTTTAACATAATTTTACCCCCAGGTTTTTTTATTTAGCTGATTCTTAAACCAAATATATTTCATCTCCTAAAATTATAATTCTTTATAAAAGTTAAAAACCCTGCCTGAAAAAGGCAGGGCTTTTAATTAATTTTTGAATAATGATAATACTTCTTCCAGCAGAGCTCTAATTTTTTCCGGTTTAATTAAGCTGCAGAATAATTTATACCAGGACTTTCCGCTTTTCCGGCTGCCCTTAAGCTGCCTACTCAATTACCAGCAGTGTATCTTCTGTATCAACACTATCTCCCACTTTTACTTTGATATCCTTAACAGTGCCTGATTGATCTGCAATAATTTCATTTTCCATTTTCATTGCTTCTAAAATTATTAATATATCACCTTCGCTGACAGTATCACCTTTTTTGACATTAATTTCTAAAATACTTCCCGGCATTGGGGCTGCTACATCTCCATCTCCAATTTCAGCTGGGGTTTCCATTTCTATTTGTGGGTCTTTGCCAGGTTTTGGAGCAGTAGTTTTAGCCTTGGATTTCGGCTCAACTGAACTGCTTCTGCTGCCAGGACTAGTTTTATGTTCTGACTTACCACTTTCTTCATTTTCCATTTCTTCTACTTTAACAATAAATTCTTCTCCATCTACCTCAACTTTAAATTTTTTCATATTATTCAGCTCCTATCTTTTCCAGTTTTGACTAGTTTTTTTAATAGAAATTATTTGATATTTTTTCTGCTGTTTTTTTTGACCATTCAATATTTGATAAACCGCTGCAGTTACTGCTGCAACTTTTTTTGGAGAAATCTCTTTATCCAATTCTTCCATTTTATCCTCCCTTTTTCTTTTAAAACTTCCGAGATTTTAATAGTTTTAACTACTTCTCTCTGTCTTTAACCACTGCTATACCTCTTCTGATTTTTGATCAACAATTTATAAAATAACACAGAAAAAATTAAAGTGGTATATTGCCGTGTTTTTTATGCTGACTATCTTCACGTTTATTGAACATCATTTCTAGACCATTGATCAACTTAGCTCTGGTTTCTTCCATTTTGATAACATCATTAACCATCCCTCTTTTGGCTGCAATGTAAGGGTTAGCAAAATTTTCTTTATAGTCATCAATTTTATCCTGGCGCAGCTTTTCCGGATCGTCTGCCGCTTTAATTTCTTTTCTGTAAATTACATT
>NZ_SNWX01000041.1 GCF_004362045.1 Halanaerobium saccharolyticum | reverse complement strand
AATTCCTGTATAATATTATCCATAAGAAGACTCCCCTTTCTTTGTTTTTTATCCTAAAAACATTTTATCAAAAAGGGAGTCTTCTTTCTAATTTTTTAGATAATTTCAAAATGAATCTCCAAAACTTATTTTACACTATGAATGGATATTTATTTTATATAATCCAATTTTTTTAAATATTCCATTGTCTGATCAGGATAATCTGTAACTACAAATACTTCCTGTAAAGATGAACTATTTTTTGCAATCAATTTTATCCCACTTCTAGTGTTATATTTAAGCTGGATATAGGCAGGGGTGCCACTACCCTTCCTCCTATTAATCCGGCCCGGAATAATACTCTTAACCAGCTTAGAAAGCGCTATCTCTTCTAGCAGGGGTAATATATCTTCAATTATTGTATGTTCCTGTTTAACTTTATTGTGCCTGTATTTATTTGCCATTTAGATCACTTCCTCAATTAATTGTAACATTGATAGATTACCTCCGCAAATTAACAGCTGGATTAGATATCTATAATCAATTAAATATATAAGTATAAAAAAAAGAAAGTCGAGATCGACTTTCTAATAAATTCAGTGGAGCTGATGACCAGACTTGAACTGGTAACCTGCTCATTACAAGTGAGCTGCTCTACCAATTGAGCTACATCAGCATATATTAAATTAAAAATGGCAGGGGAGACAGGAATTGAACCTGCAACCAATGGATTTGGAGTCCACTACTCTGCCAGTTGAGCTACTCCCCTATAAAAAATGGAGCTGATGACCAGACTTGAACTGGTAACCTGCTCATTACAAGTGAGCTGCTCTACCAATTGAGCTACATCAGCATATATTAAATTAAAAATGGCAGGGGAGACAGGAATTGAACCTGCAACCAATGGATTTGGAGTCCACTACTCTGCCAGTTGAGCTACTCCCCTATAAAAAATGGAGCTGATGACCAGACTTGAACTGGTAACCTGCTCATTACAAGTGAGCTGCTCTACCAATTGAGCTACATCAGCATATATTAAATTAAAAATGGCAGGGGAGACAGGAATTGAACCTGCAACCAATGGATTTGGAGTCCACTACTCTGCCAGTTGAGCTACTCCCCTAAGAAGAAGCCTTTTTCAATCAAGCAATAACTATTATAATAGAGTTAGAGAGTTAGGTCAAGTCCTGTTATTATAATTATTCTACTTAAGCTCTATTTAATACCATATTTCTTAAAAATACTTTACTATACCCTGATTTACAGCAAATACTAACAGGAATTTTATTGAAAATATTCTAAATATTCCAGATCTCAATCCAGTTAATAAAAAACGTATTATGTTTCTAAATTCTTTTTTTTATTGCCAGCACTTGAGGTGGTGGTCCGGGCTGATTTAAAAACTCATAATTTAATACATTAAATTTTTTGTAATCTAATGCAGAGGCAAAATCCAGAAGCACCTTTTTTTCTTCTTCTCCTCCAGAATGGCCGCTGTAAATAACTAAGATAACAACACCATTTTTCTTGAGCAGTTCTATTGATTGTTTTAAAGCAGCAATAGTACTCTCACTCTTAGTAATAATTTCTTTATTTCCACCTGGTAAATAACCCAAATTAAAAATTACTGCTGAGATTTTTTGACTTAAATATTGATTAATCTCAGCATGACTGTCCAAAATCAATTCAGCTCGGTCAGCTAAATCATTCATTTCTAAGAGTTCTTTTGTCTTAGCAATAGCTTTTTCCTGGATATCAAATGCAAAAACTTTACCGTCCACACCTACCAATTCTGCTAGATACTTAGTGTCATGTCCATTTCCTGCTGTAGCATCAATAACCAGGTCTCCAACTTCAATATTTTCTTTTAATAATAAGTGTGAAAATTGAACCGCATTTCGAAAATCTTTTTGCATAAATAATCACTCTTTCCCGATATGATTAATATTTAACTCAAGCTTTAAGCTTAAGAAATAACGAAATAATTATAGCATTTAATACTTAATTAACTTTAAATGTGAATAATCACCATTATAATTAATTGACCATCAGATAATGTTAATATATACTGTTAATTGTGCTTGTAAAAAAGCTATTTGCCCTCATCGTCTAGGGGTCCAGGACACCAGGTTTTCATCCTGGCGGCAGGGGTTCGAATCCCCTTGAGGGTACCATTTTAAGAAGTAAGATATCAGGAATAGGAATTATTCTAAATCTGATATCTGAATTCCAGTCTCCAACTTCTAACTTCTGACATGGAGGGGTGCCCGAGTGGTTAAAGGGAGCAGACTGTAAATCTGCCGGCGCTGCCTACAAAGGTTCAAATCCTTTCCCCTCCACCATTATGAATATTTAAAACACCCGTTTTTAACGGGTGTTTTTTTAATGTCCAAATGTATCTTTGTCAAATAAAGTCGATAATAAACTAATTTCTAAGATTATTAATTTTAATTTCTTCACCTTCATTTAAAAACTCAACTTCTGCTATTTCTCCATCTCCAGCCCAGGGACCATAACTTTTACCAGCTATTTCTGCTGTTATCGCACTTCCATTACCAATTTTTATATATAATCTATCTTCTACCTCAAATTCCTGCTGATCTCCAGCTTCTAAAATCCCACTGAAAACATTAGTACCATCTACATCTATTGTAACCCAGGCGGTATCATTTGCAGAGATTTCAATATTTTTATTTAAAACTGCTTCTTCCTTAATCTTGGTTTCCTCATCTACTGGAGCTGCTTCGCTGCTATTTAAATTAGATGATTTTATAGAAGCCTGTTCTTCATTTCGAGTATTCTTACCTTCCTGTGTTACAGAAGTTTGAGATGTACTCTGCCCTTCATTAGTCAGCGGTACTTCATTTTGCGTATTCAATTCTTTAAAATCAACTTCGTCTTCCTGCTGTAAATCAAATTCATCTGACACAATTATTTCACTAATTTGACTTTGGTCATCAAAATTAAGTTCCTCAGATTCACTAGAATTGTTCTGATCAATAATTTCTGCATTTTCTTCTGTAAGTACACTCGAATCAATAGGATCAGTTAATTGTTGATTATCAATAGAATCCAATTTATCAGAAATATTAACAGAATTATCAGCAGATTCTTCTGCTCTACTTGTATTGTTATTTCCATTTTCAGAAGCTACTTCTGTATCCTTCTTTTCTGGCAATTCCAAAAGTAGTGATTGTTCTTCTATATTTTCATTCTGGCTGCTCTCTGAATTGAATATTCCAATCTCTGAATTATTAAAATACTGAAAAGTGTAAACAGCAGTCGCTCCTAAAAACAGAAGTAATAAAATAATAAAAACTATCTTAAAAGGTTTTTTAAAATTATTATTTTTAGAACCAGTGGGTACTTTAGTTCCATTTAAATAATCTTTCTGTAAATTGCTTTCCTCTTCTTCTTTAATGTTTAAAACATGATATTTTTTAAGTAATTCCTGATAATTTAATCCAACTTCTCGGGCATAACCTTTAATAAAAACTTTTAAATAAACTTTTCCGGGAAGTACATCAAAATTATTTTCTTCTATTGCTTCTAAATATTTTTTTCTAATTTTTGTTTCTTCCTGTATATCATCAAGGCTTAAGCCTTTTTCTTTTCTTGACTTTTTAAGCAGTGATCCAAGTTCAAGCTCCTTTTCTTCCAATTTATTGTCCCCCTTTAATGGCACAGTAAAATTTATATAAAGATTTCTCATAATTTCAAGCTTCTAAAAATACTATGTATTATTATAACACACTTTAAGGATTTATTTAATTATTTTATGATATTTTTTTGATTTTATTTAAATAAATCAAAATTCAAGATAAATTACATAAAAAGATCATATAGTATATATTAAGAAAAAATACTTGTAGAACATGGAGAGAGCTTTTATATACTATCTGAACAGCTTATAAAATGGACAAAAAAATTTAAGGACAGCAATATTGCTGTCCTTAATTAAATGATTACTTAATTTAATACCTCTATTTTTCACCTTTATAATAAGGCTCTCCAGAAGCTGCAGGTGGAGTTGATTTACCGAAGAATCCAGCCAGTACAACTAAGGTAAGTACATAAGGTATTGCACTAATTAATTCTGAAGGTATAAAGGCAAAGTCTACTCTTACTGCAACTGCCTCTGCAAAGCCAAATAACATTGCAGCACCAAATGCACCAAAAGGATGCCATTTACCAAAGATCATCGCTGCCAGAGCAATAAAACCACGCCCGGCAGACATTTCTCTAACAAAAGCACTACCATCACCTATTGATAAATGTGCCCCTGCTAAACCAGCTAATACACCACTGATTAAAACACTAATAAATCTCAATTTATTAACATTGATACCTAATGTATCAGCAGCAGCCGGATGCTCACCAACAGAGCGAATTCTCAGTCCCCAGTGAGTTTTAAATAAAATAAACCATGCTACTGGAACTAAGATCAAAGCAATATAGGTAATAGGATTAAATCTAACATCAAATATCCTAAAAGCGGGTAATCTATTTACCATTGGTGAAGTACCTTTAACACCAAATAAAACCTGGAGTAAGAAGATAGTAATTCCAGAAGCAAATATATTAATACCGGTAGCAACAACAATCTGATTAGCTTTAAAGGTTACACAGACAAGTGCTAAAATAGCTGCAAAAGATAAGCCTGCAATCATTGAATACAAAACGCCTATCCAGGGATTACCTGTACTGGCACTACCATATACAGCTGCAAATGCACCAAATAACATCATTCCTTCTAAAGCAATATTTACAACCCCTGATCTTTCAGAAAAAATACCACCTAAAGCAGCAAGAATTAAAGGAGTTGCAAAGCGAAAACTAGCAAGGATTAATGATAGAGAAAATATTTTAGTTAATGTTTCCATTATTCAACCCCCCCTTTGGCTTTCCTTTTAGCAAGATAAACTTTAAAGACCTGGAGGGCTGCAACAAAGAAGATTACTAGAGCCTGAATCAGCATTACAATTTCAGACGGAATACCTGAAAACTGCATTTCCAGACCACCCTGTGCCAGTGCTCCAAATAATAAACCACCCAAGATAACTCCAATTGGGTGTGTTTGTCCGATTAAAGCAACAGCAATACCAGTAAAACCATAGCCGGCATCCATCCCCTGCATAAAGCTAAAATGAGTTCCTAAAACTTCTCCAACTCCAGCCAGACCAGCAACCGCGCCACTAATAAACATTACAGTAATTATACTCTTACTGGCTTTGATACCACCATATTCTGCACCATCAGGATTAAAACCAACAGCTCTTAATTCATAACCAAGTGTTGTTTTAAAGAGCAAATACCAGAGTATAACAGCTGCTATAACAGCCAGGAAAAAATTAAGATGAAGTCGAATAGCAGGTTGACTAAATAAATCAGACAAAGGTAAATCCTTCAAAAAAGGATATTTATTCATGTTATTAAAATTAAACATTGCCGCTGACTTCATAATTCTGGGTGTAGCAGGTCGACCAGTTTCTTTAAATAGATTAATACCATAATTTATAGTCAAAGCCATCGCAATATAATTTAACATAATTGTTGCAATAACTTCGTGGACATCCAATTTAGCCTTTAAAACTCCCGGTAAACCACCCCAGAGTCCTGCAACAAACATTCCAGCAATAATTGCAAACGGAAGATGGATAATAGTAGGCAAAGAAGTAAAATAAAAACCAACAATTCCAGCGGTAAATCCTCCCATTAAAAGCTGTCCTTCGGCTCCAATATTAAATAAGCCAGCTCTAAATGGTAAAGCAACAGCCAGTCCGGTTAAAATTAAAGGGGTAGAACGCCAGAGAGTGTTTACTATAGCTCTAAAACTTCCAAATGCTCCTATGTATAATGCAGAATAAGCATCTAAAGGAGATTTATCCGTTAGATATATAAATAAAGTACCTACAATTAATGCGACTATTATTGATAATAAAGACAAACCTAAATCAGTTAATACAGATTTTATTTTATCTGAATATTTATTCATTACTCTCACCTCCTGCTTCAGCTTGAGAACCGGTCATTAATTTACCAAGTTCTCTTTCGTCTGTTTCTGAAGCTTTTAAAACATCAACGATTTCTCCTTCAAAAATTACTGCAATTCGATCACTTAAAGATAATACCTCACTTAGTTCTGCAGAAACCAGTAAAACTCCTGCACCATCATCTCTTCTATCAATAATTTGATTATGAATAAATTCTATAGAGCCAACATCAACTCCACGTGTTGGTTGAGAAGCAATTAGAAATTCAGGATCATGAGAAAATTCTCGGGCAACAATTAACTTCTGCTGATTACCACCAGATAAATTCTTGGCTTGTGATTCCATTCCTCCACCACGTACATCATATTTTTCTATTAAATCCTCTGTATATTGAGCTATATTATCATACTGCATAATTCCATTTCTAGAAAAAGGTTCTAGATCATGATAGCCCAAAATAATATTTTCTTTAAGATCAAAATCCATTATTAAACCACGTTTTTGTCTATCTTCTGGTATATGAGCTACTTTTTCTCTTTTTATCTCTCTTGCATTAAAGTTGGTGATATCTTTACCCCTCAGCTCAAATTTCCCACTTTTGATTTTGCGCAGCCCAGTTATAGCTTCTATAAGTTCAGATTGACCATTACCTTCTACACCAGCAATTCCTAAAATTTCACCTTTTTTAACTGAAAGTGATATATCTTTTACTGCAGGAAGCTCTCGATTATCATTTACATTTAAATTTTCAATTTTAAATATTTCTTCACCAGGATTAGCTTCAGTTTTTTCAACTTCCAGTAAAACCTGTCGTCCAACCATTAACTCAGCCACATCTTCTTTTGTTACATCTTCAGTATTTACTGTATCAATGCTTTTTCCACTTCTTAAAACAGTAATCCTATCAGATATAGTTTTAACTTCTTTTAGTTTGTGGGTAATAAAAATAATAGTCTTACCCTGTTCTTTTAAAGATTTAAAAATATCAAATAATTCATCAATTTCCTGAGGAGTTAAAACAGCAGTTGGTTCATCAAATATTAAAAGTTCTGCTCCCCTATATAAAGTTTTAATAATTTCAACTCTCTGCTGCATCCCAACAGAAATGTCCTGTATTTTTGCTTCAGGATCTACAAAAAGACCATATTTTTCAGAAATTTCTTTAACATCTTTTTGGGCGGTTTTCTGGTCTAGCATCAGACCACTGCGCGGCTCACTACCAAGCACAATATTTTCAGTTACAGTTAAAGGTTCAACTAACATAAAGTGCTGATGTACCATACCAATTCCTAGCTTAATTGCATCTTCTGGTCCATCTAAATCAACTTCATTTCCTTCATAAAAAATCTGACCACCATCTGGCTCATAGAGCCCATATAAAACATTCATTAAGGTTGTTTTACCTGCACCATTTTCTCCAACGAGAGCATGAATTTCGCCACCCTTTATTGATAAGTTAACATTATCATTTGCTTTTACACCTGGAAATATTTTAGTTATATCCTGCATATCTAAAATATAATTATCTTCCCTGGGCATTTTTATTCCTCCCTAAATATAATACAAAAAATTAATTGGGCCCTGCATATGCAGAGCCCTTTAAATTAAATTTAAACTATACTAATTATTAAAGGTTCTCAGGTCTGCCAGTTTCTCCCCAATTTTTAACTTTAATTTCACCATTAATGATCATTTCTTTAATTTTGGCAATTCGATCAGCGTAAGGAGCAGTAACTTCTTCCTTCATCTGCCTAATTGTTTCTAATTCTTCTTTTGTAATTGTACCATTTTCATAGGCATCTAAAACTGGCTGTTCAACCTTAGTTAAGCTGGTTAAATCAACACCACCATCTGCTAATGTAAAGTACAGATTATTTCCACCCTGATAATTATTATTTACAACAGATTTAACTGTATCAAATACTGCCTTATCAACCTGTTTAAGCATACTTGCAATAATATATCCTGGTGCAATATAGTTCTGGTTGGAGTCAACACCAATTGCATAAATATCTTCTTCTTCAGCTGCCTGGAAAACTCCCATTCCTGTACCACCAGCAGCGTGATAAATTACATCTGCACCATCATCAATCATACCAAGTGCAATTTCCCGACCTTTTGCAGGATTACCAAAATCATCAGCATACATACTCTGAATTTCTATATCAGGATTAATATATTTTGCTCCCTGATAAAATCCTCCTTCAAAACGGTGGATTAAAGCAAAATCTACTCCACCAACAAATCCTACATTACCACTCTCACTGGTTAAAGCTGCTAATGCTCCAGCCAGGAATGAACCTTCCCACTCGGCAAAGTTTAAAGTAACGATATTATCTGGAACATTTTCAAAAGCCTGATCTACATGTGCAAATTTAGTATCTGGATACTCTGCTGCAACAGTTTTTAAACTATCTGCCATCTGAAAACCTACCCCAATAACTAAATCATAACCTCGAGAAGCAAAACGACGTAAGGCTGTTTGATCTTCAGAAGGATCTGCGGGTTCAATATAATCAAAAGAAATTCCTAGTTCTTCTTCAGCTCGCTGCAAACCTCGGTAAGCTGCATCATTAAACGATAGATCTCCTAGACCACCGGTAGATAGAACAATACCTACTCTGACATCTTCCTGTGCAGCTGCAGGAACCGCTGCAAAAACAACCATCATCACAAAAGCAAAAACAATAGCTAAACTTATAACTTTTTTCAAAATAATGACCCCCTCTTATATTTTTTAAACGGTACCAAAATTTGTGAATTGCAATTATAATATAACATTTTTATATTATATTTGCAACATAAAACACTTCAAATATAGTTAATAGTTCCAAAATTAACTATATTGAAAATTTTAAATAAATTATCTAGTTCTTAAAACTTTAAATTGGAATTGATCACTTCTAAAATAGTTTTTCGAATATAAAAATAATCTTTCCTGATCATCATAATGCATTTGCTCTAAAAGTAGTATCGGGCTATATTTTTTTACATTCAATTTCTCCATTAATTTCTCTCTGGCTGTAACTGGAATTATTTTGGTTACTGCGTATTTAATTTTAAGATCATATTTATTTTCCAGTAAATCAAAAAGAGAATGACTAAAATCATCATCAATATCAATTGGAAAAATATTTGTATTTAAATAATCAATACAGAAAACAACTGGCTTATCATCTGCAGTTCTAATACGCTGTAATTTTAGTATTTCTTGATCTTCGTTAATGTTCATTTTTAAAGCAAGTTGTTTCTCAATTCTTTCTTTCTCAACTTCTAATCCTATTGTTCCCGGGGTAAATCCTTCTTTTTTTATTGTATCAGTTACACTAAACAATTCTTCTATCCCTCTTTTAAAACGAGGAAGTGGTTTCGAAACAAAGGTTCCTACTCCCTGACTTTTAATAATTTTACCCTCTTTTTCTAAAACCCGGAGGGCCTCTCTTAAACTGGCTCTGCTGACATCAAGTTCTTTAGCAAAAGCAGTCTCAGAAGGAAGTTTATCACCCGCCTCATAAATTTCCTGATCAATTAAATTCTCAATATGTTCTTTAATTTTTAAATAAAGAGGCCTCTTATCATATTTTAAGATATCCAACTCTCCCAATCACCCCTCCTTTCTTCAGACGTCTTACCTGTCTGACAACTAACTAAATAGTATCACAATTCAATTTTTTTGTCAAGATTTAACTGGTCTCAGTTTCAATATTTTGATCCTTTTCTTCAAATTCACCATTCAATATTGATTCTAGATTTTCTTCTTCTACTAAAACCTCTCGCGGCTTGCTACCTGCATAAGGTCCTACAATCCCATCTTCTTCCATAGTATCAATTAATCTTGCGGCTCTCGAATGCCCAATATGCAGCCTTCTCTGCAGCATAGAAATTGAAGCTCTATATTTAACCACAAGTTTTACAGCTTCTTCGTACAACTCATCCTGCTCATCATCAATTGAGAGCTCTACTTCTTTAATATCATCTTTTTCTATTTTATATTCTGCTGTAGCCTGTGTTTTAACAAAAGAAGTAATATCAGTGATTTCCTGATCTGTTAAAAATGCTCCCTGTATCCGCTGTGGTTTCTGCATACCTACAGGTGCAAAAAGCATATCACCTTTTCCTAATAGTTTTTCCGCCCCACCCATATCTAAAATTGTACGTGAATCAGTAGCAGAAGAAACAGCAAAAGAAATTCTGCTTGGGATATTAGCCTTAATCAAACCGGTTATAACATCTACAGATGGTCTCTGGGTTGCAATAATTAAATGAATCCCTGCTGCTCTTGACATTTGTGCCAGGCGGCAGATATTATCTTCTACCTCATTAGCAGCAACCATCATTAAATCAGATAACTCATCAATAACTACAACTATATAGGGCATCTTATCCTCCGGATCATCCACCTGTTTATTGTAGGAATCGATACCACGACTTCCAGTTTCGGAAAAACGGTCATAGCGGTCTTCCATTTCCTCTACAACCAGTTTTAAAACATTAGCAGCCTTTTTAGGATCAGTTACCACCGGAGTAATTAAATGAGGTAAGCCCTGATAAATATTCAATTCAACTTTTTTTGGATCTACCAGCAGTAATTTAACTTCTTCTGGTGTAGCTCGATAAAGAATACTGCTGATTAAAGTATTGATACAGACACTTTTTCCAGAACCGGTTGCTCCAGCCACCAATAAATGCGGCATTTTTGCCAGATTAAAGACTGCAGTATCTCCATCAATTCCTTTTCCTAAAGCCAGTGTGAGTTTAGCTTCCGCTTTCTGAAATTCCTCAGAGACAATCACATCTCTAAAAGATACTGTAATATCATTACCGTGGGGCACCTCGATTCCAACTGCTGCTTTACCAGGAATTGGAGCTTCAATCCTGACATCTTTTGCTGCCAGAGCAAGAGCTATATCATCAGATAAATTTACAATTTTACTAACTTTAACTCCTGTTGCCGGCTGAACTTCATAACGGGTAATTGTAGGACCATGATTAACATTAATTACTTTTGCTTCTACCCCAAAACTACCTAAAGTTTCTTCTAATAATTCACTTTTATTTGCCAGCTTAACCTTCTTTTTTCCAGAGTCATTTAATAAAGAAATACCAGGTAGAGTATAGTCACCGTGTTTTTCCCCCTGATCTTTAACATTTTTTGATTGATCTTTAGTAATGTCAAAATCCTCTGTTATTTCTTTATTCTTCTCATTCTTTTCTGAGAGTTCTTTTGCCTCATCTTTATTAGTTTTTGTTTGATTACTAGTTTTTTTAGAAGCTGTCTTCTCAGTTTCGGAATTTGAATAACTATCTTTGATAACTTTATTTTCTATAGCTTCAGAAATAACATTATTTTCAACAGCATTTTTTGCTGTCTGATTTTTATTTTTTTCTGTTTTTCTTTTTTCTTTTCTGGCCTCTCTCCTGTCCTTAAATTTTGCAAAAATATTAAATCTCCCGAAAGAAAAACTGCCAAAAAAGCTAGTGATTTTTTCTTTTGAATTTAACACCCATTCTTTAAAAGCTAAGATCTGAGCCCTGGTTTTACTAAAAATATTATGTAAAAATAAATCAAATAATAAAAGAATACCGGTTAATAAAAGAACCGACAGGATAATATAGGCACCATGAACAGCAAATAATTCTGTCAAAAAGTAACTGATAGCTCCTCCAATTATTCCTCCTGCTGCAGTCTGAGGAGTATTTAGAGAAAAGCTGCCTCCATCATTTAAATTGATAATAGAAATAATTGCAATAAAAGATAGCAGTAATCCTAAAAATCTGGCAGATAAGTTAATCTTTTTCGATCTAATTAACTGAATTCCCCAGTAAACAAATAAAAGAGGCAGAATATAACTGCCGCTTCCCACTAAAAAATAATAGGCACTGCTAATATAATTGCCCAATAAACCTGCAGAATTACTAAAAATCGCAAAATAACTGATTGCAGCAAAAGTAATTAAAAAGAGTCCCAGTATTTCATTTTTTCTTTTCTCTATTTTGGGATTATTTTTTTGCTTACTCATCTCTGCCCCTCCTCCTATGATAACTATTAGTAAAAGTTTTGCCAATCTCTGACTAAGTCAGATTAATAAAAATAACTACTGCTGCTATTAACCAGCAGTAATAACTAAAATAATTTAATTTTTTCTCTGCCAGAACTTTCAATAAAATTTTAATTGCAAAATATCCGGAAATCACAGCTGAAAAAAATCCTAAAAACACAATTTTTAGATCCAGATTAAAAGTTCCACTTTCCAACACATTTAAGAACTGCAAAAAACCAGCTCCACCTATTACCGGTATTGACATTAAAAATGAAAATCTGGCTGCTGCCTCTCTGTTTAGCCCCTGAAATAAAGAGGCTGCAATTGTAGTGCCAGAGCGAGAAATACCGGGGATAATTGCTCCTCCTTGAGCCAGACCCACTACTAAAGGCTGCCAGAATTTGAGTTCTTCTACTTCCAGGGATCCATCATCGATTTTTTCAGTAACATATAAAATTAAACCAGTCACAATCAGCATTAATGCTGTTAAATATGCATTTGAAAATAAATTTTCGAAAAAGTCTTCAAACAAAACTCCAATAACTCCGGTCGGAATTATTGCCAGTAAAATATAAAAAGTTTCTTTCCTTTTTTCTTTTTTAAATAAAATCATATCTCTGATATCCTGCCAGAAAATAATAAAGATCGGGATTAGAGTACCAATATGTAAAATAACATTGAATAATACCTGATCTTCCTTAATATTTAAAAAATACTGAGCAATTACTAAATGACCGGAACTGCTGACCGGTATAAATTCTGTTAGACCCTGAATTAAGCCCAAAAAAACTGCCTGAAAACTATTCAATTTTAATTTCGCCTCCTTCATTTTATTATAACACACTTTGAAACATATGTTCAAATTTAAAACCAGCTGTTTTTACACAGCTGGTTAATTTAAGCTTAGTTTCTATACTTCCATAATTACAGGTAAAATCATTGGATTTCTTTTTATTTTTTGATATATATAATTATTGAGTGAGTTGCGGATAGTATTTTTAAGCACTGACCATTCCGTTACATTATTTTCTTCACAGTCTTTAAGCGCATCCTCTACTCTCTTGGTTGCAGCCTCAATTAATTCTTCAGATTCTCTGATATAGACAAATCCTCTGGTAATAATATCTGGACCAACCAGTATATTACCATGCTTATCAATTGTAACTACAACTATAATAATTCCATCTTCAGATAATAATTTTCTATCTCTTAAAACAATATTTCCTACATCACCAATACCCAGTCCATCAATCAAGACATCTCCAGATTGAACATTGTAATCCTTTTCTACTTTTTCATCACTGAATTTGATTCTATCACCAACATCAGCAATATAAATATTATCACGTGGAATACCGTTTTTTTCAGCCAGATCGGCATGTTTATATAAATGTCTGTATTCTCCGTGAACAGGTACAAAATATTTTGGTTTTACCAGATTCAGCATTAATTTTAATTCTTCCTGACTGGCATGTCCTGATACATGAACACCTGAAACATCTTCGTAAATTACATTAGCTCCTCTGCGGTAAAGTTGGTTGATAGTCTGACCGACTAATTTTTCATTGCCTGGTATTGCCGAAGCAGATATCATTACAGTATCTCCATCTTTAATATTAATATGATAATGATCTCCCCGGGCCATTCTGGTTAAAGCCGCATAGGGCTCTCCCTGACTTCCAGTTGTCAGTAAAGCTACTTTACTGTCAGGTAGATCCGAACAATCTCTAATATCAACAATCATATCATCAGGAACCTGTAGATAACCAAGCCTGCGGGCAATATCCACATTATTGATCATACTGCGGCCTGTAAAAGCAATCTTCCGGTTGTATTTAAAGGCTGCATCTACAATCTGCTGAACTCTATGAATATTTGAAGCAAAGGTGGCTACAATTATTCTTTCTCTGGCATCTCTAAATATTTCATCCACAGTTTCTCCTACAACTTTTTCGGAAAGGGTATAACCCTCACGTTCAACATTGGTACTATCCGAAAACAGGGCCAGCACACCTTCTTCACTGTCTCCTAATTCAGCAAGTTTATGAAAATCAGCAACCTCTCCATCAATTGGTGTCTGATCAAACTTAAAGTCACTGGCATAAACTATAGTACCTAAAGGAGTTTCAATTGCCAGAGCACAGGTATCAGCGATACTGTGATTAACACGTACAAACTCCACTCCAAAATTTCCAACCTGATATTTCTTACCTGAGTGAACTACTTTTAATCTGGTATCTTTTAGTAATTTGTGTTCCTTTAGATTTCCTTCTAAAAGTCCCAGAGTTAATTTAGTTCCATAAATAGGAGCATTAATTTCTTTTAACAGATAAGGTAAACCACCAATATGATCTAAATGACCATGTGTTAAGACAATTCCATTGATTTTATCCTTATTCTTAATTACATAATCATAGTCAGGAATTACCAGATCTATTCCAAGTAAATCATTTTCTGGAAATTTAACTCCCGAATCAATTATCAACATCTCGCCATCAATTTCCAGAACCCACATGTTCTTTCCGATTTCTCCGACTCCACCCAGTGTAGTCATTGAAACATTTTTTATTTTATTGTTGTCATTCATTTAAAAAACAAAACACCTCCATAGTATTTTAAAACAAAACTTTTATTCTTTACCTTTATTTTTATAAAACAAAAACTTAATTAATTTCTTACAAATCTTATTTACTTTTCTTTAAAAATCTAAACACAAAAAAATAACTCAATCCTGCCTGTAAATCGAAAAAATCAAGAAACCCGTTCTAAAGCGTTAATACTATTATACATAGTATTCAAATAAAAAACAAGCAGAATTAAGCATTTATAATTTTTAGACTAAATTATTTTCAACTAAATATTCAGCTATCTGAACAGCATTTAAAGCAGCACCCTTACGTAAATTATTTGCTGTCAGCCAGAGATTGAGTCCATTTTCCACAGAATTATCTCTTCTAATTCTCCCTACTAAAACATTATCATTATTTTCTGTATCAATCTGCATTGGATATTTTTCTTCTGCAGGCTGATCTACCACTTCTACATTTTTAGTCTGTGCAAATAATTCTTTAACAGCTTCAACCCTAAACTCCTTATTCAATTCAATATTTAAAGATTCACCATGACCAAAGATTACAGGTATTCGAACACAGGTAGCTGTAACCGGCAGATCTGGTAAGTGTAATATTTTGTGAGTTTCATTGATCATTTTCATCTCTTCTTTGGTATAATCATTATCCAGAAAGACATCAATTTGAGGAATTGCATTAAAGGCAATCTGGTGATTAAAGTTTTCATTCTTTATTTCTTCTTGATTTAAATAGGCCTCAGTCTGTTCTATTAACTCATCAACTGCTTTTTTACCTGCTCCCGAAACTGCCTGATAGGTATTAATAACAAGCCTCTTGAGACCATATTTTTCAGCCAGGGGTTTTAATAGCATTACCATCTGAATTGTTGAACAGTTGGGATTAGCAATAATCTGCTGATGTTCTTTTAAATCTTCCCCATTAACCTCGGGCACAACTAAAGGAGCATCAGGATCCATTCTAAAAGCATTACTGTTATCAATAACTATTCCGCCTGCTTCTTTAACCTGTGGTGCTACATCTTTCGAAACTCCACTACCTGCAGAAAATAAGGCAATATCTATTCCCTCAAAGGTATCTTCTTTTACAGACTCCACGGTTAACTCTCTATCTTCAAATTGAATTTTTTTGCCTTCTGAACGCTCAGAAGCAATCAGCTTAAGCTGACCAATAGGAAAATCCCTCTGACTTAATGTTTTAAGCATTTCTCTACCTACTAGACCTGTTGCCCCTACTACTGCTACATTATACTTTTTCATAAATTTCTTCTCCTTTCTCTACTACAGGGCGTCCAAAGTAATTTGTTCCCCAGACACCGATTATAATTAATACTGCTCCAACTACTTGAAATTTAAAAAACGGCTCATCTCTAAATACAACCCCCGCGATTATAGAAACAACTGTAGTTAAGTTTGCAAATACAGCTGATTCGGCTGCGGTAATTTTAGAAAGAGTATAATTCATCATAAAAAAAGCTACCACTGAAGAAAAAATTCCTAAATAACCAACTGTAAGTAAGACATCTGTATTTGTTAATAAATTTAAATAACTGCCAAAGGCAAAGTTTTTTCTATAAATTGCTATCATATTAAAAAGTAAAGCTCCAAAGCCCATCATCACATATGTAATCTCTACTGGTTTGAACTCTAAAGAAAGCTGTCTGGATATTATATTATAAAAACCAGCTGCAATAACAGCTCCTCCCAGTAAAATTAAACCAATAAAATTACCGGCAATCGGACTTGCACCTCGATTAATAATAATGAAAAAGGCTCCCCCTACTGATAAAGCTACAAAGATACTCTGAATAAAAGTAGGCTTTTCATTTAAAATTAAAGCAGCAAGTATGGTAACTGCTACTGGGATTAAAGCAATCATCATCCCGGCCTCAGAAGAGGTTGTATATAACATACCTGTAGTCTCACAAATAAAGTAAATACCGGGCTGAAATAAAGCTAAAAGAAATAACTTTTTTAGATTTTTACCTTTCAAATTGATTTTTATTATACCAGTAAATTTCAAAATACTCAAGCAGAGAAAGGCAACTGCAAAACGAAAACCAAGTAAGTGGAATGGAGACATCAGCTCCAGTCCCTCCTTGGTAAATAAAAACGAAAAGCCAAATATAGAACTAAAGACTAACCCGGCAAGATATGGGGAATACTTTCTGAATTTAAGCACTTTAACTCCCTCAATTCTTTGGCGGCCAGGGGCCATAGTACTGATAAAACTGAGTTTCTACTCCACCATTATATAATTTTCGCCTTTTACTGGCCTCTTTACCAAAGAGCTTTTCAAATTTTGAATGTGAGGTAATAATATAGTAAGACCAGGTCTCAAGTTCTAAAAACTTTTGCCCCATCTCTCTATATAACTCTTCTACTTCTTCTTTTTCACCCATTCGTTCTCCATAGGGTGGATTGGTTATTATATAACCATATTTACGGTTGGTTGAAAAATCCCTGAATTCCTGTTCCTGAAAGTGAATAATATCTTCTACACCAGCCTGTTGAGCATGATAGCGGGCAATACTAATTACCTCCGGATCCTGATCATAACCCATAATCAGACGTGGCTCTACATTAATTTTTTTAGCCTTTTTGGCCTCTACTCTGGCCCGGGGCCATTCAAAGTCCTGAAATATAGGCCATTTTTCGGAATTAAACTTTCTTTTTAAGCCAGGTGCCTGATTTTTGGCCATCATTGCTGCCTCAATTAAAATAGTTCCGGAACCACAGAAAGGATCAATTAAAATTCTGTCTTTATCCCAGCGGCTTAAATAAACCATTCCAGCTGCTATAGTTTCCTGGATTGGTGCAGTAACTGAGAGTTCCCTGTAACCTCTTTTATGAAGTCCAGCCCCGGAACTATCGATAGTCAAAATTGCTCTATCTTTATATAAAGCAAGCTCAATTGGATAAAGTGGGCCATCTTCATTAAACCACTCAATTCCATACTCCTCTTTCATTCTATCCACAACTGCCTTTTTTGTTACAGACTGACAGGTCGGCACACTATTCAACTGAGAGTCTATTGATTTAGCACTAACCGGAAATTCTGCATCTTCGGGCAGCCACTGCGGCCAGTCTAAATTCTTAACCCCATCGTAAAGTTCATCAAAATCTCGGGCTTTAAAATCTCCAATCTTAACTAAAACTCTTTCGGCAGTTCTGAGCCAGAGATTTGCTTCTGCAATTGCCTGCAGATCCCCTAAAAATGTGATTCTGCCATTTTTAACTTCTGTGATTTCATAACCTAAATCATTAATTTCTTTTTTTACCAGGGCTTCCATACCAAAGGTGCTGGTCGCCATAATTTCTATTTTATCCAAAGACATTCTCTCCTTTTATTCTCCAACAGTTATTTAGCTTCTAATTAAATTACAATTTAGATATCTAGGCTGAAAAATGATTAATTTAATAAAACTTATTTAAAGTTGACTCCAATATTCTTCAAATCTGACTTAACCTGCTCCACATCATCTGGATTTACAGCTTTTGTAGCTTCTAAAATAACATTAGTTTTAAAACCATTTTTTGCACTATCCTGAGCTGTATATTTAACACAGACATCAAAAGCCAGGCCTACGATATCTATTTCCTCAATCTTCAACGATTTTAGCAGTCCTGCCAGTCCGAGTTCTGTACCGTCATTATCCTGAAAAGCAGAATAACTGTCAACTTTTTTATCTGTTCCTTTGCGCAGTATATAATCAAAATTTACAGTCTTAATTTCCGGATTGAATTTTGCTCCATCACTCTGCTGTACACAGTGATCAGGCCATAATACAGGTCCCAGACCCTGCTGATCACTATATTCGGTAAAAGGTTCCTGATTATGATTGGAAGCAAAACTCAAATGAGAATCTGGATGCCAGTCCTGAGAACCAACAATTACCTTATATTGGTCTGACTCCAGCAGCTGATTAACTTTATCATTAATTTGAGATGCATCTGGAACTGCCAGTGCACCCTCTTCGTAAAAATCATTCTGCAGATCAACAGCCAGTAAGGCTTTTGCCATTTTGATCACCTCTTAATCTTTTTTATTAATTAAAGATGAATTTAGCAGTAAAGACAATTTTTTTATTATTAAAATGAATTAAAATCTTATTTCAAAATCATTATAATCATCAACTTGTTCATCATTAATTTCGAAATCATCTACTCGTGCAAATGAAGGACCTTCTTTTAATTTTGAGATCATCTGTTTGATATTATTCTTTTGACCCTGAATCACAACTTCAACTCTACCATCTGCCAGATTCTTAGCCCAGCCCTTTATATCTAAAACAGCTGCCTGTTCACGAATAAAAGCTCTAAATCCTACTCCCTGAACTCTACCTGAAATATAGATATGCTTCTGTATTTTTTCTGCAGCCATAATAAACACCTCCATTTGTTTATATTATACATAGTATTATAATATCTGGCAAATTTCTTTTGTTGAAATAGTGAGAGCCATCTCTATTTATTAGAAATGGCCCTTCTTGCTACATTTTTTTACTAATACTCTTTATTAAATTCTTCAAACGTCATTTATTAACCTAAATACTGATTAACTCTTAAGGCAGCTTTTGCACCTTCAGCAGCTGAGGTAATAATCTGTTTATCAATAATGTTGGTTACATCTCCAGCCGCCCAGATTCCTTCAACTCCTGTTTCATTTTTAGCGTTAATAATAATTTCTTTAGCTTCATTTGTTTCTACCAGCTCTTTAACAAAATCACTGTTTGCAATCAGACCAATTTCAATAAATAAACCGTCAACATTCAGTTCTTTTGTAGATTGATCTTTAACATTTTCGATTACCACCGATTCTAATTTATCTTCTCCCTTAATCTGACTGACTTTAGTTGAGGTGTGGACAGTAATATTTTCACTATTTTTTACTCTCTCCTGCAGATACTCATCTCCCATCAGTTTATCCTGGATTTCAATCAAATCTACCTGACAGTCAATATTGGCCAGATCAATTGCAGCTTCCAGACCTGAATTTCCACCACCTACTACAGCTGTTGGCTGACCTTTGTAGAGAAAAGCATCACAGCTGGCACAGTAATGAACACCCTTTCCACTTAAAACATATTCCTGTTTCAGACCCAGGTGTCTTTTTTGAGCGCCAGTGGCCATTATTACTGACTCAGTTACATATTCTTTATTATTATCAGTTTTAATTACCTTTTTTCCATTCCGGCTTCCAATTTCTACAGCTTCTTCTCCAATTGCTGTTTTCACATCATATTTAGCAATATGATCCCAGAAATCATAAATCAATTGAGCCCCGGTTGTTTCTGCTTTGCCGAGATAATTATCAATTTCACTGGTATTAATTACCTGGCCCCCAATATCCTTTGTTAAAAGCAGCAGATCAATTCCTTTGCGGACAGCATATAAAGCTGCATTTAAAGCAGCCGGTCCTGCCCCTAAGATAATTAGTTCCCATTCTTTAGCTGAATGGTCTTTTACTTCTCGTCCAATTAGTGGATTAAACTCCCCATTTTTTTCTAAATTAATAATATCGTCATAACCACCCAGACTCTGATTGTTAATGATAATTTGAGGTACAGTTTTGTTCCCTGTTCTCTCCTGCATAACCTCATAATTATCCCCCTGATTAATATCAATCTCTGTAAAATTTAAGCCTTTACTTTTTAAAAAAGCTTTAGCTTTTTTACAATATGGACACCAATCTTTAGAATAAACCTCAATATTTAACTCTTTTGACATAATAAATTCCCCCTATTACTCAGAGATTCCGCAAATGATTTTTAAAAAATAAGGAGAATACCGTTCAAACAGTATTCTCAGCAGTAGTACCAAAATAAAGAATATTAGAAATATT
>NZ_SNWX01000040.1 GCF_004362045.1 Halanaerobium saccharolyticum | reverse complement strand
TAATTAATTCTTAATGAACCGCCCAGTACCGAACGGTACGCTGTGGTGGTGTGAGAGGACGGGGAATAAACTAATTATTTCCCTCCTACTCGATTGCTTGTTTTATTATTTATAAAGTGATTATGTAAATTTAGATAAAAGAGATTAAAAATACTAGTTAATATAGTCAGAAATCAGGTTGATTTTAGGTAAAAAACTCTATTATTAAACTAGCTCAGCTTTTAAGCTGAGCTTTTTATTGTGCCTTTTTATTTAAATAATCAAAAAAATGTGATATAATTAAAAAGAATAAAATAAATAAATGAGAAGGGGTAACAGGTGGCAGATCGCAAAGAACAAATTATTCAGGCTGGAATAGAAATCTTTGCAGCCAGAGGCTATTATAATACTCATATAGCCGAGATAGTCGAGAAAGTTGGCATTGCAAAGGGGACATTTTATTTATATTTTAACAGCAAGAAGGATCTTTTTATTTCTCTGATAAAAAGATATGAAGAAATATTTCTAGAAGTATTTGATAATTACACTTTTGCTACAGATAATAAAGATTTAAAAAATTTTTTTGAAGAAATGTTACTTAAATTTTTTAGACTTTATAAAAAGCATGAAAACCTTTCTATAATTATTTTGAGAGAAGCAGTTGCTGTAAACGAAGAATTTGGAGATGAATTTAAAAAAATGGAAGCAAAACGCTTCCAGCGCTTAAATAATTTATACCAATTTTTGATAGAAAAAGGTTACATATCAAAAAATATTGACTTTGATTATTTTGCCTGTGCTTTTGTTGGAATTATGGAAAGTATAGTAATGAGGAGACTTATTTTAAGTGAGAAAGACTTTGATATTGACGAAGCAGCAGACAAAATAAGTAATTATTTAAATAAAGCAATTAGTTAATGATCATTTTATTATTTGGAGGGATTAATCATGAAAGAGAGATTTAATGCATTAGAAGTAATGGAGATGGCAAAGGATATTGAGATAAGAGGAAAAAAGTTTTACTTAAAACATGCTGAGGCGACTGAAAATAGGGATTTGAGAGAACTTTTTAAAAGGTTAGCTCAGGATGAACAGGATCACTACGAAAAATTTGTAGCCTTAACTGAGGAACTGCGTGAGGGAAGAGATGACGCAGATTATCTCTATGAAGAGGAGGTTAGTGCTTATTTTAATTATCTGGTTGAGTATTCTATTTTTCCCAAGGATGACAGTGGAGAATCAATTGAAGCTTTAAATGATGTAGAAAAAGCTTTAAAACTGGCCATTCAGGCTGAAAAAGATTCTATTCTATTTTATCGTGAAATGTGCGAGTACAATGAAGGTAAAACGATCGAAGCTGTTAATCAGCTAATTGAAGAAGAAAAAGAGCACTTAAGAGCACTCGGCAAATATATTCAGGAATATGGACAAAAATAAAGAAGAACGAGAAGTTATAAAAAATAATAAGACTGATGATTTACATTACATTTACATGGTCGAATGCAGTGATGGCAGTCTTTACACAGGCTATACCACTGATGTAGAGCGGAGACTGGAAGAACATAATGCGGGGCAGGGAGCTAAATATACCCGGGGCCGGATTCCGGTTAAGCTCCGTCATCAGGAATCCTTTAAAAACCGCAGTCAGGCCCAGAAAAGAGAATATGAAATCAAGCAGCTCCCCCGCAGAAAAAAGGAGGAACTGATAGATTAAAATTCTCCTAAAAAGCGGGGTTCGACTTCAAGTTGGACACCGCTTATTTTATAAACCTCTTCTTTAACTTTTTCGATTAGATTGACTATATCTTCAGCAGTGGCATGATCCTTATTGACTATAAAGCCTGCATGTTTGGTAGAAACCTGAGCTCCCCCAATTTGAAAACCTTTCATTTTCGCCTTTTCGATCAGGGGACCTGTATAGTGTCCTGGAGGTCTTTTGAAAATACTACCGGCACTTGGTAAGTCCATCGGCTGTTTGCTCCAGCGTTTATTATGCAGTTCATCCATTTTGGCTTTGATTAAACTTTTTTTAGTTTTTTTAAGTTCAATTGTAACATTGACTGCAATCCAGTCTGGCTCTTCTTTTTGTAAAATGCTTGTTCGGTATTCAAGCTTTAGTTCAGTTTTGCTGAGTTCGATTAATTTTCCATTTTGATCTATAAATTGTGCCTTAACAATTACATCTTTCATTTCTCCACCGTAAGCTCCGGCATTCATGTAAAGTGCTCCTCCCAGTGAACCCGGGATTCCGGCTGCAAATTCAAAACCACCTAACGAATTCTCGCAGGCCAGGTCGGCAATTTCTTTAAGCTCCAGACCACATTCGGCAGTGATCTGATTGTCTTCAAATTGATAGTGATTCAAACTGCCGGTGTAAATAATAATACCGCGATAACCTTTATCGGAAATAATTAAATTACTTCCTTTTCCTAAAATAAAATAGGGGATCCTGGAATTAACAATCAGCGGCATTAACTTTTTTAAAGCAGTAATCTTCTCTGGTCTCAGGAAAAGATCTGCAGGGCCTCCAACCTTAAAACTTGCAAATTCAGCTAAATTTTTATTTTTTTCTAGCTTCAGGTAGTTTATTTTCTCCAGTTTATTTGTTAAACTATTTATATCAGATAGTTTTTCCATCTTGGATGCTCCTTTGAGATTTAATATTCTGTTAAAGTAAGGGTTTGATTTTAGTAGTTAATTTTAAGTACAATCTAATAATATAATATGTTAAAAGCGAATAAAAATCAATTTTATAAAGTTTATTTTTAGTTTTGATTCAGATAAGGCTTTAAATGGGGGGTAAAAATGAAATATAAGGAGATATCACTGCGGGAGATAGAAAGTCGGCCGGATCAGGTTAGACAAAATTTTTCGGAAGAAAGAATAGACAGCCTGGCAAAATCGATTGCAGAAGTGGGACAGCTGCAGCCGATTGTAGTTCAGAAAAAGGATAATCATTATCTTTTAGTTGCAGGGGAAAGAAGACTGAGGGCTGTTAAAAAAGATGAAAAGGAAAAAATAGCAGCGGTAATTTTGGAAGATGAAGTTTCACCGGAGAAATTTAGGCAGATACAGCTAATTGAAAACCTACAGCGGCAGGATTTAAATCCCCTGGAGAGAGCAACTTCTATTAATAAATTTATGGAAGCTAATAATCTGAGTAAAAAAGATGCAGCTGAAAAACTGGGTGTTGCCAGAACAACTTTAACTCTCTGGCTCAATATTCTGGAGATGAAGGAAAAATATCAAAGGGAAGTCTTAAAAGAAGACTCACCTATAACTTTATCTCATTTGAGCCTGGCTCACGGTCTGGCATCTAAAACAGGTGATCCCAGTAAAGCTAACCAGCTGCTGGATGCAGTAATTAAACATAATTTGAGCCGGAAGGAGACACAGGAGGTAATAGATTTATTTTATAAGTATCTTCATATTCCAATGGAAGAAGCGGTTGCGGCAGTACTTTTAAAACGGGAAAGAATGAAAATGAAAGAGTACTGGGATGATGATAGTGATCAGAATTCACATAATCCGGTTCGCAAATTATTTCGATCATTTAGTAATATCAATGATAATCTGGAGGAGTTTATGGAAGAAGAGGGTAATCTTCCAGAAGAAGATAGAAAAGAGCTTTTAGATGAATTTTTATATCTCTATCAGATAATGGGGATTTTAATTCCAGATTTAAAAGATAAATCTGTAGAATCATTAGTTACAGATATTAAGACTCAGGCTAAATAAAGGCAGAGTTTTGAATTAAGAACTGAATTTTTCAAAAAAGAGGTCTGACGTCTAACAATATCAAATATTAATAATTTAGGGGTGGTATTTTGAAAAAGTTTAATAGAGTGATTTTGATGGTAATGGATAGTGTCGGGATTGGAGAATTGCCAGATGCAGAGGAATATGGAGATCAGGGAGCTGCGACACTGCAGAATACTGCAGCTGAGATAGGTGGATTTGATCTGCCAAATTTAGAAAAACTGGGGCTGGGGAAAATAGCACAAATTAAAGGCCTTGATTCTGAGCTGGAGGCTGAGGGAGCTCATGGAAAAGCAGCAGAGAAATCAAAAGGTAAAGATACCACTACTGGTCACTGGGAGCTTGCTGGCCTGATTTCAGAACAGCCTTTTCCGACCTATCCAGATGGTTTTCCAGCTGAGGTAATGGATCAGTTCCATAAAGCAATTGGAAGAGATTCACTGGGCAATAAACCTGCCTCAGGCACAGTTATTATCGAGGAACTTGGCCAAAGGCATATGGAGACAGGAAAACCAATTGTTTATACTTCTGCAGATAGTGTCTTCCAGATAGCAGCTCACGAAGATGTGGTTTCAATTGATGAACTATATGGTTATTGCAAAAAGGCCAGAGAAATTCTGCAGGGTGAGCATGCGGTTGCTAGAGTTATTGCTCGTCCATTTTTGGGAGAACCGGGTAACTTTGAGCGGACAGAAAGAAGAAAAGATTTTTCTTTAACGCCACCGGAGCCGACTATTTTAAATTATTTGCAGGATAATGACCTGGAAGTAAATGCTGTGGGGAAAATAACTTATATTTTTAATCACAGCGGAATTTCTAATTCTATTACTACTTCCAATAATATGGCTGGAATTGACATGACAGTGGAGTTTTTAGATCAGGGTAAAGAAGGCTTAATTTTTACTAATCTGGTTGATTTTGATCAGAACTACGGCCACCGCCGGAATATTGAGGGTTATGCAGCTGCTCTTAAGGATTTTGATCAGAGGATTCCAGAAATCAAAGCTGCTATGAAAAATGATGACCTGCTGATAATCACTGCAGATCACGGCTGTGATCCGACTCATGCGGGTACTGACCATACCAGAGAATATATTCCACTACTGGTTTATGGTAAAGGAATCAAAAAGAACACAAACTTAGGTGTTAGAGATACTTTTTGCGATATTGCTGCAACAATTGCTGATATTTTTGAGATTGAGCAGCTGAAAAATGGAAAAAGCTTTTTGGATCTCATAGTTGATTAAGTTTTTCTAATTAGATTATTATTCTCTGTTTTCAGGCAGCAGATCTAAAAATTTTTCAGCAGCTCTGGAAAGTGGAATCTTTTTATTTTTAACAACTGCCAGTTTTCTTGCTGGCAGTTTTTCTTTTGTTTTAACTTCAAATAACTCTTCTTTTTTGAGGTCCAGACAGTATTCGGGTATCAGTGCAATACCGAGACCGATCTTTGTCATTTCAATTAATAAATCAACACTGCCGAGTTCAACTGCAGCCTCAATTTCTATCCCCAGCTTAGTTAAAGCAGCTTCCAGAAATTTTCGAGTTGTAGTTTTTGCTTCCAGCATTAAAAGAGGATAATATTTTATTTCCTTCAGTTTAATCTCTTTTTCTCTCAATTCTTTAAATTCACTGCCCGCTATAAAAAGATCATTAAAGCTAAAAATTTCCTGATATTCCATCTGATCAGTGATTTTTGGATTGGGGAGATTGCTGATGATTAGATCAACTTTGTTCTGCTGCAGGAGCTCAATACAGGTACTGGAGGTTCTATTTGTAATCTGAATCTGTATTTCCGGGTAAAGATGGTGATATTTTTTTAAATAGGGGAGTAGATAATCCTTGGAAATTGTATCATTGGCACCAATATGGATTTCTCCTCTTTCTAAAGCGTTGATTTCTCTGATACTTTTTTCTCCATTTTCAATCAAATTAAAAGCCGGCTCAATATGTTCAAAAAGTATTTTTCCCGCTTCAGTTAACTGTACTTTTTTGGTACTTCTAATAAATAATTCAGTTTCTAATTCTTTTTCCAGATTTTTTATATTCTGGCTGACTGCTGACTGAGAAATAAAGAGTTTGGCAGCTGCCTTTGAAAAACTTAAATCTACTGCTACCTGGTAAAAAACCTTATATAATTCAAAATTCAAAGCCATTGATTATCTCTCCTTATTAATGATATTAGTATTATTAATTTTACTTCTCAATTGTATCATTCTATAATTAAATTGCAAGTAATTTTTGCCCAGGTAAAAGTTAATTCTAAATAAGAAAATTAATATCTTTCCATTAAAAAATCAAAGAATAACTAAGTTTCATATTTTGATTTAATTAGCTTGCCTTCCTGATCACAACCTCCTGTTGTGCAGGCAGCAAAAAACCTCGTGTTTTTTGAGCTAATTTAATCAAAATATTCAACAAGTTATATTAATAATTTTTTAGAGTCACTCATTAATTTTCTTATTTAGAATTAATAACAGAAGTTACATAAAAATTTTCAAAAAGGGGCGCTTAAAATGTCAGATAAGATCAGACGGGTTTTTGTTGAGAAAAAGGAAGGTTTTGATGTAGAAGCTGAGGAGCTTTTGCATGATTTTAGAGAAAGTCTTGCACTTGATCATTTAGAAGAACTCAGGCTGCTTAATCGCTATGATATTACAGATATTTCCGATTCGGCCTATCAGGAAGCCTGTGAGACAATTTTAGCTGAGTTACCTGTTGATTTAATCAACCAGGAGAAGATTGAGACTGCAGCTGATGAAGAAATTTTTGCTGTTGAATATCTTCCGGGACAGTATGATCAGCGGGCTGATTCGGCTGAGCAGTGTATTCAGATTTTAAATAATGATGAGAAGCCGACGGTCAGGGTGGCCCAGGTTTTCATTTTGAAGGGAGATTTAAGTAAAACAGAGATAGATAAAATTAAGGACTATTATATAAACCCGGTTGATTCGAGAGAAGCAGCACTCAAAAAACCAGCCAGTCTGGAAATGCAGTATAAAGTGCCGGAAAAGGTAGAGACTGTAGACGGATTTATTGAAGCTGATGAACAGGGTTTAGAAGATCTTTTAGCTGAACTTAGTCTGGCAATGAGTTTAGCTGATTTGAAACATACTCAGAAATATTTTAGAGACGAAGAAAATCGAAATCCGACAATTACAGAAATCAAAGTACTTGATACTTATTGGTCTGATCACTGCAGACACACAACTTTTTTAACAAAAATTGAAAATGTTGAAATAGAAGAAAGCAAGTTTACTCAGGAAGTAAAAAAAGCTTATCAGGAGTATTTAAATGGCCGCCAGAAGATCTATCAAAATCAAGAAAAGGATATCTGCCTGATGGATATTGCCCTGCTGGGGATGAAAGAATTAAGAGCAGAAGGGAAATTAGAAGATCTAGAGATTTCAAACGAGGTAAATGCTGCCAGTATTGAAGTGACTGTAGATGTTGATGGTCAGGAGGAAGATTGGCTGGTAATGTTTAAAAATGAAACCCACAATCATCCAACTGAGATTGAACCTTTTGGGGGAGCAGCAACCTGTCTTGGAGGTGCAATTAGAGATCCACTTTCCGGACGTTCTTATGTCTATCAGGCGATGCGGGTAACTGGTGCTGGTGATCCCAGAACTCCGATTGAAGAGACTCTGGAAGGGAAATTGCCGCAGAAGAAAATTGTACAGGAAGCTTCTGATGGCTACAGCTCTTATGGAAATCAGATTGGACTGGCAACTGGAATGGTTAACGAAATTTATAATGAGCGGTATCTGGCCAAACATATGGAGATTGGGGCTGTGATTGCGGCAGCACCAAAAGAAAATGTAGTACGCGGTGAGGCACTGCCGGGAGATATAGTTTTACTTTTAGGTGGAAAAACAGGGCGTGATGGCTGTGGGGGTGCAACCGGTTCATCAAAAGTGCATACTGAAGATTCAATAGAAGAAAGCAGTGCAGAAGTACAGAAGGGTAATCCTCCAACTGAAAGAAAAATTCAGCGTCTGTTTAGAAATCCTGAAGTCAGCAAAAAGATTAAGGTCTGTAATGACTTTGGAGCCGGAGGAGTTTCGGTTGCTATTGGTGAGCTGGCTGATGCCCTGGAGATTAATCTGGATGCTGTCCCCAAAAAATATGAAGGTTTAGATGGAACAGAGCTTGCAATTTCAGAATCGCAGGAAAGAATGGCGGTTGTAATTGATGCTGCGGATGTGGAAAAATTTATTCAGCTGGCAGCAGAGGAAAATCTGGAAGCCACAGTGGTAGCAGAGGTTAAGAATCACCACCGTTTAATTATGGAATGGAATGATGATCAGATTGTTAATCTAAGCCGTGTTTTTCTGGATACAAATGGAGCAGTTCAAAAAACTGAAGTTAAGGTCTCAAAGCCGATAGCAGCTAAAAACTATTTCAAAAAGGCTGTAGGGGAGCGTCTGCCGGAAACAAAAAATTTAAAAGATAAGTGGCTGCAGAATCTGGCTGATATCAATGTGGCCAGTCAAAAAGGTTTGATCGAAAAGTTTGACAGTTCAATCGGAGCTGGCAGTGTTACAATGCCCTTTGGAGGTAAATATCAGCTGACACCAACTCAGGCTATGACAGCAAAAATCCCTTTAATCAAGGGAGAAACAAATACGGGTACAATTATGAGCCATGGATATGATTCTAAATTAACAACCTGGAGCCCTTTTCACGGAGCTTTATATGCAGTAATCGAATCAGTTGCTAAAGTTGTAGCCACTGGGGGAGATTATTCTAAAATCAGATTCACATTCCAGGAATATTTTGAGCGTCTGAGAAATAATCCGGAGCGCTGGGGAAAGCCATTTAGTGCCCTGCTGGGAGCTTACAGAGCTCAGAAAGATTTTGGGCTGCCTGCAATTGGTGGGAAGGACAGTATGTCTGGAACATTTAAAGATATTGACGTACCACCAACTTTAGTTTCTTTTGCAGTAGATACAGTTGATGTTAACAATGTTATTTCACCCGAATTTAAAAAATCGGGGAGTAAGTTAGTGTATCTGCCAGTTGAGCGGGATGAAGCTGAAATGCCGGAGATAGCTAAACTAAAAAAGAATTACAGTAGAGTTGAGAAATTAAATTCCGAAGCGAAGATTTATGCTGCCTCTGCGATTACAATTGGTGGACTGGCTGAAGCAATTTCTAAGATGAGTTTTGGTAATAAAATTGGAGCTGAAATTACTGCCAGACTGAGTCCGGAAGAGTTATTTTCACCAGAATATGGAGCCCTAATTTTAGAAGTTCCAGCAGCTTTTGAGCCAGAAATATTGTTTAATGACTTAGATTTTAAAGTAATCGGAAAGACTATCAAAGAAGAAGTAATTAAAATTAATGGAGTTGAAATTTCAATAGCTGCAGCACTTAAAAGCTGGGAAGAGCCGCTGGAAAAAATCTATAAAACTGAGGTGGCAGATGAAGAGATTACTGCTTTAGTCGAGCCAGAGGTAGAAAAAGAATTATTAAATCCTGAATATTTTCCGCGGAAGCAGAGCTTTAGCTCACAGATAAAAGTTGCCCAACCCAGGGTTCTAATCCCTGTTTTTCCGGGAACAAACTGTGAATATGATACAGCCCGACAGTTTAGAGAGGCTGGGGCTGAAGTTGAAACTTTTATCTTTAAAAATCTGGAGCCAGAACAGGTAGAAGATTCAATTGAAAAGATGGCTGCATTAATCAGCGACTCCCAGATTGTAATGCTGCCGGGAGGTTTTAGTGCAGGAGATGAGCCAGATGGTTCCGGGAAGTTCATTGCGGCAGTATTTAGAAATCCGAAAATTAAAGAGGTAGTAATGAAGTTATTAAATGATAGGGATGGTTTGATGCTTGGAATCTGTAATGGCTTTCAGGCTCTGGTTAAGCTTGGACTCTTACCCTATGGTAAGATTAGAGACTTAACTGAGGATTCACCAACTTTGACTTATAATACAATTGGACGTCATGTTTCTCAGATGGTAAATACAAAAATTGTTTCCACAAAATCTCCCTGGCTTGCCAATGTTGAGGTGGGAGAAATTCATTCAATCCCGGTTTCCCATGGAGAAGGTCGTTTTGCAGCAGAACCTGCAGAACTCAGAAAGCTGAAGCAGAATGGACAAATTATTACTCAGTATGTAGATTTAGCAGGGAATCCAACAATGGAAATCCCTCATAATCCAAATGGTTCCCTTGCTGCAGTAGAGGGAATTTGCAGCCCAGATGGTAGAGTTTTTGGTAAGATGGGACATTCTGAGCGAATTGGAAACAATGTAGCAAAAAATATTAGCGGTAAAAAAGATCAAAAACTCTTTCAGGCTGGCGTAGATTATTTTAAGAAATAAACGTACACCTACCGTTTACTTGTCATTTTATGTCGAAAAACGACAAGTAAATGCTATTAAAGAGAATAAAATCTTTAAATTCATACTTCCTTCACATTTGCCCCTTATGATATAATTGAAACGAAATATTTAAGTTTAAATAAGGAGTAGTGATATTATGTTTAGATTAGGACATATGGGTAGATTTGGCCATATGGGATTTGGCAGTTTCTGGGGAGGTGGAGGTTTTATGATGTTTTTCTGGTTTATTATCCTGGCTGCAGTGATTTATTTTATTATTCAGAGAAGTAATGAAAATAATAATTACAGGCAAAGAGATGGAAGTTATAATGATCAGCAGTTAAGCAGTAACCATAGAGATGATGCGGAAGAAATAGCCCGTCAGCGTTATGCTGAGGGTGAAATTTCCAGAGAAGAATTTGAAGAAATTATCAAGAATTTGAGAAAATAAATTTTATAAATCTATTAAAACAGCTGTGATTCTTAAAAAAGAATCACAGCTGTTTTAATTTTCGACAAAAACCGACAGGTAAACGGAAGGTGTACATTAACGTGCAATAATAGTATAATAAAGTTAAATATTAATAATTTTGTATTTTGAGTAGAGAGGAGATGAGCTTATGGGGCTGGAGTTAGAACAATATAAGTTAATAGTAGAAAACACTCCCAATTTAATCTGGGTCTCCGGGGTGGATGGAAAATGCTATTATTTTAATCAGACCTGGTTGGATTTCCGGGGACGTAGTTTAGGCGAAGAATGTGGTTATGGCTGGTTTGAAGAAGGTGTTCATCCTGACGACCAGGAGCGCTGTCTGAATATTTATAAAGAAAATTTCAACAAAAAACAAGAATTTCAGATGGTATACAGACTTAAACGCCATGATGGAGAATATAGATGGATAGATGATTCGGGAGCTCCATTTTATGATGATGCTGGTAAATTTTCTGGTTTTGTGGGCAGTTGTGTTGATATAACAGAAAGAATTAGAGGTCAGCAGTACAAAGAAAGAGCTACCAGAGATGGATTAACAGGTATTTTAAATCGGCAGCACTTTTTTGATTCAATGAACGAGGAATATTTTAAGGCATTAGAAAATGATGTTCCTTTATCCTTAATTATGTTTGATGTAGATAAATTTAAGTTGATTAATGATAGTTATGGACATCTGATAGGAGATCAGGTTTTAAAAGCAATTAGTAGTTCAGTCAATGAGGTTGTCAGAGATTTTGATGTTTTTGCCAGATATGGGGGAGATGAGTTTATAGTTGGACTTCCTGGAACCGATAGGATGGCTGCAAATCAAGTCGCAATCAGAATTCAGGATAATATAAATAAGATTGTAATTGCAAACAAAAAAGATCTAAAAATTTCCTGCAGTATTGGAACTGTTACTTTAAATGAGGAGAAGTCTATTGAAGATTTGATTGATAGAGCAGATAAAGCGCTGTATATTTGCAAAAATGAGGGAGGTAATTGTGTAGTTAATTATCCTCAGAAACTTGCTCATAAGGCTTAATATCTGCTATAATAAAATTTGTTAATGTAAAAATCAAATTCCCTGCAGATTAATAATTTTTTAAAGTCTTTAAAAATAAAGGAGAATAAATTATGAAGAAAAAAATTGCAGTTGTAACTGACAGTACTTCTGATTTAACCAAAACTGATTTAGAGAAGTTTGGAATAAAATCCATTCCACTGAAGGTTATTTACAGTGACCAGCAGTTTCATGATCGGGTTGATATCACTCCGGCTGAAGTTTATGAGAGCTTTGACCGTGAAATTCCAACTACCTCTATGCCTTCTCCCCAGGAAATTATGGATGTTTATAATACGCTAAAGGATGAAGGTTATACTCATATTATTTCTATTCATATTTCCAGTGGCTTATCTGCAACCTACAGTAATTGTATGATGGTTGCTGATCAGATAGAAGGAATAGAGGTAGAAGTGATTGATTCTAAGATGCTTTCTAAAGGTCTGGGTAGACTGGTAATGTACGCAAATTCTTTAGTTGAAAATGATGAATTAAGTTTTGACGAAATTATTGAAAAAGTTGAAGCTAAAAAAGAAAAAATAGAGGTCTTTTTTGTGGTGGAAACCCTTAAATATCTCAAAAAAGGTGGTAGAATTGGTAAGGTATCTGGAACAATTGCCGAGTTTTTAAACATCAAGCCTATAATTGCCATCGATGATGAGGGTGAATATTTTACTTTTGAAAAAGTTAGAGGACGTAAACGCTCACTGAAGAAAATGTATTCCATAATCAAAGAGCGATTACAGGAAGGCAGAGAATATGTTGTTGATGTAATGAATGCAGCTGCTGAAGAAGAGGGACAGGGGTTATTAGCGAAGTTTAAAGAGCTGGCTCAAGTTAAAGAGACATATTTTAGTGAGATCAGTCCGGTTATGGTAGTTCATACCGGTCCCGGTCTAATTGGTGTTGTCCTGACAGAGCTTGATAAATAAATATATAGAAAAAATTATTTTATGAGCAGTCCAGGGGGCTGTTCTTTTTTTTGCTTTAATACTTGACAATTTAACTCAACTTTACTATAATTGAAATTAGTAATCAATATCAATCAAATTAAGGAGGGAGAAAAATGGCTAAAAAGAAACAATTTAAGTTGAACTGGGCAGATAATCAGATTTTTGATTATGAATTAGTTAAGAATCCAGAAAATAATAAGTCCCATGTTGAAAAGAGAAATGAGCTAATTAAACAGGGGGAAGTCGAATGTTCAGAATGGTGGTTATGTTGGAGAAAACATTAATAACATTAATAATGAGAAATAAAAAAATAAAATTATTTTGAAAAACCTCTTTTAGTTTGCAGCTGAGAGAGGTTTTTTTTATTTTTTAAAGGAATATGCCAAAATATAAAGAATTATAAATTAGTTATTAGAGATTGTATTTCAGATAAAATAATTCTGGGGGAATAAAATGTTTAAACATCATGCAAAAACAATTGAAAATTTAAAAGACAAGATTAATGCAGATCCAGAAATAAAAGCTGCCTTGATTTGTGGTTCAATAGCTCACGGCTATGCCAGAAAAAATTCTGATGTAGATGTTCTTTTTATAATTTCGGCTGAAAACTATAATGAGAGAAAGAAAAGAGGAGAACTAACATATTTTAATCAGGACTTAGCTGTTAAACCTGCAGAATATGTGGATGGTAAATACATAGATTTAAATTTTATGAAAAATGTATCTCAGAAGGGAAGTGAGCCAGCTAGATTTGCTTTTGAGGGAGCAGAAATTATTTATTCGGAAATTGATAATTTAGAAGAACTTTTAGAGAAGATTATAATTTACCCTAAAAAAGAAAAAAGAGATAAAATAGTTAGGTTTTACGCCCAGTTTGAGGCCTGGAAATGGTATGCTGAAGAGGCAATAAAACATAATAATATGTATCTTTTAAATCGCTCTGTAAATAATTTTGTACTTTTTGGAGGCAGGCTAATACTGGCAGAAAATGAAACCCTATATCCTTTCCACAAATGGTTTTTAAAAGTTTTGTCTGAGCTTGAAAATAAGCCGTCTGATTTAATGATGATTATTGATCAGCTAATGAGTTCTCCTGATCAAAAGTCAATAGATCAATTTTATCAAAAAATAAAAGAGTATAAAGACTGGCCTCAGTCTGAGTTAAGGTGGCCCAATATTTTTATGCAGGATACGGAGTTAAGCTGGCTGGATGACAAAACTCCGGTTGCTGATTTATAATAGATCAAAGGAGAAATCAATGTAAAATAAAATTATTTTAACAAGCAAAAGACTAAATTTTAGATTTTTTGAAAAAAGCGATTTAGAAAAAATTTATCAAATGAGTCAGGAAGAGGGGATCAAAAAATGGCTGCCTGACCAGTGTTATCAGAATAAAAAGGAAGCGGCTGAAGTTATAAACTTTTTAATTGAATGTTATTCTGAAATAGATCCTTCTACAAAACCTTTTGTTCTGGGTATCGAATTAAATGAGAACAGTGATTTAATTGGTCATATTGGCTTAAGTCCTGTTGGTGGTCTTATTGAAGTTGGTTATGCTGTTGAAGAAAAACATCAGGGAGCTGGTTACGCTACTGAGGCGGTCAAAGGATTTTCAGACTGGGCTCAAAAAGAATTTAATTTGGAAGCAATCTGGGGAATTGTAGGAAAAGAGAACCTTGCTTCGGCAAAAGTGCTAGAAAAAGCTGGTTATTCACCTGATAAATCAAATGAAAATATTGATAAAGATTATTATTGTTTTGTTTAAATATGCTGAACATCTGGATAAAACAGAAAAAATTGCCGCAATTTATAGAGATCAACTGGATTCCAATAAAAACATAATCATTATTTTGGCCTTACACTAAAGTTGAAAGTGGAGGGCTTTTTCTTTTTTTAAAAAGCAGGATTTTTTGGAGTTACAGCTAATTCAAATAATAAGTATTTTAATTATAAATATCACAGGAACAGGAGATGATCAAAATGGAATTTTATTCTGAATTCAGTAAAAACTATGATAAAATTTTCCCGCTTAATTCTAATAAGCTTGAGTTGATAGATAATACATTTAAAGATCTGAAAGAAAAAAGAAAAAATATCAAACTTCTGGATGTTGGCTGTGGTACAGGAAGTTATGCACTGGCTCTGGCTGAAAAGGGTTATCAGGTTAAAGCGATTGATCTTGATGCAGAGATGATTTCTCTGGCAGAATCCAAAATGGAAAAAGTTAAAGCAGATGTTGATTTTTATCGACTGGGGATGTTAAATTTGAAGAAGAAATTTAGATCAGCCAGCTGTGATGGGATTTATGTCATTGGCAATGTACTGGTTCATCTAAAAAAAGATGAGATTAAAGAATTTTTAGCTCTGGCTGCAGAATTATTAAAAGAAAATGGTAAAATATTTGTCCAGATAGTTAATTATCGGCGAATTCTGGAGTTGAATTTAGATGGGTTACCAACAATTTACAGCAAAGATGATTCTGTCCGTTTTGAGCGCAATTATGACTACAATGAAAAAGAAAATATAATATATTTTAAAACTAAACTAATTGATCATTTTGATGATCAAATTTTATCAGAAAATGAGATAAAACTATATCCTCTCTGTAAAAGTGAACTGGAAGCTAATTTACAGGCAGCAGATTTTAAAGTTGAAAGCACATATGGAAGTCCGGGTGGTGACCAGTATCGGGAATTAAGCTCGATTCCACTGATTCTTACAGCTCAGAAAAATTAAATTAAAGTTCAGGAGGGATTATTTATGGATAAAAACAATTATGATTGGCGTCTTGGATTTCTTGGATTTTTAGGATTTATGGGATTTCAGGCATTTAGTCTTGATGAGCCAATTTATTTATTATATTTTTCCTTCTTTAGTTTTTTCTCAGCTTTTCAGTATAAATATCCAAAATTGAAATACCTTGGTATATTAGGACTGCTGGGTTTTTTACTATATTTTCTTGCTTTACTGGGAGTGATTACAGTTTAAAAATAATCAAAAGTGAGGGGGGTTAAAATGCTCAAAAAAATAGGGACTATTATATTATTTTTAAGTCTCGCTCTGCTTTTGGGAGCAGGAGTTTATCATTTATTTATGGCAATTATATATGATCCTGGCCTGCCGCTGCTGATCAAAATAGCACTGCTTGGACTTATTATTGCTTTGATTGTGATTTTGATCGCCTTAATTAAAGAAAGAAGGGAGGATAAGAAAAATGAAAAATATGATCATCGTGAATACTGAAGAAATTGCTGGGGAAGAGATTGTTGAGGTTTTAGGATTAGTTAGAGGAAATACAATTAGAGCCAGACATATTGGTAATGATATAATGGCAGGTCTCAGAAATATAATTGGGGGAGAAGTAAAAGAATATACTCAAATGATCAGTGAAGCCCGGGAAGAAGCATTAAAAAGAATGTTGGAAGAAGCTGGCAAACTGGATGCGGATGCAGTGGTCAATGTGCGTTTTACTACTTCTCAGGTAATGGGAGGAGCTGCAGAAATCTTAGCTTATGGAACCGCTGTTAAATTAAAATAAAATCAAAAATATATTTAAAAATTTATACTGTAAAAACAGAAAGAAATCTGGAGGAATTAATTTATGCGTTATTTCAAAAAAATAGAAGGAAAAAGAATTTACTTATCACCAATAAATATTGAAGATGCAGAAAAATACACAGAATGGTTAAATGATTTAGAAATAACAATTAATTTATCTATGCCCCACAATACCTATACTCTGGACCAGGAAAAAGAAGCCCTGAAAAGTTTAAGTCAGGAAGGCTATAATTTTGCCATAGTAAATAAGGAAGATAACAAACTTTTGGGAAATTGTGGGCTGATGAATGTTGATTTAATTAATCGAATAGGCGAGGTTGGTATTTTTATTGGCAATAAAGAATTCTGGAATAAAGGTTATGGAACTGAAGCAATGAAACTGCTTCTGGATTATGCTTTCAATCTTTTAAACTTAAACAATGTGGAGCTAAAAGCTTATGCTTTTAACAAAAGGGCGATTAAGTGCTATCAAAAGTGCGGTTTTAAAGAGATTGGCATCAGAAGACAGGCTCATATTATAGCTGGAAAAAAATATGATGAAATCTATATGGATGTCTTAGCTTCAGAATTTGAAGGCAAAATACCGAATCTGGTTGAGCAAAAAGTTGATCAGACCAGGGAATAATGGAAAGTCAGGAGAAAGGAAATTATGAAGAAACTATTGATTTTTTTACATCTTTTTGTAGGAATTGGAGCTTTATTTGGGGGTGGGGGAGCAATAATTAACCCTCTTGATCCAATGGGGATTTCGGTTGATGTTTTACATACTATATATTTTATGATTGGTGGCATAGAAATACTATTATCATTAAGGCTTATCGGGAATAGAAGAAATATTTATTAATAAAAGTGGGCAGCTACCTGTCCGCTTTTATTTTAAAAGCAGGTAATTAATTAACTTTATCGAATAATAACTTTAAAGAGCAATCAATTTTTATAATAAGGAGCAGATAGATGATTAACCACATACATATTCTGGGGCCATCAGGTTCCGGGACTACTACTATCGGTAGAAAACTGAGCAAAGAATATAATCTGGCTCATTTTGATGCAGATAATTATTTCTGGAAGCCAACAGATCCACCTTATCAATATCTGCGTTCTATTGAAGAAAGGCGTCGGCTGCTTAAGGAGGATCTCGAAAAGGAATCAGGCTGGATAATCAGCGGGTCTTTTTGCGGCTGGGGGGATATTTTTAGGGAAGAATTTGATCTTGTTATTTATCTCTGGACGCCAATAAATGTCAGGCTGCAGCGGTTAAGGAGTAGAGAACAAAAACGTTTTGGCAGTGCTGTTTTACCGGGTGGAAAAATGTTTGAGCGGCATCAGAAGTTTTTAGACTCAGCTGCCAGATATGATTATGACCAGACAGAAATTAGAAATAAGAGAACTCACGAAGAATGGATGCAGAAATTGGAATGTCCTGTCTTAAAAATTGAAGGGGAAAAATCTGTAGCGGAAATTATGGAAATTATTAAAAATAAAATTGAAGAACTGGAAAGTTAATTTTAGTTAAAAGATAGTGGATTTACTGATTGTTAATTGAAATATATTTTAGATATGGAGGGATAAAATGAGCAGTATTGTAGTCTTAACAAATGAAATTTTTGATCTACCTCAAGAGGCTGAAGCTGAGATTCGAGAAATTGCTCCAGAAATGAAATTAGATATTGTAGAATCAAGCAGTGATTATTCTGAATTAATTAAAAAAAGTGAAATAGTATTTGGCTGGCCCAAAACAGATTTAGTTAAACAGGCTGAGAACCTAAAATGGCTGCATCTGCCCAGTGCCGGTGTTGATCGTTATGCCAATAAGGAAATTTATCAAAATCAGGATATTGTGCTCACAAATTCCAGTGGTGTTTATGGTAAACCGATTGCAGAACATGTTTTTGCAATGATTATGGCCCACAACCGAAATTTAATTGAGTATGCATATGACAAAATGGAAAAGAAATGGCAGCGCAAAAATGAAATCAAAGATTTCTTTAATTCGACAATTGGGATTTTAGGATTGGGTGATATTGGCAGTACTATTGCTAAAAGAGCTAAAGCCTGGGGGGCTCAAGTTCTGGCTTTAAAAAGAACAGTGACAGAGCTTCCCGATTATGTTGACCAGATTTATTTAAAACAGGATTTAAATAAACTGCTTAAAAAGTCTGATTATGTGATTCTGACTCTTCCGGCAACTCCGGCAACTAAGGAAATAATCGGTAGAGAAGAATTGAAGCAGATGAAAAATTCAGCCTTTATCGTTAATATTGGCAGGGGTTCGCTGATTAAACAGGAGGATCTGGTGGAAGCTCTAGAAAAAGGCTGGATTGCTGGAGCTGGACTTGATGTAACTGAACCGGAACCACTACCGGAATCAAGCAGCCTGTGGGAAATGGACAATGTGATTTTAACTCCTCATACTTCTGGATTTTCTCCAACCAATGATCAGCGTCGTTTTGAAATTTTTAAAGATAATTTAAAACATTATTTGGATCAGCAAGAATTGTTAAACCAGGTAGATTTTAAACTGAAATATTGATTTATTATTAACTGCTCTGAATAGAGCAGTTTTTTAAAAATTTAAAGCAGGAAAATTAACTTATGTACAGAACTAAATATAATAATAATTAACAATAAATTACTATAATTTTTAGTATTAATTGGGAGGTTTGTGGCCAGTGCAGAAGATTAGAGTTGGGATTAAGGGAAAAATGATTAGTTTTATTGTTTTTTTAGTTATTTTAACAGTCTTGAGTCTTGGTTTTTATTCTTTAAATAATTTGAATAACACGCTTTATCAGGAGAAAAAAGAGCAGGTTAAAGAAATGGTTAATTCGGCTCTGGGAGTTATAGAATATTATTATCAGCAGCAGATTGCGGACAATTTAAGTCGGAATGAAGCCCAAAAACGGGCTGCAGCAGTACTTGAAAAGATGACTTTTGGCCCGGGAGATCAGGATTATTTCTGGATTAATGATCAGCAGCCGGTGATGATTATGCATCCTTATTCTAAAAGCTTAGAAGGTGAAAATATTGCTTCGATTCAGGATTCGAATGGAAAATATTTATTTAAAGAGATGGTAGAAGTGGTAAAAGAGGAAGGCGCTGGTTTTGTAGAATATCAGTGGCAGTATTATGATCAGAAAGGTCGGGTAGAACCTAAACTTTCTTATGTCAAGGGCTTTGAGCCCTGGGGTTGGATTATTGGAACCGGAGTTTACATCAATAATATTAGAAGTTCTTATTTAGAGCTCAGAAACCAATTTTTAATAATTGGAGCTATAATTCTATTGATTTCGTTGGTTTTAACTTATTTGATTGCAAATTATCTGGCCCGGCCAATTACACTGCTAACCTCGATAATTAATAAACTTTCTGATTTTGATCTTAGAGATGATAACAGTAAAGCCTTAAATAAATACAGCCTCCGAAAAGATGAAATTGGATCAATTGCAGAGGCACTTAAAGTAATGAAAACAAATCTTCTGGAATCAGTAACAAAAGAGGCAAATATCGCTGACAATCTGGCGGCTTCGAGTCAGGAACTATCGGCAAGCAGTGAAGAAATGTCAGCTTCTGCTGATGAAGTAAGTAATTCTATCAAAAAACTGGCTCAGGGAACTGTGAAACAAAATGATATGCTGGATCAAACTGAGAAAAACATGTCCGAACTTGATCATAAAATTGATTCCATCACAGAAAAAGCAGAAGTTATTAAATCTGAGGCAGAAACAGCAGGAATTGAAATTGATAAGGGAAGTAAAGCTGTAAAAACTACTGCAGACCAGATAGAAGTAGTGGTAGATAATCAGCAGTTTGTTCTAAAAAGTGTAACAGAGTTAGATCAATTATCAGGACAGATAGGTAAAATTGTTGAAATAATTAATGGTATAGCAGATCAGACTAATCTTTTAGCTTTAAATGCAGCAATTGAAGCAGCTCGGGCCGGGGAAGCCGGTCGTGGTTTTAGTGTGGTTGCGGAAGAGATAAGAGAATTGGCCGAAGAATCTTCCACCGCTACAGATGACATCAATAGTTTAATTAAAGAGATTCAGAAAAAAGTTAGTCACACTACAGAAATGATGGATCAGTCTGAACAGGGGGTTAAAGCCAGCAGTCAGGCGGTATCCAGAGCCGAAAAAACTTTTGTAGAAATTAAAAAAGTTGTTTTTCGATTGAGTGACTTAATAAATGAAATTGCTGATAATTCTCAGGAAATGAAGCTTAAAGGAAAAGATGTAAATCAGGCTGTAGAAAACATTTCGGAAATCAGCCATGAATCTGCTTCGATAGCAGAAGAAGTAGCCGCAGCTTCAGATGAACAGAGTCATTCGACAATTGACATTGTCAAAGCTGCAGAAGATTTGGCAGAAATGGCTCAAAATTTAACTGTTATTACTTCAAAATATAAAAGTTAAATATATAAAAATTAAAGGCCCGGGCAAATATTTTTTTTGCTTCCGGGCTTTTTAAAATATAAACCCAAATTGCAATGTTAAATTAGTTTATTCTAATGTCTGTTTAAAAAATAAATTTTAATAGTAATTTTAGCCAGATACAATTTGCCAATCTCAGTTGACTTGTAGTCAGTTTTTTGCTATCCTTAAATGTGTCGATTAGATAAAGGAGGTAAAATTATGTCAGTAGAAGATAAGGAAAACTCATTAGAAAATAAAAAAGATAAAATCCGACTTGGTGGCGGCCAGGCGAGAATAGAAAAACAGCATAAAAA
>NZ_SNWX01000039.1 GCF_004362045.1 Halanaerobium saccharolyticum | reverse complement strand
TAATTAATTCTTAATGAACCGCCCAGTACCGAACGGTACGCTGTGGTGGTGTGAGAGGACGGGGAATAAACTAATTATTTCCCTCCTACTCGATTTTTGATATAGATGTATTATTATAGCATATAGAGAGAAGTAGAACTTTTCTAAAAATTTAGCTTATAATTTCAAAAAATTGGGGTGAATTTAATGAAATATCGAAAATTAGGAAAAACTAATTTAAATGTGTCAGAAATTAGCTTTGGTGGTATTATGTTGATGGATACTCCACAGACTGAAGCTGATCAGATTGTAAAAAACGCTGTTAAAAATGGTATCAATTTTTTTGATGTTGGTCCTACCTATGGAAATGCACAGAATATACTGGGTCCTGCTTTGAAACCATATCGTGATAAAGTTTATTTAGCTAATAAAACTGAACCGGGACAGAGCAAAGATCAGGTTCGCCAGGATATGGAAAAATCATTAGAACTTCTTGATACAGACTATTTTGACCTTTATCAGCTGCACGAAGTTACAGATGAAGATGCGCTTAATAAAGCTTTAGGTTCTGGAGGAGCTCTGGAAGCTATTATTGAAGCCAGAGAAGAAGGGTTAGTTAAAAATATTGGCTTTTCTGCTCACAAAGAATGGGCAGCTTTAAAATTAATTGAAAGCTTTGATTTTGATACGGTGATGTTTCCTATTAACTGGAATTACTGGTTTAACTATGATCAGGGACCAGAGGTAATAAAAAAGGCCAGAGAAAATGAAATGGGAATTATCGCAATTAAAGCCATGGCACAGCGCCGTTGGGAAGATGGCCGGAAAGAAAACTATAATACCTGGTATAAACCTATTTATGATAATAATGAACTGGCAGAACTGGCGCTGAAATTTACTTTATCTCAGGATGTAGATACAGCGGTAAGTCCAGGGGATAATCGAATGCTTGATCTTGCAGTTGAGTTTTATAAAAAAAATGAAGAAGAGATGGAAATCAATGATAAAGAGTTGGATAAATTAAAGAGCTTTTTAGAAAGCCACGGTGGAAAATTGTACCCAATTCCGAAATAAATTTAATAGTATAAAAGATAAGACTGCCCCCAATTTAAATGGGAGCAGTTTTTTTATTTATTTTTTTCTTTTAGCAGTTGATTGATAAACTGTTTTGCTGAACGTCCTGAACGACCATTATTCCATTTGCTCCACTGCAGAGCTTTTCTACGTAAGCGGTCTTTTTTTGATTTCAAACCTGCCTGAGCAGCCAGCTCATTTACTATAGTTAAATATTCTTCCTGAGAAGGAGTGTTATACATTAAAGTCAGTCCAAATCTTTCGCTCAGGGATAATTTTTCATTTAAAATATCATTTTCGTGGATCTCAGACTCTCGATCCTGCCACTTTTCTCTGACCAGATGCCTGCGGTTACTTGTTGCATAAAACAGTACATTTTCTGGTCTGGATTCTATTCCACCCTCCATAACTGCCTTTAAATATTTGTAATCAGTTTCAAATTCTTCAAAAGATAGATCATCCATAAAAATTATAAAATATAGACCTCGCTGATTTAAATATTCAAGAATCTCCGGCAGCTCTTTAATCTGAGAGCTGTTGATTTCTATTAGCCTCAGTCCCTGCTGATAATATCTGTTTAAAAGAGCCTTTACAGAGGAAGACTTTCCGGTTCCACTATCACCATATAATAATACATTATGGGTCTGGTAACCCTTTAAAAAACTTTCTGTGTTTTCTATTAACTTTTTTTTCTCTTTTTGATAGGCAATTAATTGATCAAAAGTAATAGGATCAGGATTATTAACTGCTTTTAAAGTATTCTGCTGCCAGAAAAATGCTTTGTTCTTGTTTAGAATTCCAGCTCCATAATTTTGATAGAATTCTATTAAATCATCTAAAATTTTCTCTGGAGAACTAGAATTAAATAATTGTTTTAATTTTTCTAAATTATAAGGAGTTAATTTTGAGTCTTTAATCTTAAAGTTATTTAAATTTTTAATTCTGTTTTGATTGAGTTGTTTTAGAATATCCTGAAAAGAGAAAGAAAATAAGTTGTTAATTATTTCAACATCATTTAAAGCAATTTGATAGAGACTATCTTGGTGGTTGATCAACTTTTTTTCTGCTCTTAAAGTAAAGATGTTCTCATCAGCACTAATTTTTAATTTGAGATAATTATGCCAGAGGTCACCACTAAGTCCCTGATTAATACTCAGTTCTATTAAGTTATAAATAAGATCACTTAGATTTGATCTGGAATCATTTTCTGCTTTTAAGAAGTTCTTTAACTTCACAATAATTTCAGCTTCTTTAACATTTTTAAACAGGATTATTTTTTCGCTTTTCTCTAAAGCGATTTTAAATTCATTTTTCTTCAAATTTGTTTCCTCCTTACTACTCTAATTAAATACAATTATATCAGATTAGAGATAAATTATACAAAAAAACAGAAAAATTTCTAAAAAGGCTTGCAAATGTCAGAATAATGTATTAAGCTATAAATAAGAAATAAAGAACAAAAAATATTTTTTTATCGATTTGCGCAAACGATTGCGCAAAGGTTTTATATAATACAGATTTATGGCTGAGAGGAGATATCAAAATGGATAGTAGTCAAACTTTACTGCAGGGAAAAAGCAGAGATGACAGTAGTGATTATCACAAATTAAGTGGCATTTTAGATTATGAAATTAAGGATAATGAGATATGTTTAAATTTTAAACATGCCAGTCTGGCAATCAAATTTTTAACTGCCGACATTTTTAGAGTTGTCATGGCACATTCCGGTCAGAAAATCAATTATAAGAGTACAGATGCAGTTATTGAACATAATTTAACTTATGATGACTTTATTTTTACTGAAAAAGATAGTGAATTAATTATTAAAACAGATAAATTAGTTCTTAAGCTTAAAAAAGAAAATTTTCTTCTTCAAGTATTCAATCAACAGGGGGAATTGATTCATCAAGATCACAGTCAATATGCTTTGGGCTGGAAAAAACAGAAAGTTAGAGCCTGGAAATCATTTGAACAGGCTCAACGTTTTTATGGTCTGGGAGAGAAAACAGGCTGGCTTGATAAAAAGGGTAGACTATATGAGATGTGGAATCATGATACTTTTCTTCCACATGTCAGTGATACTGATCCCCTATACCAATCAATTCCATTTTTAATTGCTTTTAATCCCCAAAATAGTTATGGTATTTATTTTGATAATTCATATAAGAGTTTCTTTGATCTGGGAAGTGAAGGTCAGGATTATTTTTCTTTCTGGGCAGAAGGGGGAGACCTGGATTATTATTTTGTTAATGGTCCTTCCTTAAAAGAAGTAGTCAGCAAGTATTCTCAAATAACTGGTACTATGCCTCTACCACCAAAATGGTCTCTGGGCTATCATCAGTCACGCTACAGTTATTATCCCCAGGCCGAAGTTGAGCAGCTTTTAAAAACTTTTAGGGATAAAGAAATTCCCTGTGATGCCTTTCATTTTGATATTCATTATATGGATCAATATAAAATTTATACCTGGGATGAAGATCGTTTTCCTGATCCGGAGGCAATGTTTGCTGAGATGGAAGAAAATGGGATTAAAGCTGTTACAATTATTGATCCCGGAGTAAAAACAGATCCCGAATATAAACTTTATCAGCAGGGAATGGAAAATGATTATTTCTGTAAATATCTTGATGGCAGAGTATTTATCGATAAAGTCTGGCCTGGCAGCTGTGCTTTTCCGGATTTTACTCAATCTAAAGTAAGAGACTGGTGGGCCGGTCTGCAGAAGGATTATACAGATCTTGGAGTTAAGGGTATCTGGAATGATATGAATGAACCAGCTGCTTTTAATAAAACTGATACCATGGATGTTGAGGTGATGCATCAGAATGATGGTGATGCTGGTACCCACCGCCGTTTTCATAATTTATATGGTTTTTTAGAAGATAAGGCAACATTTGAAGGGTTAAAGGAAAGTCTGAATAATGAGCGGCCTTTTGTTTTAACCAGAGCTGGTTTTGCGGGTATTCAGCGCTATTCTGCAGTCTGGACTGGGGATAACCGGAGTTTCTGGGATCATATAAAACTTGCCATGCCAATGCTGATGAATATGGGACTGTCAGGAATTACATTCTGCGGCACAGATGTCGGAGGTTTTACTGGTAACAGTAATGGTGAGCTTTTAACCCGCTGGACTCAGATGGGAGCTTTTGTTCCCTTCTTTAGAAATCATTGTGAGGTTAGAGCAATTTCTCAGGAACCCTGGTCCTTTGGAGAAAAATATGAAAAGATTATTAAAAAATATATTGAATTAAGATATAAGTTTATAACCCATATTTATAATCTCTTTTATCAGGCTTCCCAGACAGGAATTCCGCTTATGAGACCTTTAATAATGGAATTTCCTAATGATAGAGAATGTCAAAATCTTTCAGACCAGTTCATGGTTGGAGATAGTGTTCTGGTGGCTCCAGTCTATCAGCCTGATAAAGATAAAAGAATGCTTTACTTACCAGAAGGAAAGTGGATTGATTACTGGACAAAAGAAGTATATCAGGGAGGCAAACATCTAATTGTAGATGCTCCGCTGGAGAAAATGCCAATTTTTATTAAGGCAGGCAGTATTCTTCCCTTAAATGATAAGTTAAATTATATTGGGGAAAAAGAAATTGAGTGTCTGGAGATGAATATTTTCTTAAATGAAGAAAATAATCTGGGCAATTATCAACTTTATGACGATGATGGACTTTCCTATAATTACGAAAATGGAGTTTATAATATTACTGAATTTAAATATCAATATACTGATAATCAGATAATATTTAATATAGATAGGAAGGAACAAAACTATCAGCAGGAATTTAAAGATTATAAAATGATTTTCAATAATTTAAATAAGGATCCTCTAAATATCTATGTTGATGGTAATCAATTAAGTGAGTTTAGTTACTCTGATAACAGACTGGAATTTAAAGTTCCAGTTGTTATAAATAAAATTACCATTGAATTAAGTTAAGGTTTAACAAATCAAAAGGAGGAATTATTAATGAGAAAGTCAATTTTTACAGTTTCAATTTTAGTTTTAGCTCTATCACTTATTTTTTCTGCAGGTACTTTTGCTCAGCAGAATCTAGATCAAAAAGAGGTCACAGAAAAAGTGACACTTAATTTCTGGGAAACACTTGAAGCCCCGCTTGATGAAGGAATACTTGATCCATTAATCAAAAAATTCCAGGCTAAATATCCAAAAATAACTGTGGAACGGACTCATTCTGGTAGTGTTGAAGACTTGAGACAAAATGCTCAAACTGCTTATATGGGAGGTAAAGGTCCAGATGTTGTCTGGAGTCCTTTTGATCATGTAGGTCCATTTTCAATTATGGGAATTGCTCAACCATTAGATAAACTTATGAGTGAAGAAATGAAAAATAAATATATTGATTCTGCCTTACCTGGTATGAGCTTACATGGCAAAACTTATGGAGTTCCTGTTACAATGGGAAATCATTTAATGTTAATGTACAATAAAAATATTGTGGATGAAGCTCCAAAAACCTGGCCTGAATTAATTGAAGTTGCTAAAGAAAATACAGTTGATAAAGATGGAGATGGGCTTATGGATAAGTATGGTTTAGTTTATAATTTAAATGAGCCATTTTGGTGGGTAGCTTTTCATGGTGGTCTAGGTGGCTGGGTATTTGATGAAGAATATAATCCAACTCTAAATACTGAGCCTACTGTTGATGCTCTAAAATTTGTTCATGATTTAAAATATAAACATCAGATTGTACCAAAAGAATCTAGTTATGATATTGCTGATAGTCTTTTTAAAGAGGGCAATGCAGCTTTTATTATTAATGGAGTCTGGGCTCTTGGAGGATATCAGGAAAATGAAAACATTGATTTAGGAGTAGCTCCAATTCCTAAATTTAAAGAAACTGGTAAATATGGCCAACCAATGACAAGTGGGTATGGTCTAATAATGTTTAGTGATCTTCCAGAACAAAAACAAATAGCAGTTATTAAATTTATTGACTTCATGACAAGTACTGCTGCCCAGGAGTTATTTGTAGAAAATAACTTTTTACCAAGTAATAAACAGGCTTATGGTCTGCCACAAATTCAAAATGATCCAATTATGAGAGGTTCTGCTAGACAGTTAAGACTAGGTAGACCAATGCCAATAGTACCTGAAATGAGAGGTATCTGGGATGCGATCAGACCTGCTCTGCAGAGTGTAATGAGTGATGACTTAGCACCTGAAGCTGCAGCAGAACAAATACAGAAACAGGCAGAAAAAAATATTAAGAGTATGCAGTAAATTTTAAAAAGTAATCTAGATAGTTAACTAAGAAAAGAGGGGCTGACCCTCTTTTCTTATAATAATAAGGAGGTAAGTTAATGAGTCAGTCTGGAAAAAACTTAAGGTTCACATCAGCATTATCAAATTTTTCATTAAAAGATTTTTGGCGACAAAATAAATTTTCTTATTTAATGTTATTACCAGCTTTCCTGGTTGTTTTATTTGTAATTATTTATCCTTTTTTCTATAATTTCAGACTTGCATTTTCAAATTTAAATATGTATAATATGCGTCAATTCATACAAAGTGGAAGTTTGGAATATATAGGTTTTAATAATTTTATTAGGATAATTACTGAAAGTTCCTTCTGGATTATTTTATTTAGAACAGTAGTCTGGACAGTGATTAATGTTGCAGCACATGTTGTTTTTGGTATATTTTATGCTATTATTTTAAATCGTGATATAATGTTTAAATCAATTTATAGAACACTTTTAGTAATTCCCTGGGCAATTCCCCAGTATATAGTTGTTTTAGTCTGGAGAGGTATGTTTAATTATCGTTATGGAGCTGTTAATTTATTACTCTCTAAATTGGGGATAGCCCCAATTGCCTGGTTAAGCCAGGCAAGTACCGGCTTTACTGCTGCTATAATTGTTAATGTTTGGCTGGGTATACCCTTTATGATGATGATTGCTTTAGGTGGGTTACAGAGTATTGACCCTAATTTTTATGAAGCAGCAGAAATTGATGGAGCCAACAGTTGGCAGCAAATAAAACATATTACTTTACCATTACTTAAACCAGTAATGCTTCCCGCTACTGTATTGGGTACTGTCTGGACATTTAATAATCTAAGAGTAATTTACTTATTAACTCAAAATACTTTAACTAATAAGATTGATATACTTGTAACATATGTTTACCGTGCCGCCTTTGAGTTTTATCGTTATGGTTATGCAGCAGCTTTTTCTTTAATTATTTTTGTTATTTTACTTGTCTGGGCAATAAGCTTTATTGATTATATTAACGAAGATTAAGAGGAGGTCATCAAATGTCAGTACGAAAAGATAGCAAATGGAAAAGAATAATTTTTCATATAATTTTAATTATTTCTGTAATAATAGCCATATACCCAGCTTTACGTGTTTTGGGAACTTCTTTACGACCTAATGATGCATTACATTCTACCAGTTTATCAATAATTCCAGATAATGCGACATTAAATGCATATAAAGAACTAATATTTGAAAGAAATTTTCTGATCTGGCTCCGTAATTCATTAGTGGTAACCTTATTTACAGTTATTATTGGGGTATCACTTGCTTCAACGGCAGGCTATGTTTTTTCTCGCAAAAGATTTCCAGGTCGTAAATCTGGTTTAACTTTTTTCTTATTAACTCAAATGTTTCCAGCAACAATGCTTGTGTTACCGATGTATTTGCTTTTATCTCAATTTGGACTTACAGATGACACTCTTGTAATTCCTTTTATTGGAATGGCAAAAGCACATATTGGTTTAATAATTATGTATTCCTCAACTGCTTTACCTCTATGTGTCTGGCAGATGAAGGGTTATTACGATACTATCCCAGAAAGTTTAGAAGAAGCAGCTTTAGTTGATGGTTTAAATCAATTTCAGGCTTTCTATAAAATAATACTTCCACTCGCTAAACCTGCTTTAGTAATTACAGCTTTATTTTCATTTATGACTGCCTGGAATGAATATTTAGTTGCAAGAGTTGTAATGACAGATAACAGTTTATATACACTGCCTGTAGGTTTAACAAATCTTGCCGGACAGTTTAATACCGCCTGGTCTTTATTTGCCGCAGCATCTGTACTTATAATGGTTCCAGTTATGGCAATTTTCTTGATTTTATCTCGTTTCTTAGTAGGAGGATTAACTCTGGGTGGAGTAAAAGGATAAATTCAGATTATTTTAGCTTTGGATGCTTAGATTAATAAATAAAAATTAGACACATCGCTGTACTTTTTATATAATGTTATTAGCTAAATGAAAATCAGGAGGTGCAGTTAAGGTTTGATTACTTCATCAATTCGCCATGATTATAAAAATGAAATGCAGTCTGTGATTGATTTAAATACTTTAGAAATAACTTTGGAAGCTGCTCGAGATGATATATCTCGAGTAGTACTAATTTATGGACCCCGCTATTCTGATAATCCAGATGCAAATAATAAAATTGAAATGAATTTAAAATACCGGACTAATTATCATGATATTTTTTCTGTAAGGTTAAATTTGGATGACACTCGTTTAAGATACTTATTTTATCTCGAAGATTATCGGGGAAATAGAGTCTGGTATAACGAAAAAGGATTTTTTGAAACCAGGCCAGAAGGATATGATTCCGGTTATTTTCAAAAAGCTATTATCAATAAATCTGATGTAACAAAATTTTCTGAATGGGCCCAGGATGCTGTTATCTACCAAATATTTCCCGATCGTTTTTTTAGAACAGATGGTGATAATTATAAAAACAGAGAATGGCATCAGTTGCCAAAAACTGATTCAATTTATGGTGGAGATCTTAGAGGTATAATTAAAAAATTAGATTATTTAGTGGACTTGGGGGTCAATACTTTATATTTAACTCCAATTTTTAAATCTCCCAGCAATCATAAATATAATATTGATGACTACTATCAAATTGATCCTAACTTTGGCAGTATTGAAGATGCAAAAGAATTATCAAAAAGAGCTAAAGCCAGAGGAATTAAATTAATTATTGATGCAGTATTTAATCATTCTGGCTCCAATTTTTTTGCATTTGAAGACTTATTAACAAAGGGTGAGAACTCAAAATATAGGGATTGGTACTTTCCAGAAAGTTTACCGGTTTCAAAAGAAAAGGTAAATTATTCAACATTTGCTAATGATATTAAGGATATGCCCCGTTTAAATCTAGATAATCCAGCAGCTCAGGATTATTTTTTAGAGGTTGCTGAGTACTGGACATCTGAACTTGATTTAGATGGCTGGAGACTGGATGTTGCAGATGAAGTGTCTAGAGATTTTTGGAAAAAATTTAGAAAAAAGATCAAAAATATTAATAAAGATATTTTTATAATTGGAGAAGTTTGGTACAGAGCTTCCAACTGGTTAGATGGTAATACCTTTGATTCGGTTATGAATTATGATTTACAGCGAGATATTTATTCCCTAATAATTGAAGAAAATATGGATGTTGATCAATTTAGTTCTCAAATCCAGGAAAACTTTAGGCATTATCACCCGGAAAAGCCAGATAGATTAGTGAATTTATTAGATACTCATGATACGGCTAGATTCAATTGGGAATTAAGAAATTATGATAAAGAAATTAGTGATCAAAAGATGAAGTTTGCTATTTCTTTACAATTTTTATTGCCGGGAATTCCCCTGATATATTATGGTAGTGAGATTGGATTAACTGGAGCTGACGATCCTGACTGCAGAAGAACTATGATCTGGGATCAAAGCAAACAGAATCAGGAACTTTTTGCATATTATAAAAAAATTATTTCTTATTATAAGAAAAAGAAAGTATTACGGAATGGAGACTACAAGGAATTATTTGTGGATCCTTTAAATAAAATTTTAATATTTTCAAGGGGAAATAAGGGAAGGAATCAGAACAGGATAGTTGTAATCATAAATATGTCTAATCGAAAACAGGAAATTAACGATAAAAACATAATGGAAATTTTAAAAAACAAAAATTTAAGTTTCTCAATTAATAAAAACAATATTTCATTTAATAATAACTGTTTCCAGGTTGGTAAAAAACAGCTTCTGATTTATTCATAATTTGCGTTCTTACTTAAAAAACTGATATGATTGATTTGTTAAATCAAATTATAAGGATTAATAATATAAGGATTGATAATATGCCTACTTTAAAAGATGTAGCAAAAAAAGCAGAAGTTGCCCCTTCAACAGTTTCTCGAGTGATTAATGATAGTCCCCGAATTAGTGACGAAACCAAAGAAAAGGTACGAAAAATCATGGATGAGATTGGTTATCATCCCAATATTAATGCCCGAAATCTTGTTAAACAGAGATCACATAATCTGGGACTGGTAATTCCCTATTCAACAGAAGAAGCCTTTGCTGATCCCTTTTATTCAGAAATTTTACGCGGAATTGGAGTTCTTGCCCATTCCAAAGGATTTAATTTACTTTTATTAACCAGTAATGGGGAAGAAGAGGAAAAAAAGACAGTTTTAAATGCCGTTAGAGGGAAACAAATTGATGGAGTTTTACTTTTAAGAGCCAAAAAAGAAGATCAATTAATTGAAGAATTAACTAAACTTGAATTTCCCTTTGTGATTGTGGGAAGACCGGAAGAAAGGGATAAATACTATTGGGTTAATAATGATAATATTGCTGCAAGTGAGAGAGTTGTTGATTTTTTAATCAAAAATGGTCATCGAAATATAGCTATGATTGTTGGTGATGAAAATTATATTATGAATCAGGATCGACTGCAGGGATATAAAAATTCTTTTCAGAAAAATAATATAAAAATTAATGATGATTTAATTGTCCAATCCGAAAAAATAGATTATCAGAGTATTTATATGATATCTCAAAAAATGATTAAAGAGCATCCAGAAATAACTGCTTTTTATGGAATGAGTGATACAATGGCTTATACAATTATGCAGGCTATGAATGATCTGCAGCTTAAAATCCCCGAAGATATCTCAATTGTTGGATTTAATAATAATCCTGTGTCCAAATTAGTTTCTCCCCCCTTGACCACAGTGGATATTAATATTTATCTTTTGGGAAATAAGGCAACTGAATTATTAATTGGGGTTATTAATGGTAAAATTGATAACTATCAGCACACTATTGTACCCACAAATATAATTGAGAGAGACTCCTGCAAGAACTTAAATTAGAATAGCTTTAGTTTAAGCTTTTAAATCCCGGCAGACTTCTCCTGTCGGTTTCTTTTTGGTTTGTTCTTGACATTATAGATTGTAATGATATAGTTAACTCTGGTTAATATATTAATTAAGCAGGGAGAAGTATAATTATGAGTCTACATTTAGAACAGGAAGAAAAACCTATAAAAACAAATTTTTATTATGGTTGGGTAATCTTATTTATGTCAGCTTTAGCTTTCTTTTTTTCAGGTCCCGGACAAACATATTCTATTTCAATTTTTATTGACCACTACATAAAACAATTTGGCTGGAGCCGATCTTTAGTTTCCAGTCTTTATTCCGGAGGAACCCTAATTTCTGGACTTATTTTAACATTTATGGGGCAAAAAATTGATAAATATGGTCATCGAAAAATGATTGTGATAATTTCTTTATCTCTGGGAGCTGCAGCTCTCTGGATGAGTTTTGTTGCCAGTCCAATAATGCTTTTAATTGGATTTTTCTTAATGAGATTTTTTGGACAGGGTTCAATGGGACTCTGGCCGCAGACACTGGTTCCACACTGGTTTAAATCGAGAAGAGGACTGGCGATGAGTCTCCTTGGAATTGGGGGTGTAATCGGTGCTGCTGTTATTACTCCCCTAAATAATTTTTTAATAAATTCATTCGGAGTCAGCAATGCCTGGCGTTTCTGGACCCTGGCTCTGTTTCTAATTATGGCTCCAGCGGGCTGGTATCTGGTTCGCAATCGTCCTGAAAACATAGGTCTTAAAATTGACGGGATTTCAGATGAGGAAGAAAACAGGGTAAACAATAAATATGCTCCACAAGTTCATATAAGTAATGATCCCTGGACTCTAAAAGAGGCTATGGATACTAAAGAGTTCTGGTTTGTTATTTATCTGGTTATTATTCCTTCTATGATTAATACTGGTATTATTTTTCATATGGTTTCAATTATTGCTGAAAAAGGATATTCGGCAGGTTTTGCAGCTTACATTTTAAGTTTAACTTCTGTGATAAAATTCCCCCTGACTTTTTTGGGTGGTTATATTCTGGATAGAGTTAAAGTAAGACTTGTTAAAATGATAAATTTTATATTATTAATTTCAGCGATTTTACTAATTATCCAGGCAGAAACAAAATTAGCTTTTATAATTTATGCCCTGGTACACGGTTCATTTATGGCTTTTGATGGAGTTAGTACATCTGTTATGCTGCCCAATTATTTCGGTAAAAAGAATTTAGGAAGTATTAGAGGCTTTTTTTCAACGGCCATGGTAATTGGTTCAGCACTGGGTCCACTTCCTTTTGGTCTGGCCTATGATTATTTTAATGGTTATACTGAGGCAATGCTGCTGGTCTTAATTTTACCAGTTCTTGCTCTGGGAGCAGCTTACTTAGCAAGCCCTCCTGAATATAATAATTTTTAATAATCATTCACCTAAATTTAGGATTTTCCAGGAAAAATTTAAAGTTTCAAATAAGAAGTTAATTTTTACTTTTAATCGTTTATATAATATAATTAAATTAGAAAAATGCATATACTATTTAGCTTTATAATATTACTCCTCAAGGATAATTTATTATTAAACATCCTGAGTTTTATACTTTTACTTTTAGATACTTTGTTATTGCAGGTGGAAGTATTGCAAGTAGAAGGGAGAAAATAATGGCAGACAAGAATAAGAATTTTATCGGAAAATATTTCAATATAAAAACTTCACTGCTTTATTTTGGTCTTTTTCTTTTAATTTCTGCTGGAACTCTTTATTATATTAAAAACGTTTTTTCTCAGGGAAGTAATTTGAATATAATCTTTACTTTTCCAGATCAGATATTAATGGCACTGGGAGGATTGTTGTTCTCCTATTTTATTATAGACGGTCTAAGATTATATTTTGTTTTGAAAACTTTAAATGCAGAAATTTCTTTCTGGAATGTCTATAAACTGGTATTTATAAATATTTTCATTTCAAATATAACCCCTATGGCTACAGGAGGCGGTTTTGCCCAAATTTATTTTTTGCAGAGAAAAGGAATTCCCCTGGGTAAATCTTCTGCAGCAGTATTGATTAGAACTTTATTATCAGCATCTATGCTTTTTTTGAGTGTACCACTGATAGTTTTTAGAAATCAGTCAATGCTTAACCTGCTGCCTGGTGACTATATTTTTGTATATTTAGCAATCTTTGTAGGACTATATGTTTTACTATTTTATTTTTTGATTTTTAAAGTAAGATCGATTATGAAATTAATTTATAAGATTTTTTATTTTTTAAAATCTAAACATCTAATGAGTAAGAAAAGATTTAGAAAAATCATTAGATACATTTTTAAACATCTAGAGCTTTTTTCTGAAGATCTTGCTTTTTTTATTCAGGGGAAAAAGATTTTTGTTTTTTTAACATTCTTTTTTACAATAATGTTTTTATTAGCAGAATTTTCTTTTTCATATTTAATACTTAAAGGAATGGGATATGAGATAGCTTTTTCTCGTATTTTAACTTTACAGGTTATTGTTGTCTTTATTATGTATTTTGCCCCCACTCCTGGAGCTGCTGGTATAGCCGAAGGTGGATACTCATTATTATTTGCCAGATTTGTAAACCAGAGTGATTTATTTCCACTATTATTTTACTGGAGATTTTTTACCAAATATGTAGGCATTTTTATTGGAGTTTTTGTATTTTTATATTTAATTATCAGAGGGGGAGTAGAAGTTGAAGAGCAAAAGTAAAATTTATTTATTTATTTTAATTATAATTATTTTAATTTTAATCAGCTATAAAATATACGCTCCCTACACTATCCAGGATTTTAATGCAGTCAATGTTCGAAATATGAATATTATAAAAAAGAAAATAGAAGAAGAGGATTATACTTTTGCTGTAGTCGGAAATATCGAAAATTCAATTGCAATTTTTGATAATAGAATTTTAGAGAAAATTAATCAAAATAATGCTGACTTTATTGTTTCAACTGGTAATAATCTTCGTGATGGAGATGAAAGTAAATACAGAGTTTTTTATAGAACTTTAGAGAAATTAAATATACCTTTTTTGACTGCTGTAGGTACTCAAGAAATAAAAGATGATGGAAATGAAAATTTTTATAAATATTTTGGTCCTTTTTATTTTTCTTTTCAAATTGATGATTCTTATTTTATATTTTTAGATACTACTGGAAATACAAATTTAAACTGGCAAAAACAATGGTTGGAAAATGAGCTGAATCAGGCTCAAAAATATGAAAATAAATTTGTGATTATGAATAAGACCCCCATTAAAATTGATACAGAATATTTGCTGGATGATGGCATTAAATATATTGGATCAGAAAACTTAAGGGTTTTTTATCAAAATATTTTTGCTGAATATAATGTAGATTCTGTATTTTCTTCTAATATAGAAATTTATCATCATCAAACTATAAAAGGAGTAGATTATTTTATTAGTGGTGGTGCTGGCGGCGAATTGATTTTTGATAATAAGAAAAGTTTTTATCATTATTTACTTGTAAATGTAAGTGAAGAGGGAATAGAGGTAACTGTTGATCGTTTAGAAAATAATCCCAGTGTTTTTTCGAAATTAATGGTTAATATCTGGGTAGCTCTCCAGTCGTTTTTTTATGCAAATTATATTAATATCTTATTAGTCTTATTTATTGGTTTAACTGTTTTTTATATTTTGCATAGAGAAATTAATAAGGAAGTTAATTATTACCGAGATTTTGCTTATGCAGAAAATGAATTTAAAGATCAAAAATTAAAAATTGCAATGTTTACCAATAATTATTTTCCCGTGATTGGTGGGGTGCCTATTTCAATAAAAAGACTCTCAAAAGCTTTGAGAAAAAGAGGACATCAAGTTAAAATATTTGCACCCGAATATAAGGAACAAACTGAAGATGAAAAAAATATTATTCGCTGTAATTCCCTATATCATTATGAAGAAGCAGGTTTAGAATTTCCAGTGACTAATATTTATTCTCCCCAGATTAAAAAAGATTTTGAGGCTGAAAATTTTGATTTAGTTCATGCCCATCATCCATTCTGGCTGGGGAATAAAGGTCGTAAATTAGCAGAAAAATTTAATCTACCCCTTGCTTTTACCTATCATACTCGTTTAGAAAAATATGCTCATTATGTTCCTGATATATTATTTATGCGAAAATTCTTTGCCAACAGACTTTCTCATTTTTTAATTAGAAATTTTTCTAATAAAACTGATGCTGTCTTTGCCCCGACAGAGTCGACCAAAGAATATCTGCGAAATGTTGGAGTTAGCAGGTATATTAAAGTTATGCCAACCGGGATTGATTTTGATTATTATGACTGCAGTCAGGAAAAAATTAATAGTCTGCGAAATAGACTGATCGGAAATTCTGAACATCTTTTGATTTCAGTCTCACGCTTATCAAAAGAAAAGAATTTATATTTTGTTCTGGATGGAATTAAATATTTAAAAGAAAATACTGATTTGAATTTTAAATTGATTATCATCGGCAGCGGCTCGGAAAAAGAAAATATTGAGCAGTTTATAAAAGATAATGATTTAGAAAATCAGATTGAATTAATCGGGTCAGTGGATTTTAGGGAAATGGCAAAGTATTATCTTGCCTCAGATCTATTTGTTTTTGCCTCTACAACTGAGACTCAGGGAATGGTTCTTTTAGAAGCAATGGCCGGATATAATCCAGTAGTTGCCGTTAAATCAAGTGGTATCGATGATGTAATAGAAAATGGATATAATGGCTATAAAACTGAAGAAGATATAGAAAAATGGAGCAGTAGAATTAAAGAATTACTAAAAAATGGAGAGAAGTTTAAACAGAGTTCTCAGAATGCCAGGGAAATGGCTGAGAGCTATTCTATTGAAGAGATGGGAGCAAAAGCGGAAGAACTATACTATAAAATATTACAGCTTAAAAAGTATCAATAACATCCACCTTACACCTACCGTTTACTTGTCGATTTGTGTCGAAATTTGTTTTAAACAAGATCATTTATTAACTGGGGGGGAAATAAGATGTCAATTGAATTTTTTGAAGGGAAAAATATTTTTCATCTACAGAATGAAGAAATAAGTTATGTAATTAAAATTTTGAAAAATGGACAGCCGGGTCACCTATACTGGGGTAAAAAAATCAAAAATGCTGAAAGACTGGATCGATATCCAACATCTCAGCACAGACCCTATGAGGCGTATGCGGTTAAAAATGATAGTGGTTTTATATTAGAAAATATCGCCCGTGAATATCCATCTTTTGGACAGTCAGATTTTAGAGAGCCTGCCTATCAAATCGAAGCAGAAAATGGATCAATTATCAGTGATTTAAAATACAAAGATCATCAGATTTACAGTGGTAAAAAAGAATTAGATGGACTGCCGGGAGTGTATCTAGAACATGACGATGAAGCAGAGAGCTTAGAAATAATTCTTTATGATGAAGTCTTGGATTTAGAATTAACTTTAACCTACACAATCTTTAGAGATTATCCAATAATTACTCGCTCAGCTAATTTTGAAAATAAAGGCAAGCAAAATATCAATCTCAAAAGAGCTCTCTCAATGAGTGTTGATTTTGAGTATAGAGATTTTGAACTGCTGCAGTTATCAGGTGCCTGGGGTAGAGAAAGAGATATTTTGCGGCGCTCTCTGGATCAGGGGATAACTAAGATTGACAGTAAAAGAGGTGGCAGTAGCCATCAGCAGAATCCATTTGCAGCTTTAGTGGAACCAGATACAGATGAATATGGTGGGGAAGCATATGGATTCAGTTTAATCTATTCTGCTAACTTTATTGCTCAGGCTGAAAAAAATCATTATGGGAAAACAAGAATGAGTATGGGGATTAATCCCTTTAACTTTAACTGGCTGCTGGAAAATGATCAAAGTTTCCAGACCCCAGAGGTTGTAATGAATTATTCTGATCAGGGTTTAAATAAAATGTCGCAAAATTTCCATCAATTATACAGAAGTCATCTGGTAAAGGGTAGGTATCGAGATCAGGAAAGACCTGTTCTAATCAACAACTGGGAAGGTACCTATTTTGATTTTGATACAGATAAAATATTGGAAATGGCAGAAGCTGCTGCAGAGGTTGATATTGAATTATTTGTACTTGATGACGGCTGGTTTGGGAAAAGAAATGATGATACTTCATCTCTGGGGGACTGGTATGTAAATGAAGAGAAGCTGCCTGGGGGTCTGGAATATCTGGCTCAGGAAATTAATAATCTGGGAATGGACTTTGGTCTCTGGTTTGAACCAGAAATGGTATCTCCGGATAGTGACTTATATCGGGAGCATCCAGAATGGGCTATTCAGGTTGAAAATAGAGAATCATCCCTTTCCAGACAGCAGCTTATTTTAGATTTAAGCCGCAGCGATGTTCAGGATTATATAATAGAGAGAGTATCTGCAATTTTAAATAAAGCAAATATATCCTATGTTAAATGGGATATGAACAGACCAATGACCGAATATGGGTCATTGAAACTTAAGCCCGGGCGTCAGCGGGAGTTAAACCACCGCTATATTCTGGGACTTTATAGAGTTTTAGAAGCAATTACATCTCGCTTTCCGGATGTATTATTTGAAAGCTGTGCTGGAGGGGGAGGCCGTTTTGATCCAGGAATGCTCTATTATATGCCCCAGACCTGGACCAGTGATGATACTGATGCAGTAGAAAGGTTAAAAATTCAGTATGGGACTTCAATTGTTTATCCAGCATCCTCTATGGGGGCTCATGTCTCAGCAGTGCCCAATCATCAAGTTGAACGCAGTACCTCACTTAAAATGAGATATGATGTTGCCAGTTTTGGTAACTTGGGCTATGAGCTTGATATAACAGAGTTAAATGTGGATCAAATAAAAGCTGTAAAAAATCAGGTTAAAAATTATAAAGAAATAAGAAGCCTTGTCCAATTTGGTGATTTTTATAGACTTCGGAGTCCATTTGAAAGTAATTTTACAGCCTGGTCTTATCTAAGTCAGGATAAAGAAGAAGTGTTAGTTGGATTTTATCAGATTCTTGCTTCTCCCAATCCCAGAGAACAGAAAGTTAAATTAAAAGGGCTGGATGCTGGGGCAGAATATAAAGAGCTTAGCTCAGGAGAGATTTATGGAGGGGATGAACTGATGAATTATGGAATTAAAGTTCCTTATCTCAAAGGTGATTTTTCTTCAAAAGTCTGGAGATTCCAAATGATTTAATTGATCTTTTCTTAAGAATTACTAAAAGTATAAGAAATTATTTTTCTAGCTAATATCTTTAAAGTTCAAATTAAAAAAAAATTTAATTAAAAAATGGTGCCTGAAGTATAATACTTCTGGCACCATTTCTGTATTTATTCTGAGTTATATTTTTAAATCTAAGTTTTACAGCTTCTAATTTATTTAGATCTTGCAGCTTCGATATTAACTTTAGTTCCTTTAATATAATTATCCTTCATGATCTGTAATACTTCATGACCTTTTTCTCTGGGAACTTCAACAAAGGTAAAGTTGTCATAAATATCAATTGCCCCAATTAGACCACCGGGCATTCCTGTTTCACCAGCAATTGCACCTACAATGTGGCGGGGAGAAACCCTATCTTTTTTACCAATATTAATAAATAGTCTAACCATTCCTGGTTCAGCACCAGTATCACCAAAGCTCTGACCTGAACTTTCGGATTGACTATCATCACTATCTTCTCTTTCCATTGATTTTTTCATTAAAGCAGCAGCAATTTCAATTGCAGAATACTGCTCATCAATTATATCTTCAATTAACTCAATATATTTCCCTAAATCAGCAGAAGCCATATAGGAACTCAGTTCATCACTAAATTGATCAAACTGAGCTGCTTCAATATCACCCTGAGATGGAATTTCTGCTCTTTTAATTTTTGATTTGGTATATTTCTGAATATCTCTTAACTTATAAATATCCTTACCAACTACAAAACTGTGAGCTTCACCACTTTTTCCTGCTCTACCTGTACGTCCAATTCTGTGAACGTAATAGTCAGTATCCTGAGGTAAATCATAGTTAAATACTGCTTCTACATCTTCTACATCAATTCCCCGGGCTGCAACATCTGTAGCAACCAGAACTTCTATAATTCCATTTCTAAACTTATTCATAACTCGATCACGCTGATTTTGATTTAAACCACCATGGATGGCATCAGATAAATATCCCCGAGCCTGAAGTTTAATATTTAGATCATCTACCATTCTTCTGGTATTACAGAATACCATAGCCAGTTCTGGACTGCTTAAATCAAGAATTCTGGTTAAGGCCTTAAGTTTATCGTGTCTTCTAATCTCATAATAATACTGATCAATGGAAGGTACGGTTAATTTTTCGTGAGCAACTCTTAAAAACTCTGAGTTCTTCTGATATTTTTTGCTCAATCTTTTTATTGACTGAGGAATAGTAGCAGAAAAGAAGAGAGTCTGTCTATCATCCGGAATATCTCTTAATACTGTTTCTATATCATCAATAAAGCCCATATCTAACATAACATCAGCTTCATCAAGTACAAAATAATCTATATTGTCCAATTTTAAAGTTTTACGACGAATATGATCCATTACCCTACCAGGAGTACCAATAACAATCTGAACTCCTTTATTTAAGGCTTTAATCTGTCTACCGATTGACTGGCCGCCGTAAACGGGGAGAGTATAAATTCTCTTTTTATATTTTGCCAGCCTTTTTAACTCTTCTGATACCTGAATAGCAAGTTCTCTTGTAGGACAGAGTATAATTGCCTGAGGATTTTTATTGTCAGCATCCATTTCTTCCAACAGAGGGATACCAAAGGCTGCTGTTTTACCAGTACCTGTCTGTGCCTGACCAACAATATCTTTACCATTAAGTATTGCCGGGATAGCATTAGTCTGGATCGGTGTCGTTTCTTCAAAACCCATTTCTTCAACTGCTTTTAAAATTTCATCTGATACATCTAATTCATTAAATTTAATCTTTTGCAAATTAACTTCCACTTCCTTTTTTATTATATTCTTATACTAAATCTACCAACTACACAATTTTCTTAACAAATAATACTGCATCGGTTGATAAATCTATACTTATACGTAGACGCTAAAAAACCCCGACTACATTTATATAGTCAGGGCTTAGTTGCTATATTATCTATTAAGTTATAAAACTTTAATTTTTTAGTCAGCTCTCTTAGTATATCCCAGGCAGAAGTTAAAGTCAAATGATATATGTTGATACCAGGTACAAAATGGCCATTTTGTACCTGGTACTACAATTATTTAAACTAAGAGGCAGGATTATTTAATGTTAAGAGGTATTATAATAATAGATAATAAATTCTGGAGGGATAAATATGGCTTTTATACAATGTGACTTTTTTTCTGATGTTTTAGGAATGTCCTCATCAATGAATGTTATAATACCGGAAAATAGAGAAAATAGGATCGGCGTCAAAACCAGAGCTGATCAGGATAAATATCCGGTCCTTTACCTGCTGCATGGACTTTCTGATGATCATACTGTCTGGATGAGAAGAACATCAATTGAACGTTATGCAAACAAATTTGGACTGGCGGTTATCATGCCCAATGTCCACCGCAGTTTTTATACAGATATGGTTTATGGCAGTGATTATTTTACTTTTATGAGTAAAGAACTGCCTCAAATAGCAGAAAAATTATTTCCACTTCACACTGAAAGAAAAAACACCTTTGCTGCCGGACTGTCCATGGGAGGATATGGAGCTTTTAAGCTGGCTTTAAATCAGCCAGAAAGATTTGCTGCAGCTGCCAGTTTATCTGGGGCTTTAAATCTTGCAGAAAATGCAGAGAGAGTAGATGAACGTGATGAACTTTATCAGGAATTTAAATTGATTTTTGGTGATTTAGATAAAGTTAAAAATACTGATAATGATTTATTTTATCTATTGAAAAAATTGAAAGGAGAAAAGAAAAAAATTCCTAAACTTTATCAATGCTGTGGAACTGAAGATTTTTTATATCAGGATAATCTAAAATTTAGAGCTTTTTGCCGCAAAAATAAGGTGAAGTTAAAATATGAAGAAGAATCGGCAGTCCACGAATGGAGCTACTGGGATAAAAAAATTCAAGCTGTACTTAAATGGCTGCCTTTATAATTTAGTATATTATAAATATAAAGACAATTGTTAATTTATCCCATAGTGTAAAATAAGTTTTGGAGATTCATTTTGAAATTATCTAGAAAATTAGAAAGAAGACTCCCTTTTTGATAAAATGTTTTTAGGATAAAAA
>NZ_SNWX01000038.1 GCF_004362045.1 Halanaerobium saccharolyticum | reverse complement strand
ATTAGTCCAATCAATATCAACTTTTTTAGTTAATTGAATTATTTCCATAGTTAACCCCCATTTATTTTATCAGGTTAAAGAATTTCGCCTAACGTCCCTGGGATTCGCGGTGTGCCCGGTGTCCACAGACCTGGAGCAAAGTTAGCTTTCATATCCACAATTGTTCAAGTGCTAACTTTGTGCCAGAGGGCATGCCGTTAATCCCATGTTATGTGCTGTACTAACTTGGCTGCGCTAAAAAAGTTTCATTTTCTTCAACCGGCTAATCACTGATATTACCTCTTAACCAGCAAAAAAGTTCATTAATTCTGTACTATATTAAATCTTCACGAAGTGCGTGAAGATCTAACTGTGACCAATCTATTTATCGATATATGTAAATGATTTTGTAGATTATAATCCTTCAAATTCATTGTTAAAGCCACTGGAGACCCGCAATTATTATTTAATTCATTTGCAGGAGTTAATTCATGCCAGTTAGCGATACCGCAACCCTTCTTTTAGCTCTTACTCTTATTTGCTGATATTTAAGTTAGTATTGCACATAACGTTACTGGGATTTCCGACGTGCCTGTGCCTTTAGGCCTGGCGGAAAGCTTGCCTTTTAGATTTCTTGCAGCTATTATTGCAAGCTTTGTGACAGAAGGCATGTCCCGAAGGGTGGGCTTGCTCTTTAGCCCAACGGCAATCCCATGTTATATGCTGTAACAGCCGATAGTCACGATGAACTTTTCTTTAATTACTACTTTATTTTGATGCGGATATCTTAGAAAAGACTTCTATATGGTTTCCTTCAGGATCTTCGAACTCAAATACTAAATTATCCTGGATTTTAGTTAACGAAAAAACGATCTTTAAATTACGGTCTTCTATCTTTTCTTTTGTTTTTCTAGCATCATCAACTTCAAAACTTAATAAACAGTTATCTCCATACTTTACTTCTTCATTCTCATTATTATGATCAAACAGGAAAAGGCGAAATCCATCAACATCAAAGAGATATAAACTCTCACCTTTCTTAGCTGCTGATCTTTCTAAAAACCATTCATAAAAATTTGTTGCTCTATCAATATTTTCTACAGCTATGTAAGCAGATTGTAATTTGGGTTTCATAAGTTTTTATCCTTCCTGCTAGAGATACTCTTTACTTGCAATACAGGCTGTTATTGCATATAACTCGTTTCTTTGCGAATAAAAGTTCATTAAGACAATAATAGCAAATCTTCACGACTGTTATTTCGCTAAGATCTTCATTCTATAAACTATCAAATGGATTAGTGATTCAATTAAATTCTTATTACTTACATGGGTATAAATCTCAGTTGTTTTAGAGCTCTTATGCCCTAATAAGTTTTGGATATACCTCAAATCTACTCCCTGCTCCAATAAATGAGTAGCAAAAGAATGTCTTAGCGAGTGAATTCCAACTTCTTTATTTATCCCGGCTTTCTTGCAGGCACGCTTAAAAACCTTCTGCGCACTCCGCTTTGACAGATGCCTATCCTTATTCTGCCCAGGAAAAAGCCACTGCTTATCATATTTATGCACATTAAAAGCCTTTAAATACAGGTTAATCTTAGCCAGAGCACTTTCAGATAATAAAGTATACCTGTCCTTATATCCTTTCGCAGAACGAATATATATCAACATTCTATCTGAATCAATATCAGATATCTTCAATCTCACAACTTCACTAACTCTCAGACCAGCAGAATAAGTCAAAATTAATATTAATTGATGCTTTAAATTATCAACAGCAGCAATAATCTCCTTTACCTCTCTCTTATTTAACACTTTAGGCAGCTTCTTTTTCTTTTTTGGTCGCAGCAATTTATTGTTAATTCCATCAAGTTGTAAAATTAAATTATTAAAAGTTTTAAAAGCACTGATAAACTGGTTGGCATAAGAATGAGTATTGTTTAAATCCTCCAAAATATACAATACATAATCATTAACATCAGCCATTTTAATCCCAAATAAATCTTTTTGAATATATTTAATAAAGGTTTTATTGTGGTTTAGATAAGCCTTAATTGAATTTCGAGAATAGCCTTTCAACTTCAGCTTCTTTTCAAATTGCGGCAGGTAATAGTGATTAAAATAGTCAGCAATTAATTCTGGACCAGCAAAATCTTTGACTTTAGATTCAAAAATTAAATACTTATCCTTAAACATTTCTAAAAAAAGGGCTAAATTGGTAGAGCTATTTATAAATGTCCAGTACTTTCTTTTGGGATTCCAGCGGCTCCCGGGAATTGAATTAATTTTTCTAATCACAACTTTATCATAATCAAAACTAACACAAACCAGATTCTTTCTTTTGTTTATCTTCAACCTCATTTAATATATAAGCTCCCATCTCTTATTGGTTTCCATATTCTTATATTTCTTCATCTGGCTTATTTTTCCTTTAATTTTATAAATTTATTTTTCTTATTTTAAGCTGTTGAAAATTTAATACTGCAAGAGCCAGAAAGATTAAGGAAAGTGTAAGATAAAAAGAAGCTTCTTCTGTATTGAAATTGACATTATATAATGGACGCAAAAAACTGCCAAGGGCAACAGAAAAAAGCAGGCTAAAAGCCTTAAAAAATAGTACCGGTGCCATTAGATATGCTAATTTTTTCTGCTTAATAAGCATAATTGCAGTAATCAGCATTGCTGGAAGCACAAATACAAAATCAAGAATATATATTGAAAAGGTAAATTCTTGTTTTTCTTCAGCCGCCATTAGTGGCAGCAGCTGACTTGTCCATAGAATATAAAAAAGAAGTGGTATTAAAATTAGAAAGGTAATGAATATACTTATTCAAATTCAATTCCTCAAAATAATGTTTATCATAATTGGCCAGAGCCACCACTATCGACCAGAAAGAAAGTGAGACCAGCAAAAGATAAAATAAATAAAAGGAATTGTAGAGCTGTTCAATAACATAAATACTGTATGCATAAAAAATATAGGCTAAAAAGCTTAAGGCAATAATTTGAATTTTAGTCTCATTCTTTTTAACTTTTAAAGCAATCAAAATCAGCAGAATACTTATTATAAAAGTAATAAGATCCTGGGAAACAACTCCCGGCAGGATTTCCTGACTTACAACCTGACTGTAGATATTTTGATTTATTAATCCGATTAAAGAAACTAAGAGAGATAAAGCAGCAGTTATCAGCCACAATTTCTTGTTATACTCTAAATTTTTAATCATTAAACTTCTCCCTCCGATAAGGCTTGTCGTTCATCTTCCTGTAAACCCTGTTTTGAAAGGCCTGATATCTCCAGGAAAAATTACCGACTAAAGTATAAATCCACTTTGGGGAAATCATTGGTTTAGAAGTTTTTTCAATAACAGAATCAGAAAATCTATGACTTCTTACAATATCATCAGCTGCCCGCTCAAGACCTTTAATTAAATCACTGGACATTCCGCCCATTTCTAATAAAGATCTGCCGCTGACTACACCTCCCATTCCAATCGATATTCCACCAAGATATTTAAACCCGGCTTCTTTAGCAAACTGCTCATAAACTTTAAAGGCTGTTTTATTTTGCTCAGCTTCAGGAAAACCACAGTTGACTATTACAGCAAAGCTCTTATCCGTTTCTAAATCAGAATGATCACTATTTATATTCTTTCTATTTTCTGCGATTAGGCTCAAAGTTCTAATCACCTTTGCCGGAAGAGTATCCACATAAAGCGGTGCCGCAAGAATTATAATATCTGTTTCTTCTATTTTATCTAAAAACTGAATTCTTTTAGCTTCAGTATTTATTTCAGAATGAAGATAAACTTTCTCGATTGAAACATCATATTCTTCAACCTTAGAAAGCAGATAACTCCCTAAACTGGCTGAGAAACTGTCTTTACCCTTTGGACTTCCGATTAGCAAAATTGCTTTTTTAAACTTAATCATTCTGTTCACCTACTTTTTCAGAAATCACTTTAACAAGTTTTTTAATTTTTTTACTATCAAAATTATCAGCCATCTCAAAAACTTCAGCCTCACAATATGCAGAATGAAAGTTGATAGAGTTTCTTTTCACCAGTTCTTTAAAAATTTGACTCTGGGCCTGTTTAATCTTTTCCATTACCCCGACAGCTAAAATGGATGGATATTTTGAATAACGTTTTCTGTGATGAAATTCTCCCTCAATTTTTTTGAAATAAGGAGAAATCAGAGGGATCATTCTATCTAAAGCTTTTTTTAGCTGATAGGAATAACTGCCAAATGTTACTGGTGTCAGAAAAACTACAAGTTCAGAATTTATTAATTTAGCAGCAGCTTCCCTTCCATAATCATCAATTATACAGATTCCTGGAGTTTTAACCCAGCATTTAAAAAGTCCCAGGCAGTCTGCAATCTCTTTTTCTTTTAACAATATTTCTTCAACTTCAAAATCACAGCTTCTCAATTCTTCTTTAATACTTTTTGAAATATGCTTTAAAGAAAAGCCATCTACTTCTTCCCCATTTAAAATTAATGCTTTCATTTTATTCTCCTTTTAAATGCCAGAAATTATGTAACTGTCTTAACTAATTTTCTCTTTTTTCCAGCCAGTTGACTGCAAAATCAACTATTATTTTTTGATCAAACAATTTTGCCTCTGCCAGTCCAATTGTGGCACTGCTGTATTTATGTTCTGATTCGTATTCTTTTCCGATTGCTGGAAATAAATCATCATTAAATTCAATATCCTGGTATTTAGCCCAGACATTCTTCCCATCTTTTAAAATTGAAGAACCAAAAATCTTGATTTTAAGATCATATTCTGCTCTGTATTCTGCCAGATGAAGTGAGGTATTGCAGTCATGTCCGACTCCAATTAAAAGTACTTTACCTCCTCTTTCATAAATTCTGGCCAGAGGTGAGTGCTCTCCCAGCGCATAGTCCAGTCTGTGATCGGCTGTAATAGCTTCTGCTTCCTTTCCCCAGGCTGCAAAAGAAAGACAGGGGTGATCGCTTCTTAATACATCTGGAAACTTACGAAAGATTTCCGGTGTTACCCCCAGTCCCCTGGTGGGAGTTATTTCTGGTCTGTAGGCAGGCATCTCATCTCTGATTGTCTGATACCACTCTTCTGGTACCGGAGGATTCCCCCAGTATTTGGGTTCAGAGTAATCACCACTGTGAGCTGGCATGACCAGAGTTCCTTCCTCAGTAACTGCTTCCTGCAGGGCTTCCACCAGGGCCACAGCTCCCCCACAGACCCAGCCCAGCTGGCTGAGGGCAGAATGAACAATGACAACTTCTCCTTTTAACTTTAACTTTTTTAAATCATTAATTAATAATTTTTTTGTAATCGGATTTTTAGTTTTATCGATAATTTCTTTTTCTTTCATGATTCTGTCGGCCTCCTTTATTAAGTTATTCTTCTTTAAGTTTAATCCAGCTGATCATTCTATCAAATTCAAAACCAAGTGAATAAAATAACTTTTTTGCCTTTGAATTATCCGGCTCAACATTCAAAAAGACATCTTTTCCATTTTCCCTTTTATTTTTGATTAATTTTTTCATAATTAGGTGGGCATAGCCGTTTTTTCTGAAATTTTCTCTGACATGGATAAAACCAACTGCACCATCATCATGTATTAAACCCCAGGCTGCGAGTTCTTCGTTAATAAAAATTCCGGCAGAACAATCTGCCGCTATCCGTTCTTTTATATATGCTTTAGAGGTGAAATCCTGATAGTGGGAGTGAGCAAAGATGAAATCGGCATCCTGACTTTTAAGCTTTCGAAGTTCAAAGTCGTTTTCAGTCTGTATTTTTTCTTCTTGCTTTGCTTTATTGTGCAGAAAGGAAAGTTTTTTAGCCTCTTCAGATAGAATTAATCTTTCAGTTTTTAACTTCCATTCAATTTCTCTGTTCTTACTGATAACTGGAATCATCCAACTCTCCAGAGAAGCAAAATAATTTGTTTTATTCTCAAATCTTTTTAGAAGTTCAACCAGTTCATCTCTGCTGTTACTGGCTGGATAGCACCATAAATGATCTGTTTTAACGGTAATCAAAATTGAGTTTTTATATTTTAAACTACTTTCGATACCATAGTTTTCTATTACTCCCAGCAGGCTGATATTTTTAGCTCTATTTTTATTTAACTGCTTGATAATTTTATTTTTATTCATCTAGATCTCCTAACTTTATATCCTCAGATATTTCTTTATTAATTAATGATTAACTTTATATTTTTTCATTCTACACTCTTTCAGCCTGATAAAAGCGGGTTAAGATGGCTCCCAGGATTCCAACCAGACCGATCATCCAGAATCCCATCTTCAGGCCGGCAAAATCACTGATAGTTCCGACCATAATTGGTCCTATAAACATCCCCAGTCCATAAATTGCCTGAAAAAAGCCCATGGCGGTTCCTCTTTTATTTGCTCTCACATTTTTAATGCTCAAGCCCATTAAAACTGGGAAAATCATACCCTGCGAAAAACCGTTGAGCATCTGATTAAAGTAGAGCAGGTAAAGTTGATCAATAAAGGGTACTAAAATACAGGAAACTGCCAGCAGTGAAAATCCGATGGTAACGGTATTTTTTTCTCCTATTTTTTTGCTAAAATAGCTGCCGCTTAAATAGGAAGAAAGGATTCCGGGAATTGTTGTAATCGTTGTTAAAAGTCCTAAATGAAAACTTGTTGCTCCCAGATTTTTAGCAGCCACCGGGATAAAACCAAAGGTGGTGGAGTGAGAAATCATCATCATTAAAATTGCCAGAAATGAAACCGTCAGCAGACTTCTATTTTTTGCAACTTTTATTATTTCTTTGAAGGTAATTGCTTTGTGATCAATTTTTTTATTTTCATCAACTTTCAAACTTAAAGCAAAACCGATTATTCCAGCAGCTGCAGCAAGTAAAAAAGGATACTGCTGACTTAGACTCTGAGCAATTAGCCCTCCTAAAAGCATACCTACTACCTGGCCTGATTTATTGGAAGCATTGATAATCCCAATGGCATGAGAAGTATCATCATCTTTAAAATAGGAGGAAAAAAGGACAGTAAAACTGACCCAGGTAGCTGCAGACGCTCCGGCAAGTGAGCGAAAAACTAAAATTAGAGCCGGTGTTTCTGCAAACCACATCCCAATGGTGCTGATTACACTCAGTAAAATCCCGAGATTAACAAATATCTTTTTCTTATTAATTCTGTCCGAATAAATTCCAAGCGGAATTCTAATCAGCATCTGGGTAAATCCATATGAACCTAAAATTAAACCGATCATCTTATGAGAAGCACCTAGAGATTCTATGTAGGGTGAAAAGGTGGGAATATAGGCATACATTGAAAACCAGTAAAAAGCGGTGACGAAAACAAAAAGATTAATATTTTTCTTTTGTTCAGACATTTAAAAACCTCACATTTTAATTTTTTTATTCTATTTATTCAAATAGTATGTACAATAATTATAATTCTGGGTAATTAATAATTTTCCTTCATTATATTAAAAAACAGAACATAAAAAAAGACCGGCAATTTTACCGGTCTGGAGTCAAAACAATATTTTTTGAAGCTTATTTAGCAATCAATTACTCTATTTCAGCTTTATTTTAATTTTTAAACTTAAATTCTCCATCTTTAAAATCAACTTTAATCTGGTCACCTTCTGTAATTTTTTCTTCCAGGAGCAGCATTGCCAGTTCGTCTTTAATCTGATTTTGAATAACTCTTCTTAAAGGTCTGGCTCCATAAGCTGGATCAAAACCGAGCTCCAGGAGTTCTTCTTTAGCAGCTTTAGTTAGTTCAATTTCAATATCCTGTTCAGACAAGTTATTTTGCAGATAAGAAATCTGAATATCGATGATTTTAAAGATATCTTCCTTAGTTAAAGAGTGAAAGATAATTTTTTCGTCAATTCTATTTAAAAACTCAGGTCTAAATTGACCTTTAAGTGCCTCATCAATTTCTTCTCTTATCCTGTCTTCATCATCTAAATCCTGAATATACTGAGATCCAACATTAGAAGTCATGATAATTACTGTATTTCTAAAGTCAACCTCTTTTCCCTGACTGTCAGTTAAAACTCCATCATCAAGAATCTGCAGCAGAATATTGAATACATCCGGATGTGCTTTTTCTATTTCATCAAAAAGAATTACAGAATAGGGGTTGCGTCTGACCTTTTCTGTCAGCTGACCACCTTCTTCAAAGCCCACATAACCTGGAGGTGAACCTATCAATTTAGAAACTGCATGTCTTTCCATATATTCTGACATATCGATTCTGGTCAGAACTTTTTCGTCATCAAATAGATATTCTGCCAGTGTTTTAGCAAGCTCTGTTTTACCAACACCGGTTGGTCCCATAAACATAAAGGAAGCCAGTGGTCTATCCGCATCCTGCAGACCTGTTCGGGAACGACGAATTGCATTACTGACTGCTTTAACTGCATCATGCTGACCGACAACTCTTTTTTCCAGTTCATCTTCTAAATGAATCAACTTTTCTTTTTCTTCTTCCATCAGCTTCTGCAGTGGAATATCGGTCCAGAGAGAAACAATTTCGGCAATATCTTCCTCAGTCACCTCTTCTTTAACCAGATGAGTGGAATCTTTTTGTGATTCTTCAACCTTCTGACTAACTTCTGCCAGCTTCTGACGCAGCTCATTTAGTTCCCCATAGCGCAGCCTGGCTGCTTCTTCGTAATTTGCTTCTCTTTCTGCTGCTTCAGCGCGATACTCAATCTGCTCAATTTTTTCCTTCAATTCCTGCATCCTGGCAAGCTGATCTTTTTCGTTTTTCCATTTTAAACGCAGTGGATCACGCTTATCTTTTAACTCCTGCAGTTTTTCTTCAATTTCTTTCAGTCTTTGCTGTGCTTCTTCTGTATCTTCATTTTTTAAAGCTTCTTTTTCGGTTTCCAGCCTTCGTACTCTGCGGTCCAGTTCGTCGATCTCAATCGGCATCGAATCAATTTCAATTCTGATTTTTGAGGCTGCCTCATCAATTAAATCAATTGCTTTATCAGGTAAGAATCTCTCAGTCAGGTAGCGGTCGGAAAGTTTGGCTGCTGCTACAATTGCATTATCTGTAATTTTAATTCCATGGTGAATTTCGTATTTTTCTTTTAAGCCTCTTAAGATAGAAACTGTATCTTCTATATCCGGCTCAGAGACCTGAACTGGCTGAAATCTTCTCTCTAAGGCTGCATCCTTTTCGATGTGCTTTTTGTATTCAGCTAGGGTTGTTGCTCCCACACAGTGCAGTTCACCGCGTGCCAGAGCAGGTTTTAAGAGATTGGCTGCATCCATTGAACCTTCAGTGGCACCAGCTCCAACTAAGGTATGCATCTCATCAATAAAGAGAATAATCTGGCCTTCGGCTTTTTTGATTTCTTTTAAAACCGATTTCAGTCTTTCTTCAAACTCACCTCTAAATTTAGTTCCGGCAACTAAAGAACCCATATCCAGGGAAATCACTTTTTTCTTCTTTAAGCCTTCTGGAACATCACCATTAATAATTCTCTGTGCCAGTCCTTCCACAATCGCAGTTTTACCGACACCGGGCTCCCCAATTAAAACTGGATTATTTTTACGGCGGCGTGATAGAACCTGCATTACTCTTCTGATTAGATTATCACGACCGATAACAGGATCCAATTTTCCATTTTTCGCCAGCTCAGTGATGTCAATTGTATATTTTTCTAAAACATTAAAACCCTCTTCTCCCTGCTGGGAATCAATTTTATCTCCTCCACGGACTTCCTGGATAATCTGTTTTAGATCATTATAATTTATATTTTTTTCATAAAGCATTTTACCTAAGTCAGTTTTTCTACTTTTTAAAATGGCCAGCAAAAAATGCTCGGTTGATACATACTGATCACCAAGTCCATCTGCCTGTTTTTCAGCCTCGCGCATAATATCATTTAATTGATGTGACATATATGCCTGACCACCCTGTTCAGAATAAACCTGGGGCAGTTTTTTAAGCAGTTTTTCATTTTCCGACTTGAGTTCTGCCAGATTCACTTCTGCCTTCTGCAGCAGTGGGATTACTATACCATCATCCTGATTTAATAAAGCTTTAAATAAATGAGAAGGAAATATTTCCTGATGCTGATAGTCTTTAGCAACATTCTGTGCCTCTACCAGACTCTGCTGTGCTTTCCGTGTAAACTTTTCCATATCCATTTTTTATTCCTCCTTTGATACAAGTTATTCAATTTTAATTGACTTTCTATAATATAATTATAATACAAAGGTCAGAGAAGGTCAAGAGTTTTAAAAGAGGAATTTAATCTTTTTAATTGAATAAGTAATTAGGGAAGGGTACCGGGTACCTGGATAAATTTTCTATTTCAATATTTAAACTAACAATTATATGGTAAATTTATCCAAGTGCCCGGTACCAGATGAAAGGAAGTGATTAAGATTTCTCAACTCAACTTTTTACAGGCTGTAAATAAATTTAAAAAATATCTGGATGTAGAAAAAGGTTATTCTAAACTGACAATTAAGGAATATGACAGTGATCTGCATCAATTACATAAATATCTGCTGGAAGAACTTGATTTTAAAGAGGGATTTAAGCCAGATGATGTTGATCGGCTTGATATCTCGGAGTTTCTGGCTGATGCAGTAATTGTTAATGATAATAAGGCGGTTACCAGAAATCGTAAACTCTTTGCTGTCCGTTCTTTTTACAAATATCTGCTCCATTATGGAATTGTCACTAAAAATCCAGCTGAAGCGATAGAAAGCAGTAAAACTGATACCAGACTGGAGCCAATTTATTTAAAATTAAAGGAAGCTCAGAAGTTCATTCAGGCTATTGATGAACATGGTGGAATCAACCGCCTCCGGGATCTGGCAATAGTTAAGCTCTTCTTATATGCCGGACTCCGTATCTCAGAACTCGTCAATCTTGATTTTGATAATATTGACTTTGAAGATGGCTCCATAAAATTTTATGGTAAGGGTAAAAAAGAACGTTATGTACCACTGCATCACGATGTAGTTTTAGCAATCAGGCGTTATATGCGGGAAAGAAATTCAATTGAAATTAAAGAAAGTGATGCCCGCCAGGCAGTTTTTATTTCCCGTCACGGCAGAAGAATTAATCCGAGGACTATTCAGCTTTTTGTCAAAAAATATGCAAAAAAAGCAGGTTTAAGTAGAGCTGATAAAATAACTCCTCATAAACTGCGCCATACTTTTGCCTCTACTCTTTATCGTCAGACTAAAGATATCAAGGTGCTGCAGGATCTTTTAGGTCATGCCAATCTGTCAACAACCCAGATTTATACCCATGTTGACACTCAAGAGAAGAAAAATGCTATTGATGAGATGCCAGATTTTTAATGAAAAATACCGGGTAACTGGAAATTTAATCCAGGTACCCGGTACCATTTTTTTAAGCCAATATCTTTTTCAATTTTTCTATTAGTTCATCGATTTCATCTTTAGTAATATTTAGAGCAGGTAAAAAACGAATTATTCTGCCTTTAACAAGATTCAGTAAAACTCCTTCTGACTGAGCTCTGTCCCTTAAATTAGGAATTACTTCTTTTAACTCAATTCCCAGCATTAAGCCAATTCCTCTAACTTCCTCAATCTTTTCCGAATCAAGTTCTTTTAATCTGTTCAGAAAATATTCTCCATTTTCAGCAATCGAAGCTTCCATTGTTTCCAGCTCTTCTAAAACAACTTTTGCCCCTCTTAGAGCAAGTGGATTGGGAGCAAAGGTTGAGCCGTGGTCACCTGGTTTAAGTACCTCTGTCATCTCTCCAGCCATAATTACTCCACCTAATGGCAAACCTCCACCAAGGGCTTTTGCTACAGTAACCAGATCCGGTTTTAAGTCAAAATGCTGATAAGAATATCTCTTAGCAGTCCTGTAAAGTCCTGCCTGTACTTCATCAACAGCCAGAATCCAGTCATTGGCTGCTATTTGATGTTTGAGTTCAGCTATAAATTCTGGAGATGCCGGCTGCACACCACCAGAGCCCTGCAGTGGTTCAAAAAATACTGCCTTAATCTCTGGATTATTGGCTGCAGTTTCTTTTAAGCTATCCACATCATTAAATTCTGCCTCTAGTGTATCCGGAAGCAGAGGTTTAAACTGGTCTCTAATCCCCGGGAAACCATTTACAGATAAAGCCCCCAGGCTTCTTCCGTGAAAAGAATTGCTAAAAAATAAAATCTTTCCCCCATCAATTTTCTTTTTAATTACTTTTAAAGCCAGTTCGGTTGCCTCAGTACCTGAGTTAACAAAAAATACTTTTTCTCCCTGATTGGTAATTAGCTTAGCTACCTTTTCTGTATCCTCATCTAAAAAGTAATTGGAAGTGTGAGCATAGCGTTCCAGTTTTGCAGAAATCTCTTTTACAACTTTTGGATGGCTGTGGCCCAGAGCCAGCACTCCAATCCCGGCAAAGGTATCAAAATATTGATTGCCATCGGTATCATAAATATAAACACCCTCAGCTTTTTCGATTGTAAAATCATAATTGTTATAAAGTTTTAAATAACGCATTTTTAAAACATCCTTTATAAATATATTTGGGAATAGATATAATATGCCTGCCTAATTTGAAAAAGCTGGCCAAAATAAATTCAGCCAGCCTTAATCTTAAAGTTAATTTTTAAAGTTGGCGCAAACTTGCCATTACTTCAGTCTTCTGTTTTGTCTGATCATCTACATCCTTAATTTTTTTAGCAGGAGCACCGGCATAAACAGTACCGGCAGGTACATCATCAATTACAATTGAACCGGCTGCAATAACTGCACCCTCACCAATCTTAACCCCCTCCAAAACAACTGCATTTGCACCGATAAGAACATCATCTTCCACAATTACCGGATCAGCACTTGGTGGTTCAATAACACCGGCCAGCACTGTTCCAGCACCGATATGACAATTATCACCAACTGTAGCTCGACCTCCAAGCACAGTATTCATATCAATCATTGTATTGGCCCCAATTTTAGCACCAATATTGATAACAGCTCCCATCATTAGGACACAGCCATCTCCAATTTCAACCTGGTCGCGAATATGTACTCCAGGCTCTATTCTGCAGTTATACTGACTGTAATCTGCTAAAGGTATAGCAGAATTAAGTCTATCCATTTCAATTCTGGATTGAGTTAACTTATCTCCGAGTTTTTGCTTAATTGTTTCTGCTTCCTGCTGCTCACAGAAAACAACTCCAGAACTGTCATCTCCATAATATTCGTAAGTACTTAAAACTTCTTTTAATCCTTCACCCTTAACATAAAATTTAACAGGTGATTTTTTGGTAGAATTTGAAATATAATCAATTAAATCGTAAGAATCCATTTTTTTGCCTCCAGTTGTATCTTTTTATTAAGCTTTATCATTTTGACTTAAGTTTCATCACTTAAAATTAAGATATAAATTATTATTACAAGTATCCGTTAAAAATAAAAATTAAAATTAAAATGAAATGACTTATCTCTTTTCTTGAGTGAAATTTGGAATGAAAATATAATTTTTATTTTTAACTATTTAAAATTTCAGAAAAACTATAAAATCCAGGTTCTAAATCTAAAATTGCCTCAGCACTCAGCAGAACTCCTCTGGTAAAAGCTTCTCTGGAGTAAGCTCTGTGCTTTAAAGTAAGTACTTCACCTGTGCTGGCAAAATCAATCTCGTGTTCACCAAACTCTGAACCCAGTCTTTTAGAATGCATTTCTACATCCCTATCCAGAAGATCTCCCAGCATAATTGCTGTACCGGAAGGTTTATCCTTTTTAAAGCGGTGATGAGTTTCAGAAATTTCTATATCCCAGTCCTGATCTACATATTGATTAACCTTATTTATTAGCTCAGATAGGATATTGATTCCAATAGAAAAATTAAAGCTCTGAATCACGGGCACCTCTGCTGCCAGCTTATCTAATTCAGCAAAATCAGCTTCATCTAAACCGGTAGTCCCAATTACCAAAGGCACCTCTTTTTCCTTAATCACTCTTACTGTATCAGCAAAAGCTTCTTTTAGAGAAAAATCAATAATCACTTCCGGTTTTTCTATTTCTTTTTCTCCATTTTCATCTTTCTGATAGACCAGTTGATGGCCGACTTCAGAAAATAATTCTTCAATTGCCTGCCCCATCCGACCAGAATAACCTATGATTCCATATTTCATATAATATCCAGCTCCTTCATTTCATCTATAATTAACTGCTGATGTTCCGGGCTTAAATTAACCAGTGGACGGCGAAGATTATTATTGGAAAGACCAAGCTGCTGCATCGCAAATTTAATTGGAATTGGATTAACATCAACAAAAATAAGTCTCATTAACTTTAAGTATTTATAATGTAAGTCTCTTGCAGCCTGATAATCTTCAGTTAAAATATGAGAAGTGATTTCCTTCATTACTCCGGGCATAAGATTTGAAAATACCGAAATCACACCACTACCTCCACACAGCATCAGTGGTAATGCCTGATCATCATTACCTGAAAGAATCGTTTTGTTTTCCCTGGCAATTTCTATCACATTTAAGATCTGGCTCATATCTCCACTTGCTTCTTTAATAGCAACAATATTTTCTTCCATTTCGGACATCTTCTTAAAAGTCTCAGGCTCAATATTAACTCCGGTTCTGGAAGGGACATTGTAGGCTATGATTGGCAGTTCAGTCTGACTGGCAATATGTGTGTAGTGGTCAATCAAACCCGCCTGACTGGTTTTATTATAATAGGGAGTTACAATTAAAAGTCCATCAGCACCCTGCTCTTCAGCCAGTTTATTCATTTCAATTACTTTTACAGTATCATTAGTCCCGGTACCAACAATCACTGGTACCTTGCCATCTGCTTTAGTAACGGCCATTTCGGTCAACCTTTTTCTCTCTTCCAGGTGAACAGTTGGAGACTCCCCTGTAGTTCCCAGCACAACAAGCGCATCAATATCATTTTCTAATTGATGGTCTAAAATCTTTTCAAATAAATCATAATCAACCTCACCATTGTCTTTAAAAGGAGTAATCAACGCTGTACCTACACCCTTAAACATATTAATAGCCTCCTATTACAGTAGTTGTATAATCTTCTAAAGTTTCATCCCGCCTGATCTGCTTTACTTTTCCATCAGTAGTATACAAAAACTCGCCATTTCTGAGCATTCCATTATAATTAAAACCCATCGAATGTCCGTGGGCACCTGTATCATGAATTACAATCAAATCTCCTAATTTACTCTTAGGGAGTAAGCGGTCAATGGCAAATTTATCATTGTTCTCACAGAGAGAACCAATTACATCATAAACCTCAGACTCTTCTTCCCCTCGAGCTTCTGCATCAATATTTGTTAAATGGTGATAGCTTCTGTACATTGCCGGTCTCATTAAATCTGACATCGAAGCATCTACACCCAGATATTTTTTGTATGTTTCTTTTTCTTTAATCACTTCTGTCACTAAATAGCCTGATTCGCCAGTGATGTAGCGGCCTGATTCCATATAAATCTTAGGCTGCAGTCCATTTGACTTTAAAACCTTATCATAAGCTTCATTTACTGCCCCTGCTATCGCTTTTAAATCAACAAAGTCTTCCGGCTGATAGGGAATTCCAATCCCACCACCAATATTAATAAAATCAATTTCCACCTTATATTCATCAATAATCTCTCTGGCGAATTCAAAAAGCATCTCTGTGTATTCACCAAAAATTTGAGCATTGTTTTCGTTAGAAACTACCATAGTATGCAGTCCAATTGATTTAACTCCATTTTTAGCCAGAAAAGAAACTGCGTCTTTGATCTGCTCGGCTGTTGAGCCAAACTTTGATTCTTTAGAATCACCCATAATCTCATTTTCAATTGAGCCGGGATTTAATCTGAAACAAATATTATCCGGAATAATCTCATTTTCAAAAAGTTCATAAATATCTGCTGCCCAGTCAATATTTATAATACAGCCTCTATCAACCGCATACTGGTAAGCATCTATGGTTGTCAGATTAGAAGTGAACATTATATCCTCACCCCTAAATCCTACCATTTCTGCCAATTTAATTTCTGTTATTGTGGCAGCATCAACTCCACAGCTGTTTTCCTTCATTATTTTTAAAATATGAGGATTTGGATTGGCCTTAATGGCAAAGAATTCTTTAAAGTCCACCCAGCTAAAGGAAGACATCAGATTATTTAAGCGATCCACAATTGTCTGTTCATCATAAATGTGGAATGGAGTTCCATATTCTTTTACTGTCTCTCGAATTTTACTTTCAGGTATAGTTATTGTTTTCATAAATCTACTCCAGTTTTAAAGATTTTAGTCCTAAAATTATTTTATCACAACTTATTGTTAAAATAAAAATATCTATATATAACAAAAACTCAGCGAAATCGCTGAGTTAAATACTTAATCAGAGAAATCACCTCTTCCATCTTTTGAGATAGCTCAACATCAGCAGTCTGGATTAAACTACTAATGACAGTTCTGCATATTTTTTATACAGACCCAGCAGACAGCCATTAAACCCTGACTGAAAACTTCGGCAAATCAGCCTTTCTTTTCCAACAGCGGTTTAAGCTAACGTTGAAAAATAATAATCTAAATTCGCGCCTCTACCTCATCGAATTTGATGAGGCATTTTCCTATTAAAATTTATTATGTTTTTACTTTGTTTAAGTATATATAATAGAAGAAAGCTTGTCAAGAATTTACTGGTAGTTTTTCATCACCTCCTGTATTTTAAAAATAATCAAGTATCCACGTATACAAGCAAAACTTTAGCTTTTTAATTGATTTTAAGTGAATTATATATTAAGATTAATTTGTGATAGTTTAATGATATAAAAATTTTTTGAGGAGTGAGAAGTTTGAGTAAGTATACTGAAAGAGTTTTAAAAATGGTAAAAGACAGAAATCCTGGTGAAGTTGAGTTCCATCAAGCTGTTGAGGAAGTTCTGGAGTCCTTGAATCCTGTTTTTGAAAAACACCCGGAATATGAGGAAAATGGTATTTTAGAAAGATTGGTCGAACCGGAAAGGCAGATTATTTTCCGTGTTCCCTGGGTTGATGATCAGGGGCAGACACAGGTTAATCGTGGGTTTAGAATTGAATTCAATTCAGCTCTTGGCCCCTATAAAGGTGGATTAAGATTTCATCCTTCTGTGTATACAGGTATAGTCAAGTTCCTCGGGTTTGAACAAATTTTTAAAAATGCCTTAACTGGTCGTCCAATTGGTGGAGGTAAAGGTGGTAGTGATTTTGATCCTAAAGGTAAATCTGATCAGGAAGTGATGCGTTTCTGTCAGAGCTTTATGACAGAGCTGGCCCGCCATATTGGAGATAAAACTGATGTTCCTGCCGGTGATATTGGTGTTGGTGGTAGAGAAATCGGTTATCTCTTTGGACAATATAAGAGAATTAAAAATAGGTATGAAGCTGGAGTCTTAACTGGTAAAGGTTTAGACTGGGGTGGAAGTCTGGTTCGTACTGAAGCTACAGGTTATGGTCTGGTCTACATATTAGAAGAAATGCTTAAAGAAAATGATTTATCTTTAAATGATAAAAAAGTTGTTATTTCAGGATCCGGTAATGTTGCAATTTATGCTAATGAAAAAGTTACTCAGCTGGGTGCAAAAGTTGTGGCAATGAGTGATTCTTCCGGTTATTTATATGATGAAACAGGAATTGATCTTGACCTGATTAAAGAAATTAAAGAAGTAAATCGCGGCAGAATCAAGGAATATTTGGAAGAATATCCTGAGGCAGAGTACTCTGAAGATTATAGTGATATCTGGTCTATTGATTGTGATATTGCTCTTCCCTGTGCTACTCAAAATGAAATGGATGCAGATGGAGCTCAGAAGTTAATTGATAATGGAGTTATCGCTATTGGTGAAGGTGCCAATATGCCTTTAACTTCAGAAGCTGTTAAACTGGTAAAGGATAAGGGTGTTTTCTTTATTCCCGGTAAAGCCGCTAATGCTGGTGGAGTTGCAACTTCCGCTATTGAGATGACTCAAAATGCCATGTTTGATGAGTGGACATTTGATAAAGTTGATCAGGAACTGCAGAAGATTATGGTTAATATTTATAAAGATGCCAGTGCAGTTGCTGCTGAATATGGTCTGGAAGGTGATCTGGTAGCTGGTGCAAATATTGCCGGATTCTTAAAAGTAGCCAATGCCATGTTAGATCAGGGTGTAGTTTAATTTAGTAAGCATAACTACTCTATTATAAATAAAATGATATAACAAAAACCCGCCGGGCAATTTACTGCCTGAGCGGGTTTTTTATTTAGCTGCTTTTTATTATATTCTATTATTATATTTAAGATTAATTATTATAATGAATTTTTTTTACGAATCTCTACCAAACATTCTATCAAGTACCATAGCAATTATTACTACCCCAAGACCGGCTTCAAAACCTAGTCCTATATCAACAACATTTAAAGATCTGAGTACTGGTTTACCAAGTCCACCGGCTCCGATCATAGCTGCAATAACTACCATGGATAGGGAAAGCATAATACACTGATTGATTCCCATCATGATTGAAGGCATAGCACCTGGAAGCTCAATTTTGAATAAAATTTGCCACCAGTTTGCTCCAAAAGCATGACCTGCTTCTTCTAACTCTTCATCAACCTGTTTTATTCCCAGATAGGTTAATCTGATAGGTGGTGCAATTGCAAAAACTACAGTTGCAATCACTCCTGATACATTACCGAGCCCAAAGAACATTAAAGCAGGAATTAAATAAACAAATGGTGGAATTGTCTGCATAAAATCCAAAATTGGTCGAGTAACTAAATCTACAACTTTATTATGAGCTTTAATAATTCCAATCGGAATCCCGATAACCAGTGCAATTAAAACAGAAGTAATTATTGAAGCAAGAGTTACAACTAAGGGTTCCCACATTCCAAGATTTAAAACAAGTAATAAACCAAGAGTTACAAATACTGCCATCTTTTTTCCTTTAAGTTTCCAGGCTGCAGCAGCAAAAATCGCGATTAAAATCAGAGGATGTGGAAAAGCGAGTATTGACTCTATTCCACTTACAATAAATTCTATAAAAGATGCAAAACCATTTAAAGGTCCACTAAAATTATTGATTAAAAAATTAACTAAATTTTCTACCCAGTTCCCCAGAGGAATTTTGGTAGTTAAAAGTTCAAGAATACTGTTAATAATAATCACCATCCTTATTAAATTTTAACTGGCGGCACCAAATTTAATTGACACCACCAGCTTTACTTATTCAGCAATACTTTATAATAATATTTTTATTATTTATTTAACTTAATTATTTACAATTTCAGCTATTACTTTTCTTCCCATTCGTCCATCAGTGCTGTTTACTCCAAAAACCCACTGATTGACAACATCTAAATTATTAGCAATCCATTCTTCAGCTACTACTTCTGGATCACGGTCTTTATTTTGATATTCGTTAATCCAATTATTCTGGATTGGAGCAGTTACTGTAAACTGTTCTAGGAACTTATAGAAATTAGGATTTTCATCCTGGTAACCATTTCTGGCTACAGTGTACACACTTGGATCTTCTCCCCAGATTCCTTCTGGATCCTTAAGATATTTAATATCAAACATTACATTCATATAGTGAGGTTTCCAGCCATTAAATGCTATCCATTCTTTATTGTTAACTGCTCTCTGAACTGAAGAAAGCATACCAGCTGTGGAGCTGGCCTGAAGTGTCCATTCACTTAAATTATAGGTGTTATTATCTATAGCATCCTGGATTATTATATTTCCATCATTTCCAGGCTCAATTCCATAAATTTTTCTTCCAAACTTATCCGCATATTTATTTAAATCAGCCATTGATTTTACCCCTGCTTCATAGACATATTCAGGGACTGCTGTTCTGTAAACTACATCATGTAGGTTTACTCTCACATTATGGATTACACCTTTTTTCTGATATTCATTAAAATGCATCTGCATAGTTGGCAGCCAGTTACCTAAAAATACATCCAGGTCCCCAGTTTCTAAACTCTTGAAAATTATTGCCTCAGAAGCAGCTGTCATTTTAGTTTTATAACCTAAATATTCAGCTACTTTTGCAGCCACATGAGTTTTTATTGTTACACCAGGCCACTGCACATAACCAAAGTTAATTGTATCATCTTGAGCTGCAACCTGTGGTACTGCAGCAAATATTCCAAATCCTAAAAGAACGATGAGCAAAGTTGAAATTAATTTTATCTTATTCATTTATATCCCTCCAGAGATATTATTAATTAATTTAACTGTAAATTTTATCATAATTTATAAACTTTTATAAAAATCATTTTATACTTTTTCGGAAGCAAGATTGGCTACTACATGTGTTTTGACAATAACTCCTTTTAGTTTTTTGTTTTCATCTAATACTGGGAGTGGAGTGTCAATATCTGCAATTTTTGAAAATAGATCATTAACACTTTCTTCAGGCTCTGCTAGTGGCACATCCTTTATTATGTCATCCAGGTTTTCTTTGTTTTTATTAATTGATTCTACAACATCTTCAATTGTAACAATGCCTCTATACTTTCTATTTTCTCCCAGCACAAAGATACTTTCCAATTCATTATGACGCATTTTGTGGAGAGCAGTTCTCAGGCCATCCTGCTTATATAATACAGCTTCTGGCTTATCCATAATATCTTCAGCTGTTAAAACCCGGGAACGATTAACATCCTGCACAAATTCTGCCACATACTCATTTTCAGCATTTGTCAAAATCTCTTCGTGATTTCCCACCTGAACAATTTCTCCATCTTTCATGATAGCAATTCTATCACCCAGTTTTAATGCCTCATCCAGGTCATGAGTTATAAAAACAATTGTTTTATCTATATGTTCATATAGCTCCAGCAGTTTATCCTGCATATCTTTTTTAATCAGCGGATCCAGGGCACTAAAAGGTTCATCCATCAGCAAGATATCAGTATCAACAGCAAGTGCCCGGGCAAGTCCAACTCGCTGCTGCATTCCACCACTGAGCTGATCCGGCATCTGGTCTTCGTATCCTTCCAGCCCAACCTGTTTTAAAGCAGTCATTGCTTTTTCTTTTCTTGTTTCTTTATCTACTCCTTCAATTTCTAATCCGAATTCTGCATTTTCCAGAACAGTTCGGTATGGAAAAAGAGCAAAGTGCTGAAAAACCATTCCAAACTTTTCTTTTCTAAACTCTCGTAGTTCATCTTTATTTAAATCCATAACATCTGTCCCATCAACCTCAACTGATCCAGAAGTCGGTTCTACCAGTCTGTTAATACATCGTAATAGTGTTGATTTACCACTGCCGGAGAGTCCCATAATTACAAATATTTCTCCTTCTTCAACTTCAAAGCTGGCATTATTGATTCCAACAGTAGCCCCAGTTTTTTCTAAAATATCATCTTTGCTCATACCATCTTTGAGCAGTTTAATTTCTTTCTGGCCCTTACCATTGAAAATCTTATAGAGATTTTCTGCTTTTATTTTCAATATATTCACCTCTCTATTTTATTTTTGTTAAAAATACTCTGGCACAAAAAAAGGTCTAGAAAATGTCCTTTACGAACAAATTCTAAACCATATACTCAAAATTATCATTCATTTATTATCAGCACAGTATCTACTCTGATAATAATCCGGGATAAATATAACCCGCTTGTTAACTTCTATAAAAGAATAACAAACTAAGTCCGTTATGTCAAATTGCCTGGATAAATGATTGTGTCAAGTAGCTTTTGGAAATAGATTAAGACTCCCTTTAAATATTTTAGAATGCAAGAGACTTTATTGCTCTCTGCAATCCACTAACT
>NZ_SNWX01000037.1 GCF_004362045.1 Halanaerobium saccharolyticum | reverse complement strand
AATTATACCAAAAGCGGGGGTTTCATGCTATTTTTTTGCTAAAAAATATTGAAATTTCAAGGTGCAAAAGCACTTTTACAAGTGCGAAGTTTGAGAAGAATTAAAAGAAAAAGATTATATATCAGGTACAAGTCACCGTTTTATTATAGTAGCACAGAATCAAAAATAAAATAATTAGTATCATTCGGCAGTATCGGAAAAACTCTGGAAACTTAAATTGGATCCAGAAAAAATTCAAAAAACAAATGAGAGGAAATGAAGTATGATAAAGAGAATAGAAAAATTAAAAAATCCTTTAGTCCAAGAGGCCAGAAAGTTATCAAGAAGTAAGAATCGAAAAAAAAATAATAAGATTCAATTACGTGGGTTAGAACAATTAAATTGGGCAAAAGATTCTGGGCTTCAAATAAAAAGTATTTTTATCAGTAAAAATGAAGTTCCAGATAAATATAAGGGGTTTTCAGCTCCAATATATCAAACTTCAAATGGAATTTTAAAAAAAATAACTGAAACCAATTATCTAATTTCCTGTGTTGGAGTTGCAGAAGCGTCTTCTAATTATTTCAATGATGATTTTGTTCTTTTATTAGATGATGTTAAAGATCATGGCAATATTGGAACTATAATTAGAACTGGGAAAGCTTATGGAATTAATAATTATATAACTACTAATAAAGATTTTGATCCTTTTTTTCCAAAAACTATTGATGCTTCTAGAGGAACCTCATTTAAAGTTAATTATAAAAGCTATGAAAATGCTAAAAAAGCAGTTTCTGATTTGAAAAAAAATGGATATCAAGTGGTAGCTACGAGTCCTCATGGAAAATCATTACAGTCCATGGTAAATTTAAATAAAAAACCTATAGCTTTAGTAGTTGGTAATGAGAGTACAGGGATTTCTAATGATGTTATAGAACAAGCAGATCATATTGTTCAAATACCAATGTATACAGAAGTTGAATCTCTTAATGTTGGAGTCGCTACAGGAATCAGTATTTATGAGCTAAGGTTAAAGGAGGCATTATTAATGTTATCAGAGAAAATATTAGACACTATTGGTAGAGAAATTAATGTAAGTTCACAGCTGATTAAAAAGGCTTTTAATATAAAAATATCAGAAAGTAAAATAACTAATCTTACTGGAGATCAAATAATTTTTTTAATGGTTTTAAAAAGAGAATCCCAAATAAACAGAGGACAAGTTGAAAAGCAGTTTGGATATTATGATGATCATTTTAAAGAGTTTATAACTCCACTATATAAAGATAAATTTATAAAAAATAAATATGACGAAATTGAAATAACTGAAAAAGGAGAAGAATTATTAGCTAAATTATGGCCTGTAATTGAAAAAGTTGAAAATGTTATTTTAAAAGGTTTTACAGAGAAAGAAAAACAGCATTTTAAAAACTATTTAGATAGAATAAAAAATAATTGCTTGCGAATTATGGAATATCAAGCTTAATAATCTCACTTCATTTAACATGAAGATTTACGGTTTCATTACTACTTAGGAAAGGAGTGGTTATTATCATGAAACTTGTATATGGGACATATAATCCAGCTAAATATGACAGCATGGTACAGATAGTTGAAGATCTTGAAATAGAACTAATTAGTTTAAGTTCTTTTGGAAAACAGGTGATAGAATCAGACGAAAGTGGTAATGATCCTCTAAGTAATGCAGAAGAAAAAGCTTTAAACTATTATAAACAGATTAAAAAACCAGTTTTTTCTTGTGATACTGGCTTGTATTTTAGAGGTGTTAAAGAATGTGACCAACCTGGAGTAAAGGCAAGACGAGTTAATGGAAAAAAGCTCAATGATATAGAAATGATGAATCATTATATAAGTATTGCTGATAAGTACGGTGGTAAGTTAGTTGCCTATTATACAAACGCTATATGTTTAGTGATGGATAAAAATAATATTATTCGAGATGATGGAGATGATTTGAATTCAGAAGAATTTTATATAGTTAATAAGCCCCATCCAACAGTAAGAGAGGGGTTCCCTCTAGACTCTATTTCTGTACATATTGAAAAAGGAAAATATTATTATGATATAGGGGATGATCAACAAAATAATTTTGGTGTATCTAAAGGGATTCATAGCTTTTTTAAAAGATTAATCCAGAGGAGGCAGGACAAAAATGAATGTTAAAGCTAGTGAAGTAATTAAATTCTGGTTTGAAGAATTAACTCCAAAACAATGGTTTGTTTCATCTGAGGAGCTTGATACCAGAATTTATAAACGATTTGGTGTAATTCATGATGCTGCAACAAAGGGAGAGCTTGATTATTGGAGAGCTACCCCGGAAGGAAGTCTTGCAGAAATAATTGTGCTTGATCAGTTCTCCCGAAATATTTATCGAGAAAAGCCAGAAGCTTTTGCTAATGATCTTGCGGCTTTGATTTTGGCGCAGGAAGCTATTAGAAAGGGCTTTCATAATAAACTTAAAACTTTTAAACGCAGCTTCTTCTATATGCCATTTATGCATAGCGAATCTCTAGTGATACACAAAACAGCATTAAGACTTTTTAATGAGCCAGGAATGGAAGATTATTTCGAGTATGAAATCAAGCACAAAGAGATAATAGAACGATTCGGAAGATTTCCGCATCGTAATCAAATACTTGGACGAGATTCTACTGCTGAAGAAATTGAATTTCTTTCTCAGCCAGGCTCTTCTTTCTGAACTTCAGGCTACTCCGGTTAACAGATAGATTTAAAATAGTGGATCTTAATGAATTTGAAGAAGGTTGACTTCCTAGAAGACTATTTCAGGTAACACTCAAAAAAAAGATAATAATTTAGATTAGAAAGGACTCTCATAATGATAAAACAACAAGGATTAGCAAAAGGAGATAAATTATTTGTAAGAATAGATTATAGAGAGAATAACAAAGAATTTACAACAAATGATTTTGAAAAACATTTTAATTACTTAAAAAAGGTTGCAGGAGAGAGATATTTTATTGGAGGCGGATTTGAGAATGAAAAAGGTGGTATGATAGTTTTTAAAGCAAATAATTTAAAAGAAGCAAAAGAAATAGCAGAAAATGATCCTCTTATTAAAAAAAGTTTATATACTTATAAAATATATGAATGGAATTTATTATTACTGTCAGAACAAATAGAAAAATAGTGGGGTTAAACTGTTGGCTGTTAAAGTAGATAACTTAAATCGAAAGCTCTACTATAGATTTCGGTAGAGACCGTAAAAATTCATTTTAAATGAGGGATATAACATGGTAGAAATAAGAGCTATCAAACAAAATGAAGCACAACGGGTTAGAAAACTGGGAAAAAAGACATTTGAATGGTTTGAAAGTCTATTTGTTCCAGAACCAAAACTTTGTTATGTCGCGGTTGAAGATAATAAAATTGTCGGAGCAGTATTATATAAGTACCTAGTTGTTTATTAATAGAGGTTTGAAAAGGATTGGTTTAGATGATTTAATCAGGCAATTTGGCGTTTTAGGTATGTTTAGTCTGACATTTAAAACCCCTAGAGTCTGTGATGGTGGTTATCTTATACTTTTTATAGTTTCTATTTTTACAAATATTTTTAAGGAGATGGAATCATGCAAAAAATAGTTTCTCACCTCTGGTTTGACAAGGAAGCAGTTGAGGCAGCAGAATTTTATACTTCAATATTTCCTGATTCAGAGTTAACTCACAGAAGTTTAATAAAAAATACTCCATCAGGAGATAATGATATTGTCGGATTTAATATTATGGGCTTTGAGTTTAGAGCGATTTCTGCCGGTCCTTCTTTCAAAATGAATCCTTCTATCTCATTTTTTATAAATTTCGATCCTTCAAACAATAAAAATGCTCGCAAAAATCTTAATGATTTATGGGAAAAATTATTAGATAGAGGAAAGGTTCTAATGCCGCTCCAGAAATACTCATGGAGTGATCGCTATGGCTGGGTTCAGGATAAATATGGTGTTTCCTGGCAATTGACTTTAACCAATACGGAAGAAGACTGGCCAAGAGTTATTCCTTCTTTATTTTTCACAAATGAGAAAAACGGAAAAGCCGAGGAAGACATAAACTATTATATTTCACTTTTTAAAAAATCTAAATTGGGAAGTATAATGCATTATCAAAAAAATCGGGGAGCAAATAAAAAAGGAGACGTTATGTTTTCAGATTTTAAACTTGCTGATATTTGGCTGACAGCTATGGATGGAGGAGATATTCACGAATTTACTTTTAACGAAGCCATTTCCCTAATGATCAATTGTGAGTCACAGGAAGAAATCGATTATTATTGGGATAAGGGGAATACAAATAACACAATTATATAAATGGGGGCAGATTATCTGCTATATCAATTAGCGTCCAGATATTATTTTGCTAAAACTTATCCCAGACCATTACTTCTGATAAAGATTTCTTAGCAGGCATACTCACATCATCTTCATCATAATACCCAATAGACATCAGAGTCATTAATTCCATCTCTTGAGGACAGTTGACCAGCTCTTTTATTTTTTTAGAATGTTCTTTCTGATAAGAATTAACCCAGCAGGTCCCGAGATCATACGATTTGGCAGCTATCATGATATTTTCGGTAGCAGCTGAAGCATCCTGTAATGATGTAGTTGCTTTATCCTGATTTACAAAAACAGCTACACAGGCTCCAGCTTCTTCGATGAATCTACCATAACGAGCATAAGATGCAATTTTACTTTTTATTTCAGCATCAGTAATGACTAGAAAAGACCAGGCCTGTCTATTATTACCGGTAGGTGCGAGGCGGGCACAATCAATTATTTCTTCCAGTATCTCTTTTGATATTTTTTTATCAATATATTTTCTAACACTTCTTCGTTCCTTAATGTTTTTAATAGTTTCATTTGCCATCATATATCACTCCCTATTTCAATTATTTTTATTTCTTATCATTAGATTATCATTACTGAACCTTTTTGTGCAAATTTTTAAGAGTTATCTCACCAATTAAATATTGATATTTGTTTTGAAAGATAATTAATCTTTTCTCAGACTAATTTTCCTGCTATAATGTTAATAGAATAAATTAATAAAATTGAATTAAGAGAGGAGAATTTATGAGTTTATCAATTATTGCAGCAATGGATAAAAATCAGTTGATCGGGAAGCAGGGAAAAATGCCCTGGAATTTACCGGCTGATTTGAAATATTTTAAAAATACAACAATCGGGGCCCCTGTAATAATGGGGAGAAAGACTTTTGAATCAATTGGCTTTCCTTTACCAGGCAGAAGAAATATTATTCTGACCAGAAATAAGGATTATGCAGCTGAAGGCTGTGAAATATTTCATTCACAGGAAGAAATTTTAGACGAGTTTTTGGAGAAAGACAAAGAAGCTTTTATCATCGGTGGTGCAGAAATTTATAAGCAGTTTTTAGCTTATAGTGATAAATTATATTTAACAATCATTGAGCATCAGTTTTCTGGAGATACATATTTTCCGGAGATAGACTGGCAGAAGTGGGACAAAATATCAGAAAAAAAAGGCACTACTGACAGTAATAATCCTTACACATATTCTCATCATGTCTATCAGCGAAAAAACAAAATTTCTAGGAGTGATTTTTAATGAAGCAGTATCTTGAAATGTGTCAGCAAATTTTAGACAATGGAGTCGATCGAGAAGATCGAACTGGTACAGGTACCAGAAGCATCTTTGGTCATCAGCTGAGATTTGATCTACAGGAAGGTTTTCCCTTAATGACCACCAAAAAGGTTTATTGGAAAGGAGTTGCCTATGAGCTGCTCTGGTTTTTAAAGGGAGACACCAATATCAAATATTTAAATGATAATGATGTCCATATCTGGGATGAATGGGCAGATGAAAATGGTGATTTAGGTAATGTTTACGGCCACCAGTGGAGAAGCTGGGAAGGAAGAGATGGTACAATAGATCAGATTTCTGAGGTTATTGAACAGATTAAAGAAAATCCTTATTCCAGAAGATTAATAGTAAATGCCTGGAATGTGGGAGATTTAGATAAGATGGCTCTACCCCCCTGTCACTTACTCTTTCAGTTTTATGTAGCTGATGGTAAACTATCATGCCAATTATATCAGCGATCCTGTGACACTTTTTTAGGAGTGCCCTTCAATATTGCAAGCTACAGCTTGTTAACACACATGATAGCTCATGTAGTTGGACTTGAAGTAGGTGAGTTTATCTGGACCGGTGGGGATGTACATATTTATCAGAACCATTTTGATCAGATTAAAGAACAGTTGAGCAGAGAGCCCCGGCCTTTACCACAGATTAAAATTAACAAAGAGACTGAAAATATTTTTGAAATTGATTTTGAAGATATTGAACTGATCGGTTATAATCCCCATCCTTCTATTAAAGGAGAAGTTTCAGTTTAGTAATTTTACATTATATTACAAAAGTCCGGAGAATAATAGCCTGGCTGCTCAAAATGGGCCCGGCTTTATATAGAAAAGAATTATTTAGTTATTGAAGGAGAATTAACAATGGAATTTAGGAAATATAAAAAGGAAAAAACTAGTGAAATTAAAGATTTATTTGCGAAAACTTTTTTAGATTCAGAAGGGGAAACAGAAGGAAAGCTGATAGGGGAGCTGGCTTTTGAATTATTAACCAAAACTAATAGTGAAGACCTATTTGCCTACAATGCTCTTGAGAATGATCAAATTATAGCCAGTATTATTTTTACTAGATTGGAATTTGAAAAAAGCAAGCTTAAAGCTTTTTTATTATCACCGGCTGCTGTACTTCCAGAATATCAGGGAAGAGGAATTGGAAAGAAGCTAATAAATTTTGGCCACAAAGATTTAAAGGGAAAAGGTATGGAAATTGTCTTCACCTATGGTGATATCAACTTTTACTCCAAAGTTGGTTATAAAAAAATATCAGAAGAAATAGTAAAAGCGCCTTTAAAACTTTCCTATCCCGAAGGATGGCTGGGCCAGAATTTAAATGATGATGAAATACCATCAATTTCTGGTACCTCTCACTGTGTTGAGGCGTTGAATGACGAAAAATACTGGTAGAATTTTTTCTTTTTGCTTCCCTGGTGCTTACAGTTTCTACTGATCTTTTTCAGAACTTACTCGAGAGTAAATATGATAAACTGATTTATTGGCATTAATTGAAGAAATTAGTCTATGCTTTGACATTCTGGACAGATATAAGTGCCTCGACCATATACTTTTATTCTTTTAATATTTCCTCCACAACGAGGACATAGTTCTCCTTCTTTGCGGTGAGGTATAATCCAGTCATCCGGGAAGTTATCAGGTTCAGCATTATACTTAATTGCAATTTTTAATATATCCTGCATTGTTTGATAAAGTTTCTTAATTTTCGCTCTGGATAATGTATTTGACTGCTGCTCAGGATGAATTGAGTTCTGATATAATATTTCATCTGCATAAATATTACCGATACCCGCTATTTTATTTTGATCCATAATTACTGCTTTTATTGCTGCTTTCCTATTTTTTAATATTTCTTTGAAATTTGAAAAATCAATTTCTAAAGCATCCGGACCCAGTTCTTTTTCCTTAAGATAGCTATTAATTGAATGAGTTAGATTTACTTCACCTAATAATCTCTGATTATCATAAGCAAGTTTATAGTTATTAGCAAAAGAAAACAGGACTCTGATATGATCAGGCTTTTTTTCTTGATTTTTGTAGTATTTGAGAAAGCCAGTCATTCCAAAATGCAGCACTAAATGGAAATCAATATTTGTTATTTTTATGAAAAGATATTTTCCATAGCGATGACTTTTCTGAAAAGAATTCTTTTCTAATTTATCTCTTAAACTCTCAGGGTTACATTTTATTATATCTTCATTTAGGATATCCACTCTGCTGATAGTTTGATGAAGAGAAGTTGAATCAAGATATTTTTTAAATAATTCAACATCCGGTAATTCTGGCATAATAATCACCTCTATTATTTAGATACAGGAAAAAAGAGATTATTCCTTTATGGAAGATATGGAAAAATGAATATTCTAATGATTTTTATACTCTGTTAGCTGAACAAGAAAATTAATGCAGCTAATTTGAAAGTTGGTGAGTTTTTGAATTCTTTTATCTTAATAATACCATTAATTTTAATTCGATATTTCTTTATGGGATTTATAAGTAAGGCTGCTCTTAAACGAGCGGGGTTTTTCCCACCTAGAACGGCAAGAGAACAATTTGCTTATTATATCTATCAAATAACAACAATTTTTTTATTAATATATTTATTTTCCACAGATATAAAATTTAATACAATTTCTATTTTTCCAGGCTTCATAATATTTATTATTGGAACAGTTTTATATACAAAATCAATTATTGATTTTGCAAAACCACAAACTAATGGTATAAATAAAAAAGGTCTATATCAATATTCTAGGAATCCCATGTATCTAGCTTTCTTTTTATATTTCCTTGGCTGCAGCATTTTAATAAGTTCCTGGATCTATTTTACAATATTAATTATATTCCAAATTTCTGTTCATTATCTTATATTATCAGAAGAAAGATGGTGTATTAATAAATTTGGAAAAGAATATAAAGCATATATGAAAAAAGTTAGGCGATATATTTAAGAAAATAATTAAAAAAATATTCAACAAATAATATAGAGAATAAACTAGATTATAGTTTTACATTAGGACTAGATTAAATTAGGAGGCAAGAAAATGGCTGGTATTAAAGAGACTCCTGGTAATAAATTACACGAACGACTCAATCAAAACAGTATAAAATTATGGATTTTCATGGGCAGAAACCGTCTACTGGTGACTGGTTTGCTGGTAATAATCGTATTTATAACATTGCTTGTAGCTGGATCTCTTTATCCAGCAGTAGAAAATTCTATTAGAAGCAGTGACTCTATTGATACTCTATTTCAGGCACTTCTTACTGCTATTATTAGTGGTGTAACTATTGTAGTCTCCCTTAATCAATTGGTGCTATCTCAGGAACTTGGAGCAGTCAAAGATCAACGAGAACGTATGGAAGGAGCAATGCAATTTCGTGAAAATGTAGCAGATGTAATTCAGGCACCTTTAAGCCCTTCAAAACCAGCACAATTTATTCGTGCACTTGTACAGGTATCAGCCGAACGAGCAAGAAAATTACAGGATATAGAAAATAATTCAGCTGATGAAGAATTCAAACAGGAAATCAATGATTTTACTGACAGCTTAATTAAGAATTCCGAGCAGGTTGCTAATGAACTTGATGGTTCTCAATTTGGCGAATTTGATGTTATCTCTTCTGCCCTAAATTTCAACTATTCCTGGAAAATATTCACTGCTAAACGAATAAAAACGAAATACAGTGACTTACTTTCTGAAAAAGGAGAAAAAGAACTAGAAAAATTGATTGAAGTATTAAATTTATTTGGACCAACCCGTGAACATTTTAAAACTCTTTATTTTCAAAGTAATCTTATTGATCTTTCCCGCAGAATATTATTAGCTGCGATCCCGGCCTTACTAGTTTCCTGTTACATGATTATTTTTTTAACTCTAAAACCTATAGTATACTATTTTCAATACCGGAACTCTGATATTAGTTACTGCATTGACAACAACTATTTCCTTAATACCTTTTCTAATCTTAATTTCTTATGTCCTTAGAATAGCAACGATAACAAAACACACTCTCTCAATTGGCCCTTTCATACTTAGAGAAACGGATGAAGTCGAAGAAATTGAATGGAAATAATAATTTGTGGAATATTAAATAAAGAGTATAATATTATTAGACTCGAAAAATAAAAACTAATTATTGGATAATTAAATATAAAACTGGGATTTGAAGTGTGTGCTGAAAAAAGAAATATAGATGTAAAAACTATAAAATTAGAAACAATGGAAGAAGCACAAAAGGCACTAACTCCAGCTACAATATTTAGTCTTTATTATAATTGTAAATTTCTTACCACCGATATTAGTGTCTGCATGGACAGTAGATTTGATAAAATTGTAGGAAAAGTAAGAAAATAAAAGGAATTTTATATTGACAGATAAATATGCAGCTGCTATAATTATTTCTAGTAAAATAAAGGGGAAATGTTTTATGAAAGTCGGTTTATTAATCTAATCATTAAATTAAATATTCTATACTCTTTTAAATTTTATATTCAATTCCGGGGGATTAGTCTGCCTTATTTTAAATAAGATTCAGAACATTAAGGAGTATAGTTTATAGATTAATAAACTCTAGCATAATCAAATTGAAGATTAAATAAAGCTGTATATGTATAATATACAGCAGATTATCTATACTATGGGATTATTGCCCATAGTTTTTGTTATTTAGCCATGAGTTTATTATCTAAGCTCATGGTTTTTTTCTATTTAGACGAAAAATTAATAAATATAGGAGGAATTAAAATTGAACTTAAAAGATTTAGGCTGGAATCAGGAATTTGATGATAAATTATCTCAAATCAATTTACAGGAAGATTTCCAAATAGCCAGAGTTGCAATTGAATATAAAGGAATGTATAAGTTATATACCGAAAGAGGAGAAGTTTTAGCTGAGATTACAGGTAAGATGCGTTATAATAATCAGTTTCCTGCAGTAGGTGACTGGGTAATAATTGATTTTCAGAATAATGAAGATAGAGCAATAATTCATGATATACTGCCAAGAATGAGTAAATTTTCTCGAAAAGCTGCAGGAACAAATACAAACGAACAGATTGTGGCAGCTAATATTGATACGGTATTTATCGTAACATCTTTAAACCAGGATTTTAACTTAAGAAGGCTGGAAAGATATCTTACAATTGCCTGGAATAGTGGTGCAAAACCGGTTATAGTGTTGAGCAAGGCTGATTTATGTGATAAACCGGAAATAAAAAAAAATGAAGTAGAAACAGTGGCTTTTGGAGTTCCAATTCATATAATTAGCTCTTTAACGGGAAAAGGATTAAATGAACTTAAAGATTATTTAATTAGAGGCAAAACTGCTGCTTTACTGGGTTCTTCTGGGGTAGGTAAATCTACAATCATTAATCAGCTGCTGGATCAGAAAAAAATGGAAGTAAATGAGATCAGAATTAATGATGGCAGAGGTAAACATACAACTACTCATCGAGAATTAATTGTTTTAGAATCAGGAGGAATTTTAATAGATACTCCAGGTATGAGAGAAGTTCAACTCTGGGATGACAGTGAAGGAATCAATGAAAGCTTTGAAGATCTAAAATCTATAGCAAAAAAATGTAAGTTTAACGACTGTCAGCATGACACAGAACCAGGTTGTGCGGTTAAGAAAGCTATAGAAAATGGTGAACTAACAAAAGAAAGGCTGGAAAACTACAGAAAATTAAAAAGAGAATTATTATATGTGGAAAGAAAAAGAAAATATGGAGCTGAATACGCAAATAAATTAAAATATAAAGAATTGATGGGGCTTTAAAAATAATTGATTGGACAAATCCTCCAAAACTAATTTAGACCATTTAGGATGATTTGTCTAGATCTATAATTTGTTTTTTGCTTTCTTAATGGTTGATTTCTTGCTATAATGATAACAATAATTATAATTTTATGTAAAAAACTAAAAAATTTAGCTAAAGAAGCAGATAAGGTATCTCTCGGATTATTTGTTAAAGGCTGAAGAATTTGTAGCTGATATTAAAGATAAACTAAAGACCAGTAATTAGCTATTTTTAAATAAAAAAGTGGTCAATTATAATTCAACTATCTATTTAAAGGGGAGAAAAGTAATGGGATCAAATAAAATGAAAGCAGCTTATAGAAAAAAATATGGACCTCCTGATAGCTTAAAAATCAAAGAATTAGAGATTCCAAAAGTAAAAGAAAATGAAATTTTAATAAAAGTACATGCAGCAACTGTCAATAGAACAGATTGTGCAGTTCTTAGCGGCAGCCCCTATATAATGAGGTTATTTACCGGTTTATTAAAGCCTAAACTACCGATTACCGGTACAGATTTTGCAGGTAAAGTTGAAGCTATTGGTAATAAGGTAAGCTCTTTTAAAGTAGATAACAGAGTTTTTGGTTTTAATGACACCGGTTTAGCTTCTCATGCCCAATACATGACAATATCAGAAGATAAAGACATAAGTTTAATTCCAGAAAAATTATCTTACGAAGAGGCTGCAGCCAGCCTTGAAGGTGCCCATTATGCCTACAATTTTATTAAGAAAGTAAAAGTAAAAAAAGGAGATAAAATTCTCATTAATGGGGCAACAGGAGCAATTGGTTCTGCCTTACTCCAGTTTTCAAAATATTACGGCGCTTATGTTACAGCAGTAGGAAATAGCAAAAATATAAAATTAATGAAATCTTTAGGTGCTGATAACGTAATTGATTATCAGACAGAAGCTTTTACAGAGGATAATCAAAAATATAAATATATTTTTGATGCCGTTGGCAAAAGCTCATTTGCTAAATGTAAGAATTTATTAGAAACAGATGGAGTATATATTTCATCAGAATTAGGCAGGCTGGGAGAGAATTTTTTATTAGCATTAATAACAAAGATATCTTCTGGAAAAAAAGTTATTTTCCCTGTTCCCACAGATATTAAGGCAAGTATAGATTTTATCAAAAAACTGATAGAAGAAGATAAGTTTAAGGCTGTGATAGATAGAAAATATCTGTTAGAAGAAATCAGTGAAGCATTCAACTATACTGCAGGCGGTCAGAAAACTGGGAATGTTCTTTTGAAAATTAACTAAAGTTAATTATGGTAATTTATGCTAAAAAGATTATCTTAATTGGAATATTTTTATTTAAAGAGGAAGGAATAATTTCTTTAACTATCAGAGCAAAAAGAACCCCTTCAACTGGATCAAACATTATTGCCAGGATAAATGAGGACAGGGCTAAAAAATTGTGATGACCACCCATCTGGATACAAAATCCGGGACTCCAGGTGCACTGGACAGCGGAACTGGAATAGCGATAATTTTATTTTTGAGTAAATTAATAAATTCTGAAATGACAGATTACTGCCTTAAGTTATTACTTTTGAATGGAGAAGATTATTATTCTACTCCCGGCCAGATTAAATATATGGAGAAATATCTCAATAAAGATAATAATATAAATCTGGTAATAAATTGTGCTGGTATTGGTTTAAAAAACAGTAAAACTGCTATTTCAAAAATGGAAATGCCAGCAGAAAAAGATAGAGTTGAGCTTGTAGATTATAATAAGCTCAATGAAGTAATTGTTTTCTTAAAAGATATTGTTAAAATTACTAAAAATAATTAACGAAACATCATAACTTATTGCGCTAACCGTTAAATAAAATATAGTAAGATAATTATTTTTAATTCTTAAACAAAAACTTAGTTAAATTATAAAACTTGATGAAAGATATGAGATTGAATATAATAAACTTATAATAGATTTTCAAAAAAGTTGGTGATATTATGATAAAACAAACGTTTGCTAAAATTATTATAGCCCTGTTCTTTATAATGCTTATAATAATAGTACCTCTTAACTTAGATAAGTTTAAGCAAAGATTGGGCTTAAAACAGGAAAACAACAAGGTGGAATACAGCTTAAATGAGGACAGTATTATTAAATCAGAAGATGCCGAGAAAATAATTGAAGATAAAGCTGCAGAAGTGATTCAGGCAATTAGCAGCAGGAATTTCAAGGAACTGGCTAAATATGTTCATCCAGAAAAAGGAGTAAGATTTACACCTTATACTCATGTTGATCCGAAAAAAGACATAGTTTTTACAAAAGAACAGGTTAGAAATTTTTTTGAAAATGAAAATGAATATCTCTGGGGCCATTATGATGGAAGTGGTAAAAAAATTAGATTAACTCCGGAGGAATATTACCATGAATTTATTTATTCGGAAGATTTTATTAATGCTGAAAAAATTGGATATAATAAAGTCTTAAGCAGTGGAAATATGCAAGAAAATCAGTTTGAAGTCTATAATAACCCAATTATAGTTGAATATTATATTTCTGGCTCTAATCCTGATTATAAAGGAATGGATTGGAAAAGCCTTCGTCTTGTTTTTGAAGAATATCAAAATGAATGGAAATTAACAGGAATTATTCATAATCAATGGACAATATAATTCAATGAAAGGAGAAATTTATGCAATATCCCGAAACAACAGTAGGAGCTGTAATCTTTAATTCTGATAACAAAATACTTCTCTGTAAATCTCATAAATGGAATGATAAGTATATAATTCCCGGCGGTCATATTGAATTGGGAGAAAAAATGGAAGCAGCATTAAAAAGAGAAATATTGGAGGAAACAGGTCTGGAAATATATGATTTAAATTTAATCAGCATCAAAGAAAGTGTTTATAATAAAGCTTTTCATGAGGATAAACATTTTATTTTTATAGATTATATTTGCAGAACGGATTCAGATGATGTAATCTTAAATGAAGAGGCAGAGGAATATGAGTGGGTAGCTTTAAATGAAGTCGATAATTATGATTTAGGTGGATTTGTTAAGTCATTATTAGATGAATTAAGAAATAAAGAGGAGTCAGAACATAAAACAGAAATTTTTTATGGTTATTAATCTTTATAATAAAAAAAGAAAAATAAGAGATATAGTATTCATTTCAAAAATTCATATAGAGAGGTGATGTAAAATGTCAGGTTCAATATTAGGAGATATCTTTAAAATTTCTACCTGGGGTGAATCACATGGTAAGGCCCTCGGAGTAGTAGTAGATGGTTGTCCGGCTGGATTAGAACTTTCGGAATCAGATATTCAAAAAGATTTAGATAGAAGAAAACCGGGCCAATCTCCCTTTGCAACTCCGAGAAAAGAAGGAGATAAAATTGAAATTTTGTCAGGAGTCTTCGAAGGAAAAACAACAGGAACTCCTATTTCTATGATTATTTTCAACAAAAATCAGAAATCTAAGGATTATTCTGCTCTCAAAGATGTTTATCGACCGGCTCAATCAGACTATAGTTATGATTTGAAATATGGTTTTAGAGATCACAGGGGAAGTGGACGAGCTTCAGGCAGAGAAACAGCAGCCAGAGTTGCATCTGGTGCAATAGCGAAGAAAATATTGGCTACTTTAAATGTTAAAATAACCGCCTATACTTCTTCGATTGGCCCGATTGAAATTAATCCTAAAAATTATGATGAAGATTATATTATGGACAATTTTTTATATATGCCTGATCCAGAAGCTGTAGAAAAAGCTGAAAGCTATTTAAGAAAACTGATTGAAGAAAATAATTCTTCTGGTGGAACAATAGAATGTACTGTTAAAAATATACCTGAAGGCCTTGGGGATCCAGTATTTGATAAATGTGAGGCACTGCTGGCGAGAGCAATTATGTCTATTGGAGCGGTTAAAGGAATAGAAATTGGCAGTGGTTTTGATGCTGCAGAAATGACAGGTTATGAACATAATGATTTTTATAGATATCATGAGGGAGAAATAAATAAACTAACAAATAATGCAGGAGGTACACTTGGGGGAATAACTGATGGCAGCGAAATTCTTTTAAAAGCAGCGGTCAAACCAACTCCTTCGATTGAGAAGACTCAGCAAGCTGTAAACAAATCTGGAGAAAATATTGATTTAAATATTCACGGTCGACATGATCCAATAATTGTACCCAGAGCCGTTGTAGTTGTAGAAGCTATGGTTGCTTTAACTTTAGTTGATCTTCTTCTTAAAAATATGAGTTCGAGAATGGAATATATCAAAAAAGTATATTAATTAAGTTAGTCTGAACAACGGGGGAGGGGTTTAATAATGATTAAAAGAAATCTGCCAAAAAAAATTAAGATATTATCAATAATTATGACTTTATTAATTACAACTTTTTTGCTTATTTATTTAAGCAGTTCTCTTTTCGCTAATCAAGCCGCTGAATTTTACAAAGCTTCTAATGTCAGATTTTATCATGAAAATGAAAAATTTTATCTAAAACTAGATACTCCGGTAGAGGTGCTCTGTGCAGTAAACTTTGCTAGATCTAAAGAAAATTATAACAATGTAACAGCTATGGATATGGTTGCCCCGGTAGTAAATCATTTAGTGGAATTAGATTTTGAACCTGAACAAAAATATAAAGTTTTGCTTACTGCTTTTACAGAAGATCATGAAATTTATAGATCTCAGGAATATATATTAAATACAAATTTGAGTGATAATGAAAATTATTTAATTGCTGCCAAAAAAGGAAAAGCCCGGAAAATAAATTTAGAAACTTCTGCCTTAGACTTTAATAAAAATCCAGAAATTACTAATTTGACTGGATCTGGTGTTAAAATTAAGTTCTCATCCAATGAGCCTACATTAAGTTCTACAGCTATTGGTTCTACAAATAACTTTGGCAGAATTGCCCGAGCTCCAGGCAGCAATCCCTCAGAAAATCATCAAGTTACTATATTAGGTTTACAGTCTGAAAGTAAATATTTTACAGAAACAATTACTATAGATAAAGCTGGAAAATTAATTCGCTCTAAAATAATGACATTTAGAACACCACAAATTGAGGCAGAAAATGTTAGAGAAAATCAGGCTTTGTTAGAAAAAGGTGCTGAAATAACTGCTGTCAGCAGCAACTTTGGTAATGATATTTCAGGTTCTTTTGGTGCTTTAAATACAATAGACGGAGATCCAGGGACTGAATGGTCATCTCAAGGTGAAGGAGATGAAGCCTGGATAGAAATAAAACTAAAAGAAAAAATGAAAATTAATGGATTCGGATTCTGGTCACGAACAATGGGTGATACTGGTGAGATCAGAGTGCTAAAAGTTTTAACTGGTGATGGTGAAAATTTAGGAACTTTTACTATACCTGATGCAGAAAAGCTTTATAATTTTTCTTTTCCTTCAACTACTGCTGAAAAACTACGTTTTGAAGTAGTTGAATCTACTGGGGGTAATACTGGAGCAAGAACAATTAGAATTTATGGCGAAAATTAAGCTAAGCTTTTATATTTCTACCTGCTTTAATGCAGGTGTTTTTTTATTGAAATTGAAGCTGAAATATAATAATGAATTTATATTTATTGATAAAAGATCAGCCATAAAATGTGGAGTGATTAAAATGCTGGAATGTGAGCAGGGGCTCAATATTTTTGATGTTTTAAAAGAAAAACAAGTCATGAAAATAGCTAAAAATAGTATATCATGATTAAAGCTGTTCCAGGTAGGGACGCTTTTTCTTTTCCCGATAGATTTTTCAGTTCGATTATTTAAATATTGATGCAGGTATTTATTAAAATTGGAAGAAATATATTAATAATTACAATATTATTTGATTAAAATTGTTCTAACTATTCTCGTTTTATCTGAGGAGGCTCTAAATGTTAAAACTATCAAATCAAAGTTTTAAAACTGTTGAAAAAAATCTAAAAAAAATAGCAAGACCCCTTGATATAGCCCATTTTAATTATCATTTTCAGCAGGGAGATGAGCAGGCTTTTATCGCTGAAATCAAAAAATATCAAAATGAAGATGGTGGTTTTGGTAATGCTCTGGAGCCAGATTTTCGGCTGCCTTTATCGACTCCAATGGCAACTTCCATTGCTTTAAGACTTTTAAAAATGGTAGATAACTCTAACTCTGCTCAGACTATAATAAAAAAGGCAATCACTTATCTTGAAAAAAGTTACGATAAGGATAGAAATGGCTGGTATGCAGTCCGAGAAGAGGTCAATGATTATCCTCATACTCCCTGGTGGCATTTTGATGAAAATAAGCAGATGACTGTAATTGATAAAAGCTGGGGTAATCCTTCTGCTGAATTACTTGCCTATTTATTGCGATATAAGGATTATGTTAAACAAATTGATTTAGATTCGTTAGTTAAAAAGGCTTTAAAGAATATTCAGCATAAAAAAGAATATGAATCCGAAAATGAAATTTATTGTTATCTTAAATTATATAATGAAGCAGATACAAAACTAAAATCTCAACTCAAAGGAAGTATTGCTGAGGGTATAAAACAGCTAATAGAATATGACCAGGATAAATGGCAGGAATATGTACCACTTCCACTTGATTTTGTTCCTTCTCCGGAACGGGAAAGATTTGGAGTTAGTGAGTCTAAAATAGAAGCTAACTTAGATTTTTATGTAGAATTGATTAAAAAAAATAAAGAAAGTCTGATTAAACCACCCTGGGGTGCAAGTTTTTATAAAGAAGGACTTAAGAATGCCTATCAGGAATGGCAGGGTAAGCTGACACTGGATATATTAATTAAACTGGACGATTATGGAAGAATTGAAAGGTAAATTTTCTGAAATTAGTAAGCTAAATATAAAATAATTATAATCCTCTGTAATTTATTAATTATTTCAGAGGATTTTTTAGTTAAACGGCGAATTATATCTATGATTACAAATAAAATAGAAAGGTCGTGGGCCCATGATTTTAAAAATTTTAAAACACGACTTATTAAAAAAGAAAATTATCACATTTGCCGTTTTTATTTTTATCATGTTATCAGCATTTTTAATGGCCGGGGGAAGTAATATGCTGATTACTCTTAATGACTCTGTAGACTATTTATTTGAAAAAGCTTTACTCCCCCATTTTGTCCAGTATCATTCCGGTAGTATTGATCAGGTAATGATCCAAAACTGGAGTCAGAGAAACGAAAATGTAAAAAGACAGCAGAATAGTGAAATGATTAATATTCCTGGATCAAAGATATTTATTAATAGTCAGCAGGCAGAAGTCGATACCGTTATGGACCTCAGTTTTGTAAGGCAAAATGAATCATTTGATTTCCTGCTGAATTTAAACAATCAAATAATTTCAATTGATCAGGGAGAAATTGCAGTCCCCATTTATTATCGGCAGAGGCGTAATCTGGTCCCGGGGGATAATGTGGTAATTAAAAATGAGCAATTTGAAATGAATTTTATTATTAAAGAATTTGTTAGAGATGCCCAGATGAATCCTTCTGTTATTAGTTCCAAGCGATTTGTGGTTAATAATACTGATTTTGAAAAAATGAAAAATCAGATAGGTAAAACTGAATATCTGATTAGTTTTCAGCTTAATGATCCTGCCAGAATTAGTGAGTTTACCAACCAGTATTCTCAATCCGGACTGCCTCAGAAAGGGCCAGCAGTGGATTATAAAATATTTAAATTATTTAACAGTCTAACTGATGGCTTAATTGCTGCAGTTGTTATTTTAATCAGTTTATTATTAAATATTATTGCTCTTTTATGTTTGAGGTTTATTATCTTATTAACTATTGAAGAGGATTATAAAGAAATTGGAGTTATGAAGGGAATTGGAATAGCTGCTTCAGATATTAGGAAAATCTATTTATCTAAATATATATTTATAGCTTTAACTGGAACTATAGGTGGATTCTTGATCTATCTGCCTGCCAGAAAATTATTTTTGAAAAATATTATATTATTTACAGGTGAAGCACCAAAATCAATACTTCAGCTTATCCTACCATTACTTACTGCTTTGACGATAGCCGCAGTGGTAATAGTTTTTTCAATTATTATTTTAAGGAGATTTAATAAAATTTCGCCAGTAGAAGCTATACGGTTGGGTATAAATGCTAAAAGCTATTTTAATAAAAATAGCTTTTCTCTATCAAAAAATAATTTCCTGAATGCTAACGTTTTTCTGGGGTTAAGAGATGTCTTAATGCGTTTTAAATTATTTATTATCCTCTTTGTGGTCTTTATTTTAACAACATTTATTATCATTGTACCTTTGAATTTTTTAAATACCATCAAATCTTCAGAATTTGTCAGGTATATGGGAATAGCAGAAAGTGATATAATAATGGATCTTAGATATACAGAGGGTATTCAAGATCGTTTTGAGCAGATTAAAACTTATCTTGCCAATGATCCCGATGTGCTGGAACAGGGAGCTTTTGTAACTTCACGTTACAGAATTATAAATCAGGAAGGGCTTGTTGAAAATATATATATTCAAACCGGTGATTTTAGTAAGTTTAATGTAGATTATTTAGCAGGCCAATCACCTGCCCAGGCTAATGAAATTGCTTTATCGTATTTAAGCTCTTCAGAGTTAAATAAAAATATAGGAGACAAAGTTCAGATTATAATAGAAGAAGAAAGAAGAGAGATGATAGTCACAGGCATTTATCAGGATATTACTAATGGAGGCAGAAGTGCTAAGGCCAATCTACCAGCCGATTATCAAAATGCCAGCTGGTATAACATTTATATTAATCTTAATTCTGATATTGCTGAGAAAATAAACGAATATGAAGCTCTCTTTGATAATACTAAAATTATTGATCAGGAAGGCTATTTAGCTCAAACTCTCGGAGATACAATTGAGCAGTTAAATATTTTAACAATAGCCGCTATTATTATTGCAGGAGTAGTTATATTTTTAATAACCTCCCTATTTTTAAAGACCTTAATTGCCAGAGATAAAGCTCAAATTGCAATCATGAAAAGTATTGGTACATCTATTGAAGCTATTAAAATACAGTATATAACTAAAGCACTCTTTGTTCTAATTTTTGCTATCTTTATTGGTACAATTACTGCCAATATTTTAGGAGAACAGTTATTAACTATAATTTTATCTTTTCTGGGAGCTTCTCGAATTGAAATAATTATTAATCCAATTAGAAGCTATTTGTTAAGTCCTCTGATTATGATATTAATTGTTGTTAGCACTACCCTTTTAAGTATCAATTCAATTAAAAAAATTAGTCTTGCAGATATTAAGGTTGAGTAGAAGGGGGTTTCTGATGAGGGAAATATTAAAGGCTGAAAACTTATCTAAAGATTATTTAATTAACAAAAAGAAATTTAATGTCTTAAGAAATATTAATATTTCAATTAATGTCGGTGATTTTGTTTCTGTGATGGGACCATCTGGTTCCGGAAAAAGCACTCTGCTTTATAATGTGAGTGGAATGGATAAAATGAGTTCTGGTGAAGTTGTTTTTCAGGGAGAAAAATTAAGTGAATTAAGTGAAAAGAAATTATCTGGTTTAAGACTAAAAAAAATGGGTTTTGTCTTCCAGCAGATTAATTTACTGAACAACCTGGGTATTCTGGATAATATTATATTTCCTGCTCAGATGGAAGGAAGTCAGGATAGAAAAAAAGTTAAGCAGAGAGCAGTTGCATTAATGAAAAAAATAGGAATTATAGAATTAGCGGAAAATGAGATTACCCAGGCTTCGGGTGGCCAGCTGCAGAGAGCTGCTATCTGTAGAGCTCTAATTAATGAACCAGAAATATTATTTGCTGATGAACCAACCGGAGCTTTAAATTCTAAGTCAGCAAAAGAGGTAATGGATGTTTTTCATACAATTAATAAAGAAGGGACTACTGTAATGATTGTCACCCATGATATCCGGGTAGCCTCTCACAGCAGCAGAGTTATATTTATGAAAGATGGAAATATTATTGGCGAGAAAGTACTGGGTGAATTGAAAGATCTGGATATAGAACTTAAAGATAGAGAAGGTAAATTAAGTAAGTGGTTGCTGGATTTAGGTTTTTAAGTAATATTTAATCACAGCAGAATTTGGGGTGAAATATTTTTGAGACTAGATTATGACTTTTATCAAAAAGACGCAGTTCAGACAGCAAAAGATCTTTTAGGAAAAATTTTAGTAAGAAAATATGAAGGAAAAACTATTAAAGTTAAAATTGTAGACACAGAAGCCTATCTGGGTGCTGAGGATAAAGCCTCTCATGCCTATAATAATAGGAAGACTAAGAGAACTGAAACCATGTTTGCCAGAGGTGGACTAGCCTATATTTACTTAATCTACGGTATGTATTACTGTTTTAATATTGTAACTGCAGAAGTAGATAATCCCCACGCTGTCTTGATTAGAGCAGTTGAGCCGGTTGCAGGATTACAATTTATCAAAGAAAATAGGAATATAAAAAGTAAAAAAATTGAGGATTTGACCAATGGCCCGGGTAAATTGTCACAGGCATTAAAAATTGATAAAAGTTTAGACGGCTGTGATCTGGTTAAAAGCAATAAATTATATCTACTTGATAATAAAGATGAAGATTTTAAAATTGAAGCAGCACCCAGAGTAAATATAGATTATGCTGAAGAATATAAAAATAAAAAATGGCGATTTTATATCAAAAAAAATAAATTTGTGTCTTGAGCTTAATAATAAATTATTGAAAATAATATAAAATTTTTAACACTCATGCAGGATAATTAAAGTTTTTCTAAAAGTAATAAAATAAGATGATGAAATTTATGCTTTTAGTAAAAAATAAGAAATTAATATAATTTTAAAAGGAGCTGATTTTTATGGAAATTATTGATTTATTTGAGCTAGATGAAAATGCTGAAGTTTTAAATAAAAAAGAAGTTAAAAGTAATACTTATAGTCAGCTTAAATTATTCACTGAGGATTATAAACAAAGAGAAGATGAGAATTTTAATATTTCTGGACAGTGGATAGTTTTAGATGAATCCCTGGAAATTAATAATAAATATTTAAATTATGTAAAATATGAGGATAAAGATATTACCTGGATTAAGCTGCCGGAAAAATATGTAGAAGACAATTATATGGTTAATTATGAGGCTGATGATCAATGTCCTTTAGGAATTGATGTCTTAATTAAAGAAGATGGATATCCTCTGGGAGTAATCACCGGTTGTGATTCTATTAAACAGGCTAAAGTAGATAATAATTTAGATGGTCATAATTATAAGGGCGATTTAGGAATAAAGCTAAATAATGATTACTTTTTAACATTTAATCAGGAGAACGAAGAATTTAAAATAGTGAAAACAAATGTTGACTGGGATAGAGGAAGAAGGACAATTTAAATAGTTCAAAATAAATACTAATCATTTATTTTAAAAGGGCTGTTTAAACAGCCCTTTTAAAACTGATAGGTTACTTCATCCAATATAAGGAGTATAATTTTAGAATAACACAAGAGAAAGGATTTTTTTAATGGCAGAATTTAAAGATTTTATGAAATTAGATATTAGAGTTGGTAAAATAACCAGAGTTGAAAAATTTGAAAAGGCTATGGATCCCGCCTATAAGCTCTGGCTTGATTTTGGGGAAGAAATTGGAGAAAAAAAGTCCAGTGCTCAAATCACCGATTTATATATCCCGGAAGATTTAATCGAAAAACAGGTGCTGGCAGTTGTCAATTTCCCTCCAAAACAGATTGCAGATTTTATGTCAGAAGTTTTAGTTTTAGGTGTTTATGGTAAAAATGGAGTTGTTTTAATTGAGCCTGATAAAGAAGTTGAACTGGGTTCTAGACTGGGATAAAATTGTTTAAACTTGAATTATATTGATAATCTCATAAAATATTGAGTATAGAGTTAATTGATTTTAAAAAGGGAGTTGACTAAAATACACAACAAGATATCTAGTCTTAAAAATAACAAGAAAATTGTTTTTGAAGCAACTGAGAAAAATAAATATTTTATAATCTTCTCCTATTCTATATTAATTATGATTGCTTCTTTATTTTTTAATAGTCCCCTGGAAATCTTATCCGGTATGAAAAAGATTCTAACAGCACAAAGCTTATTGCTTTCAGATTACATGTCAATTACTAATCCTGGTACTGCTATCTTCAATAGTGGGTTATTAATGATGATTGCAGTTGTTATTTCTAAATTTAACAATGTTAATATGAACGGTACAATTATTGCTGCTATTTTTACAGTCGCAGGTTTTGCTCTATTTGGAAAAAATATTTATAATAGTTGGAGTATAATAGTTGGAGTGTTTATTTATTCTAAAATTCAAAATGAACCTTTTAGAAAGTTTTTATTAATCGCCTTATTTGGTACTGCTTTAGGGCCAATGATTAGTTATATAAGTTTTGGCATCAATTTAGATCCTTTAATTGCAATAATATTTGCAAATATTATTGGATTACTTGCAGGAGTTATATTACCTTCTCTTGCTCATCACTTTATTTTATTTCATCAAGGATTTAATCTTTACAATATTGGTTTTACTGCTGGTATGGTTGGTACAATTTTCATGTCTTTATTTAGGGCCTTTGGTATAGAAACTCCTGAGATTTCAATTGTTATTGATGGTTATAATAAAGAACTAAATATTTATTTAATTCTTTTGTTTTCGTCTATGCTTTTAATCGGATATTTATTTAATGATAAAAGTTTTAAAGGTTATAGTAAATTATTAAAACACACAGGGAGATTAGTAGATGATTTTGTAGTAACAGAAGGTTTTGGAATCTCCTTAATTAATATGGGTTTATTAGGTTTATTCAGTACAATTTATATATTTTTAATAAAGGGAAATCTAAATGGACCAGTTATTGGTGGTATATTTACTGTAGTAGCCTTTGGAGCTTTTGGAAAGCATTTAAAAAATGTTTTTCCAATTTTTATAGGAGTAATTTTGGGAGCATATTTTCAAATTTGGGAAATAAATTCTGTTGGAGCTATTCTTGCTGTTTTATTTGGAACAACTCTAGCACCTATTGCAGGAGTTTTTGGATGGAAAAGTGGAGTTGCTGCAGGATTTTTGCATATGGCACTGGTAATGAATATCGGTTATTTACATGGAGGAATGAATCTTTATAATAATGGTTTTTCAGGAGGAATGGTGGCAGCAATGTTAGTGCCAATAATTTCTGCTTGATAACGTCAAATAAAATATGATAGTTACCATAAAATGTAAGTAAATAGTAATAGATCACCACTAATTTTAATTATAATAAAAATATTCAAAATG
>NZ_SNWX01000036.1 GCF_004362045.1 Halanaerobium saccharolyticum | reverse complement strand
TTGGCGGAAATTATTTGTGCGACGCTTATTATCTTATCAATCTCTTTTTGCTTTGTCAAGAACTTTTTAAGATAATTTTGTCGGCCAGAAAATTAGTATATCTTTTTCGGCGACAAGTAGTAGAATACCATTAATAATATCTCATGTCAAGGAAAATATAAAAAAACTCCCTTCAAGTAGAGAATAATTTAAATTATTCTAAGCTACTATAAAGGAAGTTCTTGTTATAACTATATTTTTTATTTGTTTTTTTCATATTATTATCAAATTCCTTATTTTTTATTTTAGCCAAAATAATCAATATAAGAATCAGTTTTTTTATTATTTTCTTTCTTATTTAACATTAGATCAAATGCAGTTTCTTCCATTTTGACTAGTTTATTAGTAAATTCTTTAATCATAATTATCACCTCTTATAAAATTATAAAATTATTATTTGTTACTTACTTATTAATTAATTATTTTAATTAACCAAGATAGTCTATATAGTCATCACTATTATCATTTTTCTTACGGGAACTAACTCCAAATCCAAAGGCAGCGATTTCAGCAAATTCATTAATAACATCTTCAAATTTTCTCATTTTTTATCACCTCTTATAATATTATTGAAATTATAGGTTGGTACTAAAACAGTAATTTAAATTACTATTTCTCAAAACAATTACTTGTTATCTTTGTAACCTCTTGCTTTCATTTCTAATTCAGCTGCTTCAAAAATAAAATCTTTTACTCTTTTTAACATCTTATATCACCTCTTATAGGATTATTGAAAATTATAGGTCTTATAAACTTTTTCTTATTATTTTCTTATTGAGTACATTATATCGAATCTAAATTATTATGATGTTAAGCAGTTAACAATTATTAAAATTAATTTGAGTATTCTTATCAACTTTTCTTAACTTACTTATATCTTATTATAAATTATTGCTTATGAATGTAAAATCACCTACATTTGCTAAATAAAATTTAAAACTCCACAAAAATAAATCTTGTGGAGTTTTTATAAAATATTAATTTTTTAATTATCTATTCTTTAATATTCTCTTAAATATTTTATTCTATTTCTTCTTCACTTTCATTTTCCTCAGCCAGAGCCTGTTCTTCTTCTCTATCTATTTTTTCAACGATTTTATCAAAACGAGCCTCTGCTCTCTCTTCTGGTGTTAATTCTTCTTTTTCTTCCTGATCGTCCTCTTCTTTTTCTAAAATATCATCATTAATTCGGGCTAAAGATACCACTTTATCATCTTCTCCAACATTAATTATTTTAACACCCATTGTATTACGGCCTGTAGTAGAAATTTCGGCTGCATCTACTCTGATAATAATACCATTTTGAGTTATAACCATCATTTCCAGGCTGTCATCGACAATTCGTGCCGCAGCCAATTTACCATTTTTCTCAGTAATATTGGCAGTAATTATACCTTTACCAGCTCTATTTTGAATTCTATAGTCGGAAATTGGTGTCCTCTTACCATAACCATTTTCAGTAATTACCAGTAATTCTTCCCCGGCAGAATCCATTCCCATATCAATTACTATATCATCTTCTGCTAAGTTAATTCCTTTAACTCCATATGAATTTCTACCCACAGAGCGAACATCAGACTCATTAAAGTGAATAGCTTTTGCATTCCGGGTAATCAGGAAGATATTTTCATCTTCTTCGATAATTCTTACTCCAATTAGTTCATCATTTTCTCTTAAGTTAACAGCAATCAGACCGGTATAATTGGTATCATACTCCTCCAAAGCAGTCTTTTTAATTAAACCATTTTTAGTGGCCATAATTAGGTAGGCATCTTCCGGGAATTCTTTAACTGGAATTACTGCATTAATTTTTTCGTCATCTTCTAATTCCAGTAGATTAACAATTGCAGTACCTCTAGCCTGGCGGCCTGTTTCCGGTATCTGATAACCTTTTAATCTATAAACTCTTCCCTGATTACTGAAAAATAAGAATTTATAATGGGTGGTGGTCGTAAAGATATTTTCCACAAAATCTTCTTCTTTGGTACTGATACCGATTACTCCCTTACCTCCGCGACGCTGACTGCGGTAAAGATCAAGCGGCATCCGCTTAATATAACCCTGATTGGTCATAGTTACCACAATCTGTTCTTCTTCAATTAAATCTTCTAATTCTAAATCTGTAACTCTATTCATAATTGAAGTTCTGCGCTCATCATTATATTTTTCTTTAATTGCTAGAATTTCTTCTTCAATAATTTCTAATAATTTTTCTTCATCTGCTAAAATGGATCTATAGTATGTTATTTTTTCTTTTAAATCTTCATATTCAGTCTCTATTTTATCTCTTTCTAATCCAGTCAAACTCTGCAGTCTCATTCTTAAAATAGCATTTGCCTGAGTTTCAGAAAGCTCATAGTTTTCCATCAAATTAATTCTGGCTGCTTCGACTTCATCAGCATTTTTAATCATTTCTACTATCTCATCTATATTTGCCAGAGCAATTCTATATCCCTCTAAAATATGGGCTCTATCTAGAGCTTTATCCAGATCATACTGAGTTCTGCGTCTAATAACTACTTTTTGGTGTTCTAAGTAATGTTCTAAAATTTCTTTTAAGGATAAAACCTTTGGTTCCTTATCTACAAGTGCAATCATAATTACACTAAATGTAACCTGGAGTCGAGAATGCTTAAATAATTGGTTTAAAACTACCTTGGGAGTAGCCTCTCTTTTTAATTCAATTACTATTCTCATTCCATCTCTATCTGATTCATCTCTAATATCAGAAATTGCTTCCAGTTTTTCGTCCTTAACCAGTTCTGCTATTCTCTTAATTAAACGAGCTTTATTTACCTGATAAGGAAGTTCATCTACAATAATTTGTTTTCTATTTATTGATAAATCTTCAACTCTGGTTTTAGCTCTCACAGTTAATTTACCGCGCCCATTTTTATAGGCCTTATAAATACTGCCACGACCCATAATTTGACCACCTGTAGGAAAATCAGGTCCCTTAATGGTTCCCATTAATTCCTTGGTTGTAATTTCCGGATTATTGATTAATTTTATAACTCCATCGATTATCTCACCTAAATTATGGGGAGGAATACTTGTGGACATTCCAACTGCAATCCCGGAAGTACCGTTAACCAGTAAATTTGGAAATCTTGCCGGTAAAACCTCAGGTTCTTCTAAAGATTCATCAAAGTTAGGTATAAAATCAACAGTGTCTTTGTTAATATCAGTCATCATCTCTGAGGCAATTGGAGCCATTCTGGCCTCTGTGTAACGCATAGCTGCTGCACTATCTCCATCAACAGAACCAAAGTTCCCGTGTCCGTCTACCAGCATATAGCGGTAAGAAAAATCCTGAGCCATTCTAACCATTGTATCATAAACTGCTGTATCTCCATGTGGGTGATACTTACCAAGTACTTCCCCGACAATACGGGCAGATTTCTTATGTGGTTTGGTATGAGTCATTCCCAGATCATCCAGGGCATACAAAATTCTTCTATGCACAGGTTTTAATCCATCTCTAACATCAGGTAAGGCTCTACCAACAATTACACTCATCGAATAATCGAGATAGGAGGTTCTCATTTCTTTATCTATGTCAATTTTTTTTACTCTTGCTGCTTTTTGATCCAAAATATTTCACCAACCTTTATCTTTTATTAGCTAAAAAATTATACATCGAGATTTTTAACTTCCCGGGCATGTTTTTGAATAAATTCACGTCTGGGAGCTACCTTATCCCCCATCAAAATAGAGAATGTCTCATCAGCCATGATTGCATCTTCTATATCTACCTGGAGTAAGATTCTATTATCTGGATCCATAGTAGTATCCCAGAGCTGACTGGGGTTCATCTCACCAAGACCCTTATATCTCTGCATGGAAACTCTATCTTTTCCAATTTCCTCAAGCAGCTCCTTTAATGCCTTATCATTATAAACATATTCTTCTCTTCTACCCTTTTTTACCTTATATAAAGGCGGCTGTGCAATATATATATTTCCATTTTCGAGTAAAGGACGCATATACCGATAAAAGAATGTTAAAAGTAAAGTTCTAATATGAGCTCCATCGACATCTGCATCAGTCATAATTATAATTCGGTCATAACGAATATTATTTATATCAAATTCTTCGCCCACTCCTGTACCTATAGCAGTGATTAAAGCTCTAATCTCATCATTATTTAAAATTTTATTTAAGCGAGATTTTTCTACATTTAAAATTTTACCTTTAAGCGGCAAAATAGCCTGAAACTCTCTGTCACGACCCTGTTTAGCAGAACCACCAGCAGAATCACCCTCAACAATATAAACTTCTGTATCATCAGCTTTTCGACGGGAACAATCTGCAAGTTTACCCGGCAGAGCTGTAGAAGTTAAAGCACTCTTTCTTCTGGTTAAATCTCTGGCTTTACGGGCAGCCTTTCGTGCCTGAGCCGCGCTCATAGCTTTATCAATAATTGTTTTTCCAACCTTTGGATTTTCTTCTAAATATGTTTTTAAAAATGAAGAAACTGCAGAATCAACAAAACCCCGCATTTCACTATTCCCCAGTTTAGTTTTGGTCTGACCTTCAAACTGAGGTTCAGATAATTTAACACTGATAATTGCAATCATACCTTCTCTAATATCTTCACCTTTAAGGTTATCATCATCATCTTTTAACAGATTTTTGCTGCGGGCATAATCATTAAAAGTCCGGGTAGTAGCCGATTTAAATCCACTTAAATGAGTTCCACCCTCTTTAGTATTTATATTATTGGCAAAGGTATAAAGTGAGGTATTATATCCCTGATGATACATAATTGCAACCTCAATTGAACCTTCTTCTTCCTCATCTTCTATGTAAATTGGTTCAGAAAGTAAAGGTTTTTTACTCTGGGCTAAATATTCTACAAAAGATACCAGTCCACCATCATAGTGAAACTCTTCTGATTCTGGTTCTTCCTGACGAGTATCTGTAATTTTAATAGTTGTTCCCTTATTTAAAAAGGCCAGCTCCTTTAAACGCTGAGCCAGGATTCTAAATTCAAAATCTATTTCCTCAAAAATTAACGGATCAGGTTTAAATTCAATTGTAGTACCTGTGTCTTCACTATCACAGCTTCCAATTACCTGTAATTCATGCTGTGGAACTCCTCTTTCGTACCTTTGTTTATATACTTTGCCATCTTTCCAGGCAATTTCGACTTCCATCCACTCAGTCAGTGCATTTACTACAGATACACCAACACCGTGTAAGCCACCGGATACTTTATATCCTTCTCCCCCAAATTTTCCCCCGGCATGCAGGGTAGTCATTACAACTTCTACAGCAGGTTTATCTACCTTGGGATGGATTTCTACCGGAATACCACGTCCATTATCCTGAACTTTAATTACATCTCCCGGTTTTATTTCAACAGATATTTCCGTACAATATCCAGCCATTGCCTCATCAATACTATTATCAACTACCTCATATACTAAATGATGCAGTCCTTCTATACTTGTAGAACCGATATACATTCCAGGTCTTTTGCGGACTGCCTCCAGTCCCTCCAGTACCTGTATATGTTCTGCTTCGTAATTGCCTCTGTCTATAATATCCATCAATATCCCCCATTTTCTTCTGTAAACTTATCAACTCTATCTCCAAGTGTCTTAGATGAGATCATTGAAAGATAAATCGTCTCCCCTGTCAACACAAAAGAACGGGCATTACCCCCGGAATAATCAACAATAAATCCTTCTTCATCAGAAATCTCTAAAAATTCCTCGGTTATCTCAGATGAAGTCGTACTCTCTAAATCACCAATTAATACCACTTCTTTTGATGGAATCATATAACCATCACCAAGATGTAAAAACATATTCTAATTCACCCTCTTTTTTATTCTCCCCTTTTTGACCTGATAAACATTATAGGAGTTGTTTTTAAGTCCGGATAAATTTTCACCATCTGTTGCTGTAATTATAGTCTGAATTTTATCAGCTATAATATTAATCAATGCTTTTCTTCTTAAACCATCTAATTCCGAAAAAACATCATCTAAAAGCAGGACTGGGTATTCTCCGGTCTCTGATTTCATAAATTCCAGTTCTGCCAGTTTTAATGCTAAAGCAGCAGTTCTCTGCTGTCCCTGAGAACCATATTTGCGTAAATCCATCTCATTTACCTTTAAAATAAGATCATCTCGATGGGGACCAATTACAGTATAACCACGAGAAATTTCCTGATCCCGTTTTGCTATCAAACTATCTATAAAAAGTTCTCTCAATTCTGCTTCTCCCAGTTTTTTGGAAAAATTATTTAGAGAAATATCATATTCAAGTTCTAAATTTTCTCTTCCCTCAGTTATTTTACGCTGAGAAAGTCTGGCCAGAATTTTCAACTTATCTATAACTTCTACCCTTTTCAAAATTATTTTGGATCCCACTTCAGCAATCTGTTCATCCCAGACTGAAAGCATCTCCCGATCACTTGATTTACCATCTCTAATTGATTTCAATAAATTATTTCTCTGTTTTAATATATGATCATATTTACTTAAAAGATGGTTATAATAGCGGCTGACCTGGGAAATCTCAAGATCTATAAAATCGCGTCTGTGAGCAGGACCCTCTTTAACTAACTTTAAATCCTCAGGAGAAAATAAAACTGCATTTAAATATCCCAGCAGTTCTTTTACTTTATCCAGAGGATTATCATTAATTTCAACCTGGCGTCCATTTTTCTCTAAACGCATGGCTAACTTTATTTTACCTTCTCTGCGCCGTAAAAGCAACTGAACAAGTGCTTTTTCTTTTTCCCAGCTTATCATTTCCGAAGTAATACTGCTGCGGTGAGAATTAGCGGTGGCCATTAAATAAATTGATTCCAAAAAATTTGTCTTACCCTGACCATTGGCACCTAAGAAAATATTTAAATTTGGATTTAAATCAATCATTAACTCTTCAAAATTACGAAAATTTCGGCAGAGAACTCTTTCTAAATACATTAATTATCCCCGACTTACTTTATATTTTTTATCTTCCTCTGTTAAAGAAACAATATCTCCAGCTTTTAAAGTCTTTCCCCTCTTTAATTCTATTTCGCCATTAACCTCTACTTCTCCTGCCTGAATTAAATGTTTTGCTTCTCCACCACTCATTACAATATTAGCCCATTTTAAAAATTGATCCAGATTAATTGTATCACTTGTAATTTTTACTGCTTCCATTTATAATTTCCTCCTTGATTTACATTGAGTGTACCCTCTGAATAATTATCCACATTTCCACAGACCAGTACACTTTTTAAAAAATAATTATGATTGTGAGCGAACCGGCATAATCAAATAAATAAACTTATCTCCTTCTCCAGTTTCTGATTTAACAACAAGTGGATTTAAAGGGCCGATCATTTCTATATTAATTTTCTCAGAATCTAAAACTTTCAAAACATCAATAAAATAGCCTGCATCAATATTAATCTTCTGATCCGGACCTTCAAGATCAATCTCAACTTCTTCGTGTGCATAACCAGAACTTCCCTCAGCAGAGTTAACCTCCATCAATCCCTCATTTACAAAAATATTAATTATATTTGCATCAAGTTTTGCAATTAAAGATGCTCTTTTTACTGCTCCCTGCAGCTGCGAAAGATCTGCACTGAATTTGCTATTTGATTCATCCGGAATTACCAGCTCATAATTGGGAAACTTACCTTCTATTAACCGTGATATAACTTCTATACCATTAAATGTAAAGCGGACATAATTGCTGTCAACTTCAATATCAACACTACCTTCATCTTCTAAAAGATTATTTAATTCCTGCAGTGTACTTCCCGGTAAGATAACAGCTATTTTTTCCTCAACATTGGTTTTTAAAGGAGCCTCAATATAGGATAAACGATATGTATTGGTAGAAACCATTTTTACTTTTTCTGTTTCAACTTCAAATAAAGCTCCAGTTAGAGCAGGTTGTGTTTCATCTTTTGAAGTAGATATTCTTACTTTTTTTATCATTTCCTTAAACTTACTGGAAGGAAGATTAAAATTAGCACTTTCCTCTACCTGGGGTAAATTTGGAAATTCATCCGGATCAAAACCATTTATTTTAAAGAGAGAATTAAGACATTTAATCTGCAGCTGCCATTTATCCTGATTTAACTCAATTTTTATTTCCTCATCTGGCAGTTCCCGAATGATATTTAAAAATTGAGCAGCTGGCAGTACAATTGATCCATCTATTTGAGCTTCTACTTTTAAGTTATATTTAATACCCAGTTCCAGATCAGTTGATTTTAAAGTTAAAGTGTTTTTTTCTAGACTTAAAAATATTCCTGTTAAAATTGGTAATGTTTGATTTTTGGCTACAGCTCTTCGAACTATGTTTAAAGCCTGATATAAATCCTTTTGATTAATTGAAAATTTCAAAGTGTATCCCTCCAAATTAAAAGTTATTAACAAAATTGAGAAACTATAATTATGGTTAATTTATTAATAAAACTAGTAGTAATAGTAGTAGGGGCTGTGAATATGTGGATAAGCCCACCCGGACTAATGAGAGCCTGATTTTGCCTGTAGATAATATGTTAGCTGATATGATAAGAGTTATCCACATACTAACAGTTTTAATTTATCAACATTCTATCAACAGCCACCTTAATAATTATCCACAAAAATTGTTGATAGAAAAAAAGATAGAAAAATGACTTTTAAAAATGAAAAATATAACAGATTTATTTGACTTAACCATGTTTAATTGTGTCAATTAAGCGTTCTATTTTATTGCTAAAATCATCTTCATTTTCTATTTTTGCTTTTATTTTATTATGAGCATGAATTACAGTCGTGTGATCCCTTCCTCCAAATTCGTTTCCAATATGAGGAAGAGAAAAATCGGTCAATTCTCGGCTTAAATACATAGCAATCTGACGGGGAAAAGCTATATTTTGAGTTCTTTTTTTAGACTGCATATCTTCCATTCTTAAATTATAGTCATCTGTTATGATTTTTTTGATTCTTTCTATATTAACTTCAATTGATTCATTTTTCTTCTTATTAACCAGATCTTTTAAAGCTTCTCTGGCCAGATCTACATCAATTTCTCTGTCAACAAGCGAAGAATAGGCAATTACCTTAACCAGAGCACCTTCTAATTCTCTAATGTTTGACTGAATTTTATTTGCAATATAGATTACTACTTCATTTGGAATAGTTAAATTTTCTATATCGGCCTTTTTTCTTAAAATTGCAATTCTGGTTTCTAAATCCGGTTTTTGAATATCAGTGATTAAACCCCATTCAAAGCGGGAACGGAGTCTTTCTTCTAAAGTTGGAATTTCTTTTGGAGGACGATCACTTGAGATAATCAGCTGTCGATTCGATTCATGTAAGGTATTAAAGGTATGAAAAAATTCTTCCTGGGTTCTTTCTTTCCCGGCCAAAAATTGGATATCATCAACCAGTAAAATATCTATATTTCTGTATTTATCTCTAAAATTAACTGTATTATCATCTTTGATTGCATTTATCAATTCATTTGTAAATGTTTCTGAGGAAACATAAACCACCTTATAATCAGGATTGTTTTTTAGAATAAAATGTGCTATTGCCTGCATAAGATGAGTTTTTCCCAGTCCTACATCTCCATAAATAAAGAGAGGATTATATGCCTTTGCCGGTGCTTCAGCAACTGCCAGGGATGCCGCATGAGCAAAACGGTTGCTGTTACCTACTACAAAAGTATCAAAAGTATATTTAGGGTTAAAACCATTTTGTTCTAATTCTGATTCTTCCATATTATTTTCTTCTAAACTTTCTTCAACTACTTCAGCTTGCTGATCTTCTTTTTTTTCTACATTACTAGCTTTTTTATTTTCCTTAAATTTTTTAACTTCTTTTGGTGTTAATAAGATCAAAGACCACTTATTACCTGTTAAATCTTCCAATATTTCCTCAATTAAATCAGTATACTGGCTTTCTATCCATTCCTGAATAAAATTATTTGGTACCTGCAGCACCAGCTGATTTTCAGCAGTGGTCATCACAGCTTTTGTTTCGGAAAACCAGGTATTAAAACTTGGATTTGTAATTTGTTCTTTAATATTTTCTAATGTTTTTTTCCAGATATGGTCTAATTCTTTTTGCGAGAAAGACATAAAATACCTCCTGTAATTCTAAAAAAATTGTGCTTAAGTTAAAGTTATCCCCAATTAACGGGGATAAATAGGGCTTTATCCACAAAATTGTGGACAAGTCGAGATGTTATCCACAAAAAGACAGCTTTAAACATTCCTGTTAAAACAGTAAAATAAGTTTTTAAAATCAAAAATAGAATAAAAACTTGTTAATAAATAGAGAAAAGATATCCACAAAGAACGATTGTTATTAACAGTTTGTGGATAAAAAACTAAGTAATTGTGGATAACTACGTGTATTTTGCTGTATTTAAGGGAATTGTTGATTATTTTATAAACAAATTGTTAATATCCTCTTAACTATTAACTCAGTCAAGATTAACTTTTAATTCGAAATAACCATATTAATAATAACAGATTATCAACAAATTATCAACAAAGGCTGAAAAAATTTATCTTGTGGATAAGATTAAATTTGCTTGACTCTACTATCTAAATAGCATATAATTTTAAATGTATGAATTAATAATTATATTAGTTGTGGATTATTTTAGCTGGAGGTTATTTGGTGGAAAGTCTCAAAAAAAATAAAGAGTTTAAAAAAGTATATGAAAATGGAAAATCATATGCTACTCGAAATCTGGTAATTTACTGTTTAAATTATGAAAAAGGCAAAAAAAATCGCTATGGTTTATCAGTTAGTAAAAAAATTGGCAATGCTGTGGTTAGAAACAGATTAAAAAGAAGATTAAGAGAAATAATTAGAGAGTTTGAAAAAGAAAAAGAATTTAAAGGTTATGATATAATTTTTATTGCCCGAAAACCGGTTATTCAACTTGATTATCAGCACTTAAAAAAAGATGTAAAAAAGCTGTATAAAAAAATGAATATAATTTAAATTACATTTTGAATTACATAAAAGTTAATAAATTGTTGTTTTTTATTATTTTTACATAATTATTGACAATGATTATGAAACTGGTTAAATAAAGGTGATAAAATGAAAAAAATATTTTTATTTTTAATTAAAATCTATCAAAAGATTATTTCACCCTGGACTCCAAAAAGCTGTCGTTTTCGTCCTACCTGTTCGGAATATTCAAGACAGGCAATTGTAAAATATGGGGCTTTAAAAGGTAGTTGGATGGGTTTAAAGCGAATTTTGCGCTGTCATCCTTTTAATTCAGGTGGTTATGATCCGGTAGAATAGGAGGAATTTATTAAATGTTTGATTGGTTAATTAACGGAATGGCATATGCTTTAGATTTTATTTACAATATTGTTGGTAATTATGGACTTGCAATTATTATCTTTACCCTGCTGATTAAGCTTGTACTTTATCCTCTCACAGCAAAACAGACGCGTTCAATGAGAGAAATGCAGGAGATTCAGCCTGAAATGCAGAAAATCCAGGAAGAATATAAAGATGATAAAGAAAAACAGCAGGAAGCAATGATGGAACTTTATCAGGAACATGGTGTTAATCCAGCTGCTGGATGTCTGCCGATGATTGTACAGATGGCAATTTTGATTCCTTTATACAGAACCATTTTTGCGTTAGGGGATAAAATGGCAGCTGAGTCCTTTTTGTGGATTGGAACAATAACTAATGGTTCCTTAGCTGAGCCAGATATTGCAATTGTACTTTTAAATGCACTTGTTATGTTAGGTCAGACCCATATGACCCAGAAAATTTCTGGGGGAGAGGGTAAGAGCAACAAAATGATGTATCTGATGCCGCTATTTATTGTGTTCATTGGTTTTTCATTACCTGCTGGAGTATTATTATACTGGTTTACATCAACCTTATTTACTGTAGGTCAGCAGTATTTCCTATCCAAAGAACCTAGCAGAATCAAAGGGGATGCATAATAAAAATGAAAAGCATAAAAGTAGAAGCTAAAAATGTAGAAAAAGCAGTAGAAAAAGCCCTGACTGAACTTGGAATTACCAGAGAAGAAGCAGAAGTTAATGTTATTGACAAAGGTAGTAAGGGGTTACTGGGTTTAATTGGTACCAAAGATGCTGTTGTAGAAGTAAAGGAAATATTTGATCCTGTCAAAAAAGGAAAAGAATTCTTAGAAACACTTTTAAATAAAGCCAAAATCAATGTTGGTGTAGAAATTTTGGAAGAAAAAAGTGATGATGAGCAGGTAGTTTACAATTTAACAGGAGAAAAAGAACTTGGTTTAGTAATTGGTCATCGAGGAGAAACTCTTGATGCAATGCAGTACTTAACTTCTATCTATATTAATAAGGAGCTAGAAGAATATTTTAGAGTTCTACTTGATGCAGAAGGTTATCGAGACCGCCGCCAGGAAACATTAGAAAGACTGGCAGAAAGGCTGGCTGCTAAAGCAGAAAGAAAACAGAGAAAAGTTGTTTTAGAACCAATGCCGCCACATGAAAGAAGAATTATTCATATTAAACTCAAAGAAAATAAAAATGTTAAATCATACAGTGAGGGAAAAGAACCCTACCGTAAAGTTATGATAGAACCATTGGATAATTAAGATAATTATCTAAATATAAAAAAGCTGTATTAGCTTATACTACAGCACTCCATTAACAGAAAATAAAAGAAGTAGATGGATTTTATCATTAACCCAGCAGGGATTTCTCTGCTGGGTTATGTTTTAGGAGGTGTTAAGAAAATGGATATTTTAAAAGAAGATACTATTGCGGCCATTGCAACTCCGTTTGGTACAGGTGGAACCGGGAAAATAAGGATTAGCGGGCCCCAGGCTTATCAAATTGGAGATAAAATTTTTAGTTCAATCAAAGAGGATAAAAAAATTTCGGAACAGGAGACTTATACAGCTCATTATGGTCATATAAAGGATCCTGATAGTGATAAAATAATTGACGAAGTAATAGCAATTATGATGAGAAAGCCGCATTCTTTTACCGGAGAAAATGTGCTGGAATTTGACTGTCATGGCGGTATGACTCCACTCAGAGCAGTACTGGACTTAACTTTAAAACAGGGAGCTCGGCTGGCAGAGCCTGGTGAATTTTCTCAGCGAGCCTTTTTAAATGGAAGGATTGATCTGGCTCAGGCAGAAGCAATTATTGATGTAATTAATTCAAAAACGGAAAAGAGCCTGGACCTGGCTGTTGATCAATTAAATGGTAAGCTTTCGCAGAAAGTTGATCAAATAAAAGAAGAGGCTGTAGAAATACTTGCTCATCTTGAAGCAGCAATAGATTATCCAGAAGATGAAATAGAAGGTTTTTCTCCAGCAAAATTGGGAGATAAATTCAATTATATAAAAGAAGAGATAGAAAAATTATTAAAAAGCAGCAAACAGGGAAAGATATATAAAGAAGGTTTAAAAACAGTTATTGTTGGTAAACCCAATGTAGGTAAATCAAGTCTGCTGAATTATTTTTTAGAAGAAAAAAGAGCAATTGTGACTGATGTACCGGGTACAACTAGAGATGTAATTGAAGAATTCATTAATTTAAAGGGTATTCCGTTAAAAATTATTGATACGGCTGGAATAAGAGAAACAAAAGATGAAGTAGAAAAAATTGGAGTTGAACGGACCAGAAAATCGGCAGAAAAAGCAGATCTAATCCTTTTTATGCTGGATGTTAATCAGGGAATAACCTCTGAGGATCGGGAAATATATAAACTGATTAAAGATAAACCAGTGATTGTAATTGTCAACAAAACTGATTTACCGGCAAAGCTCGAAAAAGAAAAAATTGAAAAAGAATTCTCTGAGCACAGTCTGCTCTGGATATCACTTTTAGAGGAAGAAGGCTTAAATGAATTAAAAACTGATATTTTAGATGAAATTCTGGATGAGGAAATTGACACAGATGCTGAGGCCGTAATAACTCAGAGCAGACATCGCGATGCTCTAGTCAAAGCTGAGGAAGCAATTGAACGGGTAATTGTTTCACATGAAACAAATATGCCCTATGACTTTTTAACTATAGATTTAAAAGACTGTCTTGATGGTCTCGGGAAAATAACTGGAGAAACAGTTGCTGATGATATTCTCGATAGAATATTTAATGATTTTTGTCTTGGAAAATAATTTTTTATATAAGGGAGAGATATAATGGATTTTCATAAATATCCAAATGAGTATGATGTAATTGTAATTGGAGCCGGACATGCAGGCTGTGAAGCCTCTTTAGCTCCAGCGCGCATGGGCTTAAAAACATTAACTCTAACAGTCAGTTTAGATCATGTTGCATTTATGCCCTGCAACCCTTCACTCGGTGGACCTGGAAAATCTCACATAGTGAGGGAAATTGATGCTCTGGGTGGAGAAATGGCCAAAAATATGGACGAAACTATGATCCAGATTAGAATGCTCAACACAAGTAAAGGTCCTGCAGTTCACGGACTGCGGGGACAATCAGATAAAGATGAATACCATAAAAGAATGAAACAGGTTTTAGAACAGGAAGATAATATAGATTTAAAACAGCAGATAGCCGAAGAAATCATTGTGGAAAACGGTGAGGTCAAAGGAGTAGTAACAAAAACTGGAGTCTTTTTCCCCGGTAAAAAGGTTATTTTAACAACGGGAACCTTTTTAAAAGGAAGAATCATTATTGGGGAGGCGGAATTTAATGCCGGTCCCAACCAGCAGTATCCGGCCAATAAACTTTCCGGTAGTTTAAAGGAGCTGGGAATTAATTTAAGAAGATTTAAAACAGGAACTCCTCCCCGGGTCAGCAAAAAATCTATGGATTTTTCTAAAATGGAGCCTCAGCCGGGAGAAGAAGATTTGAGTTTTTCCTTTGAATCTGAACCTTTAAGTGGAGAACAGGCAATGTGCTATTTGACCTATACTTCCGAAGAAACTCATAAAATAATTAGTGATAATAAAATGCGTACACCGTTATTTAGTGGAGTGATTGATGGAGTTGGACCCCGCTACTGTCCTTCAATAGAGGATAAGGTTGTCCGCTTTCCTGATAAAGGAAGACATCAGTTATTTATTGAACCAGAGGGACTGGGTACTGACGAATATTATGTTTCCGGACTTTCTACCAGTCTTCCCTATGATGTACAGATTGAAATGGCAAGAACTATCTCGGGTTTAGAAAATGTAGAAATTATGAGACCTGGTTATGCAATTGAATATGATTGTGTGGACCCGGAAGAATTGAAACTTGATTTAGAGCTAAAAAAAGTTAAGGGACTTTATACTGCCGGACAGATTAACGGCAGCTCAGGCTATGAAGAAGCAGCCGGTCAGGGTTTAATTGCCGGGATTAATGCGGCTTTGAGTCTGCAGGGAAAAGATCCTGTAATTTTAAAAAGATCTCAGGCCTATATCGGGGTTTTAATCGATGATTTAGTTACTAAAGGAACACCGGAGCCTTATAGAATTATGACTTCTCGAGCAGAATACAGGCTGCTTTTACGTCAGGATAATGCAGATCAGCGTTTAACTCCTCTGGGCAGAGAAATTGGTCTGGTAAGTGATCAGAGATATCAGCATTATCAGGAAAAAGTAAAAGCTGTAGAAAAAGCTTTAGCTTATTTAAGAGCAGAAGAAAACCAGGTCAACCCGACCAAAGAAGTTAGAGCTAAATTAGAAGAACTGGGAAGCGGTAATTTAAGCAAACCGGTTAATTTAGAAAAATTACTGCGTCGGCCCGAAATTTCTTATAAAGATCTTGAATTTTTTGCAGAAAATTTGCCGGAAATAAAAAAAGATGTTCAGGAACAGGTGGAAATCCAGGTTAAATACAAAGGTTATATAGAGCGGCAGCAATCTCAGGTCGAACAATTTAGAAAAATGGAAGAAAAAATAATACCAGAAGAGTTAGATTATAATCAATTAGAAAATCTGCGTCTGGAAGCAAGAGAAAAGTTAAATAAGATCAGACCCCTTTCTATTGGCCAGGCATCGAGAATTTCCGGTGTTTCTCCAGCCGACATTTCTGCTTTAATGATTTATTTAGAGCAGTATAACAGAAAGAAAAAGGATGATTCGAATGGAGATCAGTAAACAGGAATTTATTGCAGAGTTAAAAATAGGTATTGAAGCTCTAAATGTTTCCTACAGCAGTGAACAGCTCGAACAGCTGTGGGAATATTATCTTTTCTTTCTTGAGGAAAATAAAAAATATAATATGAGCACAATTACTGAGCCAGAGGAAGTTATAAAAAAACACTATCTTGATTCTCTGGTGATTTTAAATCATGTAGATTTTGAAGGCAGAAAAAGATGGCTTGATATTGGTACCGGAGCCGGTTTCCCGGGGATGGTTTTAAAATTATTCTTACCGGGAGACAGTTTTTATTTACTTGATTCTTCAGCCAAAAAGGTTAACTTTTTAAATCAATTAATTTACAAATTGGGGCTAAAAGGCATTGATGCAACTCACGGCAGAGCGGAAGACGTGGCAAAATTAGAAGAATGGCGTGGTTCTTTTGATTATGTTTGTTCCCGGGCAGTAGCCTCCCTAAATGTTTTGCTAGAATATGCAGTTCCTTTTTTAAAAATTGGAGGAGAGGCCTATCTTTATAAGGGACCGGAATATGAAGAAGAAATCAGGGGAGCCGAAAGTGCCTTAAAAACATTAGATGCAGAAATTAAAGAAAGTATAAAACTTGATGTACCAGGGTTGGAAGCTGAACGCTATTTAATTATTGTTACCAAAAATGATTCAACTGAAAATAAATATCCCCGGCGGGCTGGAATTCCCAAAAAACGCCCCCTTTAAATTATTTCCCGGGAAATAATTTTGGAAGCTATCCAGGTTTAGCTTCTATTTTTAACATTAAAAAAGGATATTTAGTTAGTTTAGAGAAATATAATTTTAGGTGGGGGTAATTTTTAATGAAAATTCCTTTTTTTAATCAGGATAATGAAAATAACAGGGATCAAATTGTAGAAATCAAAGTTGATCAGATCAAAGTTAATCCTTTTCAACCCAGACAGGAATTTAAGCAGTCTGAAATTGAAGAACTGGCTCAGTCAATTAAAAACTTTGGCTTGATTCAGGCAGTAACGGTCCGGAAAGCTGAAGAGGAAAACAGCTACGAATTAATTGCTGGAGAGCGCAGGCTTAGAGCTGCCAAATTTTTAAATAAAGAAGTTATTCCAGCTGTGATTAAAGATCTTAATGATCAGCAGGTGGCAGAGATTGCTCTAATTGAGAATCTCCAGCGGAAAGATTTAAATTATTTAGAGGAAGCACAGGCTTATCAGCGGCTTATAGATGAATTTAGTTTAACGCAAAAGGAGCTGGCAGAGAGAATTTCAAAAAGCCAGTCTACTATCGCCAATAAACTGCGGCTGTTGAATTTATCTGATCAAATTAGAGAAAAACTATTAGCAGCCGATTTAAGTGAAAGACACGGTAGGGCTCTGCTTAAACTTGAGACCGCTGAGGAACAGCTGGCGCTGGTTGAAGAAATAAGCAAAAAGGGACTTAATGTTAGAGAAAGCGAAAAATTAATAAAAAAACAGCAGCAGCCTGCTAAAAAGAAGAATCAAATTAAACATATTTCTGATGATCTGCGGCTTTTTGCTAATTCGCTGGAAAAAAGAATTTCCGAAATTAAAGATTCAGGAATTAGGGTTGAATTTGAACGCAGTGATGATCAGGATAGCATAGAATATTATATTAAACTCTCTAAATAAAGATCACAAAGAGGTGAAATAATGGCTAAAAAAATTGCGATTGTCAACCAGAAAGGTGGGGTTGGCAAGAGCACAACAGCAGTAAACTTAAGTGCTGGTCTGGCAGAACAAAATAACAGGGTTTTATTAATCGATATTGACCCTCAGGGGAATGCAAGCAGCGGCCTGGGGATAGAAAAATCTGAGGTTGAATATACAATCTATGATTTATTAATTGAATCTGAGCCGCCTGCAAAAGCAATACTGCAGAGCAGCAATAAAAATTTGGATATTATTCCTGCCAATATTGAGTTAGCAGGAGCAGAAATTGAACTTGTTTCCATTATCTCTCGAGAAAGCAGGCTCAAAAAATCATTAAAAACACTTAATCAAGATTATGATTATATTATAATTGACTGTCCTCCTTCTCTGGGCCTCTTAACTTTAAATGCTTTAACGGCTGCTGATAGTGTTATGGTTCCTATTCAGTGTGAATATTATGCTCTGGAAGGTCTGGGTCAGCTGATGAATACCATTGAACTTGTCAGAAAAAATTTAAACTCCGATCTGCGGATCGAAGGAGTTTTAATGACAATGTATGATGCCAGAACTAATCTCTCGGAACAGGTAATAGATGAAGTAAAAGATTATTTTTCTGATCTGGTTTTTGAGACAATTATTCCTCGAAATGTCCGTTTAAGTGAAGCTCCAAGTTTCGGTAAACCGATTCTCGATTACAGCTCCTCCTCCAAAGGAGCAGAAGCATACAGAAAATTAGCAGAGGAAGTGATATCTCTTGAGCAAAAAAAGACTGGGTAAAGGTTTAAGTGCCCTGATAAATAATGATGAGAATGTAGATCAGAGCAGAGTTGAGGAAATTTTCACTGACCAAATTGAGCCCAATCCTTTTCAGCCGCGCAGTAATTTTGACGAAGATGCCCTCAAGGAACTGGCCAATTCTATTCAGGAAAAAGGAATAATTCAGCCAATTACAGTCCGTAAAATCAAAGCTGAGAAATACCAGATTGTTGCAGGAGAGCGGCGCTGGCGGGCTTCAAAGCTGGTCGGACTTGATAAAATACCAGCTGTAATCAGAAATTTTGATGATCAGGAAATGCTGGAAATTGCTTTGATTGAAAATATACAGCGGGAAGATTTAAATCCAGTTGAAGAAGCAGGAGCCTATAAAGAGATGCTTGATAATTTTGATATAACTCAGGCAGAACTGGCCAAACAGGTGGGTAAAAGCCGCTCCAATGTTTCAAATATGATCAGACTTTTAAAACTTTCTGATAAAGTTAAAAATCATCTGCAGCGGGGAACAATCACCATCGGACATGCCCGGGCTTTATTATCACTGGAAAAAGAAGAGACTCAGGTTGCCGCCTGCGAAAATATTATAATCCAGGACCTGACAGTAAGAGAAACTGAAAATTATGTTGAAAAACTTAAAAACCCTCTCAAAGGTAAGGAAAAAAAAGAGAAAAAACCCGAACTGGATCAGGTCTGGCAGCAGGCAGCTTCAGAATTAGAGAAGAATTTAGGGACAAAGGTTAAAATTAAGCAGAGAAAGAAAAATAATTTGCTGACTATCGAACTGGATAGTCTTGATAAATTAAAAGAGCTGGTTGAAAAACTAAAGTAGTGTTTCATGTGAAACAAATAGATATAGAAGAGAGTAGATAGGTGATATATAATGATAGGAACTATTGTTAATGTAGCTTCTGTACTAACTGGAAGTGCTGTGGGAGTTCTTTTTAGAGGAAAGTTCCCAGAAAAAGTGCAGACCACTGTGATTCACGGGATAAGCCTGGCTGTGATATTAATCGGAATGCAGATGGCCTTTAGTATTGAGAAGGATCCGGATATTTTACTTGTTATTTTCAGTCTGGTCATTGGAGCTGTGATTGGAGAACTGCTGCAGCTGGAAAAAAGATTAAATGATTTTGGAGAAAGTCTAAAAGACCGATTTGGGGGAGATGATGATCTCTTTGTTCAGGGTTTTGTCCAGGCCAGCCTGATTTATTGTGTGGGTGCAATGGCAATTATGGGTTCAATTCAGGATGGACTTAATAATAATCCCAGCATTTTATTTACCAAATCACTGCTGGATGGAATAACTTCTATTGCTTTTGCGGCCAGCACCGGGATTGGTGTTGCTTTTTCGGCGATTCCAATTCTTTTCTACCAGGGAAGTATTACTCTGGCAGCAGACTGGGCGGCTATTTATTTAACTGAAGATATGATCCGAATTATGACAGCCAGTGGAGGTTTATTAATTACTGCTATTGGTTTAAATATGCTGGGGGTCAGCAAAATAAAAACAGGTAATTTGCTGCCCGCCCTGCTGGTGGCTGTAGTACTTACTGCTTTTGTATTTTAATTTTGCAATATTTAAAATAATAATATATAATTAAGACATACAATTTAATCATAACGGGTGAAGGCTGGATGAGAGACCATAATTGGCGCCGAAGGAGCAAGGGAAACCGAAACTCTCAGGCAAAAAGAATTCAGCTGGACGTAACTCTGGACATATTTAGTTTTGATGAACAGGGAGTCGGAATTACTTTCCGGCTTCCTGTTTTCTAATTTTTGGAGAGGTATTTAATTTTCATTAAGCTTAGTAAACTGGGATTTATTTTAAGCAGCTTAATTACTATTTATCATTTATACAGAAAATATTAAATTCAGGACACTAACTAATCAGGATTCTAACTAATAATGAGGTTAAAGGAGGCTTAAAAAATGAAAAAAACTCCGCTTAATCAAATACATAAAGATTTGGGAGCTAAAATGACTGATTTTGGAGGCTGGGAAATGCCGGTTGAATACACCGGTATAATTGAAGAGCATCAGGCTGTCAGAAATCAATGTGGACTTTTTGATGTTTCACACATGGGAGAAATCCTTGTCAGTGGAGAAAATGCTGCTAAATCGCTGCAAAAAATTATAACAAATGATCTTCAGAAGCTGGAGCCAGGTAAAATCATTTATACACCTATTTGTAAGCCGGATGGGGGAATAATTGATGATTTATTAGTTTACTGTCTGCAGGAAGATCAATATTTAATGGTTGTAAATGCTTCTAATATTGAAAAAGATTTTAAATGGATCAATGAACATCTTCTTTCAAAAACAAAAGCTGAAAACCTTTCAGATAAATATGCTATGCTTGCTCTGCAGGGTCCAGAGTCAAAAAAAATATTGACTCAACTAACAGATATTGATTTGAATTCTCTGGATTATTACCGATTCAGGCAGGCTAAAGCAGCAGGAATTGGAATGATTATTTCCCGAACTGGTTATACTGGAGAACTGGGATTTGAACTTTATTTTGAGCCTGAGGCAGCCAAAAAAATATGGGATCGGCTAATGGAAGCAGGATCTGATTCTGGTCTTAAAGCCTGCGGCCTGGGAGCTAGAGACACTTTGCGGCTGGAAAAAGCATACCCTTTATATGGTAATGATATTGATGAAACAACTAATCCCTATCAAGCAGGTTTAAGCTGGACTGCTGCTCTTGATAAAGGAGATTTTATAGGGAGAGAGAAATTAATAGAAATTGAAAAAAATTGCTGTCAGCGAAAACTTTGTCCATTTAAAATTACAGGTAGAGGAATGGCCCGACATGGATATGAGGTCTATGCTGAGTCGGAAAAGATTGGGGAAGTAACAAGTGGAAGCTATTCTCCAACTCTGGCAGAGAGTATTGGTCTTGCTTATCTAAAAGATGAATATACAGAACCGGGGACTGAAATTGAAATTAAGGTCAGGAAGCGAATGGTTAAAGCTGAGGTTTTAAAAGGTCCTTTTGTCTAGGATCTAAATTTATATTGCTGGCAGGAAAATTTTATTGTCAAAACATAAGGAGGAATAAAAATGAGTGTAAAAGATGGTTTGTATTATTCGGAAGATCACGAGTGGGTTAGAGAGGAAGAAGATTGTCTGGTAATTGGAGTTACTGATTTTGCTCAGGAAGAACTGGGAGATATAGTCTTTGTAGAACTTCCAGAAGTTGAGGAAGAATTTGAAAAAAATGATGGCTTTGGGGTTTTAGAATCTGTTAAGGCTGTATCGGACACTTTTATTCCGGTCAGTGGTAAAATTCTGGAGGTTAATGAAAATTTAATTGATAATCCTGAATTAATTAATGATGATCCCTATGGAGAAGGCTGGTTAATTAAAGTTGATCCTGCTGATGATTCAGAATTAGACGAACTTTTATCTGCAGAGGAGTATGCTGAATTCATTGAGGAGGAATAATGATGGACTATATTTCCAACACAGCAGCAGAAAAGGATAAAATGCTGCAGGAGATCGGATTGAAAGAGGTTAAGGATCTTTTTCAGATGATTCCAGAGGCAGTATCAGCAGATGAGCGTTTAAATATTGAATCTGGTATTTCTGAGCTGGAATTAATGAGGAGGGCTCAGCTGCAGGCGGGGAAAAATAAGAGTCTGGACCAGCAGATTTCTTTTCTAGGTGCAGGAGCTTATGATCACTATCTACCAGGAATAATTGATGCTTTAATTTCTCGTTCTGAATTTTATACAGCCTATACTCCCTATCAGGCAGAATTAAGCCAGGGAACTCTGGAAGCAGCTTATGAATATCAGAGTATGATCTGTGATTTAACCGGGATGGGGATTGCAAATGCTTCGATGCTGGATGGTGGTTCAGCAGCAGCAGAAGCTGTAACTATGGCTGCCAGAATTACAGGTAATTCTCGAGTTTTGCTTCCTGATACGGTTAATCCTGCTTACAGAGAGGTTATAAAAACTTATGGTGCCGGAGCTGAACTGGAATTTGTTGATCTAGAAAGTAAACAGCAGATTATCAATCCAGCTCAAATTGAAAAAAATATTAATGATCAGACTGCAGTTGTGGTCCTGCAGTATCCAAATTTCTATGGATCTCTGGAAAAAATGGAAGAAATTTCTAAGATGATTAAAAACAAAAAAAACACACTACTGCTGGTGATCGCAAATCCAATATTACTGGGAGTACTAAAAGCACCAGCTGATTTTGGAGCTGATATAGTTGTCGGAGAAGCCCAGAACCTGGGGAATGGCTTAAATTATGGGGGGCCAAACTTAGGTTTTATGGCCTGTAAAGATGACAGAAGGATGCTCAGGCAGCTGCCCGGCCGAATTGTTGGCAAAACAACTGATGTTGACGGGAAAGAAGGTTTTGTCTTAACCTTACAGACCAGGGAACAGCATATCCGGCGAGAAAAAGCAACTTCCAATATCTGTACTAATGAAGCTTTAAATGCTTTAATGGCCACTATTTATCTGGCGACAATGGGTAAAGAAGGTCTAAAAGAAGTTGGTGAGCAGTGTTATCACAAGGCTCATTATTTAGCTAAAAAAATTAATGGTCTGAGTGGTTTTGAAGTTCTTAATCAGGATAATTTCTTTAATGAGTTTGTTCTAAAATCAGAAAAAGAGAGCACAGAAGTTTTTGAAGAGCTCCTGCAAGAAGAAATAATTGTTGGTTATGATTTAAAAAACATTGGGGAAAATGGAATATTAGTCTGTGTAACTGAAAAGAGAACAAAAGCAGAAATGGATAAGTTAGTAGAAAAACTGGAGGTGCTTTAAGTGGAGGAAAAACTAATCAAAGATTACAGCAGTTCTGGACGTAAAGGATATTCTCTACCTCCACTTGAGGTGGAAAAAAGTGATCTGGAAGCAGAATTAACTGGATATTTAAGAGATGACCTTGAGCTGCCGGAAGTTAGTGAAGTGGATGTAGTACGTCATTACACAGCTTTAAGTGAGATGAATTATGGAGTTGATTCCGGAATTTATCCACTCGGTTCCTGTACCATGAAGTATAACCCAAAACGAAATGAGAGAGTTGCCCGCATAGCTGGATTAACAAATATTCATCCCTATCAGCCAGAAAAACAGCTCCAGGGTTCACTCGAAATATTATATCAGTTGAAACTGGATCTGGCAGAAATAAGTGCTATGGATGAGATAACATTACAGCCAGCTTCTGGTGCCCATGGTGAATTTGTATCTTTAATGATAGTTAAAAAATATTTTGAAGAGCGTGAAGAAAATAGGACAAAGGTCATAGTGCCTGACTCAGCTCACGGTACCAATCCCGCCAGTGCAGCAATGGCAGGTTTTGATGTAGTTGAGATTGCCTCTAATGAGCGGGGAATGGTTGATTTAGAGGCCCTGGCAGAAGCTTTAGATGAAAATACTGCTGCCTTAATGCTGACCAACCCAAACACCCTGGGTATTTTTGAAGAAGACATCTTAAAAATAACCGAGATGGTTCATCAGGCAGGTGGCCTGGTTTATTATGATGGAGCCAACATGAATGCAATTATGGGTTATGCCAAACCCGGGCTGATGGATTTTGACTTAATGCATTTTAATCTCCATAAAACATTTTCTACTCCTCATGGTGGAGGTGGACCTGGCTCTGGCCCGGTTGGAGTTAAGGATTTTTTAGCGCCCTATTTACCCAGACCACTGCTTAAAAAAGATGAAGAAAAGTATTACTGGGATTATCAGCGGCCAAAGTCGATCGGAAAAGTGCACAGTTTTTATGGTAACTATGGAGTAATGCTTAGAGCCTGGGCTTATATTAAGACATTAGGCGGCAGAGGGCTTAAAAAGACAACTGAAAATGCTGTTTTAAATGCGAACTATTTAAAAGCCAGACTCAAAAAAGATTTTGAGCTGCCCTATGCTGAAGACAGTCTGCACGAGTTTGTCCTTTCCGGCAGTCGGCAGAAGGAAGAGGGAGTTTCAACCCTGCAGATAGCTAAAAGACTATTGGATTATGATCAGTATGCTCCCACTATTTATTTCCCACTGGTGGTTAAAGAAGCAATGATGATCGAACCAACAGAAACAGAGAACATTGGAACTCTGGATCATTTTATAGAAACTATGCTGACTATTTCCCGGGAAATAAAAGAAGATCCAGAACTGGTTAATAAAGCACCTCATTCCACAACTGTGAGGAAACTTGATGAAACTAAAGCGGCCAGAAACCCTGATCTTCACTGGTAGCTTAATTACAAAGTTCAGATGATTTAACTAAGTTAATTAGAATGAATTTTAGCTCCGGTTGGAATAAACGATATATTTTTATAAATTTAATATCTGCAAATGGCCTAGCTGAGGGCCATTTTTGCAGTTTAAGGTAAAATTATGATATAATGTTTAATTGAAGTTAATAAAAAGTGGGTGAGAATATGAAGGAGTCATATTACAAAAAGCAGCTGCAGGAAGAAAAGAAAAAAGATTATGAGGAATGTGTCGAATTGTTGGAAAGAGGAAGCAGAAAAAAAGCAGCTAAAAGGCTGGAAGAATTTTTAGCTGAAAACCCTAATTTTGCTCCTGCTTTAAATAAAAAAGCGGTAATTCATATCTATCGCAAGGAATATAACAAGGCACAATCATTGTTAAATCAAATCCTGGAACAGGACCCTGACTTTGCTCCAGCAATCACGAATCTGGGAAGTATTGCAAAAGAAATGGGAAATCTGAATCGAGCCAAAAAACTTTATCAGAAGGCAGTAGATATAGATGATGAATATGGGCCGGCCTATAACAACTTAGGTGTTATTTATAGAGAAGAAGGTAATTATTCTGAATCTATTAAGCATCTTAAAAAGGCAAGGAAAAAAGGGAGTTTTAGCTATCATTTAAATGCAGATAAGCCATTTTATAAGGATCCCGGTTGTCTTTTTGTTATTTTTTTAGTAGTTTCTTTAGTTATAGTGCTCTATTTTCTTTTAACATAGAGTAAATTTGTCAGTCTTATTAAACAGAAATTGATAACGTCAAATAAAATATGATAGTTACCATAAAATGTAAGTAAATAGTAATAGATCACCACTAATTTTAATTATAATAAAAATATTCAAAATG
>NZ_SNWX01000035.1 GCF_004362045.1 Halanaerobium saccharolyticum | reverse complement strand
CATTTTGAATATTTTTATTATAATTAAAATTAGTGGTGATCTATTACTATTTACTTACATTTTATGGTAACTATCATATTTTATTTGACGTTATCTTCAATAGCATTATTAACTACTGATATTATTATATCAATTAAGGAGTTAAATAACAAAATAACCAAATATGAATGAAGTTTCTCTGAGGATAAATCATCTCCAATTGAAACGTTAATTTTATTCTATTTTCCACCGTGATTTCACCGCAGTGAACCTCAGCCACCGATAAATACCTCAGTAAATATACAGTAGTTTACAACTATATGGGATATTTCCAACAATAGATTGCTGTTATGAATCTGATTATCTATTCTTCTCAATATTCTACTGTAAATTCACTCATTATTTTAGATTAAGAAATTCACCAGTAATCCGCTATACAAAATTGCTATAAAGAGATAAGCAGTGGATGCAAACATAAAGGCTACAGATGCTATAAAATGTGCTCCTTTTTTTACCAGAGAGCGTGCGGCTGACAGAGCTGCAAAAGAATAGCTGTTCAGTAATTAATATCATAAATTATGGAAAATAAACTTTTAACTAAGTTACTACTTTATTAAAAAACTAATCTCGTGCGGTTCTTCTCCAAGCTTAATTCGACTGATTATCTCATATGTTTCTGTGTCAATAAGTATTGCCTCGTTATCCCGGGCATTGGTAACCACTACTTTTTTTCCATCAGGAGTAAACTCCAGATGATTTGCATATTCACCTGCTGCTATATAACGTTCAATCTGACGTGTTTCTGCATCAATAATTGCAACATTATTTGTCTTTCTGTTTGCAGTCCAAATCTTTTTGCTGTCAGGAGAAACAATTACACCATGGGTTCCTTCGCCAACTTCTATTTCATCCACAACCTTAAATTTATTTAAGTCAATTACCGAAACACTGTTTGATTCCCAGTTTGCAGTATAGGAATATCGACCATCAGGTGCAACTCTACCTTCATTTGGACCATCTCCAACCGGAATTCTTACTGTTACTTTAAAATCAGGTATTGAAATAACAGACACATCATCGGATTCCAGGTTTGTTAAAATAGCATATTTTCCTGCAGGATCAAAGTCTATGTGACTGGGACTGTCACCTATTCCATCTTCAATTACTTTAATTATTTCCTGTTGAGCAGTATCTATCACTGCCACTTCACTCTCTGAACCAGAAGCAACAAGAATGTATTTGCCATCTGGACTCATATCTATACCGTGAGCTGTACTATTAACTTCTAATGTCTTGATCAATTCATTTGAACTTAGATCAAATATCTTAATTAATCCATTTTGAAAATCACCAGTATATAGGAATCTTCCATCTGGAGTAATTTCAATACCATGTGAAGCCTCTTCTCCTACCTCAAGTGTATTTATAACCTTTTCAGCATCAATATCTATCACAGAAACAGTACCATCAGCTGCATTAGGAATATAACCAATCAATTTTTTGTTCTGATTAATATTCCATCTAAATCTATGACTCTCTTCTCGAATACCATTAATCTCTAGTTCAAGATATTCTGTTTTATCAGAATAGAATTTCTGTCCATCTATTGTAGTATTCTTGATTTTAATTAATCCAATTGGATGATGGCTGGACTCCCGTTCCCACTCCCAACTTATATTTTCCTTATTTAAATAATCCTGCTCATTTCTAATAGTAATTAATTCTTCAAAATTATTATCTAATAAATTACCACTGTGAGTCGACAGATAAACTTCAAACAATAGTTCTTCAGAGTTCATTTCAGCAGAATTAGCAAATTTAATTTCTAAACTTACCCCTTCGGCACTTGAGGTTCTTGTCCAGTCATCCGAATTTGCAGAAACGCTTATTGAAGAAATAAATACAGCCAGAAAAATAAAACCAAAAGTTATTATTTGTGTAAATTTTAATTTTTTCATTTTTTCACCCTTTTTTTTGGGAACGTATTATTTTGTTTAACCTTACAATCATTTAGCCTAATCTAATAATTTAAATGTAAGCAACTTAGTTTTATATATTACCTCATACATGTAGTGGGTATATATGTTAGCATTATTTTGAATTTGAGTTAAGTTTTTTATCTTATATTTATTTATCTACTTTTCTTTTAATACCAGAACAGCTCACCAAATAAATCAAAGAAAAAACCTTCTCAATAATTACTAGAGAAGGCCTTTTCAGATAATACCTGTATCAAATAAACATTTAAGATTATTGTAAATCTTTCTTGCGAGTTTTAAACTCTTCTCTTGTAATATTTCCTAAAGCATACTCGTGCTTTAAAATACTTAATGCTTCGCGACTACTACGATTTTTCTGTGATCTTATAAAGAACACAACACCTGTTATAATAAGACCCCAAAATAATAGAGGCATTATCCACCAAAAACCACCTAATAAACCAGAACCATATCCATTCAAACCATAACAATATCCCATTAATTAAACCCCCTTTCTTTTTTATAAATATTTTAGCTTAAAAACATTTCCTTTTTTACTCTTGATGTTCCTTGACACTAATAACTTCATCCAAATCTCCATGCCAGTTATGATACCAAACCTGGCCTGTATTAGAATTAACACTCAGCATACCGGTTGTATTATCATTAGCATCTGCTGTATGGAATGTATAATAACCCGGGAACTGATGCCCTTCATCTTCTACCATAAAATCATTTGCCTGAGCAAATTTCTCTGCGTTTTCCAGAACTTCTTGACGTGACAGGGTATTTTCTTCGAGTGGTGTACTCCAACTCCATCCCATCATATTATTCATTCCATTTTCTGTATTCCACATCATATTTGGTCCATATCCTGGATAGATCACCTTTCTATAAGGGTCAAACAATAATTCGAAAACTCCCTGATCACTATCTTTTTCTACAACTGAAATATAATATGGTGAATTGTTAAAAATGAAAATATCACTAATCTGATAATCTGAACCAAACTGTCTATCTACAAGTTCAACAGCTAAATTTTTAACTTCTTCTTCTGTCATTCCTAATGCTGAAAGACTGTAATCAATATTTCTATTAGTTCCCTGTCCATAACCTCTCATCATTCCACCATAACCCATACCTCTGCCCATCATACCCATCATGCCATAATTACCCTGGTTATTGTCTGGATAATTGTTGAAACCGTTCATCTGACCATTATAACCATTACCCATCATGTTATTACTATTAGACGAAACTGAATGTGCTCCCACCGCTGAATAGATACCAGCCACCAACAATAATGCTATTAAGACAATAAATATTTTATTTTTAAACATAATAAATTCCTCCCTAAATGTCTTTTTTAATATTTTCTAATTCTTCCTGTAACTTTACAGCTTCATAATCAAGCATTTTTGTATCTACCACCTTCATTGTTTTGTCAATCTCATCAATCTGTTTTTCTAATTCTTTTTTTCTCTTTTTCAATACCTGTATATTTTCTTCAAGATCAAGCTTTTTTTCTATATATTCTCTGGCAGCTTCCTCACTGGAAGATACCATTGATTCGGCCATTTCCTCTACTTTTTCTTTTTCCTGGAGTAATTCGTTCAGGCGTTCCTGAATTTTTGTTCTTATACTTTCCACTTTTTCTCTGCTTCTCTTTAATTCTTTAATTTTTTCTTTATATTTATTAATGCTTTTGTTTTTATTATTCGGTTTATCATCTTTTACTTCAGAATCTTGTGAAGTGTTTTCTCTGCTGTTAAAACTCGATTCTTTAATATCCATCAACTGCTCAAAAGAAAGATTGCCATTATAAGCTCTATCTTTTAGTGAATAATAACTATCTTTACCAATCCTGCCTTCAGCATATAATCTTTTTATTAAAGAAATCTTTTCCTGAGTGTCATCCGGCCGTCGATCATTATATCCTGTATTTCTGCTGTCATAGACCCGAAAAAGTTCATGGAAGCCACCACATCCCATTATTATGCATCTCCCATCTTTTTAGCTCTTAGATTAGCAAGTTCTTTTTCAATTTTTGAATCACGCTCTATTTGACTAAGAGACTTTTCAATATCATCCTCTGAATTAAGATCATTTATTAACTCACCATCAGCCACTAACTCATCAATGGCAGAAAGCTTAGCTTCTTTCTTTCGTATCTTTTCTTCAGCTCTTTTGATCTGTTCATTTAAATCAGTAATATCACTGCTGGCACCGGTAATAATCTCTTTTACTTCCAGCTGGGCATCGGCGGATTTATTTATAAAAGTCAACTCTTCTTTTTTCGTTTCCAGCTTTTTAATTTGTTCAGCCAGTGTTTTTTTATTGGATTTAATGACCTCAATCTTATTTTCTATTTTTTCTATTTCAGTTTTCAAAGTAGTCTTTTTTTCATTTAAGTCTGCCTTTTTCTCTAGAGCAGCACGTGCCAGTTCTTCTTTTTCTATATCCATAGCAGTCTGAGCCTGCTCCTGAGCAAGTTCTACCTTATCTTTAACATCTACTAGATCTTTTTCCAGACCCTTTTTGATTGTAGTTAGCTCTAATAAAGAGTTCTGAACCTGCTGTAAGTGTTCTTTCATCTCCTGCAGAGATATATCCAAAAGTTCTTCTGGATCCTCTACCTCATCCACAAATTTACTCATCTTTGCCTCAAATACTTTCTTCATCCTCTTTAATATTTTCATTTAATAACTCCTCTCTTAATTAAACATCAGTTATAAAAAAGTCACACTATTTGCTGGTTTGTTATTTTAATTGTTTAAATTCTATCTTAAATCATTTATAATATCATCTAGTTCTTTTTTAGTTATTTCCCCTTCAGCATAACGCTTTTTAGCAATCGTTTCAGCCTGATTTACCTGATAACTGGAGTTACTTCTGTTGTACCCTGAACCAGAACTGTTGATATTTCCATTGTTAAAATAATATATTACAGCAATAATGATTATTATCCAAAAAATCAAGGAAAACCCTCCTCCCATTATTCCTAAACCAAGTCTCATCACAGTATCCACTCCTTTATTTAAATACTTTATACCCTTACCGGGTAATTATATAATAACAGATAAATGTGAAGAGATTATGAATTTTAGCTTTAAACTATGAGTTATCATTAATGTTAATCTTAGCACAACTAGATTTTATAAATACACTATACCCCTATTGGGTATCTTAAGTAAAGTATAACACTCAAGATTATTTTTGTCAATAAAGCTTTCCGTTGCTTCAACTTTAAATTCTCCTTCAGTCAGGGTGCCTGTCTTATCAAACAAAACTGTATTTATCTTACAGGCATTTTCAAAAGCAGTACGATCACAAATCAGCAGTCTATTTTTAGCAGATAGAGTTGTGGAAACAGCTACCACCAGTGGAATAGCAAGACCTAAGGCATGGGGACAGGTAATAACCATCACTGTTGCCATCCGCTCTATAGAAAAAGCTAAGTCTCCGCTAATAAAGTGCCAGCTAAAAAGAGTAATTGTACCTGCACTAATAGTAAAAAAAGAGACCATCAGCTCTCACTGACAGTCCCCTGAGTTTAATCCTAAGCATTATTCCAGCCTTCCATAAATGCATCCTTCAGTTCTGAGAAAACACTCTCTGATTTAAGCCTGGTAGAATTGGCAGCAATAACTTACTTCTTTATCGCTTTCAGAGCTGCTCTATCGACCTTTGAAGCTGCCACACCGGTGACTTTAGCAGCATTCCTAGTTCCAGTAGAAGCCATCTGATTCACCTCCCTTTCATCATTTTGGACTAAGTCCAATCCCTTATCTACTCTCACCTCCTTAAATTTAGGCATAAAAAAAGAGCTGCCGGGACAGCCTCAGTTAAGAGACTATCCAGACAGCTCAGTGTCTTTAAATATTTAGTTATGCTCTAGGGGGTGGGCGTCGAACGTCGATCTGCAATTCATAATTAAGACGTGGTCCCGCTAGAAATTTTGTATAATTTTTGAGATTGCTAATAAGAAATTATTGTTTAAAAACCCTTATAATTATCCGCACCTATAGATATGTGCGGAAGTTTTTAACAGTTATCTACTGTACTGATCTGATGAGTTGACAAAAAAAGCCCATTTCTTTATTAATATTCAAAATTTTGATATAATTAAAGAAAATATTTATATAAAGGCTGGTGAGCAAAGTTATGAAAAGTATTAAAGAACTCAATTTAAATAAATTAAAGGGAAATAAGAAGTTCACAAAATCTCCTGAAGCCTGGGATGAACAGATATTTTACTTTTTACTGGTAGACAGATTTGCCGGTGAAGAAGATTACCCTCTTTATGACCAGGACAGGGACTATGAAAATGCTCTCCTGGATGAAGAAAGCAAAAACCAGTGGCGTCAAAATGGTGAAGATTGGATTGGTGGTACATTAAAAGGAATAACTAAAAAACTTGATTACTTAGACGAACTGGGGGTTAGCGTTCTCTGGATCAGTCCGATTTTAAAACAACCTGTTTTCTCCAAGAATTATCATGGATATGGGATCCAAAATTTTTTGGAGATTGATCCTCACTTCGGTAATAAAGATGACTTAAAAGAACTGGTAGAAAAAGCCCACTCCAGAGGAATCTATATTATGCTTGATGTGATTATAAATCATTCTGGTGATGTTTTTGAATATCTAAATGAAGCTCCTGTTTATACAGGTGAGCCTTATGAAGTTCAAGCTTTTAGAGATAGTAAAGGACAGCCTTCTGTTGACCCCACAAATCCTGATTATGAGAAAAACTATCCTGATGGTGGAATCTGGCCCCAAGAATTATTTGATTTAGATACATTTAACCGCAGGGGATATATCAGAAACTGGGATAATGACCCTGAATATAGAGAAGGAGACTTTTTCTCTTTGAAAAAAATTAATACCGGTCAGGGAAATTTGAATAACTATCAGGCTTCGAAAGCCTTAAAAACAATGACTGACTGTTATAAATACTGGATAGCATATGCAGATTTAGATGGTTTTAGACTGGATACAGTCAAACATTTAAGTCCAGGGGCAACCCGCTATTTCACAGCTGAAATCAAAGAATTTGCTCAGACATTAGGCAAAAAGAATTTCTATATCATTGGTGAAATTACCGGCGGTATGGAATTCGCAAAAATGGTCTGTGAGCAAACAGGACTCAATGCAGCTTTAGGAATCAATAAAATACCAGAAAATCTTGAAAATGTCGCTAAAGGATATTATTCAGCTGAAAACTATTTTTCTATTTTTACTAATTCCAGTCTGCTTAATGAAGGACAGCACCAGTGGTATCACAAAAATGTAATTACCATGTTTGATGATCATGATATGGTCTATCAGCAGCAGTCCAAAGAAAGATTTGCCGCAGATAAAAAAACAGCACCCCTGCTGAAAAATGCAATCTTCCTTAACTTCTTCACAGCCGGTATTCCCTGTGTTTATTATGGGACTGAACAGGGATTTGATGGCAGTGGTGATAATGATAAATATATCAGAGAAGCCATGTTTGGCGGTGATTTTGGGGCTTTTAGAACCCATAACAGAAGTTTTTTTGACCAGAAAAATCCAATTTATCAGGAAATGAAAAAACTGGCCAAACTCAGAAAAAAATATATTAACTTGAGAATTGGACGTCAGTATTTAAGAGAGATTTCTAACAGTAAAAATGAAAATTTCCATCTTCCAACTGCAAATGGAGGCCGCTGTACAGAAATCATAGCCTGGTCTCGCATACTCAGCCAGGAAGAACTTCTTTTAGCTATAAATTGTGAGTTAGATAGGGAACAAAATTCAAAAGTTATTGTAGATAATGAGCTCCATAATTTAGGTGATAAGTTTGTCTGCCTTTATTCATCAGATCAACAACAAATAGGCAAAGATATTGAAGTAATTAAAGGAGCTCAGGGGAATAACTGTCTGAAAATTAATTTAGCTGCTAAAGGCAGGGTTATCTACAAGTCATTATAATTAACTTAGCATATATTTTATAGTCCCGGCTAATTTGCCGGGACTTATTACTGATTAAAATGTCATAACTTTGCTTTCACTTTTAAGATAATCAGTTAAAGGTTCTCCCATATATTTAACTTCAATGCCCAGTTCTGCTAAATCATCTGCAACACCATATTGATCAGCACAGGCCTGACAGGCTTCAACTTTAATTCCTGCCTCAATGAAATCTTTAATCTGTTCCTGCAGTTCCTGATCCTCACTTAATAATTTTGAGGATGGGCCCCAGACTATAAATTTAATATCCTGCCACCATTCTCTTTTTTTAGCATTAATTGTGTACATAAAAACCATTTTTTTAGCTACTTCCTTATCTCCACTTGTCCATAAAATAACTAAACTATCTTCAGCTGCCATTTTATTCAACTCCTTATAGTAATAATAATTTAATTTTTTCGTTCTTCTAAAATTGAGCCAAGTGTTTTAGCAATTTTGTAGGCTTTAAGTTTTTTGTCTTTCTGCTCCTTAAATTTTGAAGGTAGATGCTTTTCTTCTATTTCATCTAAAAAGCCGTGTCGATCAACTACTGTTCCAGATGCACAATCAATTCCATAACCACAGCTAAAACACTGAGAGTATCCTTCAACTTGAAATGTGTCCATGATCGCCATCTGATTTGAATCCATTACCCTCTTAATGTATTTGATTACCCCAGAATTAATTTCTGGACCATCAACTGCAATTCCTACTCCCAATTTACCAGCTAGTTTATATTTTTCCAGATGTCTAAAACAGTATGTCCGCTCCAAACAGGCATGTGCAAGGGCATTAAGAGTATCATAATAATCAGGAGCTCCAAAAATAATTGCATCTGCCTTAAGCATTTTATGTCCGATTTCCTGCCAGTCATCCTCAACTTTACAGAAGCTGTCTGCAGCACATCTGGTACAGCCGATACAACCATTGATTTTTTTGCCGGCCAGAGAAACATACTCATATTCCTGGCCTGACTGCTCTAAAATATATTTAATCACATCTGAAGTAGTACCATTAGCTCTACCACTGCCGCTAATACCTAAGATCAATTTATCACTCCTCCTATTTGTTTAACTTACAAATTATTAATAATTGTCTGGGGTTCTGTCCGAGTTGTGTAATCTACATTCAGATCGACAAATTCTATTTTCCCTTCCTGATTAATAATATAGACTGCGGGCACAGGTAAAATCCACTCATCAAGTCCATTATACTCTGCAATATCAAGCCCAAAGCCCTGGTATACTTCTTTAACAGCAGCTGGAACTTTAAATAATACTTCATAATCAGCTGCAGTTTCTCCATTCTGATCACTTAAAAGTTCAAAGTCTAGTTCTTCTTTTTCCTTCTGATTTAGGGTGTTATCTGGTGTCTGCGGACTAACAGCAATTAACTGCGCACCTTTTTCTTTAATTTCAGGCAGTGCCTGTTGATAGGCTTTTAACTGCAGATTACAGTAGGGGCACCAGCCACCACGATAAAATACTAGAACTACCGGCCCTTCTTCTAATTTTTCTACTAGAGAAATTTCTTTACCAAGATGATTTTTTAATTTAAAATCTGGTGCCTGATCTCCAACATTTAGACCATCAACTTCACCTGATTCTTCAAGTTCTTGATTGGCTTTTGCAATCTTTTGCTGAATTGCTTCAGGTGTTTCATTATTTTCGCCAAGTCGATTTAATTCTTCCTGTAAATTTTTAATCATAAATTAACCTCCATTTTTTAATTGTTTTGATATATTATATGTTCAATCCTCTATTTATGTTCAGCTTCCAGTTCTATTCCCAGGCCATCAGCTGTTCTATTAACATAATTAAAATAAGAAACTACCTGATTTAAATCAAGAATATCTCTATCACTAAGCTCAAATTCTCTTAATCTATCAAGATCCTCCTTTTTCACTGAGGCTGGTTTTTTAGTTAATTTAACAGCATAATCAAGCATTTCCTTTTCTTTTTCACTAATTGGTGCTGATTTATAATCATCTAAAATACCACTTAATATTTTATCTGCCTGCTCATCATCTCTGATCAACTTTTGGAGCGCCGCTCCATGATGTGTTATTCAGTAATGACATTCATTGACGTCAGAGACAACTGTAGCTATCATTTCTCTCTGCCTGCGAGAAATATTTGATCTGCCAAACATAATAGTCTTATAGATCTTAAGATGGTCTTCTAAAAGGTCAGGACTTAAAGATTGAACTTTTAAAACATGTGCCACCTCATTTTTACCTGATCGAGTTAATTTATCATAAAGTTTAGCTAATTTACCTTCTGCCTTATCTTCATCTACCATATCTATCCATGCCATTTTGATCGCCTCCATTAGTATTATTTTCTATACTGTAACTGTAATGATAATTTGCCACCTAACCCGGAGTTGAGTTATCCGAGTTTTAGCTAAAATTTTTACCTGACTAAGTTAATATACGGCGAAAAGCTTATAGACTAATAAAACTAGCTCTAGATACCTACTTTTCGCAGTACAATTATTACTTTAACTCAAATATTCATTGGCTCTTAAGGCAGCCTTAGCACCTTCTGCGGCAGAAACAATAATCTGTTTATCTTTAATGTCGGTTACATCTCCAGCAGCAAAAATACCTTCAATGCTTGTCTGATTATTTTCGTTAATAATAATCTCATTACCCTGATTAATATCTAGATGCTCACAAACAAAGCCGGTATTTGGTATTAGACCAATTTCGATAAAGAATGCTTTAACATTAAGTTCCCGTTCTTTACCTGTATTAAGATTTTTAATTCTTATAGATTCAACTTTCTGTTCACCTTGAATCTCAGTTGTCTGGTATGATTTACAAACCTCTATTTTTTCTGAGTTATTTACCTTATCCTGCAGACTTTTATCACCTGAAAGCTGTTCTCCTCTAATAATTAAATAAACTTCAGTTGCAATTTTTGCCATATCCAGAGCTGCCTCCAGCCCAGAATTACCTCCACCAACTACAGCAACCGGCTGATTTTCATAAATATAGCCATCACAGGTAGCACAGTAACTTACACCCTTATCTTTTAACTGATGTTCTCCTGGAATTCCAAGCTGTCTCTTTTTAGTTCCAGCAGCTATTAAAACAGCTCTCGTCTTAATTTTTTTATCACTTTTTGTAAGCAGAATATGTCCTTTTGCCTGAGGATTAATATCTGTAATTTCCTCTCCAAAAAGAGTGTCTATATTATAGTTTCTAAGGTGTTTTAAAAAATTCTGCATTAGATCCGGGCCTGAGGTTCCATATTCCGGTAGATAATTATCGATGGTGTCAGTTTCCAGCACCTGACCTCCAATATCTCTGGCTACCATTAGAACTTTTAAGCCTTTTCTAGCCGCATAAACTGCAGCAGTCATTCCGGCCGGTCCGGCTCCAATTACAGCCAGATCCCAGTCTTTTTCAGTGCAGTTTGGTCTATCGAATTCAGTCATCTCATCAAGTCCACCCGAACTGACAAGCTCAATTAAATCATCATAGCCGCCAATTTTTTCATCATTTATAAAAATCTGTGGGATAGTTTTTTTACCGCTCCGCTCCACCATCTCCTGCTGCAGCTTTTCATTATCGGTAATATCATAATCAGTATAATCAAGCCCCAGGCTTTTCAGCATCGCCTTTGCTCTTCTACAGTAAGGACACCAGGTTTTGGTATAGATTTCAATCTTTGGCTTATTCATCAGATCAAACCCTTTCTTTTTTTATTTCAGGATTAATAATATCTTTAATAGTTGTCTGTTCAAGTTCGGCCAGCATTTTATGATAAGCATGAGCAAATACATGATGTATTTTACACCAATCTTTAATTTTACAGCTGCGGATTTCATCAACACATTCGAATACATTATCTTTAGCTTCAAAAAGTTCCATTATCTGAGCCAGGTTGATTTTTTCTGCATCTTTAGCTAAAGTATATCCCCCCTTTTTCCCCTCAGCAGAACTAACAATTCCAGCTGCTGACAACTTCTGCATAACCTTTGCCAGATAAGATGAAGATACGTTTCCCCTATCTGCCAGTTCTTTAACAGAGAGTTCTTCTTTTTTATTTCTTGCTAAAATCATTAAGGCATGAACTGCATAATCTGTTTTCCTTGAAGTTTTCATCTGTTTTGAATATCTCCTTTTTTACTTTAATTCTAATTATATAAGTGACAGGAAGTTAAATGGCCTGCCTCTACTGCTTTAAGCTCCGGTTCTATTTTTTTGCATTTATCAAAACTATATTTACAGCGGGGATGAAAACTGCAGCCGGAGGGTGGATTAATTGGACTTGGCACCTCTCCCTGTATTATCTCACGCTCTTTATAATTCCAGTCATCATTAATTCCTCTTAAAGAAGAAAATAAGGCTTCTGTATAGGGATGAACTGAATTATTGAAAATTGTGTCTGTATCTGAGATTTCAACTATTTTACCAAGATACATTACCGCCACTTTATTACTGATATATCTGACCTCATGTAAATTATGAGATATCCAGAGGTAGGTCAGCTGATATTCCTGCTGCAGTTTTTTCATCAAATTTAAAATAGCTGACATAATCGAAATATCAAGGCCAGAAGTTGGTTCATCACAGACTATAAATTCAGGCTGTAAGGCAAGGGCTCTCGCAATTCCAACTCTCCGGGCCTGACCTCCACTTAATTCGTGGGGAAAAAGTTCGGAATATCTTTTAGAAAGTCCAACCATATCCAGCAGCTCCCAGACACGATCCAGTAAATTAAAGTCATCTGCAATCTGATCATGAATATATAATGGTTCCGAAACAATCTCTTCTACAATAAAACGAGGATTTAAAGAGGATTTGGGGTCCTGAAGAATCATCTGAGCATCTGATCTAAAAGCTTTCAGCTCTTTTTTATCAAAATTATTTATTGACCTGCCTCTATAAAGTATTTCTCCAGCTGTCGGCTCAATTAATCTCAAAACAGAGCGGGCCACAGTTGTCTTACCACAGCCGCTTTCCCCTACCACAGCCAGAGTATCTTCTTTTTCAATCTTAAAACTAACATCATCAACCGCTTTAACCTTAATCGGACCTTTTTTGGCTAATTTATATAAAAAACCATCATTATTGACAAAATATTTTTTTAAATTTTTAACCTCAACTAAAGCCATTTTTATATCTCCTTAACTGTCATTTAAAAAACAGGCTGAAAAATGATTGGGGATTATTTCTTTAAGGACTGGATCCTCTTTCCGGCAGCGGTCAAAACTGTAGCTGCAGCGGGGATGAAAATTACAGCCGACTGGATAATTACCAGGATCAGGAACCTGTCCGGGAATAGTCAGCAGCTCTTCTGTTTTTTTATAATCCGGCAGACATTTTAAAAGTGCCTCTGTATAGGGATGATTGGGCTCAGCAAATAATTCTTTGGTCTGAGCAACTTCAACTATCCGTCCGGCATACATCACTGCAATCCTGTCACTTAAACCGGCAACAACTCCCAGATCGTGGCTGATATAAAGTATCGAGGTTTTGTATTCCTCCACCAGCTTGGATAATAAATTTAGAATTTGAGCTTCTACTGTCAGGTCAAGTGCTGTTGTCGGCTCATCTGCAATCAAAAGTGATGGATTGGAGATAAAAGCCATGGCCAGCATTACCCGCTGCTTCATGCCCCCACTAAACTGATGTGGGTATTCGTCAAATCTGTATTCTGGATCTGAGATACCAACTTTCTTTAAAATTTCAACTGCTTCTTTTTTTAGTTCTTTTCTACTTTTTTGTTTTTTTGACTTAAAATACAATACGTCAAGAATTTGAGTCCCTACTTTAAAGACGGGATTGAGGGCATTCTGAGGATTCTGAATAACCATTGCCATTTCCTGACCTCGAATCTGATCATTAAAATCCTTTTCGGATAAATTGCAGATGTCTTTGCCCTTAAAAAATATACTGCCCTCTGCTATTCTGGCTGAATCTGGCAGTAATCTTAGAATTGTTTTTCCTAAAGTAGACTTACCAGAACCACTTTCCCCAACCAGAGCCAGGATCTCACCATTGTCAAGTTCCAGATTTATATCCTGCAGTACCCTTAAATATTTCCCTTTATTTCTATATTCAACTGCTAAATCATTTATCTTTAAGATTTTATCGGGCATAAGAACTTATACCTCCTGGTTTAATTTTGGATTTAAAGCCACCCGCAGACTCTCAGCAAAGGTTGAAAATCCAAGCATGGTCAGCATAATTGCCAGAGATGGCCAGACTATCATTAAAGGAGCAGTCTGAATATACTGATATGACTCCTGCAGCATTACTCCCCAGCTGCTTAAAGGAGGCTGTAGGCCCAGACCCAGAAAAGAAAGTCCTGCTTCCCACATGATCATTGAAGCCATATCCATCCCACTCAAAACCAGTACTGATGCAAATATATTGGGGAGAATATGCTTAAAAATTATACGAGAGTTATCTGCTCCTAGTGATCTAGCCGCTTCAACAAAGTCCTCTTCCTTTTCAGAGAGAGTTTCTGCCCTGACCACTCTCCCATAACGGGGCATAATAGTCACTCCAAGAATAACTATTACACTTAATAATGAAGGGCCAATTATAGAAAGTAGAACTAATATTAGTATAATAGGGGGAAATGCCCTGATTACATCAAAGATAAATAAAATTATACTCTCCAGAATTCCGCCAACATAGGCTGCCAGTAGACCCAGAATTATTCCAATGATCACTGATATAATTATCCCACCAAAAGAAACCAAAACTGCCGGACGGGCTGCATATATTAAGCGGCTCAAAATATCCCTGCCCAGGCTGTCAGTACCCAGCAGATTTTCAAAGCTCGGTCCCTCCAACCTTTTAGTCACATTGGTTTTATAGGGGTCAGCAGGAGCAATCAGGGGTGCAAAAATAGCTGAAACTAGAATCAGCATGATAATTATTCCACCAAGATAGGCTTTATAATCATTGCCCATTATTTTAATTACTCTAATGCTCTTTTTTTTGAAGCGGAAAAATTTCTGGCTCTTAAACATGATAAACCTCCAGCTGATTATTTTTGTTTTATTCTGGGATCAAAATAGGCATATGAAATATCTGCAATTAAATTTGCAATTACAAATAAAAGTGCTGCTGCTAAAACTCCGCCCCTCACCATTGGCAGATCACGCTCATTGACTGAATTAACGATTAATCTTCCCAGCCCGGGACGATTAAAAATCACTTCCACAAAAACTGCTCCCCCAAGCAGCCTACCGATACCAAGTCCAATTACTGCAATGATAGGTTTAATTGCTTTTTTTAAAGCATATTTGTAGAGAATATAATAGCGGGGAATACCAAATGATTTTTCAGTCTGAATAAACTCCTGATCCAGGGTTTCCAGCATTGAACTTCTGGTTAAGCGGGCAATATAGCCGGTCCAGCCAATCGAAAGAGCCAGAGCCGGTCCAATTAAATGGTGCAGACTGCTTAAAAATCCCCCTTCACCAATCCCAATAGAAGGTATTAGATTAAAATTAACTGAAAAAACAACTATTAATAATACCCCGGCAATATAGGTTGGAGTTGAAGCAGTGATAAATGAAACCATAGTTAAAAACTTTTCAAAATAACTGTTATTATAGTTTGCTGCCAGGAGGCCAATAGAAATTCCATTAAAAACAGCCAGTCCCATTCCGGCCAGGGTTAAAATAACTGTATAGGGCAGAACATCTAAGATAACCGTTAAAACTGAGCGGTCTCTAAATATTGAGGTGCCGAGATCTCCTTTAATAATATTCTTTAAATAGATTAGATAACTCTGGTACCATGGTTTATCAAGCCCCAGGCGTCTGTTTAGTTCCTCCGCCATTTCTGGAGTAGCCCTCGGTCCAAGTATAATATCCGCTGGATCTCCAGGCAGTAAATAACTGAGGCTGAATAAAATTAATAAGACTGTAAGAATAGTTGGAATCACCCATAAGAGGCGTTTTGTGATATAGATAAACATATGCTAATCCTCCAGCTTTCAAATTTCAAAAAATGAAGATATTTTGAATAAAACCTGAACCCAAATATTTTAATTCAGATTCAGGTTTTTTTAATTTCTATTTTTCACTGCTGGTGATTAACCAGGGTAAAATTACTCCGTCAGGAGAAAATACAGGATCTACTTCAGTAGTCCAGGCAGGTGTTTTAACACCATGGGTAACCCAGATTCCAATTGAGTCATCATTCATCAGCTGCTGCATTTTCTCATAATTATCAGCTCTTAGATTGCTGTCCAGAGTAGTTTCAGCTTCCTGCCAGAGCCTATCATATTCTTCATTTGACCAGTGGAATAGATTCCATTTCCCAACCTGTTCACTCAAATTCCACTGAAAATTATAACCCGGGTCAACAGTATTAGTAAATCTGGCATAGGTGATATCATAACTACCTTCCTGCCAGCGTTCTATTTTGGGACCAACTTCCATAGCTTTAACATTTAGGTCAATATTAAAACGTGATAACTGATCCTGAATTAACGCTCCAATCATTCTTCTTTCTTCTGTTGCATCTGTAACATATTCCAGCTCAAGTCCTTCTCCTTCTGGATAACCTGCTTCTGCCAGCAGATTCCAGACATAATCTTCTCCTACTTCTTCCAGCTTAAAATCAGGAGCCTTCCAGTAACCGGTCATATCTTCAAGCAAAATTGAATAGGCTCTTTCTGCCTTGCCGGCAAAGGCACCGACCAGAATTTCTTCAGGATTAATTATATATCTTAAGGCTTCCCTTAATTTTTTATTATTTAAGGGCGCCTTACTGGTATTGAACGCAACATACTGGATTGCCAGATCTGGATAAATTTTAGCTTCAAACTCTTCCATCTGACTTATCTGATCAAAATTATCAAGAGTAAGCTGTCCAATATCGATCTCTCCTGACTGTAAAGCCAGCTCCTGAGATGTAGGATCAGACATCGGCATAAATACTACTTCTCCATATTCCGCCTCTGCTTCAAAATAATCTTCATTTTTACTGAGTCTTATATTATTGTTGACATCCCATTCTTCAAAAACATAGGGGCCAGTACCAATCGGATTACTGGCAAATTCTTCTCTACCCATCTCTTCAACTGCCTTTTTACTGACAATTAGACCTGCATTAAAGGGCAGGGTTGAAGTAAAAAGCCTTCCCATTGGCTCACTCAGGATCAATTTCACTGTATACTGATCAATAATCTCTACTTGCTCAAGATTAATAAATGACTGTGCCTCTGGTGAATTTGCATCTTCGGCGATTATTCTTTCAAAAGAAAATTTAACATCTTCAGCAGTAAATTCTCCGTAACCTTTATGAAACTCTATTCCTTCTTTCAGCCAAAAAGTAATTTCTGTGTTATCCTCCGAAATCTCCCATTCTTCTGCCAGGTCAGGTACTACCTCAAATGTTCCCGGCTTATATTTAACCAGGCCATTGAAAACTGAATTCATAACCGGCCAGTCAGATAAAACCCGCTGCAGATAGGCTGGATCAAGTGTTTGAGCCCGACCAGGAATGGCTATGTTTAAACTATCATCCTGAGCAGCTGCCGGGTTAGTTAGAAGAGTTAAAAATAAAACAGTAATTATTAATAGATATATATATTTATTTTTTAACATTTTGACCTCCTTAAAAGACTTCTCAACAATTATCTGTATTCTGGATTTGGGTGATCAAAGCTGCAGCCTGCATCCCAGGCACTGCGCTGATTTCCGTAAGCAGTAATTCCATTGTTTTCTTTAAGCATCTTAGCCAGATGCATTAAATTCCAGGTCATAAAGGTTGTATTTCTCTGGGTAAAATCATTTTCCGGTCCACCTGAATTCTCATCTAAATAAGAAGGTCCCGGTCCAGCTGCGCCAATCCAGCCTGCATCTGCCTGAGGAGGAATTGTAAAACCGAGATGCTGCAGAGAATATAAAATTCCCATCCCACAGTGTTTAATTCCATCTTCATTTCCAGTAACTATACAGCCTCCTGCTCTTCCATAATAGGCATACTGTCCTTTATCATTTAATTCTCCTGACTGCCCATATAATCTCTCTATCACCCGCTGACAGACTGAAGATTTTTCTCCCAGCCAGATTGGAGTACCTAAAATCAAAATATCTGCTGCCATAACTTTTTCAAATATCTGAGGCCAGTCATCCTTTTCCAGACCCTTTTTGGTCATATCTGGCCAGACTCCGGGAGCAATCTCATAATCAACTGCTCTCACCACTTCAACCTCAACCTCATTCTTTTCCATAATGGCCTTTGCTACATCCATTAAGCCTCTTGTATTTGAGGTCTTTGGGGATTTTTTTAGAGTACAGTTAATAAATAAAGCCTTTAAATCAGAAAAATCTTCGCTATTTTCTTCACATAACCTAATTTGTTTTTCATTTAACTCCATTTTTCGGCCTCCTCTTTAACTTAGATGTTAGTTGTCCGCGTTTATGTTAAACTAATTATAATATATTGATAAGAAGTTTACAAGCGAAATTCTAAATCTTAAGTTGATTACTCAATTTTATCTGATTCAGTTACCAGTTAAAACCGCATCATTTACAGCATATAAGAAATATCGGAAGCTAAAGTTGGATAAGAGAATATCATTTTTTTGATTTCTGTTACTGGAATTTCAGTTTTTATAAACATTGCAAACAGATTAATTGTCTCTTCAGCATTTGGGCCAATTAAATGAGCACCTAAAACTGTCTCAGTTTCTTTATCTATAATAGTTTTAAAAGCATACTCAGGCACCTGCAGTCGGCGTGCATTAAACCAATTTTCAGCCTCTTTATAATTAACACGGTAATTATAGCCTCCTGCTTTCGCTGCAGCTTCAGTTAAACCTACTGAAGCCATTGTAGGTAGAGTAAAAACTACTGTTGGCATAGGTGGATACTCCACTATTTTTTGCTCTGCTTTAATTATATTACTGGCAGCTGTATATCCTTCCAGAACTCCAACAGGGGTCAGAGGTAGTCCGGGAGAGTCAGCGGCATCTCCTGCAGCATAAACTCTGGGATTAGTTGTGCTCTGAAGATACTCATTAACTTCAATTCCTTTTTTAGTATAAGAGATATTAGCTTTTTCTAAATCCAGATCAAAGATTTTAGGAGGTCTTCCGGCTGAATTAATCACCATTTCCGCCTCAAAAAATTCAAATTCTTCGTTGGTTTCTCCTTTTACTTGATAACCCTGTTCTAACTTCTCTATCCCGCAGACTTCTGTCTCCAGAACGAGATTAATTCCCAGTTCTTCAGTGGCCTTAACCAGGTGGTCAACAATATCCTGCTCAAAGTTTTTCAATGGAGCTTGACTGCGGTGGACAATTGTCACTTCAGCACCACAGCGAGCAGCTATATGAGCAAATTCAAAGGCAATATAGCCACCTCCAATAAAAAGTAGAGACTCCGGCATTTCCTTCATATTAAGAAAGTCTGTGCTGGTCTGCGCATACTCTGCTCCTGGAAAATCAAGTTCTCTCGGTTTAGCACCGGTAGCAATCGCAATTTTATCAGCTCTGATCTTTTCCTGCCCAACCTGAAGAGTGTCTTCAGAGAGAAAACGAGCATTTTCATGATACATAGCTATTCCCTTGTTCTCATAACCGGCCTCGATCTTCGGTGGCATTTCATCTACAAATTTCTGCTTAAATTCCATCACATCTTCCCAATTTATTTCAGGCACCTGGTTAATTCCTTTACCCAAAAGATGATCAGCATGGTAGTGAACCTCAGTCGGGCCAATTAATACCTTTTTTGGATCACAGCCCCGAAGAGCACAGGTTCCACCATATGGTAGTTCATCAGTAATAGCTACCTTTAGACCTTTAGCCGCTGCTTTCTGAGCAATACTCATCCCCGCCATCCCTGAACCAATAACAAATAGATCGTAATTTTTCATAAATAATCTCCTCCTTATTGAGTGTTCAAAATTTAATTTGCTACTATTTAACATCTAGATATTATCTTTATTATAATATCTAGCTATCTCTTTAGTCAAAGTCTGATGACAGCACTGACTGGCTGGATTTTCAGTTAAACAATTCCCTGTAATTGATTTCCCGGTATATTTTCTGATTTCAGCAGCAGTTGTATAACCTTTATCTACTGCTTCCTTTATTTCTCCTCTAGTTAAATTAGAACAATAGCAGATTGGAACCTTATCATCTTCTGAATCTTTATACCAGACGGCTATCTTTAAATCTTCTCTGCTGTAGAAAATCGTTCCAGAACTAATGAAATAGACAGTTTCGCAATCAGAATTTAAGCATATTTGATAAGAGGCATTATCTTTAACTTTTTTCTCAACCAGGCTTTTTACTGTTACTATATTAACTTTTTTTCCTTTTGTTCCGCAGTCTGGACATAATATCTCTTCCATTTGTCTTTCCTCCCCTTAAAATGTTATACTTTCATTATAAACTATGTAGTATGGTACAGAGTTAAGGCATTAATGATTTTTTTCTTCAATATGTTAATCTTTTTGAGATATAAGAGTTTAAAAAAAGGAAGGGTGATTAAAATCAAGAAAATGACTACTGGTAAATTAGCCAAAAAAGCTGGAGTAAATGTTGAAACAGTTCGCTATTATGAACGGGAAAAACTAATTCCTGAACCTCCAAGAAACAGCTCCGGGTACAGACAATACTCATCAAAGGACCTGAAACGCCTTAAGTTTATTAAGTCAGCTCAAAAATTAGGGTTCTCCCTAAAAGAAATATCAGAATTACTATCTTTAAAGGCAAATTCAAAATCTGCATGTCATGAAGTGAGAATTATGGCCGAAGAAAAAATAACATTAATAGAAGATAAGATTAAGGACTTAGAACAAATGAAAAATATATTAGTAGATCTAACTGATGACTGTATTGAAGCAAAAGATAGTGATAATTGTCCAATAATAGATATTATTAACAAATAAAGCCCCCAAAAAACTCCATTATTTACTAACAAATGAGGACTCTCTGAGGGTAAATCATCTCCAAAAGTATCAATCAACTGAATCTTTTATTCGACTTCAGGGGCTGGGGTAACCATAAAATTAAAGTCTACACCTGGTTCAACCTCACCCCAGGGCATTTCCATTTTTCGTACAGCAATATGTCTGAGCCAGTAATCTTCAGCTCCCGGGTCACCACCATGACCACCTTCTGGTGATTCAGCTTTAAATTGATGGAAATGAACAAACCCAGGTATTTCTGGTTGAGATTTAGCGGTAAAACGACCACGAATAGCATCACCTACATAAAGCAGTTCAGCTCCATCTTCATTGATAGGTCGATCATAATGAAGAAATAGAGCTCGTCCTCCTCCAATATCTAGCCATAGATGATCCGGCAGGGGTGGAGATACAGGCCATTCATCTGACCACTGCCAATCTGTAATTGATCCCTGGGCACCAACTGTACCAGAAAACACCATAACTGCAAGGGCAAAAACCAAGAAAGAACTTAAAAATAAATGTTTAGTTCTCATTTTAACTTTCCTCCTCTACTTCTGGATTCCCAACTATTACCTGTCCTACCATGCCAATTCCTTCGTGGGGTAGACAGACTAAATAAAGAATTTTTTCTTCATCCGGCATTGTCACTGTTTCTGTTTTTTCGTCTCCACTGCTGAGAGAAATATTAACTATCGGATTTTTTCTTTCACTTTTAGAATGGTAGATAGTAAAGGTGTGGAAAGCCGAACTGGGATTACTCACAATAAACTTCACTTTTTCTCCAGGGTTTAATCTTATAATTTCTGGATCAAAAACAAAATTTAGTGTATCCACCTCTATAACCTTTATATTTTCTTCAGCAGTCATATCTTCTTCAGCGTATACAGATCCGCTCATTATCAATATTCCCCCTATAATCAGCAGGAAAAACAATGTTAAATTTAAGTGAACTCTCTTCTTAGTTGATCTCATATCAATTCCTTCTTTCACATTTATCGTTCTAATAATAATCTAACTAAATTCAACGAACAAGATTCTCTATTGCTTCTGGAAAATAAGCGTGCCATGCAAACCACATAACATCATAAACAACCACTTCTATTAACTCATCTTCTTTAACAAAAACCTTAACCGTATCCAAACTGCGTTGGTATAATAATTATCCGCATCTTCTTCGTTCTCTCTGTAGGAACCATATGGATCTCGATTATAATCTCTACTGTATCCAGTTTCTGTAGATAAAACCTGAGCCTGATCATATTTAGCCTGAACTAATTTCCATTTACTCCAGATCACAGGAAATCTTTCCAGTCTCTCACCTTTAGCAGGCTCGGTAATTGCTGTGCCAAAGATCTGAGGCCAATAACTCTCGCTTGCTCTATCGTACATGATCAGATTGCTGTTCACAAGCTGTGAATGTCAAATAAGATTTTACACTTTTGATAAATAAGATTTTACACCTAAGATTTTCCAAAAATGGTTTCTCTGTGAGTCAATCTGTAGCTATCGCCATCTAAATTGATGATTTCGCACTTATGAATTATGCGATCTAAGATTGCAGCTGTAATAGCCTGATCACCTAATAATTCACCCCAGTCTGTTGGTCCTTTATTCGAAGTGATAATAATTGAAGTCTGACCATACAATTTGTTTATCAGCTGGAAAAAGAGGTTTGATTCCTGTTTTTCCATGGCCATAAACATAATGTCATCGATAATTAGAAGATCACACTTTAAAACTCTATTGAGTTTAGTCTTAGAAGTTCTAATCATCTCAGCAGTTTTAAGCCAGTAGATTAAATCACTGATTGCTGCAAAAATCACTTTGTAGCCTTCGTTAATGGCATGAATACCTAATCCTATGCTTAAAGAAGTTTTACCTACCCCTGTAGGTCCGAGCAGGACTATATTGTAGCCCCGCTCAAGCCAGGAGAGTTCTTTAAGCTGATTAAACTGTTTTTTAGATAGAGTCTGCTGTTCTTCAAGATTAAACTCAGACAGAGGTTTATACTCTGGGAATGCAGCCTGTTTTAAGTATTTTTCCAGTCTTGCTGCTTCTCGTCCTTCAATTTCCTGATCCAGTATATACTCAATCAGTTTCTCACTAGAGAAGTCGTTTTCAACAGCGTGAGATATGATTTTTGATATATTTTCAGAGGCGTTTTTTAACTTTAAAACTTTAAATTTATCTTTTAGATTTGCAATTGTGGTTGTCATTTATACCTCCAGTTTTAAGAGTCGAATATCTTTTGATACACATCAAGGTCTCTTACTGCTGGTTTAGCAGCAAGTTTAGCTTTATCTTTTTCATTTAAGGCTATATTATCAGCTACCAGTAAAATGTTATCATCTTCAATTTTAATTTTTTCTTTATCGTAAAAGTTGATAACATCTCTAAAATCACTGGCACTGTAGAGTTTGTTACCGATACAGTATTCCAGTGCTTTAGCAATAGTTTCAGGCTCTTTAGCTTCTAAAGATTTATCGATTACCTGGAGTTGATCTCTGATATATCTAGGTTTTTCTTTTCTGATTCTGATTAAGAATTTACTGGCTTTATCAGTATCAGGAAAGAGAGAAACTATCTTTTCTATCAGTTTATCAATATTATCAGTTTTCTTTCTGCTGTGATCACTATTTTTAGAAAGATTACCCTTAGTTTTAAATATCTTATGTTCTGCCAGTTTAGCTGTACTTTCAAAATCATATATCAGGTATTTATCATTGTCTTCAAGCACTTTAACATAGCTTTTAGGTCCCTGGTAGGTACCTAAGGGAACAGAATATCTGTTACCTTTTATCGGAATGGTATTGTCTTTTCTCACCTGATAGGTTATACTTAAGTCAGAAGAATTAGTTTTAATTTTTTCAGATACTGGCTTCAGGTATTTCTTTTCTACGGAGAATACCTGGGCTGGTATTTTTTTCGTTGTGCCGTGTTTTTTACCGTTGGCACGGCGTTCAAGCCACTTAAGACAATCCTCATTCCACTTCTCTAAATTGATAAAAGTTCTGTGAGCTGCAAAGTTATTTTTAGCATAACCGACTACATTTTCAATACGGCCCTTTGATTCTGGATCAGCAGTACGACACATATATACTCTAAATTTTCTTTCGAGCCTGTAGGAAGCAAACTGGTGAGTGTAGATTAAATCACCATAGTTTTCACTGTACAGTATTAAACTATCCTGGTCATAGACCGCCTCCTCTGGTATTCCTTCAAAGTATTGAAAAGCATTTTCATGAGCTGCTACTACATCAGATGTAGTTAATGGTCTATCAAACCATTCTACATACTTGTAGCGAGAATTGGAGAGCACAAAAGCTATTAGGTAGAGTTTCACTCTTGTTATTTCATCTGCTTTGTAGACCCATTTTTCACCCATATCAACCTGCATCTGCTGTCCCATTGGTGGATCTTCAACTGCCTCATAGTCTCTGGTGTGTTTTGATCTGGGAATATCATGTTTTTTTCTTAAATATCTGATGTAGTTTCTGAGAGTACCCTCAGTAAATCCAGGATAACCCTGAGCCAGTTCTTCAATCTTATCATATATTACAGATGATAGAATGTCAGGATGTTTTTTAAGCCAGTTTAAGATTACATCGTGATATTCATTTGCCTTTTTAGCTCTGGTATTCATTGATTCAATTATTTCTTCAATTTCTTTCAGTGATAAATCATAGTATTTATTGAGTGTTGGCCGACTAATTTTAAGCTTTCTTGCAATCTGGGATTTATTGAACCCCAGTTCTTTTAACTGTGGGATTTCTATATGCACTTTGTATCCATCTTCTTTACTCAATATTTCCGCCCCCTTTTAGGATTATTTAAAGAATATTATATCCTAAAAGAGCAGATTATGGTACTGGATTAATTTAACATATTTACCAACTCAAAATCTTGGGATTTACATTATCTAGCAATATCCGTAAAATCTTATTTGTCGTTTTTGTAAAATCTATTTTATCATCTACACAAGCTTACCAGAAGTGCCTAACGTTGTCTCCTCGTCGTTAATTTTGCCATAATAACCAATAGCTGAACCCGTTAAGGGACAGTAAGTTATACTCATCTTCTCTCCTACAATTTCCTCGTTAACAATCTCATGCCAGACCATAATTCGCTGGGGATATACAAAAACTTCACCTTCTGTTTCAAGCACAAAAACTGCATCTTCAGAGTCCAGATAAGTGTTAGCTGCTTCTATAGAAATATATTTAGGAGTTTCCAGGGGAGGTATATCGTCTGGAGCCGGACCACCGCTTACAATATTATCTGCCAGCAGTTCAATTTTATTCTGATCTTGAGCCTGTAAACTTCCAATCAGGGTAAGTGTTAAAACAAGAATGAATATTGATAAATAAATTAACTTTTTTATTATAACCACCTCCTATGTCCATAGTATACTCCTGTTAGGCTATAATAAAACTTTATCTAAATAACATTCTTCAAAAATATGTGCGAAAGGTTTTAACACTTTTTCTGTTTTAAGTTTATCATTAGAACTAAATATAAAATACTAATCTTAGCTTATACAAAAACCCCCAGAAAAGCTCCACTTTTACTGAACAAATGAAGTTTCCCTGAGGGTAAATCATCTCTAATTGAGATGCTAATTTTATTCTATTTTCCACCGTGATTTCACCGCAGTGAGCTTCAGCCACCGTTAAATACCGCAGTAAAATATACAGTATTTTACAACTATATTATTAGGGGACACCATATTATTTAAACCCAGTAAGCAAAGATTTTTTTATTATCAACTTCTAGCTCTTCATCCTTATATTCCTTATTCTGATTAAAATTAAAACTCAAAAGATAACCCTGATCCATATTCTGACTTTCCAAATACTCAGCCAGCTGCTGTAATCCCTTCTGGTGATATTCTGCTCCCCGCCAGATTTTTAATTCCACTATATATTTCTGTTCAAGATAAGTTATTACTACATCAAGTCTTTTTTCTTGAGAAATCTGTACTTCTTTGAAATCAAATCCTTTACCATTGATGATTGGCTTTAAAAAAGCAAGAAAAATCAAGCGCCCATTTCTTTCTAAAAAATCTCTATCCCGATCACTATATTGTTCTTTTATGAAAACCTGAAAACGCTCCAGTACTGCTTTTAGATTCAGCTGACCATTATCTATAAAGCTATCTCTGAAATCAAAAGCATCACTTTCCATTGAATTCTCTATTTTTGATATCAAATAGTTATAAATTCGCTGCTCATAGATTCTATTATGAATTTGTAAGCTGCCATCATCATTTTTGAAAATACCGTAAAGCTCTCCTTTTTCTATTGTTGGATTATCGAGATTATAAGTGATTTTTCTTCCATCTACTATTAAATCTACACACATTTCTTCTAAATCACTATTATTTTCTATATTTTTTATTAATGTATCAAAATTAGGCAAATTCTTCTGAAGAATAATTTTTACTGCCTTATCAAGATAATTCTTCTGCCATTTCTTTTCATCATCTACAAGAATTTCGCTGTCAACTATTTCTGCCAGCTTACTGACCAGAAAAGGATGACCTGAAGTATAATAGTATATTTTTTCAGCAAAATATTCTATTGAAAATTCCATATTTCTTTCTTCTTTATACTCTTTTAACATTGAAGCTATTTGATCTACTTCCAGCTCAAAATCCACTTTAAACTCACTTGCAATATTCCAGGGGCTATTATATTTATGTTCTTGATCAGATCTTAATTTAAGTTTAAGATTTTTTACATCATGTACTCCTGCTAAAATCACACTCTTAAAAGTTAAATCCTGATTTTGCTGCTCAAAAAGATATTTGCTTCTTAACATACCAAGAAAATCTAAAAAAAGCTGATTGTTACTACTTTTATCGACTTCATCAATCATTAAAACGATATCTTTATTACTTTTTCTTATCATTGTGGTGATAAAACGTGAAAGTTCCTTAAAATTATTAATATTATCTACTTTTTCCTCAATTAATTCAACAAATTTAGAATCTCCACTAAATTCAAAACGATCTCTGATAGTCAAAAGAAATTCTTTTGAAAAAGTATTAATACTTCTAAATATATCCTGATCAAAATCTTCAAAAGTAATACTAATGACTCTATAACCTTTCTTTTCCAGTCGCTTTTTTAATAAATATAAAATTGTTGTTTTTCCAGATTGACGAGGTTTATTAATAGTAAAATACTTACCCTCTTCAACCATTTTTTCAATTTCTGTAATCTTTTTGCTTACATCAGCTATATAATGTTTTTCGGGAATACAGACACCTGTAGTGTTAAATTCTTTCATCAGATTCACCTCATTTTTGGCTTCAAGTTATTTTAATTATACCACAGTAGATAACTTAATTAAATCAAAGCAGTCATTGAATTTGATCTATCTTGAAAGCTCTAGCAATTCTAAATTTATCAGTCCTCTCATAAACCTCTTCATCCTGTCCACCTAACTTAATTCCACGATAATAAAAGCTTCTTAAATTATTTGTTTCCTTTACATTGGTAAATCTAATGTATCGATTCTTAGGATTAGTAGTTGTAAAAATCAGTGACTCTTTATTCAGTTTCTCCAGTGGTCTTAAGTTATGAGAAGTAAAGACCAGCTGTCCCTTAGCTCTATCCTGAATGATTTCCAGAATTTCACCTAAAAGATATTCAAATATACCAGCATCAAGTTCGTCCACAGCCAGACAAATACCGGGCTTATTATACATCGCAATCATTGCACTCAAGATAGATATAATCTTTTTAATTCCATCTGATTCATATCTCAGAGGAATCTTTATCTCTCCTCTTTCTGCCAGCAGCTCTATTTTTATGACTGGATCACTGTTCTCATCCAATTCTTCTCCATACTCTTTAATTTTAATTGTTAGCTCAGGTATTATCTCTTTTAAGACAATGTTTAAGTTCCCGATAACATTTTTGACAGTAGAGAGGACCCGCTCAGGAACTGTTGTCTGCTCAGACAGAGCTATTGCCAGATCTCCCTCTTCTATTCTCTCTGAATCACTAAGCTGAAAACAGAAAGATATAATTAGATTGGCATTGATCATACCTGAACGAGAATTTCTGATCACAAACAGGTTCATACGAGCATACTGTTTAATCTCCATTATAATCTCAGCAAATTCGTTAAAGGCTTTATTCCCCTTATAAATATGATCCATCTCACTAGAAAAAATAAAAGATGTTTGTTCCTTCTTCGCAAGCTCTTTAGCCACTTTAAGATCCACTTTAGCATCTTTATTGTTTTTAGTGAGCAAATTGTAATTCTTCTGGGGACTTAACAACTGCTCCTTCTCATCAAGGTTTTGAGTTATTAT
>NZ_SNWX01000034.1 GCF_004362045.1 Halanaerobium saccharolyticum | reverse complement strand
GGACACCCTTGTCTTCAGCTAGTGGTTGGCACTATTAACCCCCACATCAGACTTTCACTGATTAGCAAATATCCATGCCAGGCAAACCTAAAAAACCGCAGATGGAATCCCACCTGCGGCTTAAAAAAATATTATTTAAAATAATCATCTCTTCAAATTATTCTTCACTAATAAATGTTCCAAGTCCCAGACCACCAAATTCTACCTCACCGGTAGTGCCTCCATCCAGTGCCCCAATTTCTACATGCAGTAGAGCAATTCCACATTCCAACCTTTTATAGGCTGAGGGTTCTCCTACTGAATCCACAACCAGCTTCCCTTCTCCATAGTAAAAACGCCAGGGCTGTCTGTTTAATCTGGAAGGAGCAAAACTTCCCATTTTTATCGCATTTTTTACCCAGCCCGGCCAGTCAGAATTATAGCCATCAGGACAGAGCTCTTTGACATCTTTGCGATCACGGTGTGGAAAAAGTTTAGATACAAAATGTCGGGTCAGACTATAATTTTCTGATGAATATCCTAGAGGACTGACAGCAACCAGATGTTCTCCACTCATTAAATTAAGATTAAGATCTGAACGATCTTCTATATAACGAGCTCCAACCCAGCAGGTTCCGAGTCCTAAAGCTGTAGCTTCTAAAATAGCTGCCTCTCCAATATAACCCATTTTTGTCCAGCGGTGTTCTCCCTTATCCTTGATGATAAAAGCCATAAATGCAGGTGATTCAGTAAAATTCCCGTATTTCCCCTTTAAAGCAGGTAAAATTTCTTTAATTGATTTATTGAAGACTTCTATTCTAACCTCTGGATAAACATCATTTAATTCTCCAAGCTTTTTTTCTAAAGATTTTCGAGTGAACTCTTTTATCTCTTTTGACATATACTTTTGCTGAGAATAACGGGTCTGCACAGCCTCATACCACTTTTTAACAGGAATATTCATAAAATCCGCTCCTTTCTATAAGAAGTCTCTATTTAAAAAACTAATTATCAAGGTGCAATTATTCAACATCCATTACTTTTCTTATTTCTTCTAATTTCTCGTCCAGTAGGTCCTGATTCTCTGCTTCCACAACCAGTCTTAAATAAGGTTCAGTATTCGAGGGTCTAACATTGAACCACCAGTCTTTATATTCTAAACGATAGCCATCAAAATCATAAAAATCTTCTGGTTTTCTCTGGGCAAAGAAATAATCTTTTAGTCTTTCCATAACCTCAATTTTATTTTCAATCTTAAAATTAACCTCACCCGAAGTCGCATATCTGTCAAGTTCAGAAATATATTCAGAGATGGTTTTTCCTTCATTTTTAAGTCTGGCAACTACATTTAAAACAACCAGAGCAGTCAGCATACCTGAATCACAGTAGAAAAAGTCTTTATAATAATAATGGCCGGCAAGTTCTCCTCCACAAATACCATCTATTTCTCTAAGTTTGAGTTTAGCATAGGCATGACCTACTTTCCACATATGGGTTTTACCACCAAGTTCTTCTATATGCTCTTTAACAGACCAGGAAGTACGAATATCATATAAAATATTTTTACCTTTACCCTGATTAATATAATATTCGGCCAGTAGAGCCACAATTAAATCAGGTGAAATAAAGTTTCCTTTCTCATCCAGGAACATTACCCGATCACCATCACCATCAAAGATAAGTCCAAGATCAGATCCTTTTTCCAGTAATAATTCTTTTAAATCCTCTCTATTTTCTGCCTCCAGAGGATTTGCTTCATGATTAGGAAAAGTCCCATCGAGTTCATTATAGAGATAATGAGGCTGATTACCAAAAATGGCATCAGTTAAAATTGCTACCATACCATTAGAAACATCAATAGAAAGATCTAAATCTGATAGATTCGGTAAGTATGATTTCTGAAATTCAATATATTCTTCTCTTAAATCATGCTTTAAAATATCACCTTTTTTATTTTTACCTACAGGCTCTATTTCCCTGTTTTCAATCATTTCTTCTAATTCCTTAAGTCCAGAATCATAACCAACCGGCAGGGCCTTTTCGCGTGAAATCTTTAATCCATTATATTCCGGTGGATTATGAGAAGCTGTTATCATTACCGAAGCCTTATAACCATGTTTTGCTGTGCCATAATACACCATCGGAGTTGTTGCATATCCAATTTTATATACATCTGCTCCCCGGTCAGTAATCCCGGCTGCTAAAGCTTCAAAAACCTCTGGAGTTGACTCCCGATCATCATAACCAACCAGCACCTTATCTGCGGCCAGCAGTTCCGGTAGAAAATATCCTATTTTATATACATCTTCCTTATTAAAATCCTGATTATAGACACCTCGAATATCGTATGCTTTAAATGCTTTCAAAATATCGCCTCCCTGAAAATTATATATATTTTTACTATAACAAATTTTGACAGTAAATCTATTATTTATAGATAATTCTTTCTATTATATATATTCTATGTCTATTGATTTTTTCCTTGTTTTAAAGAAAAAAGAACAGCTTTTAAACTGTTCTTCCTTAGTTAAGAAATATATTATTTACTCTGCAATAGTATCCAGAGCCTTTTGGATTCCAGGTTCAGGACTTGTCAAAAATTTATCCTGTATTTCTGCTGGTAGAACTGAGACTGCTCTGGCCATTGAGGCCTGAGCAAGGACCACTATCTCAACTTCTGCTGCCAATTCTTTTAGTTTTTCTGCCAGAAGTTTGTCGTGAGCTTCCTGATCTCCGGCCATCAATTTTTGATAAGCGGAATCTGCCAGAGCAGTTTTAATCTCTATATTTTTATTCAGCCCGGCCGCTCTCTTTTTAATCAGTTCTGTGCTTGGTTTTAAAGTAGTCTCCAGAGTTGCTGCTACTCCAATTTTAGCAGCATTGTTTACTGCTTTTTCTGCCATTGCAGAATCAATCCGCATAATTGGAATTCTATAATTTTGATTTTCTTTTTCGAAAATCTCTCCGATAGAGGAACAGGCACTCAGCACCAGATCTGCTTCCTGTTCAACTGCTGTTTTAATATAATATCTAACCCTATCTTCTACCAGGCTTAGATCAGCCTTGTTATTAATCAATTCTGGCAGAATTGAATCATCAACTATATTAATTATTTTCAGAGCAGGATCTTTTTCTTTGATTAAATTCTGCAGTGACTCAACTGTAACTGGAGTTGTATGAATTAGAGCAATTTTTGCCATTCTTTATCAGCTCCTAAGATAATAATTCTTTAACAGCCTGAGATTTATTAAAACCATCAAGCAATTTTTGGGGAATAGAATCTAATCCTTCATCTGCTGCCATGACAGCTGCAATTACCATCGCTCGAGCTGAGGTATCTCCTCCTGCCATAATATTTAAAGTTAAAGCCTCTAATAAATTATCTGCATTCCAGAGAACATCAAGCACAATTGGCAGACCTTTCTCAGTCGAACAGCTCTGGCCGCGCTGATCAGCATTGGCTGCAATTTGATCTTTGCTGCCAATTTTTTCGAAATTATCTTCGACAAATTGATTTATATCTTTATGTTTTTTTAGAGTCTTTTTATAGTCCAAACCGTCTAAAGTATCCTGAATAACATTAAAAATATATTCAGCTGTCTGATCAACAATCTTGCCATTATGAGTTAGATGAACCAGATCCAGAAATTCTTTTTTAGATATACCTTCTTCGATAAATACTGGCAGACTGCGGGCAATCCCCCCCAGCTCAACATTGTCAGCTCCGATCAAAGTATCAGAGCCTTTAAGTTTTTCCAGTGAATCTTTCATCGAATGGTCCATGTACATTTCATTGTTTTCTAGATATTCAATCCAGTCATCTTTAAATCTCTTTAAATCCAATCCCTGATGATCAGAAATTGATTTTAAAAGAGCTAAAGCCTGTTCTCCGTAATGAGATAGATCACCTGCTTCTTTTCCTTCGTGAAACTTAGCCATTGGAGCCCTGTATTTGTCAATGATCCCACTGTATTCTTCTTTTAATTGATCTGTACTGTAAACCCAGTGGGCACCAAATGAAAGTGCATCTGCAACAAAAACTGCTTTTATTAAATCTTTTCTTTTATTTTTCATAGTTTATCCCTCCAAAATTTTTCGATTACATTCTACTTTTATTATAAGAGATCAATTAAAAGAATAAAATTAAACTGACAACAAATTTATAGAAAAGTAATTATTTGTCTGTCAGAGCTTCAAGATCATTAATAATCTCTTCTTTTTCACTCTCAGCTGCCTCTTCCAATTTTGCATACAGCTCGGCTTTTTTCATCTTCACAATTTCCTGGTCCAGATCCTCACCACTTTTATATTCTCCTTTTTTTAATTTCTGGTACTGATTATAGCTACCAGGAAAAACTTCTAAGTTTCCTTCCTTAAGCTGCCAGATCTCCTGAGCAATTTCTTCAATGAAATATCTGTTGTGACTGACAACAACAAAGGCTCCATTATAATTTTTTAAAGCCTTCTCGATAATTTCTCTTGATTCTATGTCCAGATGGTTTAAAGGCTCATCTAATAAAAGGAGATTGAATTTCCCAAGTAAAAGTACAGCAAAGGCCGCTCTGACTCTTTCTCCAATACTGAGATCTTTTATTTTTTTGAAAACATCTCTTCCTTCAAAAAGCATTGAGCCAAGAAAAGTTCTTATTATTTCCTGATCTTTGTCCGGATTTTTAAGTCTTAATTCTTCCAGAATTGAATTATCCAGATTTAAATTTTCAATTTTTTGAGAAAAATAACCTATTTTAAGCTGAGAGCTTTTTAGCAGCTTTCCTGAATCTATATTTATTTTTTCTAAAATAATTTTTAAAAGTACAGATTTGCCGCTGCCATTTGGACCCATCAGAGCTATTTTGCTGTCTTTTTCAATTTTAAAGTTCATATTTTTAAATAAACATAAATCAGCAAATATTTTTCTAATAGCTTTTGCTTCAACAATTATCTGAGAAGCAATTTCTTTTCGCTCAAAATCAGGATTTATTTTGCGGTTCTCAAATGGCTTATCTTTTTGATCAAGCTTTTCAATTTGAGATTCTAAACTTTTTACTCTTTTTGCAAAGCGACCTTTACGTCTATCTGATCCTTTTGTAACATGCCAGAACGAATCAGTTCTTTTTCCTTTTCCATCTGTTTTCTGCACAAACTGCTGCTGTTTTCTTTTTCTATTTTTTAAACGATTCTTTTCAGCCTGATATTCTTCGTATTCTTTATATTGCCGCTGCAGCATTATTTCTTTTTGCTCTTTATAATCACTATAATTTCCATTATAAGTTTGTAATTTGTTTTGCTCTAATTCCCAGACTTTTGTTATCGTTCTATCCAAAAAATGACGATCATGTGATACTGTAAGAACAGCACCATTAAAATCATTAATAAATGAGGCCAACCAGTCTCTTGTTTCAAGATCTAAATGATTAGTTGGTTCATCTAAGATTAAGAGCTCAACTTTTTGAGATGAGAGCAGCCTTATTAATTGTAATTTTGTTTGTTCTCCTCCACTGCAATTTGCAATTTTTCTGTCCAAAAAATCAACCTCAAAATCAAACTTTTTCATCAATTTTAAAAACTCTCCGTAATTGTATGTTTCTTCTGTCATAAATTCTTCTACAGTCTGTTCTGCCGTATAACTATAATACTGAGGAAGATAACCAATATTGGTTTTGGAATTAACTTCCCCACTAAAATCTCTGTCTTTTCCTAAAATAATATTTATCATTGTAGTTTTACCAGTTCCATTACGACCAATTAAAGCGATTCTATCACCTGAGTAGATATTAAAATTTATATCTGAAAATAACTTTCGAACTCCAAACCACTTTTCCAATTTTTTAGTTTCTAATAATAACAAAAAAATCCCTCCTTATATCCTTGCCTAAACTGGTCAGGCATTAAAGAATAAGAAGAGATTATTAATTATCTAAATAATCATATGTTAAATTATGGAAATATATTGCTCTAATACTCTAACCAGTTTGTTGCTTTAGTTTTCAGTTACTGAATGGTTAAAGTATTAATGATCATCTTTTTAAATATTTCACCTCTGATTATTATAAATTTGATTTTATAATATCATGAATTCTAATTTTAAACAAGGAGAATTTTTCAAAATTCAAACTTATTTAAGCGAGAACTTTTTGATCATTTTTAGCTTTTGTTTCATTCCACCAATTTTTCTTGATTTTAATCTGACGAAATACTGGTTCATCAGAAAGATCTTCACCACAGTGAGGACAGGTCCATTCTTCTTTGCTGGCACTAATGCTTCTACTTCTGCATTCTGGACATAATTTAATATAAGCCATTATTATCAGCTCCTCTTAATATTATTTATATTAGTTAAAGGATAGCAGGCTAATATTAATTATTTATTTGTTTAAAGTTAAAGTTGGATTAAAATGAATTCTCAGTCCCCAACAAAGGGGACTGCAATACATAGAACTTTAAAAGAAACCAAAGGCGGCAGAGTTTCAATTCTCAGTCCCCAACAAAGGGGACTGCAATGATAAAGAGCAGCCAGAACAACCTAAATCAAAGAGTTTCAATTCTCAGTCCCCAACAAAGGGGACTGCAATATATAATCCCAAGGAAGTGAAAGAAGCACTCCCGGTTTCAATTCTCAGTCCCCAACAAAGGGGACTGCAATTTCGTACTGATCATAAAAAAGTTGAGATTATGGAAGTTTCAATTCTCAGTCCCCAACAAAGGGGACTGCAATCTGATTACAAAATATTGATTTGCCAGGTGTGCGGAGTTTCAATTCTCAGTCCCCAACAAAGGGGACTGCAATCAAATTCTGATGGTAGTATAAATATTTGGCGTTTTGTTTCAATTCTCAGTCCCCAACAAAGGGGACTGCAATCTCTCGGTAATTATGTTGTAATAGGGAGGTTATAGTTTCAATTCTCAGTCCCCAACAAAGGGGACTGCAATTCATTCATTAGCTCCTTTCGGCCACTCTTTAATAGTTTCAATTCTCAGTCCCCAACAAAGGGGACTGCAATAGCTTTCTCATGATCATCAAATTTCTTTAGCTCTGTTTCAATTCTCAGTCCCCAACAAAGGGGACTGCAATTTCGATTACCTACCATTGAACCACCACACTTGCCGGTTTCAATTCTCAGTCCCCAACAAAGGGGACTGCAATATCACAAGTTCCTTTTCATAAAGATAAAGGCGCGGTTTCAATTCTCAGTCCCCAACAAAGGGGACTGCAATCCTATAACTACCAGTTCATTAGCTTTTATTTGATGTTTCAATTCTCAGTCCCCAACAAAGGGGACTGCAATTATTGTTGGCAGCATCCAAAAGATAAGGTTGTCCAGTTTCAATTCTCAGTCCCCAACAAAGGGGACTGCAATCCGAAAGCAAAAAGAGTTCGTGGTTATGGACGCGGTTTCAATTCTCAGTCCCCAACAAAGGGGACTGCAATTTGTTTCTTCCGGCATTATAATCCATGAAAAATTAGTTTCAATTCTCAGTCCCCAACAAAGGGGACTGCAATTTCTATCTCAATCAAAGCATCAACACATCTACCTGTTTCAATTCTCAGTCCCCAACAAAGGGGACTGCAATATGTGCCAGATAATTTGACAGTTATGTTAGCAGGGTTTCAATTCTCAGTCCCCAACAAAGGGGACTGCAATCGCCTGCATCCCAGGTAGCTGTAGTTTCCCAGCTGTTTCAATTCTCAGTCCCCAACAAAGGGGACTGCAATGTTTTATGTCCTGGGCTACTTCATATAATTTATCAGTTTCAATTCTCAGTCCCCAACAAAGGGGACTGCAATCACTCAAAAGAAAAGAGAAATACTGCAGGATTTAGTTTCAATTCTCAGTCCTCAACAAAGGGGACTGCAATTTTGTTGTTAATACAATAAGGCCTTGGTTAGTTAGTTTCAATTCTCAGTCCCCAACAAAGGGGACTGCAATTTTATTATTGTGGGGTAACCATTACTCTCAACTAGTTTCAATTCTCAGTCCCCAACAAAGGGGACTGCAATATAAACACTCTGCAGAATGCAACGATACTAATAAAGTTTCAATTCTCAGTCCCCAACAAAGGGGACTGCAATCTAATATATTCAGTCATTGTCTTTCCTTTGATTTGTTTCAATTCTCAGTCCCCAACAAAGGGGACTGCAATTAATCTGCAGGGTGAAATGTCAAAAGAATCGAAAGTTTCAATTCTCAGTCCCCAACAAAGGGGACTGCAATGAGTAATTTCGCAAACAAGCTTTGTTGATCAGATAGTTTCAATTCTCAGTCCCCAACAAAGGGGACTGCAATTTTATGGGACTATGAAAAAGACGATGGGACAATTGTTTCAATTCTCAGTCCCCAACAAAGGGGACTGCAATATTGATCAGTCAAGTTTTGGGTTCACTGTATCAGTAGTTTCAATTCTCAGTCCCCAACAAAGGGGACTGCAATTACAAAATACTTAAGTAAAAGAGTTACTGTATATGTTTCAATTCTCAGTCCCCAACAAAGGGGACTGCAATTTCATCAGCAAGCGGTTGGGACAGCAGCGCATTAGTTTCAATTCTCAGTCCCCAACAAAGGGGACTGCAATTTGTATAATCAGGGTATGACATCAAATCAAAGAGTTTCAATTCTCAGTCCCCAACAAAGGGGACTGCAATGACAGTTAATGTCCAGCCGGTTTCCGGTGGTGGAGTTTCAATTCTCAGTCCCCAACAAAGGGGACTGCAATCTCATTTGTTGTAACAAAAATGACCGGTACTGCTGTTTCAATTCTCAGTCCCCAACAAAGGGGACTGCAATGTATTAGAAAGGTATCAGGTAACACCTTTTATAAGTTTCAATTCTCAGTCCCCAACAAAGGGGACTGCAATCAAAGCTATTGATCTGGTGCAGGAAGGTATCAAAGTTTCAATTCTCAGTCCCCAACAAAGGGGACTGCAATCCAAAGGTTACCGACCTTAGCCATCCCCTCAGGGGTTTCAATTCTCAGTCCCCAACAAAGGGGACTGCAATTTATTGGTGCCCTGTCTGTCAGCGTATAGTTGATGTTTCAATTCTCAGTCCCCAACAAAGGGGACTGCAATCCATCAGATAATCTGGTTGATTAAAAGTAAATTGAGTTTCAATTCTCAGTCCCCAACAAAGGGGACTGCAATTTTGAAAATTTGACTGATGATGAAACTGTTTTTAGTTTCAATTCTCAGTCCCCAACAAAGGGGACTGCAATTTCATTTATTAGATCAGGATTATCATTAAATTTATGTTTCAATTCTCAGTCCCCAACAAAGGGGACTGCAATATATTTTTCCTTACCTCCAACTTCACGCACTGAGTTTCAATTCTCAGTCCCCAACAAAGGGGACTGCAATAGCAGGCTAAATTAGCCCTGTTAAATCAAAATTCATAAAGCTTATTTTGCGAATATCCATTATCACCTCCACAAAAAATAAAATCATTTTACTTCATCTCCTCTAAGTGGCTCTTAAATTAGTATTTATGACCATTTGCGAAAGAAGCAGTAATTTAACAAACACTCCCCCTTCGCAAATTAAATTAACAATGTGTCATTATCATAATCTACAGACTTAAAGTTCCCATGTTCTTCTACATAATTATCTTTTGGAGCAATTATTTTATAGATCCTTATATTATCTTTTTTCTTGTTCATTAATTCCAATACTTCATTTCTCATCATTAAAAATTTTTTGTCATCTAATTGAAATTCAAATACTGATTTTTGAACTCTTTGTCCATAATTTTCACAGGTTTCAGCAACCTTTCTCAACCTTTTTCTACCTTTAGCATTTTCAGTTGAAATATCGTATGCCAGAACATACATCAATTTTATCACACCTTTACTGATAAATAAATGGTGGGTATTCTTCAACATCTCCTCTTAATTTTCTCGCCAATAGTCTCGCCTGTATAAAAGGAATTAAACCATAAGGAATTACTCTATCCAAAAGTTGATGTTTAATTTCATTTTGTTTCTTCTCCTGATATTGTTGTATCAATTTTTTCCGAAAATCATCTTTCATTTCTACTGCTCCACCAACCTTAAAATCAAAATCATCTTTATTAACCTGTTTTCTATTAATCATAGTTAATACTAATCTTTCTACCATTATTGGCCTTAATTCTTCCATCAGATCTAAGGCTAAAGCAGGTTTACCAGGTCTTATCTCATGTAAAAAACCGATTTGAGGATCCAAACCAACTGCCTCTAAAGCAGTTCTACAATCATGATTTAATATAACATAAAGATAAGAAAGCATTGCATTAACAACATTTTGGGGGGGTCTTTTACTTCTTCTTTCAAATTTAAATATATCATTTTCATTTATAATCATTTCATCAAATACAGAAAAGTAATTCTTGGCTGCAATACCTTCAAAACCTCTCACCTGATCAACATTATCGCTATCTTCAATTATATTTAATATTCTATCTAACTTTGTTACATTTTCGCGAAGTAAATTTTCTTTTCTATTATCACCAATATCTCTAGCACTTCTCAATAGCATGGATCTCTGATTATAAATTTTTCCTTTAATAAAACTCTGACTTAATTTGCATTTTTCATTTTCATTTCTATACTTTTCAAATTGTTCAATCCTTAATAAAACATTACCTTTCACAGGTCCAGCCCAATTACCAATATAACGTCCTGATCTTGTAACTCTAGTTACTGCAACACCATTTTTTATACACCAGTCAAGAGCATAATGACTTATTTTTGACCTTCCAAATAAAATGATACTTCCTAAATGGTGTCCTGGAATTCTTATTTTTTCTTTTTTTTCAACTTCAACTATTATTACATCATGTTTTTTTCTTAAATAAGATTCAGGATTAGTAATATATAATGTGTTCTTTATATGATGAGCCATTATTTTAACTCCTTAAGATAATTTTCTACTCTATTTGATAAATCAGGTAAACAGTAATCTTTTAACGAACAATTATTACATCTTTGATCGTTTACTGCTTTTGGTGTATTTTTTTTTATTAATAATTCTCTAACAGACGAAATAGTATCAACCAACGTCTTTCTTAATTTTTCATCTAAAATAACTTCTCTTCGTTTTCTTGACTTATCATAGTAAATATAACCAGAAGATATTCCTGTGGAAAACATTTCTTCAAGACAGATGGCTTGAGCTGCTAATTGTATATCATCTGCTAATTTATCTTTTTTCTTACCGCTTTTAAACTCTACAGGAATTATTTTATTCTCTTCAAACTCAACAGTATCTGCAACCCCATATAAGCCATATTTTTCTGACCAAAGTGGTAAACTGTTTTCCACCTTTTTGTCTTTATTATAATAATTTTTTTCATTATCAACTCTTTTATGAACTATATTGCCCTGAATTGTAAATACATTTTCCTCATAAATTTCTTCAATATGAATCAATGCAAACTGCCTGGGGCAATATATATAATGCTGTAAAGCTGATATGGGGATTGAAGATATTTTTTGCCATTCAAAATATTGATTATCCATTTTTACTAATCCAGTATTTTAGAAAGTGTAATTTTATCAGGTAGATCATTTTCTATAGATACTTGATAATCATTAAATGCTCTTGGAGTTTCAACATTATCTTTTTTAGAAACATCTATTAAATCAAATAATTTATTTGCAGGAGCATTTCCAGTTTTATCTTCATGTGTAAAGACATATAAGCCTCTACAGGCCATCATTCCTCTACTTGCAGAACGATCTAAATCCCACATTTTAACTAATGATTCCCAGAATATTTCTAAATCATCTTCTTTTACACCAGTATTATCGGCAAAATATGGGTTATAAAAACCATGGGCTACATATAAGCCATATGGAATCATAGTTTTTCTTCCCATTTCAGTTATTTTATTTGAACTTTCACCTTCATCATCAGAACTTTGTTTGCGAGCATCTTCAGGTTTAGTTACTGCTACTCTTGTAATTGATAAATCCATCGGAACAATTGGATCAACAGATCTTGCAAAAGTTAATTGAAAAGGACCCTGAACCTGACCACAATTAAATTTACTGGTACTCATTACCGCACCAAATGTTCTCACATCATAGAAATTTTTACACATCCAATCTCTTGCATCATCAATTGAGTCACGATCATTAGCCTTTTCATTTAAGTCAAGATCTTGATAAGCCATCTCCTGTTGATTATATAAAACACCTTCATTTTCAACATAAATATTCTCATCTTGAGTTAATGCTACCCAGTTTCTTACCTTTCTTTTTAAACTTACATCTGAAACTAAACCCTGCATTGTTTCAGGATCTACTCGCGGTAGATTACCTGCATCAGGATCACCGTTTGGATTTCCGTCTTTTACATCAAATATAAGAATAAAATCATGTCTTTTTTCTGGATTATTATAAATCATTTAAATTTCCTCCTCTTTATCTTTTTCTGGACGATATGCTTTCTGCTGATAATATCCAAGTGCAAATAACCCCTGTTCTTTAAGTGACAATGTTGCCGGAAAATCATTAAGTTCTACCATAATATCTTCCAATTCAGACTGCAGCCAGTAATACATACCTGTATTACTTTCTTCTTTCCTTAATTTTGCTAAATGGTGCTGGGCTTTTCTAATCAGATTACCAAAAACTGAGGCTGGAGCTGATGAAGCAGTTCCATAATATCGATCGACAATTGTAGATTTAATTCCAGGTAATGCTTTTTTCTGGATGATTTCTATAACACTAAATAAACGACCACATAAATACGCGGGACTATTTTCTTTTTTATTTAATTTATCTTTCACCATTATTCCCCCTTCAGGATGAGAATTAAAATACGTTTTTAGCAAAGAAGCTCTTGGTCTAGTTACGCGAAACTCAACATCTGCTTTTATTCGTTTAACTGTATTAAAAAGAACTGCCTCTGCCAATGAACTTCCTTTAATTGCATATGCAGCTAAGGATTCAGCCACTATTGGTTTAATATCATCGAATTTAAAGGCTGTCTGACTTACTAAACTGTTTATTCCATAATATCTGTCTGATTTATTATCATCCAACTTCATTTCTCTAAAATAATTATTAATATTCTCTTCAACATTTTCAATAGTTGTACTTATCCAATCTCTTACTACAGTCCGACTGTTATTTGCACTTAAAGCCAGACAATAAAATTCTTCATCATCAATATAAGATTTTTTTCCACTTTTAAATGAATTTAAAAAATCTCCAAGTTCATTTTCTTCCGGGTTTTCTAATAGTTCGAAGCCATTAAATTCTAAATTGTTTTTAGTCCAAAAAATGTATAATATATCGCCTATTTTTAAACGATGATCTTCTTTTGCTATTAAATAATTTGCTGCTCTGCCATATTGAGTAGCGCAATCGAAACACACTGGAGCTATCCTTGATTCTTTTAAACCGTATGATTCAAAAGATTCTACATTAGCTGAAATCAAAGGATTACCCCTACCGTGACCACCAATTCTACTTAATTTTAATTTTTCTGTATGCCTATCTGCAATTGCTTTCTCATTTCCACAGACTAAACATTCTGAAATCATATCTGTTCGATCTTTAGCAACTTCATTCTGCCTTTTCTGCCAGTAACTTCTTATTTCTTTATTATCAAAAAGATCTTCTCCATTTACTCTAAATGCCATCCAATCATTATCATCAATCTCTTCATAGTTTTCTAGTTGAGATACATCATAATCATCTAGAAAATTTAAAACTACTTTCACTTTATTTAGGTTTGTAGATTCATAACAATCATTAGTTAAATCAGAAAAAGACTTTTTTAAATCTTTTTCTCTATCACTTAATTCTTCACCTCTTGTATTTCCAAAAATATATTTAGCTTTATCTCCAAATAATAATGGTTTTATAGCTAAACCAGATCTTCCAACTAAATTTTCTGCGAATAAATATATTTCATCTTCATCACTCACATCAGTAAACCCTAATAATTCTCCAGCTTCATTAATTTCAATTAACCAATCTAAAGATTTTTTTGTAAAATGAAGAGGAGGAAAATCTTCAACTGTTTCTGCAAACTCACACAATTTTTCTAATATCATTATTAATTCCTCCAGACTTCTTTATACTTTTCTACAGGAACATTTAACACACCATTATTTAGTTCTGCATTAAAAAACACAGGTTTTGCTCTCTTTTCATCAATATTATAATTTAAATCAAATAACATTCTTCCTAATTGATCAGTATAATCAATAGCTGTTTCAGAACCATCTACTGGAGCAAAAAAAGCTGCAAATTCTCTATTACCTAAAAAAGGTCTTTTATAACAGCTTCCATTATTTACTCTCCTTCTAAACTGATCTCGATATTTGGCAGGATGTTCATTTTGAGCATGTTCTTTTAAACTGACATTTGCCTCAATTATATAACTTACATCCCTTAAAGCTAGAGTGTTCCTCTGGGTTCTATCTTTATCTGCATAATAACGGTCATGACCATCATTTTTCATCCACTGCTTTACACTTCCCGGTGATATTTTACTTTTCACCTCATTTCTTCTTATAGAAATATGCCTGATCGGGTTTAAAACATGTACTTTTTGAATCACCCAGTCAAATTCAGGTTTCCAAAAAATTGAAGATAATATTCCTCGAGCTGCAGATGGAGTCATTACTTGATAACTGACTCTTTCAACTTTCATATCTGGTCTGGTAAAACAGGCAAATTCTCCCCAGACTTTGACTTTTACAGGATCAAATTTAAAATCTTCCAAGTTTTTCACCTCCTTATGAAATTATTGTATATAATCATTAAATTCATATCCATCTAACATTATTCCTTCTTTTTCATCATACTTTCCAGTCCAGACATAAACATCTTCCAATAATTCGTAAAGCATACCATCCTTTAATAAATCATTTACTTTATATTTTCTGATTGAAATAAGATATGGTTGTAATTTACGCCATTCTTCTCGACTAATAAATTCTTTATCTTTGATGACATTTAAATTAACCGGCAGTTGATCAACTATATCATTATTTTCAATTATCACATTTACTGTATCATCAGGTATAATTTTAAATTGTCTACTTACTTCTCGAAATTTAAAACTTTTTCTTGATTCATTAATTTTCTTCTTGTCTAAATTTACATCTTTGTATAATGTATCAAAGTAATCTAGAAAAATTTCTGCTGTCAGTAATTGATCAGGATCATTTAAAAAGAGTTTACTTTTATCAGTAGCAGTTTTATAAATCCCCTTTGGTAATTTGTTTTCTTGAGGAGTAAAGACAATTACTTTTCCTTTATCAAGTTTATTTTCTCGATTACATCTTCCGGCAGCCTGTACAATACTATCAAGTGGAGCCATTGCCCTTAAAACCAGTGGAAAATCTATATCAACTCCCGCTTCTATCAATTGAGTAGAAATCAAGTAACAACTTTCATTATTATCTAGTTTTTCTTTCACCTCATTTAAAATAATTTTTCGATGTGCTGAACACATATAAGTTGATAGATGATAAACATTTTCTGGTTTTTTACTTAATATAGAATAGAGCTCTTTTGCATCATCTTTTGTATTTACTACAGTTAATGCCTGTTTTTCTTCTAACATTAGTTCAGCTATTTGATTCCAGTTTAATTTATTTTCAATATAAGTTAGATCATATTCAACTCTCGCTAAATTTCGAAACAAATTATCAGTGTCTGGAACAAGCTCTTCTATATTTTTAATACCATTAAAATTATCTCTATCTCCAAAAGCTGGCTGAGTAGCTGTTGAAAATACAATTGAAGAATTATAATTTTTTACCAATTGTTTTAAAACCTGTAGGATTGAGTTTAAATACTCAGGTGGTAATGTCTGGACTTCATCAAAAATTATAGTTGAATTAGCCAGATTATGAAGCTTTCTTAATTTACCTGTCTTATGTGAAAATAAACTTTCAAAAAATTGGACAGAAGTTGTGACTACTACTGGCATATCCCAATTTTCAGTTGCTAATTTAATTTTTTCTTTATTATATTCTTCTTCATCTTCGCTAAAATCAAAATTAGAGTGATGTTCTAAAATTTTTTCTTCTCCTAATATTTCTTTATAAGTTTTGGCAGTTTGTTCTATAATATTGGTATAGGGTATAACAACAATGATTCTATCCATATTATTAAATTTTGCATGTTTTAATGCAAATCCTAAACCAGTTCTGGTCTTTCCTCCACCAGTAGGAACTGTTAAACTAAAAAATTTATTTTTTTGTTCTACTTTATTTAATACAGAGTCATATATATTATTTCTAATGTCATTTAATTTACTTTTTTCTGCCTCTTCCATTAATTTATTCTGATTTTCACTGAATTTATTCCATAAGCTTTCAGTATCATAATTATTTAAATTTCTTAGTGAATATTTATTTAAGTCAAAATGTTTTTCTGTATCTAAATAATCTGCATCTACTAAAGAAGAAAACATCATTCTCATAAAAAATTCTAATTCTAAGGGATCATTTTTAATATCAAAATTTGCGTTTTCATTTTCTTTATATTCTAATTTAATATTATTACTAAAATTATTTATACTACTTTTTACAAAATCTTTATTTGCTTTTTCTTTTAGTCTATTTTTTAAATCTGTGAGGTTATGTAAACCCGAATGATGACCAGCAACGAAGAAAGGTAATATATTCGAATATTTTATTGATTTATTATTTTTTGCAAATATGGCTCCAGCAATAGCATGTTCCACTCCTGAAGAATTATTTTTTAAATAGTCCTGAAATTGATCACTATATTTTCCTAAATCATGCAATAAACCACTTATATATGCTAAATCTCCCATAGACCATTTATCCGCAAATTTCCTAGCTTTATTTGCGGTACCATAAATATGATCCTTTAAATCATGAGTTTCTCCTTTCATATTTTCTGTATGAGCAATAAATTCCCCCACTAATTTCACCTCCAATTATATCTTACCATCCTTCAGCGACACCCTTATGTCGCAAACATCAGTTTTTTAATAAGTTTCTATCATTTTTTCTAATTCCTGTCTCATTTCTTCTCGCAAATCAGCCGGTTTCAGTACCTCAGCATCAGCTCCATAACCCAGAATCCACTTTTTTATCTCTTCCCGACTGCCGGTTTTGACTTTGAAAATAATTTCATTTTCTTTTATTTCTTCAATCTCCTGCTTATCACTCCAGTGATATTCGGGGACAAAACGGGCTGCTCGGTTGCTGAACTTAACTTCAACTTCCATCTCTTCCTTTCCCTGCTCTACTCCCCAGGCATTATCCAGCTCCTCTGCCAGAGAAAAATCATCTGGCAGCACAAAGTTTTCTGCTGTAATTTTTATATCCCTTATCCTATCAATCCGGAAAATTCTATTTTCATCCCGCAGATGACAGAAGGCATATAAATAGGGAGCACCATTGTTAAAAAATAAATTATAGGGATCTAATTTTCTTTCAGTTGTCTGATCACTGCTCATTGAATAATAGTTAATTAAAATTCTATTTTCATTATTTATTGCTTCTTTGAGCTGTTCAAACTTCTGCTGATGTTCTTCCAGATCAACGAAAGGATCAGAAATAATTTCATAATTTTTTATGTAGCTGCCCATGCTGTTTTTTAAAAACTCCGGCAGTGAATTATAAACTTTGGCCAGTCCTGATTCTAATTCTTTTTTCATCGGAAAACTGCGATTTTGATATTCTTTTGCAGCCAGTAAAACTGCTTCGGTTTCTTTTTGATCAAGATTTGGGGCTTTAAATCTAAAATTATCTAAAATTTTATATTCTTTAAGGTGCTTATCATAATAGATTGGTACTCCAAGTTCCTCCATTATCTTTTTATCCCGATGAAAAGTCCTCTCCGAAACACTAAAATATTTTGCAAAATCTTTAGCATCCCAGTGTTTATACGGTTCATTTAATAACATGATAGTCTTTATTATTCTAAATATCCTATTTTTATCTGCCATTAACCCACCTCTTTTCTAAATATTTTGTCAATTTTTGTCGTAAAAAATAGATTGCAGATACTTATTTTTCCTTTATATATTTATATTTCGTGATTGAAGAGCACAATCCTTTAAAACCGACTTAAATCGAAAAACCTGCTGGAGTTGTACCAGCAGGCTGTTTATATCTTATTTATTTTCTACAAACTGAATTTTAACACCATTCGGATCAAGCACATAAAAGAACTCAATCTGAGGATTGGGTGAGATTGGTCCACTGTGAATTTCAATTGCTTTTTCTTTTAGAAATTCCATCTTTTTCTCAACTGAATCCACAGCAAATCCCAGTGAAATATCTGTTCCAATATTTATTTCTTCTTTATCCTGATCATTAATTAATTCTATCTCAGTGTCACCCTTAACAGCTGCCAGAAAAGCGATTTCTCTATCCGGACCAGCTTCAAAGCGCCGCTGTAATTTAAGCCCAACAAATTCTTGATAAAAATCAATTGATTCTTCTAAATCTTTAACTTTAATGGTTGTCCATAAATAACTCATTTTTAGCCTCCAATTTAAATTTCCATTAATTGACAAGTACCCGGTACCAAAAGCCGGTACCTAAAGTTTTTTGTTTAGTTTCTCGACAATTTCTTCAACCTGACTCCTGCTGATAGCCCCTTCAGAAAACATGGCCAGTGATCTTAAAGGCATGTATTTAAACATTGCTTCCATCATCTCATCATCTCGACCTTCAAGTCTCTCCATTAACTCTGTTCCCTTAAGGTATTCTTCCAGCAGCTGATTGAAGTATTTCTCAGCTTCTGGCTCAGAAACAATATCACCAATATTAGTATTAATTGTATATTCTACCGGTAACTCAACTGTTGATTCAACTTTAATTTTTTCTTTAAGTCTGATATCTCGGGAAGAACTACCAATTAAAATTTCATAGTCTCCACTTTCTACATACCAGTCATCAATTTCAGTATTATAATAGGCAAAGGCTCTTTTGCCGAGTTCAAATTCTACAATTTTTTGCTGGCCGGGTTCCAGTTCCACTTTAGAAAATCCCTTTAGCTCTTTTTCGGGCTTAATTACAGTACTCTCCGGATCAGCCACATAGAGTTGGATAATTTCTTTTCCATAAATATCACCTGTGTTTTTGACTTTTAAGTTAAGTTTTACCCGCTGCTGATCTGTAATCTCTTCTTTTTCAATCTTTAGATCACTGTATTCAAAATTAGTATAACTCAGCCCAAAACCAAATGGGAAAAGGGGCTTAACTTTTTTGCTGTCATAATAACGATAACCAACAAAAATACCCTCACGATATTCTACCTTATCCCTTTCTCCCGGGAAAAAGAGATAAGAAGGATTGTCACTTAATTTTTGAGGAAAAGTTTCTGCCAGTTTTCCGGATGGATTAACCCGACCAAATAAAATATCAGCTGCAGCTCCTCCACCTGCCTGTCCTGTTAAATATCCTTCTAAAACACCTTTAACTCTATCGATCCAGGGCATTGTCACCGGAGAACCATTACTTAAAACCACCACAATATTTTCGTTAATCTCAGATAACTCATTGATTAAATGATTCTGATTTGGAGGCACCTCCAGGGTCTCTCGATCATAACCTTCCGACTCATAGCGATCTGGTAGGCCGGCAAAAACAACCACTTTATCCACTTTTTCTGCCAGATCTTTTGCCTTTGCAATTAACTCAATATCATTTTGATCATCATCTACCAAATATCCCTCAGCATAGGAAATTTCTCCCTGGCTGTATTTACTTAATTCAACGTAAGCAGTATCTACCTGGTAGGGATTAATATGAGAACTGCCACCTCCCTGAAAACGCGGCTTTTTAGCAAAAGCACCAACCACGCCAAGACTTTCGTTTTCAGCTAAGGGTAAAATATTATCTTCATTTTTAAGTAAAACCATCGAATCAGCTGCAATTTCCCGGGCCAGTTTGTGGTGCTCCTTTTTATCATAGTCTAAATCATCTCTGGATTTTTCTACCGCTTTCAAGACAATTTCCAAAATTCTCTCTGCAGCTCGATGGAGGCTTTCTTCACTCAAAGTACCTGCTTCCACTGCATCAACAATTGCTTTCTTTCCATCTCCGTGACTGGAAGGCATTTCGAGCTCTAAACCTGCTTCTATTCCCTGATCTCTATGGTTTACAGCACCCCAGTCTGAGACTACAAAACCTTCGTGTCCCCACTCTTCTTTTAAAATATCTGTTAGCAGTCTTTTATGTTCTGAGGCATGAGTTCCATTGACTCTATTATAGGCACACATTACTGTCCAGGGCTGTGCTTCTTTAACTACCTTCTCAAAAGCAGATAAATAAATTTCTCTAAGTGTTCTCTCATCAACCTGAGCATCAACTGTTAACCGTCTATGTTCCTGATTATTAGCAGCAAAGTGTTTTAAAGAAGTACCAACTCCCAGACTCTGAACTCCTTTAACATAATTTGCAGCCAGTTCTGAGGCTAAAAGTGGATCCTCAGAAAAATATTCAAAATTACGACCGCAGAGAGGTGAACGCTTAATATTCACTCCCGGTCCCAGGAGAATATTTATATCTTCCGATTGGCATTCTTCTCCTAAAGCTTCCCCCAATTTAGTCATTAAATCACGATCCCAGGAACAGGCTAAAGCAGAGGCGGTTGGAAAACAAATTGCCTCAATACTTTCGTTGATACCTACATGATCGGCATCTTCATCCTGTTTTCTCAAGCCATGGGGACCATCAGCCATCATAATTGCCGGGATGTCAAGTCTTTCGATCGCTGCTGTCTTCCACCAGCTGGCACCAGAACAAATTTCGGCTTTTTCTTCAACTGTCATTTTTTTAAGTAAATTTTCTATTTTTTCTTCCACAGTAAATTCTCCTTTCAGAAATTGAAATAATTAAAGTCTTAGATTATCTCTCTTTTAATAATATTCGCGAAAACGATTTAATTACCTGCAAAAAAACTCCTTTTAAAAGCTCTTAAAAATAAAAAGAACTGGCAAAAGGAGTTTAAAAAATACTATTATTTATTTCGTTTTAAAAATGACTCTGCTACCTCCGGAAATAAAATATAAGATAAAACATCTTCTTCGGATTTAGCAAACCCTTCAATTTCAGCTGCTGTTTTAGCAAATATGGGTTCCAAATTATCAGCAGGTCGATTGCTTATAACCTCAGAACTGGAAATAATATCCTCTATTAAATCTGGATTAATTTCTCTGGGAGGTCTTCCGTACATTCCCCGCAGATAATTTTTAAACTCATTAGAAACAAAACCATATTTTTTACCTGTAATAACATTAAAAGTAGCCTGAGTTCCTACAATCTGACTGGTGGGAGTTACAAGTGGAGGAAAACCAAGATCTTTTCTCACTTCAGGAATTTCAGCCAGAATTTCATCATATTTATCCAGCTGGTTTTGTTCTCTTAATTGATTTCTTAAATTAGAAAGCATTCCCCCCGGTATCTGATTAACTATAACTCTGGTATCAACCTCAAAAGAACCAAGATATTCCTGATACTTTTTTCTCAGCTCTCTAAAATAATCACCTATATCCTCTAAAACACTCAAGTCTAGTTGCTGATTATACTCGGAATCATTAACTACTGCTGCCATTGTTTCGGTAGTCGGCTGGGAAGTACCAGAACTAAAAGGCGAAATTGCTGTATCAATAATATCAATTCCTGCCTCCACAGCTTTTAAATAAGTCATAAACGCAAAACCAGCTGTATTATGGCTGTGGATCTCAATTGGGATGTCCAGATTTGATTTAAGCATTTTAACTAAATCATATCCTTTCTCCGGAGTTAAAAGACCTGCCATATCCTTAATACAGAGTGAATCAATACCTGTCTCAGCTAATTCTTTAGCTTTTTCCACAAAAGTATCCAGATTGTGAACAGGGCTGGTTGTATATACTATTGTTCCCTGAGCCTCAGCTCCATATTTTTTTGTGAATTCCACTGCCTTTTCCATATTCCTAATATCATTTAAAGCATCAAAAATTCTGATGATATCTATTCCATTTTCTACAGACTTTTCGATAAATTTTTCTAAAACATCATCTGGATAATGTTTATATCCTAAAATGTTCTGTCCTCTTAACAGCATCTGCAGCTTTGTATTCTTAACTTCTTTTCTTATCTTTCTCAATCTTTCCCAGGGATCCTCGTTTAAAAATCTCATACAGCTGTCAAAAGTAGCTCCTCCCCAGACTTCCAGAGCGTAATACCCTGCCTGATCAATCTTATTTAAAATTGGTGTAATATCCTCCATTTTTAATCTAGTTGCAATCAAAGACTGCTGTCCATCTCTTAAAACTGTTTCTGTAAATTTAACTGTCATATTTTCACCTAACCTTTTGGTATTTATTTTATTATATATATTTTTCGACCGCTGGTCAAATGTTTTTTCCATCTTCAATAAAAAAGTTCCCCAATCCAGCAAAAGTTTAAGCTTTTGTAGATGTTGGAGAACAAAAATATATTAGCTTTCTATTTTTTTATATAGATCCATAAATTCCCTGGCCATATCTTTTAGCAAGATAGCTGTCATCAAATGATCCTGAGCATGAGTGAGCAGAAGACTGCTTTCTAATTTATCTCCACCAGCTTCTTGATTAATTAATTCTGTTTGTTTAAGATGAGCTTTGATTAGTTTATCATCTGCCTCTTCATAAACTGCCTCTGCCTGCTCAGGCTCATTATTTTTTGCGTGTTTAACAGCTTCTAAAAATTTCTTTTTTACATCTCCACTTAAGGAAATAATTTCAATCAGATTCTCTTCTAATTCCATCAATATCCTCCTTGATCAACTATTAACCGAGTGCAATAAAAACCATCAAATAATGCAGTATTCCACCAGCCAAAATAAAGAAGTGAAATATCTCATGAAAACCAAAATTTGGTGAGATATCTGGTTTTTTAATTATATAAAATACTGCTCCAGCTGTAAATGACAAACCACCGGCAAACATTAAAATTAAATTGAAAGTGGGCATTGTCATAAATAATTGGTGAAAAGCAAATATACCAACCCAGCCCATTAATAGATAAATAATAGTATATAAAATTCTGGGAGTTTTAAAATACATAAATTTCAGGAAAAATCCTCCTAAAACAAGACCCCACTGAATTCCGATAATTGTCCACTTTAGCCAGCCTTCTAAATAAAGATAGGCCACAGGTGTATAAGAACCTGCAATCATCACAAATATTGCAAAATGATCTAATTTACGCCAGATTGATTTTTCGTTATCTTCTTTTTTAAAAGCATGATACAGAGAACTTGACAAAAATAAAAATGCTACTGAAACACCATATACTGCAGCTACAATTATTTTACCTGGACTTTCCAGTGCACGAAAAATTAAAAGACCTAAGCCGATTAGAGCCAGTATGAATCCAACAAAATGAGAATAAAATGATACCCTTTCTTCCTTTCTCATTTTTAAAACCTCCATTCTCTCTACTTTCAATGATTATTTCATTATAAAATTATTATTTCAGCTAAGCCTTTTACAATTTAGCTTATCTATTTACATTATAACATTTATCAGCTTATAAAAAAACAAAAAGTCCAGATTAAATTATCTGGACTCAATAATTATATTACAGATTTATAACTTTCTAAATCTAAAAACTCTTTCATTTTATTTATTAGTTCTACTGCTTTATCTCGTGTTTCCATTTCAGCAAAAATTCTTAAAAGTGGTTCTGTTCCCGAAAATCTTACAATTATCCAGCCATCATTTTCAAAATAAACTTTGGCCCCATCCTGATAACTAACATCCTTAAGTTCATACTTAAAATCAGGTAATTTTTTATCAACAAACAGTTTTTGAATCAAAGCTGCTTTTTCCTTTGCTGTAAAGCTTATATCACTTTCTGCTGCAGCATAATAACCAAATTTTTGGTTTATTTCTGCAATTAACTCTGATAACTTTTTATTTGTTACACTCAACATCTCAATTAAAATACTGGCAGCAAAAATACCATCTTTACCTCTGATATGACCCCTGATTGTTAAACCTCCACTACTCTCTCCCCCAATTAAGGCATCTTTTGCTTCCATTGTAGAACTAATATGTTTAAATCCAACCGGAACTTCGTAACACTTTTCTCCATAATTCTTTGCAATCTGATCCAGCAGATGTGTTGTTGCCACATTGCGGACCACTCCACCGGACCATCCCTTATATTCTAAAAGATAATAATAAAGAAGCGCTAATACATCATTTGGATGAATAAAATTCCCTTTTTCATCAATAATTCCTAATCTATCTGCATCTCCATCAGTTCCAATTCCCAGATCATAATTGCCTTCGACAACCATATTTTTTAGCCGATTTAAAGTGTGGGTATTGGGAGAAGGTAATCTGCCACCAAATAATGTATCGTGTCTGTCATTAATTGTTTCTACTTCACAACGAGCAGTGATTAAAATAGTCTGGAGAGAAGTTTTAGAAACTCCAAACATTGGATCTAGTAAAATTTTCATATTACTATTTTTAATTGATTGGGTATCAATCATAGAAATTATTGTATCAATATAATCATTAAAAGGATCAATTATTTCAATTAAATTATTATTTTTGGCTTCTTCAAAATCCATAAACTTAACTTCAACTAAATTTAGCTTACTTATCTTTTTTTCGATTTCATCTGTGACTTCTTCTGTTGCATCTCTTCCACCTTTAGTAAACAATTTAACACCATTATATTCTGCCGGATTATGACTGGCCGTAATTGCGGCCCCATAAAAAGCATCATATTCTTTTACAGCGTGCATTATTAGCGGTGTAGGAGAAATTTTTTCTATAAAATATACTGTTATCCCATTAGCCGTTAAAACTTCTGCCATCCATTTTGCTGCTTTATCTGATAAAAACCTTCTATCATATCCGACTACAAAGCCTTTAGCTTCGACTTCCTGTTCAAAAATTAAATCTGCTAAAGCCTGTGCCAGAAGCTGTACATTAGTCTTAGTAAATTCTTCTCCAATTTTAGCTCTCCAGCCACCTGTACCAAATTCTATCATAAGCTACCTCACTTTCATCCCATTATTACTGATATTTTGTTAACTGTTCCTGGTTCCTGTTGAGGAACAATATCATTTACTGTTTTTCCATTTAAAGTTATTTCTTTAACACCCTTTTTTACACTATCTGGATTTTTGACTTTAATATTGTATTCTGCACCCCTCCATTTTCGCTTAATTTCGAATTCCTCCCAGTCTGAAGGAATACAGGGATCAATAATTAAACCCTGATAACTAATTCTCACTCCCAAAATCCACTGAGTCACTGCTCGATAAGCCCAGCCTGAACTTCCTGTTAGCCAGGGATGTCTGGCTCTGCCAAAATCTTCGTGATCTTTACCCATAATAAACTGGCAGTACGAATAAGGCTCAGCTTCTCTGGTTTCTATCTCATCATTTTGACTGGCAGGTAAAAGGGCATTATAAAACTTGATTGCTCTATTCCCCCTTCCTAACTTAGCTTCTGCTATCCAGGCCCAGGGATTGGGGTGACTAAAAATAGATCCATTTTCTTTAATTCCCGGATAGACTCGAGTTACAAATCCAATTTCATCATCTGGCTCAGTATAAGAAGGTGCATTTAAGTGTAAACCATATTCTGAGTATAAATACTCATCAACTGAATCCATAGCTTTAACAGCTCTTTCTCTGGCAGCAACATTAGAAATCACAGCCCAGGTGTTTGATTCCAGGTGTACCTTTCCTTCACTATTTTCTTTGGAGCCGATTTTATTTCCGCTACCTGTAATTCCTCTTAGATACCAGCCGCCATCCCAGAGATTTTCCTCACACACTTTTTTAACCCTGGCAGCTATTTCTGAATATTTCTCAACATCAGATTTTTTATTTAAAAACTCTGCAGTTTCAATAAAGATTTCCAGAGCCCAGTGATGTAAAAACGAAACCATTGCACTTTCTCCACCACCCAGATTTAAACAGTCATTCCAATCAGCTCTGAGTCCTTTACAAATTCCCGTACCTCCAATCTGTTCGGCAGAAAAATCCAGTATTTTCTTCAAATGATTATATACAGTGTCTTCACCCTCGTCAGCATAGCTAATAACCTGATCAAAAAAATTAAGGTCATTTGTTTCTTTGACATAGTTACAGACTGCAGCGACCAGCCAGAGTGCATCATCAGAACAGGTATCTTCTATTCCATGAATCACATCTTCCATATCTGGTTCTGGAACTACAGTCGGGGATTCAAACTCTAATTCTTCTGCCTCTGGGTCAAACCAGTCTGGATCAAATAAGTGCAGACCATATCCTTTTATTGTCTGCCCCCTCAACAGCTGAATCAACCGTTCTTTTGTCTTTTCAGGATTAGTGTGAGCAACTGCCAGGCTGTCCTGAGCAGTATCTCTATATCCTAAACCTGTTCTACCGCCTACTTCCACAAAAGAAGCAAAACGGGACCAGACAGCACAGGTTTCTGCCTGATAAGGGTTCCAGGTATTAATCATTGTATCTAAATCCTGGTGTGGGGTACTGCACTGAAAATTACTTAATTTTTCTTCCCAGAAATTATTTAATCTATCAAATTCGGTATCTAGATTTGTAAAGTCAGAGTATTTTTTTCGCATTTTCCTGGCCAGTTCTCTTCTGCCAACCCCTAAAATTAAAACAAATCTTTTTTCTTCTCCAGCTGCTAAATTAAATCTTTTATTTAAAGCCGCACAGTGATTACCACCTTTTTTACTGCTATTTGAGCAAATTCCTCTCTCTAAAGCAATTGGATTAGATTCATCTCTATAAGAACCTATAAATTGATCACGGAGGCAGTCATAACTATCCGCCTCAAAATTAGCAGTAAAATAGTGGTATTTACGGGGATCATAATAAAAATCATATTCAATTATTCCATCCTGATAACTGCTGCCGGCAGAATATAAACTCATTTGAAAGTTTTGGTTGTCAATATCTATCTCATGAAATGAAAATTCCAGATAAGAAAATAAACTTAACTGCCGATCTAAATCACTATTGTTTTTAATTTTTATATCCCAGATTTCTAAATCATCATCTAAGGGAACAAAGATAGTCTTTTCCGCTTCAATCTGCCTGTAATTACATTTAAATTTTGAATATGATAAGCCATGTCGAACCTCATAATCAGCTTCATCTAAATTTTTTCCGACTGGCTGCCAGGAAACACTCCAGTAATCTTCATCATCCTCATCGCGAAGATATAAATAGTGGCCGGGTCTATCTAAGGGTACTGCATTTGCCCTGAACCTGGTTATTCTATGATGCTGAGCACTTTTATAAAAAGAGTATCCACCTGCATTCTGCGAAATAACTGTACAAAAATCTTTAGTTCCCAAATAATTTGTCCAGGAGACCGGTATATCTGGTCTTTCAATTACATATTCTCTATTTTTGTTATCAAAATATCCATATCTCATAATTTAATATCACCCTTTCCTAATTTTTTATCCTTTTACTGCACCCTGAGTCAGTCCTTTTATTATATGCTTTTGTAACACAATATATACAAGTAAAACAGGTATTACAGTAACTATTACAGCTGTTGCCTGCAGCCCCAAATCAGTTCCATATTGAGATTTAACCTGGTTTAATAAAACCGTTATCGGCTGCACACTTTTATTGGGAACAAAAACAAGAGCTGAAAAAAGATCATTATATGACCAGAGAAAAGTAAAAATTCCTACTGTTGCAAAAGCAGGTCTTGATATCGGAACAAAAATCCTGGTAAAAATCTGCCATCTTGTTGCTCCATCCAGTAAAGCTGCCTCTTCAATTTCTGTAGAAACAGAAGACATATAAGCAGAAAGCATCATAGTTGCAAATACCAAATTACCTGCAGTATGTGGTAAAATCAAGGCAAGATAGGTATTAACAATTCCAAGTTCAATGAAAATCTCGTAAACTGGTACTACTGTTACAAAAGCTGGAATCATTAAAGCCACAATGATCATCTTGTTAATAAACCCCCGGAATTTAAATTTAAACCTGGACATCGCATAACCTGCCATTCCTCCAAGCAATAAAACAAGTAAAACCGTTGTTCCTGACATTATTAAACTATTTTTATAACTGTTTAAAATATTAATTCTTTCTGCAGCAGTAATATAATTTGCTAAATTAAATGAATCCGGCAGACTAAAAGGTGCATTAACAATCTGGGTTGTAGTTCTAAATGAATTATTAGCTACCCATAAAAGTGGTAAGATAGTCGTAGATGCCCAGGCAATTAAAACCATGTAAATCACAAATTTAGTCATTGATATCTCTATAAAATGATCCTGTATTTTACCCAATATTTTTTTAGCTGAAAATTTTCTTTTCACAATAACACATCCTTCCTACTTTAAAGCTTCAATGAATTATCTTTTTTAAATATCTTACTCAAACTTCGCACATAAATAACCCTTTTGCCCCTTGAAATTTCAATATTTAGCAGAATTAAAGTAATATCATTTTACTGTTTTAGGCAGAT
>NZ_SNWX01000033.1 GCF_004362045.1 Halanaerobium saccharolyticum | reverse complement strand
CTTATCAATCTCTTTTTGCTTTGTCAAGAACTTTTTAAGATAATTTTGTCGGCCAGAAAATTATGATTCATAACTTTTCAGCGACATACATTATCTTAGCATCAAATCTCTCTTTTGTCAAGGGTCAGACTTAAAAAAACGTTATTAATCTCGAATAATTTTCAAATAAATATTTCTACTTCTAGGACCATCAAACTCACAAAAATATATTCCCTGCCAGGTTCCTAATAATAGTTTTTTGTTTTCAACTATAATACTCTGATTTACTCCAAACAAGCTGGATTTTATATGAGCAGCAGAATTCCCTTCTAAATGTGAATAATTATCATCAAAAGGAACTATTTTATTAATTTCCTTTTTGATATCCGCTTTCACATCAGGGTCTGCATTTTCATTGATAGTAACCGCAGCCGTTGTATGAGGAATATAAATCTCAACCAGTCCGGAGTCTAGCCCAGCTTCTTTAACAGCATTTTGAACTTTAGTTGTGATGTCAATAAGTTCTACCTTATTATTTGTCTTAATTGATAATTTTTGCATCATTATAAACACTCCTCTCTGATTTTTTGGAAAAAATCAAAAATATTAGACTGAAAATTTAGTCAATTAAATTTGAAAACATAGCCAGGATATTTACATCCCGGCCATATTCAAAATTGAAACTTCCTTATTCAGTACTTTCCGGTCTCATAGTTGGAAATAGAATTACATCTCTAATAGAACTGGAGTTGGTTAATAACATAATTAGTCTATCAATACCTATTCCCAGTCCACCCGTAGGCGGCATACCATATTCTAGAGCTCTAATAAAATCATAATCCATCATCTGTGCTTCTTCGTCCCCGGCTTCACGCATCTCCACCTGTTTTTCAAATCTACGCTTCTGTTCCTCTGGATCATTTAACTCACTAAAAGCATTAGCAATTTCTCTACCATAAACAAAAGCTTCAAAACGATAGGTAAATCGAGGATCATCTTCGATCTTCTGGGCTAAGGGAGAAACTTCAATTGGATAATCCATGATAAAAGTTGGCTGAATTAACTTATCTTCAACTCTAATCTCAAAAACTTCATTTAAAACTTCACCATAAGAAAGTCCAGGTTCAGGTTTTACACCCACTGATGCTGCTGCTGCATATGCTTCTTCTGCTGTCTCAAACTCTGTGAAATCCAGATCTGCATATTTTTTAACAGCCTCCACCATAGTTATTCTCTCCCAGGGAGTTGTAAAATCAAGTTCGGTTTCCTCATACTCTAAAGTTTTAGTTTCCAGAACTTCTTCCGCCAAATAACTAACCAGATTTTCAGTTAATTCCATCATATCATGATAATCTGCCTGGGCCTGATAAAGCTCCAGAGTTGTAAATTCCGGATTATGTTTATAGGACATACCTTCATTGCGGAAATTTCTATTGATTTCAAATACTTTCTCAAATCCACCAACAATTAACTTTTTCAAATAAAGCTCCGGTGCAATTCTTAAATATAAATCCATATCTAAAGTATTATGATGAGTAACAAAGGGACGAGCTGTGGCTCCACCTGCAATTGGATGCATCATTGGAGTTTCGACTTCTAAAAATCCCTTATCTTCTAAATATCTCCTCATTTCTTTGATAATCTTACTCCTGATTACAAAAGTCTCTTTAACATCAGGATTTACTATTAAGTCTAGATAACGCTGGCGATATCGAATATCTTTATCTTTTAAGCCATGAAATTTTTCGGGTAATGGTCTTAAAGATTTGGTTAATAATTCAAAAGAGGATACTCTGACAGAAACTTGACCTCTATTAGTTTTGAAAACTGTACCTGTAATACCAACCAGATCACCGAGATCCAGATCCTGAAAAAACTCATAGCGGTCTTCACCAATATTATTCTGCTTAACATATAATTGAACTTTACCGCTCATATCCATTAGATCAGCAAAACTTGCCTTACCATGGGTACGAATTGCCATCAAGCGCCCTGCTAATTTAACTTCTTTTTCTTCCAATTCTTCAAAATTTTCTTCTACATCTGCTGCATGATGAGTCACTTCATATTTTTCGGCAAAAGCCTTTTCCTTTTCTTCTCTTAATTGAGATAACTTTTCCCGTCTCTGTAACATTAACTCATTCATATCTTCGAGTATATTTTCACTCATTATAAATATCCAACTCCTTATTTAATTATAATAGAGCTCCATCTCTATTTCTTTTAATCGGTCGCAAAACTAAAAATGAAATTTAATTTTAGTGTTTAACCTTTTTTATTGAAATGATTTCATATTCGACTTCTCCAGCTGGAGTTTCAACTCTTACCTGATCTCCAATAGCATGTCCCAAAATCGCTTTACCAATTGGAGACTCATTAGAAATCTTATTATTTAAAGGATCAGCTTCCGCCGAACCAACTAAAGTATAGCTTATTTTCTCATCACTATCAAGGTCATGCAGCATAACTGTAGTTCCCAGGTTAACTTTTTTGTCAGTTACCTCTTCATCTTTAACTACGTGGGCATTATTCAGCATATTTTTAATTTCCTGAATTCTACCTTCCACAAAAGCCTGCTCATTTTTTGCATCATCATATTCGGAGTTTTCACTAATATCGCCAAACTCTCTTGCCACCTTAATTCTTTTTGCAACTTCACGTCTTTTTTCTGTCTCTAAATATTCTAATTCGTTTTCTAATTTTTCAAATCCTTCTTCAGTCAGCATTACCTGATCTGCCATAACTATCTACCTCTGCTTTCTAATAATATTTAATTTACAAATTATCTAAATTGTCTAATATATATAAAAGTGCCAAAAGGGCCAACTATCCAGCCCAACAAGAAAGTGTGCCAGGTATTGTAACCTGACACTACTACAAATCTACAATTATTAATTATTATAAAGAACTTTACTTTTATTGTCAAGCAAGATTTCGCTAATTACCAGAGTAAATCTAAGAAGTTAAAGTATTTTTATGTTTTCTTAACAATTTAATCAAAGCTTTTGCTTCAGAAAGTTGATTGACTTTATTTTTTATTTCACTGGCGTTGGGCAAGCCTTTCAAATACCAGGAAATATGTTTACGCATAATTGGTACTCCGTGTTGTTCCCCATAATAATCAACTGCAAGTTTTAGATGTCGAATAGCCATTTCAATTTTTTCCGAATTGGAAGGGGGCTCAATTAACCTTCCCGTCTCTAAATATTCAATGATTTCTTTAAAAATCCAGGGATATCCCTGGGCAGCCCTTCCAATCATAATGCCATCACAGTTAGTCTGTTCAAACATAGCTTTCGCATCCCCTGCAGAAAAAATATCTCCATTTCCAATAACCGGAATATTTACTGACTGAACAACTTTTTTGATTATCTCCCAGTCGGCTTCTCCTTTATAATACTGACTGCGAGTTCTGCCGTGAACTGCAGCTGCCGCTGCCCCCGCTTTTTCTGCAATTTTGGCCAGTTCAACTGCATTAATATTTTCTTCATCCCAACCGCTGCGCATCTTAACGGTTACAGGAACTTCAGTCGCGTTAACTGTAGATTTTATAATTTCATAGGCAAGATCTAAGTCTTTCATCAAGGCCGAACCTGCACCATTTTTTACAATTTTCCGGGCAGGACAGCCCATATTAATATCAATCATATCTATCTGATATTCTTCCGAGATGCCAGCTGCAGCCCGGGCCATAAAGTCTGGCTCTTCCCCAAATATCTGGACAGCTATTTTTCCATTTTCATTTTTTTCAAATTCTATTAATTCTGCTGTTCTTTTATTTCCATATTCATAGCCTCTGGCACTGACCATTTCCGTATAAAGAAGTTCTACTCCCATTTCTCTTATCAGCTGCCGGTAAGGATAATCACTCACCCCGGCCATTGGAGCTAAAAAAACTGCAGGCTCAATCTTTAAATCAGCAATCTTCATTTAAGATCCCATTCCATTTATATCAGCAATATATTTTAATCCTTTTAAAGTCAAAAATGGTTCAACATACTCAATCGAATCAGTTTCAGCAGCAATTAAACTTACCAGACCTCCGGTAGCAATAACAACTGCATCTTCGGAAAGCTCCTGTTTGAATTTTTTAACCAGGTATTCAACCTGACCAACAAAGCCGTATACTATACCAGATTTCATTCCATCAATAGTATTTTTACCAATTGCTTTTCCAGGACCAATCAGCTCAATTCTGGGTAGTTTAGCTGATTGGTTAAACAGTGCCTCAGCAGAAATACCGATTCCTGGTGCTATAGATCCCCCGAGATATTCTCCCTTTTCCGAAACCGCACAAAAAGTTGTAGCAGTTCCGAAGTCAACAATTATCAGAGGACCATCATAAAGTTGGCCTGCCGCTACCGCATTAACAATCCGATCAGCACCAACCTCTTTTGGATTGTCAGTTTTAATATTCATCCCTGTTTTAACACCAGGACCAACAACTAATGGATTTACATTAAAATAACGATAGGATGTTTTCTTTAAAATTCTCAAGATTGGGGGGACAACACTTGAAATAATAATTGAGTTCACAGCCTGATTATCAATGTCTGCTGACTCAAACAAACTTTTAAAGAGCATTCCATATTCATCTGGAGTTTTATTTCTATCCGTAGAAATTCTCCAGTGAGTTTTTAAATCATCACCCTGATATAAACCCAGCACTGTATTAGTATTTCCAATATCCATTGTTAAAATCATTTTCCTGCTCCTTATTAATTAATATTTAAATCCGCCTGACTTAAAAATTTAAAAACAGATATAGCTTGAAATAGATCAAAGCAGCTAAATATTTAAAAGCTGCAGTTATATTGTAAACTAAACTGCAGCTAGATATCAAGTTATTAATTAATCACTAAAATATTCTTTGATCTGCCGGAAAATTTCTTTAGTCGATAAAATTTCATTGATCTTACCAATACCAGCCCCGGTAAAGAAAACTCCATTTTCCATATCTCCAGCTCTAGCATTAATTAAAGCATCTTTAATACAAAATTCTCTGGAACAGGTTTTTAAGCAGTCAGTACAATTAGCCGGAGGTGGAGCTTCTCCCGCTTCAATTAATTTTGAAAAGCTTGTCTTTATTGCATTTGCATAATAACCAGCAGAGCTCATAATTTTTATAACATCATCTGAAGTAGCTTCAACACAGAGTTCTTTAAATTTTTGGGAAACTGAAGCCTCTTCACTTGCCAAAAATCTTGTTCCCATCTGAACTCCATCTACTCCCAGTTCAAACATCGACTCAATATCAGCAGGAGTAACTACTTCTCCAGCACCAATCACCGGGATATCAACTTTCCCAGTTATTTTCTTAACTAAATCGAAACTATATTCATCACTACCGAGATGTCCACCTGCATTTCCACCTTCTACTACAACAGCCGCCGCACCCAGTTTTTGAGAAATGCGAGCTAATTTCAAAGATGAAACAATAGGTATTACCGGGGTATTATATTCTTTTCCAACCCCAAACATATCACGAGAAAACCCTGCTCCCGAAATTATACAATCTATTCCTGCTTCTACTGAAGCTTTCAACAATTCACTAAAGCCAGCAGCAGCAAACATTATATTTACACCAATTATACCATCACTTAGTTTTCTTGCCTTTTTGATTTCTGATTTTAATTCCTGTGGTGTCATAACGGAAGCACCAATCACTCCAATTCCACCTTCATTAGCAACAGCAGCGGCAAGTTCTGCCATTGAAACTCTAATCGCCATGCCTCCCTGGATAATAGGGAATTTAGCCGTCAAATCACCAATCTTTAATTCAGGTAACTTCAATTTATCACTCCTAAAAATATTCTTAATTTCATTCTATCCTATCTTATCACAGAATCAACAAGATTTAAAATTTTTTTGACTATTAGTCATGTTTTGACCTGAATTGATTAATTTGATGACCTTATTTCTATTTCTCCAGCAATAAACTGCTGTTTATATTCTTCAACTTTATTTAGTATTTCCTGGTTCAGCATATCTTCTGTCTGATTTTTTGCTAAAATAAATGCATTATCGACCAGTCCATATTCTTTTATTTCATTTACATAATTATCATTATAATAGCTTCCAATTATCTGTTCCACTATATAATCTGTATTCTTCTGAATAACCGTTAAAATATTATTCGGCGCCAAATTAATATCTCCAGCATCTAGAGAAATTAAGTTAATATCTGTTTCTAAAGCGGTATCTATTATGCCTTTCGAGGCAGGACCAGCAGCATAAAAAATAAGGTCAACATTTTGACTTACAAGTTTCTCACTTATTCTTTTTGCTGTAGAAAAATCATTAAAACTGCCCAGATAACGGTTAATTACTTCCACTTCTGAATTTACAGCCTCAACCCCTGTCTTAAAACCTCTCTGATAGCCTTTAATTATCTCGGTTTCCCGTCCACCAATAAAGGCTACAGTAGAACTTTTAGTTTTTAAAGCAGCAATTACTCCTGCCAGAAAAGCCGCTTCTTCTTCTCTAAAGGTCAGGGACATCACATTTTCTTCCTTCACAATTCCGTCAAATATTACGAAATTAATTTCTGGATACATCTGAGCAGCTTCTTTGACTGCCTGTTCCATTGTAAAACCAGTACCCCAGATTAAGTCAAATTTATTTTCTGCAAAATAATTTATATTAGCCTGATAATCAGTCATCAACTCAGATTCTCTAAACTCCAGTCTCAAATTAAAATCCTGCTTAGCTTTAATTAAAGATTCTCTTAACTGTTCATTATAACTATTGTCTCCAAAGCCACCAATATCACTAACTAATGCTACCTCTAAATATTGAGCAGATACAGAAAATGAAAATATTAAAAGCAACAGTAAAATTATTAGTATACCTTTATAGTTCATCTTTTTAGTCCTTTCTCGATTAGCCATTATTATATTTAGCCAGACTTTGATAATCTATAGAAGTGTTTACAGACTGCAGCTTTTTGTTATGCCCATTCTCAGACACAACTAATAATTCACCGCTGTCAAGCACCTCTTTAATAACTCCCGTATAACTGTCATTTTTAAAATCAAAATCTATTTTTTTACCAACTAAATTTAATTCTTTTTTCCAGCTTGTAAGTATTTTATCTCTGCTGCCGCTTAAATATTTTTTAATATAAAAATTCATTTTTTCTATCAATTTTGCTAAAAAAATATTCTTATCGATCATTTTTTCTTTTTCCAGATAATAAGAAGTAGCTATTTTTTCAATTCCCGAACTAAATGTAGTATTATTCAAGTTAATACCACAGCCAATTATTACAAAAGTATCTTTTTGAGCATCAAAAACTAACTCTGATAAAATACCACAAATTTTCTTGTTCTTTACTAAAATATCATTGGGCCATTTCAAATCTGTTTTTAAATCAAAAAAATCGAAAGTTTTCTTTACAGCCAGAGCTGCGGCTGCAGTGATTTGTGGGATCTGATCAATATTATTTTTTGCCTGAAAAAGAAAAGAAACCGCTATACTGGCCGGATCACTGGAAAACCAGCTGTGACCACTTCTTCCTCGACCTGCAAGCTGCGAATCAGCAGCAAAAATAATTAAGTCCTTACCTTCATTTTTTTGCAGTCGACTCTTCTGCACAAATTCCTTAGCCTGATTATTGGTCGAATCTATACTTTTAAATAGTTTTAAAGAAATATTCTGAAGCAGTGACTGCTTCAGCTTATTTTTTAATTTATTCTGATTAAAAAGGTTTTGATTTTTCATAACTAATTCTCCTAGAAAAAGGACCCATAAAGGGCCCTTTTAGTTATTTATTAAATTATTAGCAGCTTGTTCCTGCTTTAATTTTTCTTACTTTAACAGCATCATAGTTTAATAACAGCCTAATAAAATATGCATAAAGCGGAATATTAATTAGCTGACTGACAACTCTTGGCGGCATTAAAATTGTAAATGGAACGCCAAATAAAGTGTTTATAAAATATGGTACTAAAATCAAAGAAGAAATTAGCTGTCCCACTGCAATTGATATAAAAATTATTGGCATAGTTCTACAGCGTTTGAGCACATAAAAAACCATGAATCCTGGAATAAATCCAGTCAAAAAGGATGTGAAAGTAAAATGAGGCATATATGCTCCCATGGGATTAATAAAATAACCCAGCAGATCACCAAGTGCTCCAACAATACCACCGGCAACTGGACCAAAAGCAATACCGGCAAAAATTATCGGCAGAGCACCAAAACCAATTCTTACACCTTCAACTCCTGCAATTGGAATTCTGATACTTAAGATTCTAGTTAAAATAATAGTTAAAGCAGTTAAAAAAGATAAATAAGCAATCTTTTTTGTACTTATTTTCATATTCTCCACCTCCCCCCTCTCTGGTTAGATGATAGTTTCAAATCTGCACCAAAGAAAGAGGAAACTTTGGTGACAGCGGACGCGACAGGGAGACCGCAGCTAAAATAAGCTTTCGTTTCAGAGCAACGTCCCATCTCTGAACACTCTACGCCTCCTGTCTACTCTATCACTATATTATCTTAATTTTATTATAACCTATTTGTTTAGTTTTTTAAAGTTATTTAGAACAATCCAGAAATTTTTCCATTAGCATCAATGTCAATATCTTCTGCAGATGGCCGCTCTGGCAGGCCGGGCATTGTTAATACAGGCCCGGTCATTACAACTAAAAACCCGGCTCCTGCCGATAGATTAATTTGATTAACACTGATTCTAAAACCAGTTGGACGCCCCTTCAGGTTGGGATTATCAGAAATAGAACTCTGAGTTTTAGCCATACAGACTGGAATATCAGCATAGCCCTGTTCTTCAAATTTTTTGATCTGAGCCTGAGCTGTATCACTATAGTCAACCCCATCTGCCCCGTAAATTTCAGCGGCAATTGTTTCAATTTTATCTTTAATCGGCGCTTTTTCGTCATAAAGGAATTTAAATTTACTTTCTTTATTTTCCAGAACATCTACAACTGCATTAGCAAGTTCTTCTCCACCTTCTCCACCCTTAGCCCAGACTTCAGACAGAGCTACCTTAACACCAAGTTTTTCACATTTTTTTCTTACCAGTTCTAATTCTGCTTCAGTATCATCAGGGAATCTATTGATAGCTACAACTGCAGGCACCCCAAATTTATTAACATTTTCTAAATGTTTTTCTAAATTTTCTATACCCTTTTCCAGAGCATCCAGATTCTCTTCTTTTAAATCATCCAGGCTAACTCCACCATGCATTTTCAAAGCCCTAATAGTAGCAACAAGCACAGTAGCATCAGGTTTTAAATCAGCAAATCTTGATTTTATATTATAAAATTTTTCTGCACCCAGGTCAGCCCCAAAACCTGCTTCGGTAACTGTAATATCCCCAAGTTTCATCGAAAATTTAGTTGCCATTACACTATTACAACCGTGAGCAATATTTGCAAAGGGTCCTCCATGGATAAAGGCTGGAGTATTTTCTAAAGTTTGAACCAGATTTGGTTTAATCGCATCTTTTAAAAGGGCTGTCATTGCTCCTTCAACTTTTAAATCATGAGCAGTTACACTATCACCATCATAAGTATAGCCAATTACTATTTTGCCGATCTTTTCTTTCAATTCCATCAAATTATTGGCCAGACATAAAATTGCCATAATTTCGGAAGCAACTGTGATTAAAAATCCATCTTCTCTCGGATAACCATTTTTGGATCCTCCCAGTCCAACCACAGTATTTCTTAGAGCACGATCATTCATATCTACTGCTCTTTTAAAAGTAATCTGGGTTGGATCAATATTTAATTTATTTCCCTGCTTAATATGATTATCGATAGCTGCAGCCAGTAAATTATGGGCAATACCAATTGCATGAATATCTCCAGTAAAATGAAGATTAATATCTTCCATTGGAATCACCTGAGCATAGCCTCCACCAGCTGCTCCTCCTTTGATTCCCATAGTCGGACCTAAAGAAGGCTCTCTAATCGCAATTACTGCATTTTTACCAATTCTATTTAAAGCCTCACCCAGCCCGACAGTAGTAGTAGTTTTACCCTCTCCAGCTGGAGTTGGTGTAATAGCAGTAACCAGGACCAGCTTACCCTCATTATTATCGGAAAGTCTTTGTAAAACATCCAGTTTAACCTTTGCCTTATACTTGCCATATAGTTCTAGATCATCTTCTTTTAAACCGAGTTGATCAGCAATCTCTATTATTTCCTTCATTGCAGCTTCCTGAGCAATTTGAATATCACTTTTCACTATATTTCCCCCTCAGATGATTTGTTAGAAAATTTAAATTATATTTAAAACTTATTATAATATTTCAATGTTATTTAATTTATTCCTGCTTTGATATTTATTTCACTTAAAATTTTTGTCTTTTAAATTTTTAATTGTTTTCTGGAGTTAAAAAATGTTTTAGCTCCCCGATTTACCATAAAAAACACAGTCAAAGTAACACTTCCTAAAATACCCATCATAATTGCAATCTGATATTTGATAGCAATTATAGGAGAAGCTCCTGCCAGAATCTGACCGGTCATCATCCCTGGTAAAAATACAATTCCAATCCCCATCATCGAGTTAATTGTGGGCAGTACAGCATTATAAAAAGCTCTATTACTTATTTCTTTAGCTGCAGTTTCTGGTTCTGCTCCCAGCATTAGATAATTTTCAATTAAATCTTTATTATCTCTAAATCCATTTATTAAATGATTAACCCCCAGTGAAATACCGGTCATTGAATTTCCAATTAACATTCCAGAAAGTGGAATAAAATAGTCAGCTCTAAACCAGGGATCAAGACCAACTACGGCCAGCACAAAAAAGAAAATACTGATCGAAGTTCCCAAAAACATTGAAGCTGCAATAATACCTTTTAATTTCCTTGAAATCTCACCATCAACTCGACCATAGATATTATAAATTGCAAAGATTTCCATAATCAATAAAATTAGCAGACTATAATATGGATTCTGATTGGCAAAAATATATTCTAATATAAAACCAACTGCAACTAATTGAATGGTCATTCTAACTGAAGCCAGCAAAATTTCACCTTTATGACCTATTTCTTTCTGTTTAACAATAAAGAGTAAAACCAAAACAAAGATATAAGCAAACAGAAGTTGAATCAATTGAATATTAAGTATATCATTCTGCATATCCTCACTCCTTCCTTAAATTTATTTGTACTGATATTTCAATTATACTCCCTATTATTCAGCCACTATTTTACCTGCTTCAATATTAATTATTCGGTCAGCAAATTTTTCTGCAATATCTGGGCTGTGGGTCACCATAATTAACGTTCTATCATTTTTGCGTACATAATCAACTACCATTTTTATGATTTTTTCTTCTGTTTTTTTATCTAAAGATGATGAGGGTTCATCTAAGAGCAGCACTTCCGGTTCCAGCAGCATAACCCTTGCTAAAGCCAGCCGCTGTTTTTCTCCGCCCGATAAAATCTCTGCATCATCATTCAGATCCTGGGTTAATGAAACTTTATGTAAAAGTTCTTTATAACTTAAATTTTCCGAACTACCATTATCTGCAATTTCTTCGGTGATTTTAAAATTATCTTTAATACTCCCTTTAAAAATTTCTGGATCCTGGGGCAGCATCACAACTTCCCTCCTTAATGCAACCGGATCATAACTTTCAATATCCTGACCTTTATAAGTTATTTTTCCCCGGTCGGCTGTAATCATATTATTTAACAGCTTTAAAAAAGTTGTCTTTCCACCACCACTGCTGCCTAAAATTGCAGTAACCATATTTTTTTCAATTTTAATATCTCCAATCTTTAAAATATCCTTGAAGTTAACCTTTTCTAATTTGAACATAGTACCTCCCCCGCTGTGTTATTCCATAATTTCTTCAGATAATCCCCTGGTTTTTGTTTTAACTTCATTCAAAACTTCTTCCCCTTTGGCAGTAAGACTGTAATATTTTCTCACCTTACCTTCAATAGTTTTTTCTTCGCTAACTAAAATACCATCTTCCTCCATAGAGTGAAGAAATCGAATAATATTATAGCATTTCGATAATGAATTTTCAAGTTCAAAACTCATATACAAATACTGACATAATTCGACAAGTTCCCGGTAGGTGCACGGAGCACACATAAAAAAAGACCAGTCCCGCAGGACTGATCTCAGTATAATCATTAATCATAATTTTAACCATTCTGTGGTTCAGGCTTAAAAGTAGTAACTATACTACTTTCCTTTTTGTCCTGATCCCCATTAGAATCATCAGATTCTTCTATTCTATCTTTATCTGGATCTCCAGTAATTTCTTCGCCTCTCATCAGACGTTTAATCTGATCAGCATGTAAAGTTTCATATTCTTTCAGAGCCGAAACAATTTTTTCTACTGTTTCAGAATTATCTCTGAGTAATCTTTCCGCTTTACTGTAGCATTCTTCCACCATTTTACTGATCTCTTTATCAATTCGAGCAGCAACTTCCTCACTGTAATTTCTCTGACGAGAAATATCTCTACCCAGAAAGACCTGCTGATCATGTTTCTGTCCCAGGGTTAAGGGACCTAAATTTTCGCTCATCCCATATTCAGTTACCATTGCTCTGATAATTTTAGTTGCTCTCTCAATATCATTTTGAGCACCTGTACTAATATCATCAAGGAAAATTGCCTCTGCAGCTCTTCCTCCCATTAAACTGGTAACCTTATCCAACAGCTGTCCTTTAGTCATAAAGTTCTGGTCATCTGACGGAAGAGGAACCGTAAATCCACCGGCTCTACCCCGCGGTATAATTGTAACTTTATGAGTACGATCTGCATGTTCTAACAGTTCACCCAGCAGAGCATGTCCGGTTTCATGATAAGAGACAAGATTTTTTTCTTCTTCAGTAACTACTTTGCTTTTCCTGGCAGGTCCTGCAATAACTCGATCAATAGCATCATCAAATTCTTTCATGGCAATAATTTTCTTTGATCTTCTGGCAGCTAAAATAGCAGCTTCATTGGCCAGGTTTTCCATATCTGCACCGGTAAATCCAGGTGTTCTTTTAGCAAGAACCTCTAAATCAATATCATCTCCCAGGGGTTTATTTTTAACATGAATTTCCAAGATTTTTTGTCTTCCTAATCTATCTGGTTTATCAACCATTACCTGGCGGTCAAAACGTCCAGGTCTCAATAAAGCTGGGTCTAAAACATCTGGTCTATTGGTTGCAGCCATTAAAATAATACCTTCATTTGGTTCAAACCCATCCATCTCAACTAAAAGCTGATTTAATGTTTGTTCTCGCTCATCGTGACCGCCCCCAAGACCGGCACCACGCTGACGACCAACAGCATCAAGCTCATCAATAAAGATGATACAGGGTGCATTCTTTTTACCTTTTTCAAATAAATCTCTAACACGAGATGCACCAACACCAACGAACATTTCTACAAAATCAGAACCACTGATAAAGAAGAAGGGAACTCCAGCTTCTCCGGCAACGGCTTTTGCCATTAAGGTTTTACCAGTTCCTGGAGGACCGACCATTAAGACTCCTTTAGGAACTTCAGCACCTAACTCAGTAAATTTATCCGGTTTTTGCAGAAATTGAATTACTTCCTGCAGCTCTTCTTTTACCTCATCATAATTAGCAACATCATCAAAAGTAACTTTCACATCACTTTCGTTCAGTTTAGCTTTACTTTTACCAAATGACATCATCTTACTGCCGCCGCCCTGCATTTTCTGCATAATAAAAATCCAGGCAACAATTAAAATTACAACAGGTAAAATGTAACTTAAAATATTAATCCACCAGGGTGTTGTTGGCTGTGGTTTAGTATTGATATTTACATCTCCAGCCCGAAGTTCCTGCATCAACGAAGGAATCGCTTCCGGTGGAACTGGAACATTAAAACTTCTATTGTTAAATGTACCTGTCACTTTCCGATTACCAATAATAGTTACCTTATTAATATTATCAGCTTCAACCTCCTGCAGAAGATCTGTGTATGTAAAATCTTCCATAGTTGTTGGTCCCTGCTGCATAAAAAATTGAGCAACTAAAATTGATATAGCAATCAGAATTAAATAAAATCCTATATTTTTAACAAACTTATTCAAATTTATTTACCTCCCCTACGACTTAAATCATATACAGTAAAATATTATAACATAATATTTATATTTTGTAAATGAAATGCCTTTCTACTTCTATATATTTTTTATCCAAAAAGTTCAAATTAAAGTATCAGCTAAATTATATTATAACCTATTAATATTAAATTTCAATTAAAATATACAGAAATATAAATATTTTTAAGCCGCTGAGTATTTTATATATATAATTTTTCTTTTAAAACACCTATAAATGAAAGATTCCTGTATTTTTCTGCAAAATCAAGGCCATAACCGACAACAAATTCATCCGGGATTTCAAAACCATTAAAATCAGCATCTAACTCTTTTTGTACCCTTCTATCCGGTTTATCCAGTAAAGTAACAATTTTAATACTTTTTGGATCACGGGTTTCGAGCATATCTACAACATGCTTTAGAGTGCGTCCAGTATCAATAATATCTTCTACAATCAGAAGATGTCTTCCCTCTATATTTTCTTCCATATCCTTAATAATTCTGACAACCCCGGAAGACTCGGTAGATGCTCCATAACTTGAAACATCCATGAAATCAAAAACCACTGGTAAATCAATTTCTCTTGCCAGATCAGCCATAAACAAAACTGCTCCCCGTAAAATACAGAGCATTACAATATCATCATCATCACCATAACTATCTGTAATTTCTTTACCCAATTCTGTAATCCGCTGCTGTAATTCCTCTTCATCAATAACTATTTCTTTGATATCATCTGCAAAAACAGTGTTTTTTCCCATAGTGATCCTCCTAATTATATTTTAATTCTAAAATTAAAATCTTATCTGTTTCTTGAGTAATCTTATAGTCATCAGAAATCTTATAGGGAGCAAGCCAGACAATATTATCCTCTGCATCAACAGCAAGCAGCAGCTGACTGCGTTCATATTTAGGGATTTTTTTATCGATTAAAATATCCTTAACCTTTTTATTCCCTTTCATACCCAGGGGTCTGAACTTATCTCCATCTTTTCTGTTTCTGATAAATAATGGTAATTGAAGTTTATCATAATCAAATGCAGCCTGTTGAGGATTATCAGAAAAAGAAAAATCAGCCCTATCAACAATTTCCGTTTTTAAACTGCGATCTTTGTCAACTTTAATTTCTTTTCCCAGTTCAATTTTAATCTTATTTATTAATCCTGCAGTCAATTCGTCTTTTTTGAGAAAGACTAAATTGGAATAACTTATCTCAACTCTGATTCCGGAAGCAATATCTACTCCCCGTCCGGTTTTTGTATCACTAATCAATTTTTCTATTTCGAAAATATGATCAAGATATAAATCATCCAGATTGTCATTTAAACGATCATAAATTAACCTGTATATTCTACGCTGTAGAACCTGATCAATGTTTTTAAACTGATTAAGATCAATAATTATCTGGTCATAACTTTCCTGCTTTACTATTTTTTTATATTTCTTTAAGGCTAACTGCTGTAGAAATTCGTTTTCTGCAGCCAGCAGTTTACTACTGCGGGCAATTACATCTCTGACATTATCATTTATTTTAGCTTCCACAATTGGAAAAATTTCATTTCGAATTATATTTCTGCTGTAAATGTTTTTCTGATTACTGCTGTCAAAACGGGGCTCTAAATTATTTTCAGCACAGTAGTTTAAGATTTCTCTTTTGCTGAAATTTAACATAGGGTGAATAACTTTAATCCCCTTAAATTCTGCTGCAGCCTGGATCCCACTTAAGCCCTGAAGACCAGCCCCTCTAAATAAATTCAGCAAAACGGTCTCCGCCTGGTCATCTCTATGATGGGCAAGTGCCAATAAATCGAAATTATTAGTTAACATTATTTCTTTAAAAAAATTAAATCTTTCTTCGCGAGCAGCTGCTTCAGCAGATAAATCATTTTCCCTGATTATCGCCGGTAAATTAACCTGCTTTGAAAAAAAATCAATATTTCTATTTTTAGTAAAGTTTTCTACAAACTCTGCTTCTGATTTAGAAGCTGCTCTAAACATATGATCCACATGGGCAGCAGCTATTTTCAGATTCAATTCCTGCCTTAATTTATAAAAAAGATCGAGCATTGCCAGTGAGTCAGGCCCTCCCGATACTGCCAGCAATAATTTTTGACAGTCAGCAAGCAGTTTGTTCTTAATTATAAAATTTCTAAATTCAACTTTCATTAGCAAAGCCTCCATAAAATAGCTCTGTTCTAATATTTCTAGATCCACAGATATAAACCTGCACCTTAATTATCTTGAACAGCCAACTCCTCTTTTAAAAGCCCATAGAGTAGATCATGATCACTTACATACAGTTCTTTACTGCCTATATAATCTAAAATGATTTTTAAAATAATTAAACCAGCAATTATAATATCTGCTCTTTTAGGCTGTAGCCCCTGTACTTTTTGCCGCTGTTCTAAATTAACTTCACTTAAATCACTGATGATTTTTTCCAGTTCCAATTTTTCTATTTTCAGATTTTCTATTTTACTGCTGTCATAATCTTCCAGAGCAAGTTTGACTGCTGCCAGGGTTGTTATAGTACCACCAACACCTTTAACTTTAAACTCCTGCTTTAAATTTAACTTAGCTGCTAATATCTCTTCAACATATTTACTGATTTTATTTCGTGTTTCAACTTCCAATTCAGCTTCAGGACTGGCGACAAATTTTTCTGTCATTCTAACACAACCAAGATCAAGACTTTCAAATTTAATCTGATCATGTTCCGGCCAGATAAATTCGGTACTCCCTCCACCGATATCAATCAATAAAAAATCTGCATCTAAATTAGAGACTGCACCTAAATAATTTAACTCTGCTTCTTTTTTACCACTTATTATTTCAAGCTCAAAACCCAGTTCTTTGAGTTTAGAATTCAACAAATCAGAATTATCAACATCTCTGAGAGCACTTGTTCCAATAACTCGAGTTTTTTTGACCTGATATTCTTCTATAATGGCCTTATATTTTTTTAAAGCTTGAACAACACGGTCAACAGCAGTCTCTTTTAACTTCCGGTTCTGGTCTACACCTTCACCCAATCTGGTAATTTCCAATCTTCTGGCTAAAATATCAAAAGACTGCTCAAAAATTTTTTCCCCAATTAAAAGACGGCAGGAATTAGTGCCAATATCAATTGCAGCTGCTTTCAAATTGATCAACCCTTTCTTTACAAATCTTACAGCTTTCCGGCCAGTCAATTTTTTTAAACACAATTTTCCCAACTGGATTCGACTGTTCTACTAAAAAATCAGCAAGATGGGTATGTAAACATTTAATTCCTTCTTTATCTCTAATCCCTCCAACTCCTGATTCAATTAAAGTTATATATAAATCCTCAGAAATATTTTTAGCCTGCTGCAGCTGTTCAGATGATAATATGTTTTTTCTGCTGGCAGCATATTTTTGATGTGCTGCTTCCATCATTTTTTTAAATTCCTGATCAGATTTTAATCTCTCACCAAGTTCAGAAATCAAATCGCTTTCTGCCTCCAGTCGATCAACCTCATAGTTTAAATAAGGGCAGCTGAGCCAGTAAATAGTTGGAGCCGGAATATTATTAATAAATGGATTAACCTTAATAACTGCCGGATATCCAAATGGGCAGTAGACTTCAGTTTCCATAAAATTTTTTATTTTTCTATCTAACTGCAGCTCCACAATTTTACGATCATTCATAATTACTACTCCTATAAATTATTGATTATAAATTTCTATATAAAAAAAGAGAAAACACCCCTTAAACGAATTAAAGGATGTTTAAAAAGTCAATAAAAAAATGGTGAATTATTTAATTGGAACTTCCTCCATTTTTTGCATCTCTGCTTTTTAGATCTTGCTGACGTTCACTGCTCTGCTTCAAGAAACGGTCCATTTTTTCTTCAAAGGACATCTCTGGAGCATGATCAATGCGGTCATCTGGATCCTCTAATTGTTTGATGGAAAGACCAATTTTTCCGTCATCATCGACATTAATAACTTTAACCTTAACTTCGTCTCCTTCTTTAAGGAAATTACTAATATCTTTTACATAAGTGTTAGCAACCTCAGAAATATGAACCAGGCCAGTCTCTCCACTTTCCAATTCAACAAAAGCACCAAAATTTGTTATCCCTGTAACTTCTCCTACAACTATACTTCCAACTTCAATGGACATGCTTAAAAAATTCCTCCCTAGATACTAATATTGTTACTATTATAACTCAATTAGAGCAGAGCTGTCAAATTTATCAGCAAAAATTTTCTAAAATTTTAAGGTTAAAGAAATTCTACCGCGCTTTTGGTCAACATCCAGTACTTTTACCTCTATATTCTGACCAATTTCGACAATTTGAAATGGGTCACTGACATACATCTGACTCATCTCGGAAATATGAAGCAGCCCATCCTGTTTTAAACCAATATCAACAAAAGCACCAAAATCTACTATATTCCGTACCTTACCCATAAAAACCATTCCTGGTTCAATGTCTTCTATCTTTAATATATCTTTTCTAAAAATTGGAGCCGGCATCGAATCACGCGGATCTCTCCCCGGCTGCTTTAGAGAAGCAACTATATCTTTAGCAGTTGGTAAACCAATTTCTAAATCTGCAGCTGTTTTTACTAAATCAATCTCATTTAACTTTTCTCTAATCTGGTCTAGCTTTGCTTTATCTCTGATATCTGCAGCCAGATAATCAATATTTTCTAATATCTTTTCTGCTGCCTGATAAGACTCCGGATGAATTGGAGTCACGGCAAAGGGATCCTGCCTGGAATCCAGACGAATAAATCCTGCAGCCTGCTCATAAGTTTTTGGCCCAAAACCATAAACAGCAAGCAGTTCTTCTCTCTTTTTAAATTTTCCATTCTCACTTCGGTGTTTAATAATTTTTCCCGCATTATTAGAACTTATTCCCGCCACATAGGTTAAAAGTGCAGCAGAAGCTGTATTGATCTCTACCCCAACATGGTTAACTGCATCGACAACAACTTCATTTAAAGCTTTTTCCAGGCGTTTTTGGGAGATATCATGCTGATACATTCCGACTCCAAGAGATTTAGGATCTATTTTTACCAGTTCAGCAAGTGGATCCTGAATTCTACGCCCAATAGAAATTGCTCCCCTGATCGAAACATCTAAATCCGGAAATTCCTTGCGTGCCAACTTAGAAGCTGAATAAACAGAAGCTCCAGCCTCACTAACAATAGTATATTCTACATCCATTCCAGCTTTTATCAATTCTGCAACAAAACTTTCTGTTTCTCTACTTGCAGTACCATTACCGATTACAATTAAGTCAATATTATGATTTTGAACTAGTTTGGCAAGAGTTGAGGCAGCTTCCTGCTGCTTATTCACCGGTGGATGAGGATAAATAGCTTCTGTCTCCAGAAGTTCACCATCTTCAGCCAGGGCTGCCAGTTTACAACCTGTTCTAAAAGCCGGATCAACAGCAAGTACTCTTTTGTCTTCTAAAGGTGGCTGCATCAGTAAAGATCTTAAATTTGTTGAAAAATTATTAACTGCTTTAGCCTCTGCTTTTTCAGTTAAATGATTGCGTACTTCCCTCTCCAGGGAGGGGAAAATCAGCCGTTTATAAGCATAATCTACAGCATTAACAAGATGCCCAAAACTACCGCTTTTTCTGTTATCAAAATCATAAAAATTATAAATCATTTCTACTGCACGCTGATCATCAACTTCTGCTTTAACACGGAGAACTTCTTCGTTTTCTCCCCTATTTAAAGCCAAAATCCTGTGGGGTGGAATTTTATTAATTGACTCCTTAAATTCATAATAATCCTGATATTTACCTTCTTCATCTTCATTTTTTTGTTCAGAAATAATTTTAGCAGCTTTAAAAACATAATCTCTTAGCTTTTTACGCAGATCAGGATCATCAGAGATATCACCTGCAATAATATCTTCAGCTCCACTTAAAACATCATCTATACTCTGCAGTTTTTTTTCGGGATCAAGATAATCCCGGGCCAGCTCGTTAATTTCAGCCTCAGATTTTTGCTGAGCTAAAATCAAATCTGCTAAAGGTTTTAAACCCTTTTCAACTGCCTTAGCAGCTTTTGTCTGCTTTTTAACCTTAAAGGGGCGATATAAATCTTCAACTTCCTGTAAAGTATCTGCCTTTTTAAGCTTTATCAGGACTTCTTCATTTAATTTATCCTGTTTATCGGCTGCTGCAGCTACTTCGTTTTTACGCTCATTTAGTCTGCGTAAATAATCAACTTTTTCTTCAATATTCCTTATTTCTTCTTCATCCAGACTGCCGGTCATTTCTTTTCGATAACGGGCAATAAAAGGTACTGTATTGCCTGAGTCTAAAAGTTCCACCGCGGCCTTAATGTTATTCTTTTTTAAATTTAATTCTGATGCTGCTAAATTAAATAAATCTGATTTAATATATTCTGACATCAAAAAACTCCTTTGCTTAAAGTTAAATTATTTATATTTTAACTGACGTAATTTCAGCTGTATCCTCTACTCTGACTTATCAGAATTTGATTTTTTCTCTTTCGCAACTGGAATAAACATTTTTTCTCCCGGTTTTACCAGCCCCAATTTTTCTCTGGCAACCTCTTCTATATATTCATTACTATGACTATTTTCTAACTGTGTTTTTAATTTTTCGTTTTCTGCTTCAGCCTGAGCAATTTTATTTTTGACTTTTTCAATTTGATTTTCCAGCTGATTCATCCTGGTCATATTTTGATAAAAATTAAAAGCAGCAACAACTGCAATAACTACTACAATTGTGATTACCACCGGATTTAATAGAAAATCCTTTCTCTGTCGAGGCATTCTTAATTCCTCCTCATCAAATAATAGTGACTACAATTGTAATTATACTTTAAATCTAGCAATTAATCAAAAAAGCAGCCGAATTTCACCTCGACTGCTTGTTGATTTCTATTTAATTTAAAATATTAAATCTCAATTAATATTCAACCTTTAATTAAAATACACACTCTTCTGTTTCTGCATCAAAGATATGGATTTTTCTGAGGTCAACACCAAGTGAAATTGTATCTCCAACTTGAGCAGTACTTTCAGCCTCAACTCGAGCAATTAAAGAATGTCCTTCTTCTGCTAAGTAGAGATAGATCTCAGAACCCATTGGTTCTACAACATCTACATCAGCTTTAAAAGAGTTATCTTCTTTAACTTCAAAATCATGAGTAATATTGGTATCTACAATATCTTCGGGTCTGACACCAAAGACTACATCTTTGTCCTCATAATCTTTAATATAATCCTCTTTGTCTTCAGGAACTCGAATTCTAAAGGTTCCACCACCTTCAATATAATAAGTACCTCCATCTTTTTCAATCTTGGCATCCATAAAGTTCATAGCTGGAGAACCAATAAAACCAGCAACAAACATATTGTTAGGCTTATTATATAGAGATAATGGATCATCTACCTGCTGGATAACACCATCTTTAAGCACCACAATTCTATCTCCCATGGTCATCGCTTCAGTCTGATCATGTGTTACATAAATCATGGTTGTCTGTAATTCATCATGCAGTTTAGATAACTCAGTTCTCATCTGAACTCTTAATTTAGCATCAAGGTTAGAGAGTGGCTCATCCATTAAGAATACCTGAGGTTCACGTACAATTGCACGACCCAAAGCAACACGCTGTCTCTGACCACCGGATAATTGTTTAGGCTTTCTTTCCAATAACTGCTCAATACCTAAGATATCTGCAGCTTCCTGAACTCTTCTTTCGATTTCATCTTTAGGGAACTTACGTAATTTAAGTCCAAATGCCATATTATCATATACATTCATATGGGGATATAGAGCATAGTTCTGGAAAACCATCGCAATATCTCTATCTTTAGGCGCTACATCATTAACTACATTCTCTCCAATTTTTAAAGTACCCTCACTAATTTCTTCCAGACCGGCAATCATTCTTAAAGTTGTTGATTTACCACAACCAGAAGGTCCTACCAGAACAATAAATTCCTTATCTCTAATCTCTAAACTCTGATCCTTTACCGCCACTAAATCACCAAAACGCTTATAAATATGTTCTAAAGTTACACTTGCCATTAAAAAAGCCTCCTCTTAATTTTAGTTGTATTTTGATATTGATGACTCCCTGATAATTAATTCGGGAGTTAAAACCTTAATTTGTTGACTATCCATTTCTTCCTTAATCAATTTTAATAAAAACTCTAAAGAATATTGACCCAGCTTCTCCACCGGCTCACTTAAAACTGTCAGCGGTGGATCAATAACTGAGGTTAAGTTATTATCACCATAACCTACTACTGCAAAGTCATCAGGAATAAAATATCCTCCCATTTTAATAGCCTCAACCAGTCCAATTGTGGTCAGCTCTCTGGTAGAAATAAAGGCATCTGGTATTACATCTCCTTCAATGATTTCCAGAAAAACATCATAGCCAGCCTGTCTGTCAGCTGCAGTAGAAAAAATTAAATCATCATTAAGTTCCAGTCCTGCATCACTCAATGCCTTTTTATAACCGCTGATTTTTTCTTCTTCAATCAAATCATCTTTATCTCCACAGACAAGAGCTATTTTTTTGAAACCCTGTTTCCCAAGATGTTCTACAGCCCTATAAATACCCTGACTGTAATCGGTTAAAACTGAGGTGAAAAAATTTTCCTCTGCCAGGCGGTTAACCAGCACAATCGCATTTTCCTGACTAAAACTTGCTCTCAAAAGATGACTGCCCACTAATTTACCACCAATGAAAATTGCTCCATCAACCTGATTTGATTCTAAAAGAGAAAGATAGGACTTTTCTTTTTCTTCCTGATTATTAGTATTGCAGAGTATTATTTGATAACCCTGTTTTTCAGCAGCTTTTTCAATACTTTTTACAATTTCGATATTACCCGGACTGTCCATTTCTGCCATAATCACTGCAAGCATATTAGTTTTTTTGGCTGCCAGTCCTCTTGCAAGTTGATTTGGGCGATAATTATTTTCCTTTGCAATTTTCAAAATCTTTAATTTTGTCTCCCTACCTACTCCAGGCTTATCATTTAAAGCCCGGGAAACAGTGGACTCTGCTACATCAGCCATACGAGCAATATCTTTAAGGGTTATCTGCATCTTTTCGCCTCCAATTCAAGCAAATGCGGAATTTACGCAAGCGCTTGCGAAACTTTGAAGAAAAAAAGAGTCTGTAATAATTAACTCTTATTACTATTATTCGTCACAGACTCTTAAATTCCTTCTTTTTATTTAAATTTTTTATAATTTTTTTATAATCTCATCAAAATCAATAGAGTCAACATCTGCATAAACCAGATGTGCTTTACCAACTCTTCCTTCCGGCCCAACTCCTACAGCCTTCATATTAGCAGCCAGAGCAGCTTCCACACCGGACTCCGCATCCTCTAACACTACACATTCCTCTGGCTCCAGCTCAAGGTTCTTAGCTGCATGCAGAAATAAATCGGGAGCAGGTTTAGCATGTTTTACACTATTTCCATCTGCAATCGTATCAAAAATATCTGTAATTTGCAAGTTTTTTAAAACTTTTCTGGCATTTCTGCTGGAAGATCCAACAGCAAGCTTATAGCCCTCTGCTTTTAATTTATTTAATTTTGCTTCCATATCATCCAGGATATCAGATTTGCTTATTTCTTCTAAATAGACCTGATAGTATTTATTTTTTCGATCTGTCCACTCTTTTTTTTGCTCATCCGGGACATCCTTACCATCTAAAATAATATCCATGGACTCCATTCGGGAAACTCCACGCAGCTGTTCATTTACTTCGCGATCGAAATCCAGATCCTCCTCATCAGCCAGTTTCTGCCAGCTTTTATAGTGATATTCTGCAGTATCTGTTATTACACCATCAAGATCAAAAATAAAACCTTTAATTTCTTTTGCCATAATAATCACTCCCAATTACATTTTTCTATCTCCAATTTAATGAAAATTAAATTCTAATTCAAAATAAAACTAGCAATCACCTTTTCTCCCGGATCAAGAGTTGGCCTCCAAATTTCCATCTTTTCTGCTGCTGCAGATAAAGGGCGGGACATTCCTTCCATAAATAAACAGATTTCTGTTAGTTCATCCACAGGTATCGGGTTTTCAGCAAAAATATTACTGATAATTGTAATATGAAACATCCACTCCTCATGATTTTCTATTGTTGAGATTCCTTCAGCTGCCAGACTCTGATGAACAGCCTCAGAAAATTTCTGTAGAGATTCTGTTTCATTGACCTCAAGCACCAGCTGATGCTGATCAGAAAATTTAATGCAGCTAAAACGATCAACCTCAATCTCAATTTTACCAAATTCTTTTACTTTTTCTGCCAGAATTTCTCTGGCACGCTCAGCCTTCTTTTTTTCTATTCTATCAATTGTAATATGAAGCTGCGGATATATCTGATCTGGATAAAGATTATAGTGCTCCGAAACTATTTTTTGAACCTGGGAAGCAGTTTCTACCAATTCTTTTCCAGGAATTAAAACTATAAAAAACTCATTTTCTAAATCTGCAGCTTTTATCATAATTACCTCTCCATCTCTAATTTTCCAATTTTTTTATTTTTGAAATCAAGTTAGCTTTTTCTTCCAATAAATATATATTTTCAGCTTCCTCTAATAATTTATTCCAGATCTTTTCTGCTTTTCCTTTAATATAATCTCTTTTTTTTATATCAAAATTTGAAAATAAAATTTTTGCCTTCTCTGGATAATCAAGTAATACTTTTAAATTTGCAAGATTTCCATGGCCAAAAGGGAGATCACTTAATATTATTAAATCTGCTCTTTCAATAAGTTTTTTGTTTTTTTTAATTTCTGCTTCCGAAATATCAATAAATGGAGGTGCTTCCACTATTTCAATTCCAAGTTCCTTTGCAGCCTGCCAGTCCGCATCTCCAATATTTAAAACCCCAATACTCAGCTGATAGCCCAAATTTTCCAGCTTATAGAGCCAGTTTTTGGCTGTTCCACCACCAGCAATAATATGGATTTTAAAATCTTTTTGTCTGCTCTTTTTAATCCTGTTTACCTCAGGTATTAATGTTACAAATGGTTTCTCAGAAAGCGGATTTCTTTTAATCAAAACTTCCGCATTATAGACTGCCTTTATATTTTGTTCGGTCAATACTTCTGCTGCCGTTCCAGCAGCAAATATCCTGCCATCTTTAAGCAGTAGTAATTCCTCACAATACTGAGCCGTTAAATTGAGGTCATGTGAGACCGTGATAATAGTTAAGTTAAATTTCTGATTTAAATAATTTAAAAGATCATAGATTTCACCCTGATAATTAATATCCAGACTGGAAGTTGGTTCATCCAGGAGTAAAATATCCGGCCTTTGAGCCAGGGCTCTGGCTATTATGACCCGCTGTTTTTCTCCTCCGGACAGCTCTTTTATCAATTTTCTTTTCAATTTTAAAGTATCTGTAACTTCCATTACCTCTTTTGCAATTTCTTTATCTTCCTGACTGACTCCGGACCATCTTTTTTGATAGGGATGTCTACCCATCATTATAATATCATAGACATTAAAATTAAAGTTTACTTCCGTATTCTGGGGTACAACAGCCATCTTTTTTGCCAGTTCTAAATGATTGTAGTCATTTAAGAGCTTATGGTCAAGATATACTGCACCACTATCTGATTTTAAACTTTTACTCATGTTTTTTAAAAGAGTCGACTTTCCGGAAGCATTGGGTCCAATAATTCCAATAAACGAACCAGTCTTAATTTCGAGATCAATTCCCTTCAGAACTTTTTGCTGGCCATAGCTGAATTTAATTTTATCTGTTTTTAACATAATTTTCACCAAATATTTTTAGATTTATTGCGCAGTAAGTAAATAAAATACGGACCTCCTGCCAGAGCGGTTATGATCCCTACCGGCAGTTCCATCGGTGCCATAATAGTCCTGGCTGCAGTATCAGCAATCAGCAGAAAGGAGGCTCCAAATAGAGCCGCCAGGGGTATAAGTCGCCTGTGATCCGGCCCAATAATCAGCCGGGCAATATGGGGCACAACCAGACCAATAAAACCAATACTTCCACTGACAGAAACTACAGCAGCAGTCATTAGGGAAGCAGCTCCCAATAAAATAATTTTAGTTCTTTCTACATTTAAACCGAGGTGAGCAGCACTTTCTTCTCCCAGCAGCAAAATATTTAAGTCTTTTAAGTAAAATACTATAACTGCCAGAGCGGTTAAGAAATAAGGTGTTATCATCCTCACATCATCCCAGTCAGCACCGGCCAGACTTCCCATCAGCCAGTAAACAAGCTGCTGCAAATTTTCCGTTCTCAGCACCATTAAAAATGACATCAGTGAATTTAAAATAAAACTCATTGCAACTCCAGCCAGCAGAAAAGTTAAAACTGGCAACTTATTCCCAACTCGGGCCAGCTGATAAACGGTAAAAACAGTCGCTACAGCTCCCAGAAAAGCAAAAGCCGGTAGTGAACTGAAATTAAAAATGGCTATTTCTATACCTAAAAATAGAGCCAGCATTACTCCAGTACCGGCACCGGCCGAGATACCAATGATATAAGGGTCAACCATAGGATTTCGGATAATAGCCTGAAAAACTGAACCCGCTACAGCCAGCCCGGCTCCAACCATAAAAGCCAAAATAATTCTCGGCAGTCGAATTTCGCCAATGATTATTGCTGTTGAAGCCGAAACAGCACTCCTATTCAGGAGATAGGCTGTAATATCAGCTGGATTAATCTGACTCGAACCGATAAACAATGCCAGAAAGATGAGTAAAATTGAAAATGATACTGCCGCCAGATAAATAAATATATTTTTTTTATTTTCTCCCATAATTATCAGTCTCCAGTGCCCTTAACCATTCAATAAAATTATCTAAGCTGTTATTTTTTGATAGAAAGCTTATTAATAACCAGGCCGGTTAAAAGCTTTGGATAAAAATCTGTAGATTTTTGCGGCATTTTTTCGCCCTGATCGGCAATTTCTTTTACTTCCTTAACCGAAGTCGGATTTAAAATAAAAGCTGCCTGATATTTGCCAGTTTTTAATTTTTCTAAAGCTTGATCTCTATATCTAATATAATCAAGATTGCTTTTAGCAGCCAGTGCCTCTTTATCGATGCCCAGATATTTATCCAGTAAAATATTATGAAGAATACTGACATCTAATTCTTTATATTCTTTAGAAAAATCTCCCTCAACCTCAGCTAAAACTTCTTTATTACTAAATTCAAAAATATAATATTTTTCAGCTGCCTCTGCTTTAAAACCAAATACTTTTTTATCCTGATTCTGATCTAAATAGTCATACATTTCTTCTTTCTGCTTAAACTCTTTAATCCTAAAATCCTCGCCTACTTTTTCTAAAAATGAATTAAGTTCAAAGTCTTCTATTCCATAAACTAATCTGTGAGTTGGCAGAACTTTTAAACCAGGATCATCCATATTGACAAAAGTCATCAAACGGTGATTAAAGCTTTCAACTCCATCAGCTTCCCAGCCCTTTTCTTTACACTCATGCTGGTAATTTAAAGCAGTCTGGTAGCGGTGATGTCCATCAGCAATATATAAGTTTTTAGATTTCATCTTTTTCTGGACTTCTTTTATAATTTCGGAATCTTTTATCTGCCAGATTTTATGTAAGTTTTGATCTTCATCTCTCACCTCAAATAATGCTTCCTTTTTCATAACCTGAGCCAGTAAACTATTAATCTCATTTTTTTGATCAGAATAGAGCATAAAAATATGACCGAAATTTGCTTCAGTGGCTCTAATTAAATTTAGACGGTCTGCTTTTGGACCCTCCATAGTATTCTCATGAGCCTTAACACCTTCTCCAGCTTCTAATTCACCCAGACCAACAAAACCTCTGCGCACAAACTTTTCTCCATCAACTTCATATTCCTGAGTATAGAGATAAAATCCTGCTTCCTGATCCTGAATTAATATCTGTTCCTTAATCCATTTTTCTAAATTCTCAGCAGCACTCTGATATCGATTCTCTTCCTTTCCTAAAATTAAACGAACAATATTATAAGGACTCTGCTCATAATATTTTTTCTGCATTTCATTATCGATCTTGTCATATGGTTGTGTTACTACCTTCTCTAAGTCCTCAACCTGCTTCTGGTTATATCTATAACCATGAAATGGAAATACCTGCGCCATACTTATCACTCCTTTTGTTCATTATATATTTTTATTAGGAGTACAGCAAGCTTAAGCCGGATATTATAATTTTTTGAATATAAAAAATATATAATTTATTATATTTTATCAGCTTCAGCAGGATTAAATGCTTGCTTTATCAATCACAATTAGATATAATTATAAAAAATTAGTAGCAAGAAGAGAGAAGGAGTGGTAATAAGTGTATAAGGTGTTAGTTAGTGACAATATTGCTCAAAAAGGTATTGACATTTTAGAAGCAGCAGGAATGGAAGTTGATTTTAAACCAGAGCAGAGTCGAGAAGAATTTTTAGATACTATTGCCGAGTATGATGGAATAATTGTTCGAAGTATGACACTTCTGGACAGTGAAGCTTTAGAAAAAGCAAAAAAATTAAAGGTAATAGGTAGAGCAGGTACAGGTTATGATAATATTGACTTAGATGAGGCTACTAAACACGGTATCTTTGTTTTTAACACCCCAACTGGAAATACAATTTCTGCAGTTGAACACACACTGGGAATGATGCTTTCGCTTTCCCGTAATATTCCTCAGGCAAATCAGGCATTACACAATGATATCTGGGATAGAAAAAAATATATGGGAGTTGAAGTTAAGGGTAAAACTTTAGCTATTATTGGGCTTGGTCGCATAGGCAGCAGAGTTGCCAAAAGAGCTCAAAGTTTTGGCATGAAGGTAATTGCCAATGATCCCTATTTATCTCCCCAAAAAGCTGAAAAAATAAATGTGCCTTTACTACCATTTAAAGAGGTACTGGAACAGGCAGATTATGTAACCCTACATACTCCTCTAACTGATGAAACCTATCATATTTTAAGCCATAAAGAATTTGCAATTATGAAAAGCAGTGCTCGTGTAATTAACTGTGCAAGAGGTCAGAATGTAGATACAGGAGCCCTGGCAGAAGCTCTCGAAAAAAATAAAATTGCAGGTGCAGCAATTGATGTTCACGAAGAAGAACCTGTAAAAACAAATAATAATCCATTACTTAAATATGAAGATAGAGTTATTATGACCTGCCACCTGGGTGGTACAACAACAGAAGCTATGGACAATGTTTCTATTACTGCAGCAGAAGAAGTAGTTTCAGTATTAGAAAGTAATTTACCAGAATCTCCGCTTAATATTCCAGCAATGGATCCCCAGGAATTTAATCAGGCTAAGCCATATATTAATCTGGTCACAAAATTGGGTAATTTTATGGCAAAATGGAAGGGCCACGAACGTATCGAAGCTGTAGAAGTGGAATACGGCGGCGAAGTTAATCAATTTAGCCATAAACCAATGACTTTAAGTTTAGTAAAATCTATTTTAGAACCAATATTAGATGATCGTATTAATCTGGTTAATGCGATGCATGTTGCACAGGAAAGAGGTATTTCTCTTAAAGAAAGTCAAATTCAAAATGAGGGTGAATTAAAGAATATAATTAAAATAAATCTTAAAACTGAAGCTGGACAGTACAGTCTTGCCGGGACCTATTTACCTATCGGTTTTAGATTAATTGAAATTAACGGACTGCGAATTGACCTTGATCTTTCCGGAGAATTTATTATTGTCAGTTATCAGGATAAACCTGGAGTTATCGGTAAAATCGGTTCAACTTTAGGAGAAGAAAACATTAATATTGCAAATATGCAGGTAGGACGCCAGGAAGTTGGTGGAGCTGCAATTATGATGATGCAGATTGATTCTAAACCATCTCAAGCAATCATGAATAGAATTAAAGAACATCTGGATGAACTAAATACTCAGGTTAAAGATTTGAGTTATTTAGAAATATAAATGAATAATTTATTAAAGCAGCCATAAAATTCTGGCTGCTTTTTTTAATGAATATTTATCTGAAAACTATTTAGCAAAATCATATTCTAGTTCTCTACTTAAAAAATACAGAAAAACAATTATCATTAAAATAAAAAAACTTATACTGGCAAAACCAGTAAAAACACCAAAAAGATCATTTATTTTTCCAATTAACCAGTTTGAAACCATATTAATGGCAGAAGCAGAAGTTATTATAAATCCCATGTAGGAACTAACACCACTTTTAAATTCATTCATTATCACAGCCATAATAGTTGGAAACATGATAGAAATAAAAAAACCTGCCGCCGAAAAGAATAACGCACCATAATCCGCCTTAACCAAAAGTCCAATAATAAATAACATTAAAGTGGCCGCAGCAAAATAAATTAATATCTTTATATATCCTATATGTTCTGTAAAATAACCACCAACTAACCTGCCAACAGTAAAGACAATAAAAAACAAAGACAAATATGTAGAGGCAGAAGCTGTAGCGAAAGCTCTTTCTACATGCAAAAAATTAACCAACCAGCTGCCAATTGCAATTTCGGCCACCACAGCTGACCCTAAAACTGCTGCAAAAAGCCACACTTTTTTCTGCTTAATAATTTTTTTGACAGCAATATTATCTTTCCTATTATTTTCGATTTCCAGAGGAAATTTTGTTGAAAATAGAAATAACAATAAAGCAGTAATTAAAACTAAAGCTGTTAAATATATTTGATGCCACTCAAAACCTAAAGATAGAAGCCAGCCGGCGTAGCGGGGCCCAATAGATGCTCCAACTCCAAAGAAAAGATGAAGCATATTCATCATCATCCCGGATTTTTCCACAAAAATTTTTGCTCCTAAAGAATTGGCTCCAATTTCTACTGAACCCAATCCAATTCCTAAAAAAGCCATCAAAATTATTAGATACAAAAATGAGTTAATATAGCCCATTGCAAAAATACTAAAGGCAGCTGTCAGAAAACCAAAAGCTATTACTTTCTTTAAACCAAAATGACTGGCTGCTATTCCTCCCAAAAATGTTGCTGACATAAAACCAAAAGTAGCAGCCATCAGCATAACTCCAATTTGAGAATAGTTAACTGTAAAAAAATCTCTAATGGGAGGAATTAAAGTTCCCCTCATATTATTAATAAATCCCAGCATAACCATCATCATAAAAGCCAGAAAAACTAGTTTTCTATGTCTTTTCATCAATTATCATACCTTCCAATCTCCCAGACAGCAGCAAAAGTAATGGCTATTTTTTTATAAATCTAAAATAGTCTCAATAGTTGCCGTCAAACCTTTAATATCAGCTAAAGTTAGATCTCCCATATGTCCAATTCTAAATGCATTATTTTTTAAGTCACCATATCCATTGGCAATTCTAATATTATATTTATCTACCAGCTGATTAATTAAATATTCAACATCAATACCTCTATTATTTTCAATACAGGTAACAGTATTTGACCAGTATCCTTCTTCAGCATAAATATCAAAATGTTTTAAGGCCCAATTCTGAACAAATTCAGCCATTTCCTGATGTCTGGCAAATCTATTTTCTATACCCTCTTGCTTGACAATATCATCTAACTGTTTTTGCAAAGCAAAAATCTGTGGTATTGCAGGAGTAGTCCTGGTCTGTGAGCGCAGATGATATTTATGTAAAAGAGGTAAATTGAAATAATAGCTTTTAGTTTCTACTTCTTCTGCTCTTTTTAATAATTTTTGACTTACTGAAGCTACAGTTAATCCAGCAGGTAAAGCAAAAGCTTTTTGAACTCCAGCCAGGCACATATCAATTCCCCACTCATCTACTTTAATTTTAGTTCCAGCCATTCCCGAGACTGCATCAACTAAAAATAAAACATCATCAAACTTTTTAACTACTTCACCAATTTCTTTGATTGGATTCATTAAACCCGTAGATGTCTCATTTAAAACTACAGTAATTGCATCATAATCTCCAGTCTTAAGTCTTTTTTCAACTAAATCCGGAGTGACAGGCTGATCCCAGGAAATATCAACTTTATCACAGGGAACCCCATTTTTTTTAGTGATTGTGTGCCAGCGATCAGAAAAAGCACCATTAACAAAATTTAAGCACCTTTTTTTAACACCATTAGTCACTGCTGCTTCCATGGCACCTGTAGAAGAAGATGAGAATAATAAAACTGGATTATTCGTATAAAGTAATTTTTGTAAATTATTCTGAATATCATCATAAATTCTTGAAAATTCTTCCGTCCGATGATGAATCTGTGCCGTTGATAACTGCTGCAATAGTTCGGTTCTTACTTCTGTTGGACCCGGAGTAAATAATTTTTCATGCATTTTTAAACACCTCATAAATTATATTTTCAGCCACAGGCTGAATTACTCAATTCTAGCTCCTTATATATAATTCTAAATTACTACAATTATCTATTATTATAGCAGTAATGATCCAATTAATAAAGTTAAAACAAATTATTTGAATATTGAAACTTATATAAAAATAAAAAAAGCACCCACAAGGTGCAAAATTTAAAATGGAGCGGGAAACGAGATTTGAACTCGCGACCCTCACGTTGGCAACGTGATGCTCTACCACTGAGCTATTCCCGCATATTTAATGGTGGAGGGGAAAGGATTTGAACCTTTGTAGGCATCGCCGGCAGATTTACAGTCTGCTCCCTTTAACCACTCGGGCACCCCTCCAGATAAAATGTAGGAAGTAAGAAGTAGGAATCAGGAAATCTCTTAATTATAATCCTATTCTCCTTCTCAAAATTATTAAATTATATTTTCTCCATCCAAAAAGAAAATACTTTGGTGGAGATAAGGGGACTCGAACCCCTGGCCTCTACACTGCCAGTGTAGCGCTCTCCCAGCTGAGCTATATCCCCATGGCTGGTTATTCTAATGGAGCCGATGACCGGAGTTGAACCGGTGACCTCTTCCTTACCATGGAAGCGCTGCTACCAACTGAGCTACATCGGCATAAAAAATGGCGGAGGAGACGGGATTTGAACCCGCGATCTCCGGCTTGACAGGCCGGCGCGTTAAACCGCTACGCTACACCTCCGTATTTGGATGTAGGAAGTAAGATGTCGAGAAAGGAATCTCTTCCAATCTAACAATATACTTCATTATTTAAATGGTGGGCGAAACAGGGCTCGAACCTGTGACCCCCTGCTTGTAAGGCAGGTGCTCTCCCAACTGAGCTATTCGCCCGCAAAAATGGTACCCTCAAGGGGATTCGAACCCCTGCCGCCAGGATGAAAACCTGGTGTCCTAGACCCCTAGACGATGAGGGCATAAATTAAATGGCGGAGAGAGAGGGATTCGAACCCTCGCCAGGGTAAATACCCTGCTACAGGTTTAGCAAACCCGCCCCTTCAGCCACTTGGGTACCTCTCCAGATTGGAGGTTTGAAGTTAGAAATTAGAAGTTAGAATAACTTCTAACTAAAAATTTCTTCTTTAACCTCTAAATAAAACATAAAAGTTTTATGGTGGGTCTAAGAGGACTTGAACCTCTGACACTGTGGGTATGAACCACATGCTCTAGCCAACTGAGCTATAGACCCATGATATATGGAGCGGGAAACGAGACTCGAACTCGCGACCCTCAGCTTGGAAGGCTGATGCTCTAGCCAACTGAGCTACTCCCGCATCTTACCATGTAATTTTTGCCTGATATATATATAATATTAATTTTTAAATTTAAAATGGTTGCGGGGACCGGATTCGAACCGATGGCCTCCAGGTTATGAGCCTGACGAGCTACCAGACTGCTCTACCCCGCGCTATTAATGGTGAGCCATGGAGGATTCGAACCTCCGACAACCTGATTAAAAGTCAGGTGCTCTGCCAACTGAGCTAATGGCCCAAAATAATGATGATAATTTAATGGCTGGGGCGGTAGGATTCGAACCTACGCGTCCTGAGACCAAAACCCAGTGCCTTACCGCTTGGCTACACCCCAACATTACAAAAATCATCAAAGTTTGGAAAAAAGGACCGGCAGTGACCTACTCTCCCACATCGTTACCAATGCAGTACCATAGGCGCTGGAGGACTTAACTTTTGTGTTCGAGATGGGAACA
>NZ_SNWX01000032.1 GCF_004362045.1 Halanaerobium saccharolyticum | reverse complement strand
ATAACATGGGATTGTGCGCATAAAATAACTAAAGTATTAATATAACAGGGATTATAGGGAATGGTCAGTGCAAAATCCTGCACTAATCCTGCACTGAGAAAACGGACCCTACAGCTTTTGAAATATCATTTCTCGCTCTTTCAAAATCTTTCTTTAGAAAATGGCTGTAAGTATCAGCAGTAATCACGTAAGAAGAGTGGCCGAGTAACTTTTGAAGTTCTTTAATATTTTTGTTTTCAGCTAAAAATAGAGATGCAAAAGTGTGTCGAAATATATGGGATGTGATCCAGTCAGGGAAGCCGCCAGCTTCTCTGGCTTTTCTTATTTTATTCTGTACAGTTCTGGGAGCATAATGTTCTCCATCATCTTTGCAAAGAATTAAATTATGGTCCTTATATTCATCGCCTAAGTGCATTTTCATTTCCTGCTGCCTTTTCCAGATACCGCGATAAAAGTTTGCTAGGCTATCTGATATAGGTATCTTTCTAAACCTATCAGCCGCTTTCGGAGTCTCTTTAAATACAGTTCCTCTGCCGATAACATAGACAGCAACCTGCTCAACAGTAATAATCCCCTTGCTAAAGTTTAAATCCTTCCACCTGGAGCCTATCATCTCCTCAAGACACATTCCGGTATTAATTGCAATGTAACAATAATCAAATAGATACTGATCATAATCCTGAACAAATTCTAGCCATTTTTTAAGCATATCTCTATTGATTGCTTTTACTTTTTTCTTTTTCTTTGTGACTTTTCGCTGAGTTTTGCCACCAGGCTTCCTGACATTCTGTATTGGATTTTGATAAATATAATTCATTTCATCGGCATAAGTGAGAGCAGAAGAGATAATCGCATAATGATATTGTTGAGTTTTTGTACTTCCGCCGCGCTTTCGAATAGAAGTGAGGTAAGACTGAATGTGAGCCGGCTGAATCTCTTTAAGTTTTAATTTACCCAGCATTTTTAGAACTTGATGATAGAGTACATTATAGTACCTATCATGAGTAACAGGAGACAGCTGCTCATCTACATACTCATCAAACCACCTGTCAATATACTGCTTGAAAGTCATGTTGGCAAATTCCATCAAGATGCCCGTTTCTTTTTCTAGCTCTTTATCTCTGGCCCACCTTTGAGCTTCTTTTTTTGTATCGAAAGTGCTGCTTTCTCTAATTTGTTTACCTTCAGAATCCCGGCCCATATAGACAAATACTTCCCAGTTGCCTGCTTTAGTCTTTCTGGGTTCACTTGCCATTGATTAATCACCTTCTTTTTTGAGTTTTTCATTAATTTTTTTGAGATTATCAATTATAGCAGCTAAGGCCCAAAAAAGTCCGAAACCTACAAGGCCACTTGCGATATAAACGCCAATTAAATATGGATTAGCTTCCATTATACCTGATCCGTAATCAATATATCCAAATTCAAAAACACCTAACATCCCGCCTAAAGCTGACAATATACCGAGAAACTGCAAGAAACCTACCATGATTTATTCCTCCTTTTGCAAAACTTGCCTAGTGTTTCTAACTTCTGAAATTAAAGCTGCTAAACCTCCAAAAATAGTACCGACCGCAATAAGCATAATCCCGAAAGCTATACCTTGAAAAGCTCCAAATAAACCATAATTTGAACCCATCAAAACCATTGAACGCATTCCGCTGAAAGAAAAATAGAAAACTATTGCTGACAATAACCAACTTCCTGCTGTAAAAAACCAAAGTATTCCTAAAATTACATCTGTCATAATTTGCCCCCTTTTTTAAAATGATCTTGTGAGACCAACAACTTTGCCAATAATTCTTGCGTCTTTACTTTTAATAAAAATTGGATCATACTTTTTGTTCTCTGGCTGTAAAATTACATTGCCGTTTTGCTTGAAGACTCTCTTTAAAGTGGCATCATGAGCATTAACCATAACAACCGCTATTTCTTTATGTGCTACATCGTTTTGTTTTCTAACCAAAACTAAATCGCCTTCATGAATCCCAGCTCCGATCATACTGTCGCCGCTAACTTCTAAATAAAAATATTGACCGTTTTGAACTTTCTCAGTAGGAACTTTTGCATATTCTTTAATGTTTTCCTCAGCAAATACAGGTTGGCCTGCTGCTATTGAACCTAACACTGGTATAATTTCAAATTCTTTATATCCTTCTATTTTATTTTCGTGGTTTTCAAATTCGCTTAAAAGGTAAGAGGAGGATATACCTAAAGCTTTAGCTATTCTTCTAAGTACTTTTAAAGAAGGTTCTTGCTTATCATTCTCTATTTCAGATAAATAACCTTTAGATATATTAGCTTTTTCTCTTAAATCTGATTGAGTATAACCAGCTTCTTTTCTAATCTTTTTAATTTTTTCGCCCAAACTCATAATTTTGCTCCTTTCTGTATGTTCACTATGATTGTACAATTACATTATAATACATTATTATGTTCGTGTAAAGAGAAAATTTGTTAACTTTCTACGAACATCAAAGAATTAAAGAGTTAATATTACCTAACCGCTTTTAAGAGTCCATAATTATATTTTATGGGTTTTGCTATAATGAACTTTAGTTTATATAATAATTTTAGAATTCAATATTTACGAAAAAAGGAGGTGGTTTAAGTGAGTAAGTCAATAGGGCAATTAATTAAAGAATTGAGAGTAGAAAAAAGGATGAGGCAAAATGAGTTAGCAAAAAAAGCTGATCTTTCAAGAAATTATCTTTCTGAAATTGAAAATGAGAATGCTGACCCGAGTCTCAGGGCTTTAAGAAAAATAACATTAGCTTTGGATGTCAGCATGACTCAAATTTTTGAAGAATCGAACTATGAAGAAGTAGGAGAGAACAAAAGCAAATAATTTTTTGCGCAAAGGTTCGTAAATAGTGAATATAGGAGGTAAAAAATGAGCAATATTAAAATATTTGAAAATAAAAATTTTGGAGAAGTAAGAACTTTAAAAAGAAATGATCAGGTTTTATTTGTTGCAAAAGATGTTTGTGATTCTTTAGATATAAAAAATACTACTGATGCTGTTAAAAGATTAGATGCTGACGAAGTGACTAGATTGAATCTAGGGGGTAGAGTTGGAGAAACAAACTTAGTTAATGAATTTGGCCTTTATAATTTAGTATTAGGTAGCAGAAAGCCAGAAGCTAAGAAATTTAAGAGATGGATAACTCATGAAGTGATACCTGAAATCAGAAAAACCGGCCAGTATATTTCAAAACCAAATTCAGTAGAAGACTTAATAATTATGCAAGCTGAATCAGTAAAAGAATTAAAACAGAAAGTTGATCATCAAGAAAAACAAATCGAAACAATTAAAGGTGCAATAATCCATACTGACGAGGATTGGAGAAACTGGGTTAATCAGCAAATTAACAGTATAGCTTTTAGAAACAAAAATTACAGGGAAATTAGAAAACAGAGTTATGACATTTTGGAAAATAGAGCAAGATGCAGACTCGATGTCAGGCTAAATAATTTAAAAGACAGGTTAGAGCAGGCTGGAGCTAAAAAATCAAAGATTAGGCAAGTAAATAAACTTGATGTAATTGAAGAGGAACCAAGACTGAAAGAAATTTATACAATGGTAGTTGAGAAATTAGTTATTAAGTATTCAGCTTAAGTGGGTGAGAAAATTGGATATAACTATTCAGGCAAGAGAAATACTTGAAGAAAAAATAGAAGAAGAGAGAATGAAACTACCTTTTGCCTTAACTGCTAATCATTTATCTGAACTTTTAGGAATCAGCAAAAGAAAAGTTTATGATGCTATAGCAGCTGGAGACATACCAGGAGCAAAAAAAATCAATCAGTCCTGGCGGATCCCGAGAGATACATTTTTAAGTTGGTTTTATGGAGAAGAAGTTATAGATAAAAAACCTTTTAAAGAAATAAGGGTAGTTAAATAGAGGGGGGTCAATAATAATGATTGAATTCAAAAAAATCAAAAAAATAGAACTTGATGTTTATGATCTTATCAAAAGATATGAAAGAACAGGCACTAAAAAAGAACTACTGAAAGAATTACGAGAAATAAATAAAGATATGCTAAAAGCGCAGCAGGGTAAGCCAGCTGCAGCTAAAGAAATAAAAAAGGCTCTAGAAATTTCGAAACAGGCAAGAAGAGATGACAACACATCCTGGAGGGCCGGAAATATTGCAGGTTTAGAAAAAGCATTAAGAATTATAAAGGAAAATAAATAATGAAATTTACACTAAAATTAAACCCTCACAAAGTTGGAAACTTAATGCACATTGTAGCTGTTCAGATTAATGACGATGGAAAAGTAATTAATGAGACCAATGTAGGATATATTGAAAGAAAATACTCAGATAGAATTGAATTTACAGAAAAGACTGATTGAGGAGGGAAATTAATGACAGAGATAGAGAAGTTATTACTACAAACATTCATAATGGGAATGATCTGGAGTTTTTTATTACAGAAAATCATTCTCTTTCTTTTTGAAAACATCAGAAAATTATGGAGAAAAAGCAGAAAAAGCTCAGCTGAGTTCGAATCAGCTAAGCTAGTTAAGAAAAAACAATCTAACTATAATATATCAGAATTTAAAAACATTAACAACCTGGAGCGATGGAAATGATGACAATTAACAAAAAAATAGCATTCAGTTTTTTCATCATGGTCTTTTCTATTGGAATTGCGGTCGGAACTGTCTTAACAGCCGACGAATATTTGGATAATCTCGTATCAAACGAGCAGACGATTGAGATTAAGGTACAAAAGGCTATCGAAAAGAAGATTGACGAGAAAGAGGCAAATATGGAACTTTACGAGGCCATTTATTTTGATAAGGAATTAGGTCAGACAATGTATTTCTTTTTCAGAAGTGACGATAATCCATTCTGGCGGGCAAATGAAATACTGGAGAAAGAAAAGATTAAATTTAGTAATCTGAGGTTGAGAAAATCAAAACTATTAGAGGAGGAAAGGCCTAATGAAAATTAAAAAAGCAATTAAGGAGTTAAAGAAAGATAATGTTCATTGTTGGCGGGAAGAAGAAAACACTTATTGGGTAACTAATACGTATTTTTTAATTAGGATGAATCAAAATCAGTTTAATAGATTCAAGAGTAAATATTCTTCATTAAAAAGAAATGCCTATATACCAGATTTAGAAGTTGGAGATAAGTGCTCCACCTATGGAATGACTTTGAGTGGAGATGGCCCGGATATCGGAGAATTATTTGAAAAACTAGATAGTTTTGAACCGGCAAAAGCATCTAAGTTTATATTTGATGATGAATATAGACTTTATTATACCAACAATTGCGTTGGTGTAATGCAAGATAATTATTATCAAATTTTTGAAGGTTATCAATTAAAAATCAAGAGTGAAATTTCTATTGTCGCAATTTATTCTGACAACGGAAATCTGGTTGGCTTAGTTATGCCAGTTAGACCTGATCGGTTTGAATTAAACAAAGAACTTAAAGATTTGCTAAATGCTTTAGAAGGTGACACAAGGGGTTGATTAGGTGGGAGCTCAAGGATGGATTTCTCTTCATAGAAAAATGCAGAATAATATTCTCTGGCAGGATAAACCTTTTGCGAAAGGTCAAGCTTGGATAGATATACTGCTTTCGGTTAATCATAAAGAAAATGAAGTTCTGCTGGGGAATGAAGTTGTAAAGGTCGAGCCAGGGGAAATGATAACTTCAATTAGAAAACTTTGTGATCGCTGGGGTTGGTCAAATACAAAAGTTAAAAACTTTCTAAAACTTTTGACCAATCAAGAAATGATAAGTTATAAAAGCGACACTAAAAAGACGGTCGTTAAGGTGCTAAATTATAGCGATTATCAAGGTTTAGATAATTGTAAAAACGACGCAAAAACATATCAAAAGCATAACCAAAACACATCAAAAACACATCAAAAACACACAAACAATAATGTTAATAATGATTTAATAATGAAAAATAATGAAAATAAGAAAAAGAAATTCAAAATTTTCTTTGAAGAAAATGTGGATAAGTTCGAAAACTACCTGCAGCAAATGTCAGAGGCAGTAATTTTGAAAGCCTGCAAGATTTCAGTCGAAAAAGATAAACCCCTGGCATATTGTCGAGCAGTATTGAACGATTGGACCCAAAAAGGCATTGAAGATATTGACGATCTTAAGACAGCTGCTAAAAATGCTAAAAATAAAGACAGTCCTGATAATTGCGACTACAAGTGGAAAGACCATTTCATAGACGATTGGGATAGATTTAAGGAGTGAGGAAATGTCAATTTCAAATATTGAAATAGTTTGTATGGAGTGCGGAAAAGAAGCTCCAATAAATCATGAGGAGTCAACTGAAAACTGGACTGTATATGGAACAACATGTGAAGAATGTGGTGGCAAAACAGGCGCTAAATTTATTAGGGGTGGTGAAAGAGATGAAACCAGTAATAGTTAATGGGAATGTTGACCAGACGACTAAAGACGATATGGCAGATTTGATTAAAAGCGTAAAACGGGAAAATGAAGGAAAAAGGATTAAACTTGCTGGCCCGGTCATTGAAAGAGCGCTGGAAAGTGCTAATTATACAGACTTTGAGATAGACCTTAGCGAAAGCTTCAAAGAAATCAGGCTGGAAATCAAAGTGAGAGGTGCTTAAAATGGCTTGGTCTATGAAGGACGCGATAAAAACTGCAAAGGCTGCAGTCAAATGGAGTGGAGAAAAAGATTTGACTTATAGGTCCTATAAGCGATATAAGAAAAAGTTTGGCGGACCGAGTATAGGGTTTATCATTAAAAGAATGAAATGGTCAGAATTCAAAAGCAAATATCTCGGCATTGAAAGAATTAGCGCGAAAGAAAGAATGCTAAAAAAGCTTGAAGATAACTTCTGCGGTCACTGCAAAGAAAAAGATAACTGTAAAATTGAACTGGAGGATTGTGATCACTGGGAATATTGGAAAAATCAAAGGAATACTGGTTAAAGTTAGGAGGGACAGATGAAAATTAAAAAACAAAATTTTTTCAGATATAGAATTCATTATAAAACATTTGAGGATACAGGAAACGTGCTTATAAGCACTTCCAAAAGAATAACTCCAGCGCGAAGGCGGAGATTAGAAGATGAATTAGAAGAAAAATTGAATAAAAAAAGCAAATTAGTAATCACTAATATTGAGTGGATTAACAAAATCGGCTAAGGAGGGCGACATGAATCTTGATCACATCAAAGAAAAACTTAGAAAAGAGCATCCAGGACTACCGGAATCAGTAATTGATGAAATTGTCGAGGAGAAGTACAGAAAGTTGCAAGAGGAAGAAGATGAACAGTAGAATTGTATTTTGGATATTTATAATTTGGTTTATAGCGAGGTTTACAAAAATAGGCAGGAGGTAAATATGATTAATAAAGAGTGCAAAAGTTGTCGAAAAGAAACTGATCACCGAATTAAAGAAACTGAATTAACAAGTTATTCTGATTACAAAATTCTAATTTGCCAGGAGTGCGGCGAAAAAGAAATGGTTCCAGAAAAAATATTAGAAAGCCGGGAAAAGTCAAATAATGAGTCTGAAACGGAAGCAAATAAAGTTGGTCTCGACGGTGGATTTGATAGAGAAGTAGACCCAGATTGTAATAGTGGAGCCTGTGGAGCAAGGTAGGAGGATAAATTGAATATAAAAGAAATGGAAAAGCATTTAAAAAATGAAGTTAATATTCAGATTAGAAGACAAGAAGGAATACAAGGCAAGTTTGAACCATGGTATAAGAATAATAAATTATCAATGCAGGCTAAAGGTGTTATGAATTACTTGTGGGACCAGCTAGAATGGACTGATAAAACTAATATCAAGTTTATAACTCACCGGTTCAGTAATTCAGAGTATGAAGTCAAATGTGCAATAAACGAGTTGATAAGACATGGGTATATATTTGCTTACCAGGTTGAAGAAAACATTGTTAGATTCGATTTATTCAGATCAAAATTAAGAGCTAAGAATAAAAAATATTTAGAAGATTTATTATAAAAAAGAGGGGCTTAAAATGTGGAAACTAAAAGAATTTGAGCGGTCAATGTATAAGATTATCGAAGTAATAGACGAAGATGGGAATGTTGTTAAGACTTTTGTTGCTGACCAGTTAACTTATGCAGAAAAGAAAAAGAAAGCTCAATTAATAGCAGCTGCACCAGATTTGTTACAGGCAGCGGGAGAAGCGCAAGATTATCTAAAAGAGTTTCCTGAAGAATCTTTAGGGAAAAAATTAGGATATGAACTTGAATGTATTATTAAAAAAGTCTAAAGGAGTTGATGAATAATGGTTCAAACTAAAATGAATGGAGATAATGAAGGTGCTGAGGAAGGCCTTAAAAAAATTGGAGCAGCATTAGAAAGACATGGCGAAACAATCAAATTTAAGACTACCAAAGGTCCGCCACCACCGCCATTAGAAGTTAAAGAGAATTTTGAAAAGAAATATAACAAATTAGGAATGGCAGTGGCTCAATTACTAAATTATATGGATATGGAAGAAGGAAGTTTAGTTGTCAGGGGTTATGATATAGATCTTTTAGAAACTTTGATAAAAAATGATTTTGGGTATTTAGTGCATGGAAAATATTCAAATATAGGAGATGATAAATAATGTCTAATAAACAAATCGAAAGGTTGCATAATAATTTGAAAATATTCTTAGGTATGGAAGGTGTTTTTGATCAAGAATTTGAAGTTATGTCAAGCGAACCTAGTTATGATGATGTTAAAACTATTAAACAGTTAAATGATGCTATAGAAGATGAAATAAGTTATATGGCAGATTTAGCAGAATATTAAAAAGGAGGTTTGTTTATGAATTTTGAACTTTATGATTTTCTCAAAGAAAATAATTGCGATCTAAGGTTTGACCCCATGGATATTTTTAATCAAATGACAGTTTTAATAAGGCCATGTAACCTAAAAGATTTTTTAGAAACTATTCCTCAGTATTTTTTGGAAACAGGGATATTCGAAGACGATGTTGATTTATGTTCAGATGGAACTGTTATATTTAATCTAGAAAAGATATTGAGAGAGGGAGAATATGATATTGATAAATTCATATTGCTCGCTCTTGGTGATAATGATGTTTAAACTTACTGGAAAAGAATATAAAAACCAAATCAAGGAAGTGATTGAATGCTCAACAGAATAGTTTTAATAGGCCGCCTAACTCGAGACCCCGAGCTACGCTATACCAGCAACGGAACTCCCGTCTGTAACTTAACTTTGGCAGTAGAAAGGAACTACACAAATGCAGATGGAGAAAAAGATGTAGATTTCATCAATATCGTTACCTGGAGGGGCCTGGCAGAAAATTGCGCCAGGCATCTGGGAAAAGGAAGATTAGTAGGAGTAGATGGCAGCCTGCAGATTAGAAAGAGTGAAAAGAACAACAGAACTTACATTAATCCAGAGGTAAATGCAGATAATGTTCGATTTCTGGACTTTGCAAACAATAATAGCCAGAGAAATAATTCACAAACTAAAGGGAATAAGCAGCAGAATAACAGCCAGGGACCGGGCCAGCATTCTAACGGCCAGCACTCTAAGAATAATAGCCAGCACTCTAATAGCAAAAATAACAATCAAAAAACCCAGCAAAATAGTGGACAGCAAGTAAACGAACAGTATAACGATAATTTTGAGGGAGAAGATTTTGAAGTACCCTTTTAGGAGGTAAATCATGAGAATTGCGAATTTAACTGTTCAAATTTACGATAAAGGAGAGTGGAAAACCTTGAAAACTTCGAATAAAAATAAATTACAATTTGGCATTGGTGATGAAGCTATATTCCAGTTTTTTGACAGACAAGTAAAAGTAAAAATAGTTGGCTATGATGGTGATAATTACGTAATTAAACTTGGAGAAGATAATTATATAACAGCTGCAAGAGGCCAACTATCTACTCCTAAAAAGCCAGATGAATTAGAAGGCGGGGATAAAATAAAAGACAAGCACGGGAATGAATACAAAATCATAAAAAGAGCAAAAGACTATTATAACAATAAAATAGTATATTTCTGCAGAATTATCAATGATGAGCAATTTGAAGGAAAATTAACTGTAATATTTGCTCACTGCGTTGACGAAATAATCTACGATTGAGGTGTTTGCATGAAAACAAAAGTGGTCAAAAAGAGATTTGGAATACTAATAATAGATGGAATTAAAATGAGACCACCGGCTGAAATTGAGAACGATCGACCGGGCCAGCTAAAAATATCATATAAACCAAAAGAAAAAGTTTCATAAGTTTATGTGCCTGGCATTGGAGGGTAGGAGCAATAGAAATCATCTATTGATATCCTGACACCGGGTGGGCGCCGGTAGACATTGTTTCAACCCTCCAGAAAGGAGGTAAATGGAAGATTATTATATTTGCGAAATAGATGGTTGTGACGAACAAATTAGAAAAGGAAGCCTTTGTCATTATCACAAGTCATTAACTAACCGGCCATGTGCCTGGTATTATCATAAAGAACTCGGGATAGCTTCGGTTGAGTGGTGTGATAAGAAAGTAGAAAGATTTGATAATGTCAGCTGTGAAGGTTGTGAGGACCATATAGACCCAAAAGATGGAATAGAAATAATTGAAAGGTTGACTGGCCTTAATCAAGGGTGATGGCCCGGGCCAGTAGAAAGGAGTAGAATAATAATGATATACACCTTTAACAATTATGAAATTGACGCGTTAACAAACAGAATTGCGCAAAGGGTGTGCAAAGAAATGCCAGAATTGCCACCGGAAGCACATAACTATATTCAATCTATTTGTCATGATGAAATTAGCCAAATAATAAAGAAAGGAGACAAAAATGAATAAATGTCCTGAATGCGAAACAATGTATGCAGAGGAAGATGGTAGAGGAGGCGTCTGCCGTAGATGTTACGAAAGACAGCAAACTGGAAGTATGGAAAAAGACATGAGTTGGTTCGCCCAACGAGCGGGCCAGAAGAAATCAGACAGGATTTAAGACCTAAAGACCTTAAGAACTTAAGATCTTCCCCCGGCTGGTCTTGAACTGAGGTCTTATTAAACAGAGAGTGATATATTAAAGGGAGAAATTTAAATGAGCAAAATCAAGAAAAGAATACCTTGCCCAAATCCATATTGTGATCCAGAAGAAGGTTGTTGTATTTGTGAATATACAAATCATATATATGTATTTGTAGAGAATGAAGATGATGAAGTAAAATTTAATTTTGATGTTGAAGGAGGCGGAAAATGAAATTAGGGCAAAAAGTTAAATTCAATAGTCATTTAAAAAAGAGAGATAGATACGATGAAAGAATGGACAATGTTAAGTATAAGACGTTAGAACTTGATGAGCCATTAGAAGGTTATATTTCAGGCAAAAGAACAATACCTTACAAAGGATACTCAGACCAAGAACTAGGTTATCATTACTTTGTTCCCGAGGAATACAAAGAAGTAATTTTGGTAGCTTGCAATTGGAGTGGGTTTTATAGAGTTCCTGAGGAATGGTTACAGGAGGTTGAAGAATGATATTTAGATGCAGCTTAAAAAAATGGAAGACTCGTAAAAATTCAGGAATAGTAAACCTGATCATAAAAGATATACCAGATGGATTTGATAAGTTTGAAGATAAACCATTAATTGTGAACTTTAATCAGATGGCCCAGGCCTCAGCTAAAATCAAAAATATAGAACAGTTGGCTAATGGAGATCATGAAGTTATATTGATAACTGGGAAAGACAGCAAAAGGGTTTTGATTAATGTCGGGCCAAAACTCAAAGAAATGGAAGAAATCAGAGTAAAATTTGAAATAAACAAAAAAGAGCAGCAAAGATTAATGAATATGATAACCAAAAGCCAGAGAAATAAAGCATTTGCTGTCATTGAGGATATGGGTAACTCAATAGGGTATGAAAAGGAAGAAATGAAAGAGGCCCTGGTTATGAGGTTTGCTGAGGTATCTGAACATGGAAGAATAAGTTTATCAGATTGTTCTAAAAAGGCAGCAATTGATTTTATAGACTTTGCAATAAGGCTAGGTTATGAGCTGGGAGTGGAGTGGAAAGAAAACCCCAGGAATAGATTGGATAGCCTGGATAGATGGTTAAGGATGTGCCTGGATAAAAAAATATGTGCTGTCAGTACTAAGCCAGGTAAAAACTATTATATAGACAATTCAGGTGAAATAGTCCATGTTCATCATGGTAATAATATTGGAATGGGAAGAAACAGGCAAAAAATTGATGACAGTGAGTTGGAGAAAATATGTTTATCGGCTGAATACCACTATATAGCTCACAAAATGGGCTGGGAATCATTCAAAAAGAAGTATCATGTTTATGCTATTGTTTATCCTTGATGGCCCGGGCAATGAAAGGAGATAATAATGCCTGATTTAAAAGTTTATTGTACTAAAGATTGGTATTTAAGTTATATGATCACTGGCAGAGTTATAGCATGTAGTCCAGGCACCAGAAATGAATTATTGCTTGAAGATAGAAAAACACATGATGATTTGAATGTTAGACTTTCTATCGACAAGAAAAGCCATAAAATAAGCAAAATTGATAAAGAGTGGTTAGGCTGTGAACCTGAGGGGAATTGGTATGACATTATAAGGAGATGAATATTATGGAGAAGTTTGGATTTGTAGTTGCAGGTAGACCAGTACCTGCTCAAAGAATGACACAGAAATCTAAGTGGACAAAAAGAGCTAGAAAAAGCTTACAGTATCAAAGAGATATAGCTTGGCTGTGGAAAAAGGCTTCTAAAGGGAAAAAGCTAAAAGGTGATTTAAAATTAAGTTGTGAATTTTATTTCAATGACAAGCGGCACGGAGACTTAAGTAATCTAGTAAAAGCAGTTGAAGATGGGCTGCAGTATGCAAATGCTTTTGACAATGATAAGCAGATTAAGAGATACGGCAAAACTGGAATATTTTTTGATGATGAGCCGAGAGCTGTAATTAGGATTGAAGAAATTTAGGGTGCTGGCCCGGTCGAAAGGAGAGGTTTAATTATGAATAAAAAAGATATTATTTTTGCGTTGAATGAACTTGTTCAAGAATCTAAAGAAATTCCAACAAGCAGAACTGCTAGAGAATATTTAACTGATGGAATTGAGGAAATTGTAAAAGAAATAAAAAACGACTTAGACAATCCATTACTTTTAAGAGAATTTACGGTAGGATTTAATGTTGATGAACTAGAAGTTATGCAGAAGCTACAGCCGATTGAAAGAAGGTTAATAACTATCAATGATCAGATTAATAATGCTATTGATCAACTCAATAGAATGAAAATAAAAATAGGAGTTGAGGTTAATGAGTGACAAAAATATAGATGCTGGCCCGGTGATCGGAATTAAAAATGGATAAAAAACAAATTTATATAAAAGCAATAGACAAGTGGGGCTTTAAATCTCAATCAATTATGCTAATGGAAGAGTGCGCAGAATTAATTCAAGCTGTATCAAAGTTGCATAGGACCGGAAATCCAAATAAAATGTATGAGGAAATAGCGGATGTTGAAATTATGATAGAACAAATCAAAACTTTTTACGGAGATGTTGCAGAAAAAGAAACTGATAAGCATTATAAAAATAAACTTGATAGATTGGAAGGGCTGATTCAAAATGCTGGAGGAAGCAAAAAAGATATGTGAATATCAAGGAATTAAAACTCATATTCAAGTGCCGGTTATTTGCCCTCACTGCAACCGGAGGACAATGATATTAGATAGTGTTAAGAATAAAGGCACTTGCATTAGATGCGGAAGAGAGAAACCAATTAATGAGCTTCTGAGGGAAGAGGAAGCTGATTGGCTGGAAAGACACAAAGGTACCGATATTAAAATGAGGACTAACAGGGGTGATTGCGGGTGAATATTGAAATCATTAAAATATCAGCCAATACTACTGGGTTTATGGTCGGTAGAAAAGAATGCATAACTATTGACTCCTGGAATGTAACTTTTTATTTTGAAAAACATTCTAATGAATTAATTACAAAGATTGAGCCAATAACAATTAAAATTAAAGAAATCCCGGATAGTACTGAAGAATTAGAAAAAATAATATTTAATGAGTTCGCTAAACTATTTCAACAAAAAGGGTGATTGGATGCAGGATTATTATTCAAGAGTAATTAAGGAGCTGCTTAACTACAAAGAATATAAACAGCGATGTGCCGTAATCAGAATAGAATTAGACGAATTAATTGAGTCAAATCGAGGGGTAAGTTATGAAGGAGTAAACGTTAAAGGCAGCAATGATTTTAGATCAGCTACAGAAAATGCAGTAATTAATCGAGATGAAAGTGAACTCAAAGAAGAATTAAGAAGTAAAGAGTGCATGATAGCAAAAATTGAAGAAGCTCTAAAGGCGCTAGACACGATAGAAAGATTTGTAGTGGAAAAAAAGTATATGACAGGAAGATTCGAGAAAGATGTGAACATATATACTCACCCAAAATTCGAGTGGGGAAGAAACAAATATTATGATTTTAAGGACCAGGCAATAGAGAAAATAGCAAGAATTCTCGGATATGCAAAAAAATAAACAGTTAGTAAACAATTAGTAAACATTTAAGGCTTTAAAAGATGATATATTAATATCATGGAAAGTATAAGTTTTTTCAATAACTTTCCTCCTTTATTGTTTTGCCCGGCTTGTTACCAGACGAGCTGGGTTTTTCTATGCCAAAAACTAATAATTACAGAAATCGTTGTGGGCGTCTGTTGGATACCTCTTTTATAATATACTGCTGCCGGCCAGCCCAGCCGGTTTATATTACATATTTGCCAGAGGTGATTTGATGCCAGCCATTATTAGAGGCGACAAGACATGCAGCAAGTGTGAAAGTAAATACTTCTCCAAAAACGCTACTAAAGATATGAATAAGCATAATCTTTGCTTTGATTGCATACTTGCTTATCATAGATATATTTTTGCTGATGATAATGACATAATTAGCCTGGAGGATTGGAAAGATGGCAAAGGAATGGGCTAAAAGTTTTTATAAGAGTAAAGAATGGCAAGAATGCAGAGAGGCTTATATCACAGAAGTGAATGGACTGTGCGAGAGATGCCTGGAGAATGACAAGGTCAATCCAGGCAAAATAGTTCATCACATTGAATACTTAACTCCTGACAATATTAATGATCCAGAAATTACTCTTAGCTTCGACAACTTAGAATACCTATGCTTAGACTGCCATAATGAGGAACATGGAGTAGGGGCGAGTGCGGAGGTAGTTAGACAAGGATTAATGTTTAACAGTCATGGAGAACTGATTAAGGAGGGATAAATAATGAGTAAATTTTTAAGCGATCAAAATAAAAATAGGTTAGAACTTCTATTTACTTATTTAGATTTATTATCAAATACAGAAGTTGAATCAGAAGCAGACAGAAAGAGAAGAGTTTGTGATGAGATTGAAAAAATTTTAGACATTGAAGAAAAGCCTGAAAGTTATTTAATAAAAGTTAGAGCCAGTGGTTGCCCTGAAGAAATAGCAAACGTTTTGGAAGAAAACATGTAGCCCCCCTATTTTTCTCGGGGGTGGTGGCTGCTTGGGGACCGAGAGGGGATACACAATTAATACATATCAAGCTCACGAGGGGGGTGTGGTATAAAATGTCAAATACAGCAGCTAAAAATAACGAGTTTTTAGAAAAAGATAGGCGAGTTAAAGAAGAAAAAGAAAGATTAAGAGCAATTTTAGAAGATTTAGATATAGATAGCCAGAGAATGGATATAGCAAAGTCATTAATTGCAAATGCAGCATTTATGGCCATAACTCTCCAGGACTTGCAGGATGAAATCAATGCTAATGGAGTTGTATCAAAGTATCAGAATGGAGAAAACCAATGGGGTACTAAACAATCTCCAGAAGCAAGCACCTATATTTCATTAGTTAATAGACATAATGCTGTTATGAAGCAATTGCTTGACTTGTTGCCAAAAGAAGAAGTTACTAATCCCGAAAATATTATAGAAAAGTTTGAAGCATCGAGGCCTGATTAAAGATGATAGTTAGATGCTCAGGAACTAAAAACGATGGCAGCAGATGCAGCAGAGAAAAAGAATTTAATGATAATCCACCAAATGAGTGGAGATGTTGGCAGCACCCTAAAAAAACAAAAGAAAAAACTAAGAAAAACAACAGTAATTATATAAGATATCCTTTGAGTTATAATCCAATCATTGAATATAATAATAAAATTCAATCTGGCGAAATAATAGCCTGCAAAAAAGTTAAAAAAGTTTATAAAAAACTTGTAGCTGATGTTCATGACGATCAAAGCCAGTGGGAGTATAGTGCCGGCCACGCTAATCATGCAATTGAGTTTATAGAAAATTTTTGCAAACAATCAAAAGGTAAATGGGGAGGCCAGGCGCTTAAATTAGAACTCTGGCAGAAGGCTTTTATAGCAGCTATTTTTGGGTTTATTCATAAAACTAACAGAACAAGAAAATATAGAGAAGTATTATTAGTCGTTGCCAGAAAGAATGGAAAATCAACTCTTTCATCGGCGATTTCTTTATATCTTCAAGTTGCCGATAATGAACCAGGGGCCGAAATATATGCGGTTGCTACAAAAGAAAAACAGGCCAAAATAGTATGGTCAGAAGCTAAGAAAATGGTTAAAAAATCACCATTCTTACTGAAAAGCATTAAACCTTTGGTTAAAGAATTAAAGGGCCGACATAATGATTCAACTTTTGTGCCTCTCGGGTCTGACAGCGATAGATTAGACGGGCTCAATGTGCATGGAGCCTCTCTTGATGAGATACACGCATGGAAATACAAGAACCTTTACGATGTTATCAAAGACGGTACATCAGCAAGAGAACAACCTTTAATATTTATGATCACAACTGCTGGGACTGTTAGAGAGCAAGTTTACGACCTAAAGTATGATGAAGCAGAAATGATTATTAATGGATTTGATGATCCAGAAGGTTATAAAGACGAAAGATTTTTACCAATTATTTATGAGTTAGACAAAAGGTCCGAATGGACTGACAGAAAAAACTGGAGAAAAGCTAATCCAGGGCTTGGTACTATTAAGAAAACCGACAACTTAGAAACTAAGGTTCATAAAGCACAAAATAATCCTTTATTAGTTAAAAACTTATTAACTAAAGATTTTAATATCAGAGAAACATCTTCTGAAGCATGGTTAAACTTTGAAGAATTGAATAATACAGCAAACTTTGATGTTGGGGAGCTAAATCCCCGTTATGGCATCGGAGGAACTGACTTATCCAGCACTACTGATTTAACTGCAAGTAGTGTTCTTTTTATGCTTCCAGATGATCCGACAATATATTGTTTATCTATGTATTGGCTGCCAGAAGATTTATTAGAGCAGCGTTCCAGAGAAGATAAAATTCCTTATGACCAGTGGGTTAAACAAGGTTATATGAGAACCACTCCAGGCAACAAAGTGCATCCGAAATTTGTTACTCGGTGGTATTTAGAGGTCCAAAATGAATTAGATATTTATATTCCCTGGATTGGTTATGACTCCTGGAGTGCTAATTACTGGGTTGAGGAAATGCAAGGTCATTTTGGTAAAGAAGCAATGATTCCAGTTATCCAGGGTAAAAAAACATTATCAGGACCAATGAAACAACTGGGGGCTGATTTAAAAGCTCATAAAATTAATTATGACAACAATCCAATAACTAAATGGTGTTTGAGTAATACCTCAGTTGATATAGATAAAAATCTTAATATACAACCCGCAAAGCAGCGTAATCAAAGAAAAAGAATTGATGGTACAGCTGCAATGCTTAATGCTTATGTGATACTCCAAGACAAAATGCAAGAGTATGAAAACATGATTTAGGAGGTGATTATTTGGGGTTATTTGACAAGATATTCGGAGGCGGGAAAACTAATAAAACCACTCAGGCTTTTAAGTTAATCAGTTCATCTAATAATTATTTTTCTCCCTGGTCTGGTGATGTTTGGCAGAACGATATTGTCAGAGCTTGCATAAGGCCGAAATCAGACGCTATCGGAAAGTTAAATCCTAAACATATTGAAGGCTCAGGCGACAGTATAAAAGTAAATGATAGGCCACAAATTCGAGAAGTTTTACAAAACCCAAACTCTTACATGAGTATGCAGGATTTTCTTTCTAAAATGGTTATTCAAAGAGAACTTAACCATAATGCTTTTGCTTATATAGATAGGGAAGATGCAAAAATAAAAGCTATTTATCCAATTCCAGTGAGTAGATCAGAGTTAGTTGAGGACAATTCAAATGATTTATATATGAAACTTTGGTTTAAAACTGGCAAATATGTAGTTGTTCCTTATGAAGATGTTATTCATCTTAGAAAAGATTTTAATGAACATGATATTTTCGGAGACGGCCATTATCAAGCCTTGCAAAATTTAATGGATGTAATAACAAACACAGACAATTCAGTTATAAATGCGATTAAAAATGGAGCGGTTATTCGCTGGTTACTAAAGTTTAAGTCTAAACTTAGACCAGAAGATAAAAAAGTGGAACTTGAAGAGTTTGTCAATAATTATTTGTCAGTCGAGAATGAAGTTGGAGCTGCAGCAACAGATCCGTCTTATGATGCAGAACAAGTTGAGCCCAATGATTATGTTCCCAATGCAGCACAAATGGATCGCTCAATAAAACGGCTATATGCTTATTTTGGTGTAAACGAAAGCATTGTAATGAATAACTATGATGAAGACGAATGGAACTCTTTTTATGAGTCAGAAATAGAACCAATTGCGATTCAATTATCTAATGCTTTTACAAATGTGTTTTTTACCAAAAGAGAGCGAGGATATGGCAATAGAATAATTTTTGAAGCTTCAAACTTGCAGTATGCAAGCATGAAAACAAAGCTGAATCTGCTGAATATGGTTGATAGAGGAGCGCTAACTCCTAATGAATGGCGCAAAGTAATGAATTTAGGTCCAATCAAAGGCGGAGATGAGCCAGTCAGGCGATTAGATACAGCACCAGTAGAAGGGGGTGAATTTGTAGATGAAGACACCGAAGAAGATGAAGAATAAAAAAGAAAAAAGAAACCGTTCTACTGATATTGAATTAAGAGAGTTAGAAGAAGGGCAAAGCAGAACTATTGGTGGTTATGCCCTTAAATATAACCAGCGATCAGAAATATTAACTGACTATTGGGGTGATGAATTTGTAGAAGAATTTGCTCAAGGTGCTTTTGATGCAAGCTTACAAGATAGAAGCCAAAAAGCTCTCTGGAATCATAAGTCAGAACTCCCGCTAGGAAGTGTTAAAAGTGGAACATTAAGGTTTAATTCTGATTCTAATGGTTTAAACTACGACATTGATTTGCCAAACAACTCATGGGGAGATGATGCTTTAGAAAGCATTAAAAGAGGCGATGTTGACGGCAGCTCATTCGCATTTACAGTCATTGATGATAAATGGTCAGAAATAGAGATTGAAGGCAGAACTATTCTTAAAAGAACTGTTTTAGAAGCTGAAATACATGAAGTTAGTCCATGCACTTTCCCCGCTTATTCAAGTAGTGAAATCAAAATGAGAAGTCTTAAAGGTTATAAAAATGAAAAAGAAAAGCGAAAAAGATTAATTCTTTTAACAAAAATTTAAGGAGATGATTAAATAATGGACCGTATAAAAGAAATTGAAAAAAGATTAACAGAAATCAGAAGCAAATTAAAGGATAAAGAAGCTGATGTTGATATTGATGCGCTAGAAAAAGAAGTTAGAGAACTTCAGGATGAAAAAGAAGAGTTGAGAGAAAAAGAAAAGCGGCAAAAAGTTGCGGAAAGTATTAAAGCTGGGGAAACAGAAGTAAGAAGCATTGAAGCAGCCAAAGAAACAAAACCAAAAGTAGACAAAGCTGAAAAGAGAGGCAAAGACCTAAAAGAAAAACGTTCTGTTACTGTTGGATCATCTAACGTTCTTTTAGAAAAACACCAGTCAGATGCCATTAACCCTACATTCAACGAAGTATCTAGCTTAATTGATAGAGTTGCAGTTAAAAATCTACCGGGCGGGGAAAGCTACCAAGAATCATATGTAAAAAGTTATGGCGAAGGTGGATATACTGATGAAGAGGGAACTCCGACTACTGCAGAAACAACTTTTGGATATGCTGATATTAACAAAACAAAAGTTACTGCTTATGCTGAAGATACAGAAGAAATACTTAAACTTCCTGCTGCCGATTATGACGAAGAAGTAATGAAAGGTATAACAAAAGCTATCAGAAAGAAAATCACTAAAGAAATTCTTATTGGCGATGGAACAACAGGTCACTTTGTCGGGATTTTTGATGATGGAGCAACTGCTATTGATGCAACTACTGACAAGTCAATTGCCTCTATTGATGAAAATACTCTTGATGAAATCATTTATAGCTATGGTGGGGATGAAGATGTTGAAGATGCCGCTGTATTAATACTTAACAAAAAAGACTTAAAAGAATTTGCTACATTAAGACATACCGATGGAACAAAAGTGTATGATGTAAAAAATAACGGCAACACAGGGACTATTGACAGCGTTCCTTATATCATTAACTCTGCTTGTAATGCTATCTCCGATGATGCAGTAACAGCAGGCGAATATTCCATGGCTTATGGAGTCTTGTCTCATTATAAAATGACAGTATTCTCTGACGTTGATGTTAAAAGATCTAGCGATTATAAATTTAAGGAAGGTATGTTAGCTCATAGAGGAGTTGTATTCTCTGGAGGTAATGTCGTTTCTAAAAATGGATTCTTAAGAGTCAAAAAAGGATAAATAATTATTAGGGCTGGCTTATGCTAGCCCTTTTCTATAAGGAGGTATAAATAAATGAGTTATGTAGCATTGAATCATAAACTTGACAGAAAAGTAAAAAATGATGCTGGCACAAGTGAAAAACTAAGAGCTATTGCAGAATTAGATATTGGCGCAGTTGAAGCTCAAGATATTGCTGGAGTTTTAGGCTCTACATCCTTAACTTCTCAAACTCAGACTATTACATCTGGGATTACTGATCCTAATGTTCCTAGAAACTTAAAAATTAAAGCTAATGCAGCAAGTGTGGCTGGGGATATTGTAATTAACGGAACTGACATTGATGATAATGCAATCAGCGAAACAATTGCTCTTAATGGCGATACAGAAGTGCAAGGCAATAAAGCTTTCAAAACTGTCATAAGTATTGAGTTGCCGGTTGAAACAAATGCTGGAACTGATGAGGTCCAGGTGGGAGTAGCCAACAAATTAGGATTACCTTATAAGCTTGAAAGAAACACCGTATTAAAAGCTTATAGAGATAATGTTTTAGAAGCTACCGCTCCAACTGTTGCTGTCGATTCTGCCAACATTGAAAACAATACAGTGCTATTAGATAGCGCAATGAACGGCACTGATGTAAATGTGTATCTAATAGTATAGGGGGCGATTAAATGGCTCTCTTGGATGATGTAAAGACTTCATTAAGAATTACAGCCAATGATTATGATGCAGAAATAACCGGAGTAATCGAAGCAGCCAAAAGCGATTTAGACACTAAAGGTTTATTAAAAATAGAAGAGACAGATGATTTAACTGTTTATGCAATTACTTTATACTGCAAAGGAAACTTTGGCTATGACAACCCAGAAGCTGAAAGATTTTTAGAAGTTTATGAGTCAATTGCAAATAAATTATCTCAACTCAGAGAATATAACAGTTACAAAATTACTATCAATGCTTCTGAACAATGTACTGTTGTTTTTGATGGAGAAGAAAAAGAAACTGCCAGCTCTGGGACAGTTATTTTTTATAGCAGGCCAAAAAATCAAGTAGAATATAAAATTGCTGATGGCGAAGCTCAATATATTGATATCACTGGCGACATAACGATAAGTGGGTGATTGAATGAGATATAACAAAATTATTCATCTTATTTCAACTACAATTACTCAAGACGAGTGGGGAAATGAGATTGAAACTCGAACCGAAAGAAAAGTCTTTGCAAATGAAAATTCTATTGGATCATCTGAATATTATAATGCAGCTAGCCAGGGATTAAGACCAGAAGTTAAATTTGAAATTCGCTCAGTTGAATATGATGGCGAGAAAGAAATTAAATTTGATGGAACAATTTATAATATTATCCGCAGCCAAAAGATGGGCGCAAGAACTATTCTCACTTGCGAGAGGGTGAATGGCGATGTCTAAAACAGTTAGCATTGACCAGCTCGCAGATGAAATAGTTAACTCAGTCCAGGATTATACTGAACCTGTTAAAGATGCAATTGAAAAAGAAACTCGTTCAACTGCTCGTAAAATGAAAAGAGAAATTAAAAGTAATTCTCCTAAAGAAACGGGTGAATATGCTAACGGCTGGAGCTATTCTACAAGCAAAAAGTACGGGAAAATTGTTATTACAGTATATAACAAAGATAAACCGCAGCTAACTCATTTACTTGAGAATGGACATGCAATTGATGGTGGAACTGGTAGAGTCGAAGGAATACCGCATATCGGACCGGCTGAGAAGAAATATATTGCTGAGTACCAAAGAAATATTAACAAAATACTAGAGAATGGAGGTTGATTGAATGATTTATCAAGAATTACTGGCTGAACTCAAAACTTTATACCCAACAGCTTATCGAAAGTTTAAAGAACCTCAATCTCCTCCATTTATTCTAATTGTTTATCGGTATAACAATGATTTTATGGCGGATAATATTAATTATGTTGGAGTTGAATATTTTAATGTTGAACTATATACAAAAAAGTGGAATCCGCCAGTTGAAAAAGAAATCGAAAATTTATTTAAAAGTTTAGGGATTGCTTATCAGAAATCACAAGAATTTTTAGACGATGAAGATTTGTATCAGACAGTTTATGAAATATCAATAATATAAAGGAGTGAAATTTATGTCAAATAAAGGTACATGGGGATTAAGAAATCTCCACATAGCTTTTAAAGGAGAAGCGCAGGCTGAAAAAATTGAAGTTACTGCAGCACCTTCGACAGACGGAGAAATAGAAATTCAAGTTACAGCAGGAACTTTGCTTGGAGCAGATTCTCCTCATTCTGTAGTAGTTCCGTTAGCAAGCGAAACTCATACTACAGTGAGCAAAGTTGCATCTGCAATTGTCAATGTTTTAAACAATGATGATATCATTAGTCCAGTTTTTGATGCTAGAAACGATAAAGGTGTTATATCCCTTAAAACTAAAGTAGTGCAAGAAAATGATTCTACTTTAGAAATTGCATTCACTGACACTGGAACAACTGGAGCTACAATGGGTAGTTCTGCAGCTGTCACTGCTGGAACAACTGGATACGGTGAAGTAAAACAAATTCCAGGAGTTATTAACTTTGCTGCAGATCCAGAAGGTGACACAGCTGAATTGTTCGGAGATGATACTAAGCAACTTGAAGAAGAAACTAATAACGGATATACAGGCTCTATTGAAGCTGGCTTTATCCCTAGAGAGATTCAAGCTGAAATGCTCGGGAAAACAGTCTTTTCAAATGGAATGATTGTCGAGTCTGCAGATGATGAGCCAAAAGAATTTGCTTTAATGGCTCAAATAAATGGAAATGAAGAAGACATGAGATTTGTTTTTTGGAGAACTAAAGCTTCTAGACCTTCAAAAGATAACAACACTAATGAGGACTCAGTTACATTTGATACAGAAACCCTTAACTTAACAATGTTTGTAGAAGAAACAGCGCGTAGAGTTATGGGAGAAATATTCGAAAATGATTCTGGGTATGTTAACTTCTTTGATTCCGTTCCTTCAACTACTGATGTGTAGGTGATAATTAATGCTGCAAGAAAAGATTAATATATGGGATCACACTTTGGGACTGAGGTTTTCCGCCTTAGTCCCAAAACTTTACAGAGATAATTTTGATAAAAACTTTTTAGAAGAAGTAGGGAAAGCGGTCGCCAAAGTTGGCGGCATTCAAGAAAAATATAAAAATTATGAAACTGGAGATTTTAGAGAAATTAAAAAAGAGCAGGATGAAATCAAAAAAATATCTGATGAGCTGCTAGAATTTGTTTATTGTCTCAACAAAGCAGATAATGACATTTTTAAATTTCCTACTTATGATGAGTGGCTTAATCAATTTGATAAACCGAACTTACTTAATCTCAACTGGCTTGTGGATCTAGTTATAAGATTAGAAGAAAATTTCAGTGGTAAAGAATTTGAAGATAATAAAAACGAAAAAAAGAGTAAAAAAAAACTGAAAGAAACATAGATAGATTAGATTTATATATATTATCTATTGCTAAAAGATTGAATTATTCTATCGATGAATTAAATTATATACATTTATTAGATTTTTTAAGATTACAAAGAATTTATTTTGGCGAAGATATTGAAGAAGAAAAGAAAATATCTGAACCCCAAGGAACTCCGCAAAGTTTTCAAAATCATTTCGGGAGGTGATTAAGTGGCTCAGAAAAAAGGTATAACTGTAGAAATTGGAGCATCGACAAAAGGCCTTGACAAGGCTCTTAAAGATATTCGTTCTCAATCAAGAAAAATAGGAAGAGAATTATACCAGGTTAATCGAGCATTAAAATTCAATCCAGACTCAGTTGAACTCTGGGCTCAAAAACAGGATATTCTTACAGAAAGAGTTGAGCAAACTAAAGAAAAACTTGATGTATTAAAACAAGCTGAAAAAGACATGCAGAAACAATATAAGTCTGGAGATGTTGGAGAAAAGGAATACCGGGAATATCGCAGAGAGCTGATTAAAACTGAAGATCAGCTTGAAAGTTTTACAGATGAACTCGAGAAAACCCAAAGAAAAGCGAATGAATTTAGCAGAAAGATGCAAAAAGCTGCGGACGGCATGGAAAAGTTCGGGAATAGAATGAAAGGAATCGGTGATAACCTTAATACTCATGTCACTTTACCTATTACAGCTGCCTTTTTTGCGCTTACAGAAGGAACAAGAGATTTTAGAAAAGAAGTTTCGACTCTTGAAAATAACGCTCGAACTGCAAATGTAAGTATTGATGAAATGCACGGATATATGTCAGATCTTAACGCCGTTACTGGCGAATTAGATTCTAACGTTGAGGGATTATCCAGTTTGTTAGCTGCAGGTTTCAGAGATGAACAATTATCAAGTGTTATTGATGATATAGCTGGTGCTGTTATACAGTTCCCAGACACATTGAAGTTTGAAAATTTATCTGAATCAATCCAGGAAACTATTGGATCGGGACAGTCAGTTGGTCAATTTGATGAAATGCTGTCAAGATTAGGTATTAATTTAGATGATTTTAATGAAGGGCTGCAGACTGCAAAAGAAAACGGCAAAGCAACTGATTATGTAATGCAGACTCTTGCCAATACCGGACTATCAGATGTATATGAGCAGTATAAAGATAATAATGAAGCACTTGTAGAAAGTGCAGAAGCTAATTATGATTTAGAGCAATCTTTAGCTGAATTAGGTGCAGAACTAGAACCAATAATGACTCAAATAAAGGAAAATGTCATAGATGTAGTAGATGCTTTCAATGACTTATCAGAAGAAGAGCAAGACATGGTTATTTTTGGTGCAGGAGTGGCGGCTGCTTTAGGACCAGTATTAAGCATTACCGGAAACTTATCTCTTACATTGAGCTCTTTAACAAATGTAATTAACGGAGCCGGCGGATTAACTGCAGCTTTAAATCCTTATATGATCGGCGGAGCTGTTATAGTAGGCTTTGGCCTTCTTGCAAAAAGAATTTACGAGGGAAACAAGCAGCTTAAATTTATGGAGCGAAATGTTAAATCGCTAAACGAAGCCGAACTTAAAAGAAGAAAAGACCTACTTGAATCTGACATCCAAAAAGAAGAACGGAGATTAGAGGCTCGCAGAAATGGGGCAAGCGAAGATTCCATAATAGGTGAAAAATATTCTATAAGCGAATCACAAAACAGATTGAATAATCTAAAAAAAGATTTAGATGAGACTGAAAAGGCTTTGCAAGAAATTGAAGAAACTAACAATGAATTAGAAGAAGTAGATTTATCTGGTGGCGGTGGCGGAGGTTCAACATCTGATCAAAGCGATTACAAAAATTACATTGATGAATTAAGAGCTGAAATAGAATCATATAATTTTGAGCAAGAAGTAGAAAATATGTCTAATGACTCAGAAAAAGCCTGGGCTAAATTAGAAAATAAAATGTATGGTGAATTTGAAAGAATTGATAATCTCAAAGATGCAACAGCTGAACAAAAAGAAAAATTAAAAGAAATGGTTGAGCAATTCTACAATAACCAGTATAAAGATTATCTTGAAGAAGTTAACGAACAGGAAGAAGAGGAAGCAGAGCGCCGCAAAGAGGCTGCTATTGAAAGGGAAGAACAATTGCAAAATGAGCTTGAGCTTCTCAAAAAAGATGGTAAAGAAAGAGAACTTGCTCAATTAGAGCAGCAGTATGAAGCTGAAAAAGAATTGATGCAGGAAAAAGGCCAGGATACAGCCACTCTCACAAAAATTTATCGAGAAAAAAGATTAGATATTATTGAAAAATATAATAAAAAAGAACTTCAACTTGAAAGAGAGAAAATGGAAAACCGCTTTGAAATGGGTAAAATATCTGAAACTCAATATCGAAAATATTTAAGAGAGCGTCTAAAACAATATGAAAAAGACACTGATGAATGGCGGCGAATTAGAGAAAAAATAAATGAAACATTAAAAGCAGAAAGCGATCCTAATGACTTTTCAACTAATCTTGCCAATCTCGGAAGAATGGGAAGAAATGCAGCTACTGGCTATACTGGAGAAAGCGATTCAAAAGAAGGAGCCAAATCTATCAACTGGATGACTGATGCTTTTGTTGATTTAGGACTAGAAATCGAAGAAGCTAACCAGAAATTTGTTGATTGGAAAGATGATTTAATAACTGGCTTATCAGATGCAATAGCTAGAGGCGAAGACTTAGGAGATGTATTCGACAATATAGCTGATCAAATTGCTTCAATGGTATTACAAAAAGCTGTTGTTGGCCCTATAGTTAATTATGCTTTAGGCGGTTTAAATCTTCCAACCTTCCATGAAGGAGGTTTTGTTAGCCCAGCTAATGCTATTGCAAAAATGCAGAGGTATCACGAAGGTGGAGGAATCGGCCTTAAAAGTAATGAAGTGCCTGCAATTTTAGAAAATGGCGAATATGTGCTAAATAAAGACCAGGTAAAAGGATTACAAAATGGTGGTGGTTCAGCGCCAATAAATATATTCGACATTACTGCCATTGATACTCAATCATTTGCTGAATATGTTAGTAGAAATCCGGATGCAATTATCAATGTTGTAGGCCGAGATATTATGAGAAATGGAACTCTTAGACAAGCTATTAAAAAATCTTAAGGAGGTGAGCTTTTGGAAAAATTTGATTACAAGTACAAAAAAGCATGGGTTGTTGATATTAACACCAATACTCTTATCACCAAAATGGAAGGCGGTAGAGAACAGAGGCGCCCCAAAGGTTTGCCTTTCAGAGTGTTCAAACTAGAATTTGACAAAACAAGCAATTATAACAATGATGCAGAAGAAATAGCAAACTTTTTCTATGCCAGAAAGGGCGAATATGAACCTTTTCTCTGGGATTATAAAGACTCAGAAGGAAACATAATTGAGTCTGACATAAAAGTTAGATTCAACCAGTCTAAATTAAGCGATGAAGTATATGACAATAAAGCTCACTCATTTTCAATTGAATTAAAGGAGCTGGTTTAAATGCCCCGAACTCTCAGCCCTGATGTAATTGCAGAAAAAGATAAAGATTATAACTGGCCGATAGAACTATATCAAATAAAATTAGATGAAGAAACTTTGTACTACGCTATGTTCCCTGAGAATATAGCGTTTTTTGATGAGCAGGGGAATGAACAAACCTATTATGCAGCAAGTATCAGTAGAAGCAAAATCAAAAAGAATAACAAGACAGCTCCAGATAGTGTGACAGTCACCTTTGATAATGTCAATAAAAACTTTTCGGCCTATATTGCTAATACTCAATTCGAGGGTAGAAAAGTAACGATCTGGAAAGTATTTCGAAATCACTTAGACAAATTTGAAAACAAAATAGAAATGTTCACTGACTCAGTTATCGATTCAATTTCAACTGATGAATATAATTTAACTGCTGAGCTTGTGTCTAATCTTGATGCTTTAGAAGTCGAATTACCTCGCAGAAGTTACGGGGTTAATTGCAGATGGCCTGGTGGATTTGGTGGAGAAGGTTGCGGTTACAATATCCCAACTTTAAATGGGACCATTGACAGCATATCTAATAACAGAATATATGATAGTGCAATGAATCAGCCGGCTGATCGCTGGAAACATGGAATTATAAAGGTTGGAAATGAAAGCAGAAAAATAATTTATTCTGCAAGTGGTTTTGTAGATGTTGAATATCCTTTTCAAAATGCTCAGGCGGGCGACAGTTATCATTTAGAAGCCGGCTGTGATTTAACCTATAACGGTGGTCATGGGTGTAAATACTGGAATAACACTCAGTTTTATGGCGGTTTCTTAGACATTCCGAAAATTAGAAATGTGAGGCGTGTTGACTGATGGATTTAGAAAAGTATTTAGGTAAAGAATATAAGTTTAACGGCCGAGGGGAAGAAGGTTATGACTGTTTAGGACTGGTTGTCGATGTTTTAGCAGATAATAATATTAATCTCCCAGATAACGATGGAGAAATTTTGCCACCTGACTGGATGAAAGAAAATCCAAATAGACTGCCCGAAGGATTAAGTTTATATTGTGATCAGATAAATAAAAAAAATAAGCAGCCCTTAGATGTTGTTGTTTTTGAAGTCGGAGGAATGCCAAGACATGCAGGTATTTTGATTGACAATTATAGATTTATACACATATTTGATAATTCGAAAGCAAGAATAAGTAAATTTTCAAAGTGGAGAAAAAAATTGCATAGTATATGGAGAGCGAGGTGAGGAAATGGGAGTAGGAGCATTAGTTGGATTAGCAGCAGGAGCTGCAGCAGCTAGTACAGCGGCAAGTGTTACAGTAGCAGCCGGAGCAATGATTGGATTTAGTGTAGGTAATTCTTATGACAACTATAAAGAAGCCAAAGAATTTCAAGAAAGCATGAATCAATCAAAAAATTCTCCAACATATTCATTTGGCCCGATTAGTAATACTAAGTCTCATCAGATACCAGTCCCGGTAGTTTATGGCCGGAATCTTGTAGCAGGAAACATAATTAACCAAAAGATTCGCGGCGAAAATGATAATTTAATGGATCTGCAAGTTGGAATTTCGGAAGGCCCGATTGAATCAATTTCAGAAATCAAAGCCGATGATAAATCTATTAGTGCAGAAACTAGATTAGGATATAGAAACCAATCTTCATGGTCGAAAAACGAGCATTCTCAAACATTTCCTTATCTTGCCCATTACTCAACAACTTTAGATGCTGAAAAACTAGAGACATCAGGCACTCCAACTATGACCGCGATTGTAAAAGGGCGGCATGTAAGAGTTTGGACCGGCAGCCGATGGATAACAAAATACAGTAATAACCCTGCCTGGTGTGTTTTAGATTTTATAAGTAACAAAAGATTTGGTTTTGGTGTCGCTGATGCTTTTATAGATTTAGAAACTTTCAAAGAGGCTGCAGAATATGCTGATCAATATGTGGACGGGGAAAAGCGCTTTGAGTTAGATTTTGTTATTGATGCTAAAAGTTCAGCATTGGATATTCTTAATGAGATGCTTTCTACTTTTAGAGCATTTCTTATCTGGTCCGATGGAAAATTAAAATTAAAGATTGATAAACCAGATGTAGCAACTCAAAGTTTTATATTTTCTGATGATGAAGAAACAGATAATATTATCGAAGGAAGCTTTGGAAGGCGAGGTTCTTCCAGGAAAGAAAGATTAAGAGAAGTTGTAGTTGAATATACGGACCCAGCTGAAAACTTTGAAACTATTGGAGCTAGATTCATAGATAACAGCGTGTCTGGTGAAGCTATGAAAACTATAACCCTGAATGGTGTTAATAGATTTTCTCAAGCGGGTAGAGAAGCAAGATATTATCAGAAAAAATCAAAGTTATGCACTCAAATAATTAGCTTTGGTGCTGGTATAAACTCAATTGAAGCAGAAGTAGGAGATAAAATATTAGTTACTCATGAAAGGCCTGGGTGGGTAGACAAACCTTTTCGTATAACAGAAATATCAGAAGACAATGAAGAAAATATGTCTATTACTGCTATTGAATATAATGAAGCAATATATACTGACGATGGTTTAGTCCAGCAGGAAAATTATGCATCTACATTTAAAAATCCTTTTGAAGCGCCAAAAGAAGTTAACAATTTATCTGTTACTGAATATGGATATACAACTATAGATGGAAATCTTAATTCTAATCTAGTTGTTGAATTTGATATTCCTGACGATGAAAGATTTGACCATGCAGTTGTTGATTATTCAGAAGATGGAGGAAATTATCAAATAGCTGGAACAACCGAAACTGATGATTATGAAATTAAGAATCTTAAAGTTAATTCCAATTATAAAATTAGAGTTAGATCAGTGTCAAAATATAGAGGGATAACAAGTGCGGGAGTGGTTTCAAACTCAATAGTTATTTCTGGGAAAGATAATAAACCTGCAGCGCCCAATACTCTGCAAGTAGCTCAAAAAGGAGCAAAAGTTATTTTTAAATGGTCTGAAGTTGATGAACCAGACATATTAGGTTATGAAATTAGAAAAGGAACCGACTGGGAAAACGGAGATATTCTCGGGACCAAACTAACTGGGGATAGATGGACATCAGAAAATGAACTAGATGGCACTCACAGATACATGATCAAGTCTATTGATAGAGTTAAGCAAAAATCAGTAAATTATACTTCTACTATTTTTGAGGTTTCAGATACAGGCCTCGAACTCAATATAATACAGGAAAGAAATGAACTTAATTATATAGACAATGCTACACTTGAAAATTTAAGCAAAATAAATAATAAAATTATGTTTAATCATATGTTTACTCTTAATGATTTGCAAAATTATACTCTTAACGATTGGCCTGATTTGGAAGCTTATTCAAACGGAATTCCAGATTTTGAGAAACAGGCAAATTACATTACAGAAGCTATAGACACAGGTCATGTAGGCAGAACTGATATAAGGATTAAAAAAGATTGGTTTTTTCAAGATTTAGATTTAAGTTTACTTAGTTTCAATGATAGAAATCTAAATGATTTCCCAAATAACAGTATGAATAATCCACCTGCAATATATGATACTCAAATTTATGTAAAATTTTCTGATGATAACATAGACTGGTCTGACTGGCAGCAGTATATGACAGGCGAATATAAGTTCAGATACGCGCAATTTAAGGCTGAAATTAATATAGAAACTGAAAGCACAGAATTTGAAATTGAGCAACTTGAAATGATATTTGATGTTCCTGATTTAGAACTTGTAGAAAGATATATTTCAGTTGATACAGGTGGGAAAACAATAAATTATTCTGATTATGGGATAGAATTTTATAAAGTTCCGGTTAGATATTCCGCTGATATTGTTCAGAATGGGTCAACAATGAAATATGCTAACTTTACAAATAAAAGTAAAACAAGTGTAGATGTAAAAATATTAGATATTAACAACAATGATGTCGGAGGGACAATAGAAGAATTAATAATAGAAGGATATTAAAGGAGTGATCAGATGACTCAAGAATATCATAAATCGTTAGCAGATATGGGAGACTCTAACGGCCCCAAACTGGCCGAATATCTCCATGAAAACTTTGAAACAATAATAAGCCAATGGGCAGGAGCAAGTTCTCCTGGGTCTCCTACTCAAGGCCAACCATGGTTAGATATTTCATCGGGCTGGACTGACGCTAAATTAAAATTTTGGAACGGCTCAAGCTGGATATTAGCAAATGAGTATAATCCGTATATAAAAGACTTAAGAGTTGCCAGGGGTTCAAAAGAAACCCTCTGGGAGCGGTTGGAAGTAGCTATGAATGAGGACGGAACTATCAAGTCTGACCTTGCTGAAAATATGACCGAATGGATTGACAGCGCGTTAACTGTAACATATGTAAGCGCTGAAACTTTTACAGTGCCCGGAGATTACACGGATGTATTTGTCACCAATAGAAAAATAAAAGCGACATTAGATTCTAGTTCAGTATATTCTGCTGTAGAATCAGCTAATTACAGCTCAACTAATGATGAGACAACTATAGTTCTATTTGATGCAGTAATAGATGGAACAATTCAAAAAGTAGAGTACGGGCTTGTAAAAGCTGGCCCTGAGGGCTCAAACCCAGAAAACAACTTAATAGACGAAACAACAGGGGATATTTACGAATTTAAAATGATTGACGGCTCATTAGCAATGGAGGTTAGATAACATGAGAGGTTTTCCAAAAGTGCTTAATTCAAGACAGGATTATGAAAATGTGATTAATGACTTTGGCTACACACCAAAAGTAAAAAGAGCATACCAGGGGCTGCTAAATACAGCCAAAAAGTATGAGTTTGACAAAGAACTTGCAGCAGAATCTGATAGAACTGGCCCTGAGCCTGAGTACAAAGTTATGACTCAGGAAGAAGAGGGAACAGAAAAGATAGTGCAATATAAATTAGTAAATAATCCAGATGGTAAAATATTTAAACTAGGATTTACAATTGATGAAGTCCAGGAGGTGATTGATCAATGTTAACTTTCGTTGGAGCTGATTCACCTTCGTTTTTCAACTTCAAAGGACATATTGAAAAGAGTGCAGCTGATGAAATTACAGTACCTCCATTAGCTTTGAGAATTGATAGGCAAAATCTCAAAAAAGAGACTGACACTATTTTAACTGTTGCAGATAATGACGGCAGCTTTGCAAGTTTCACTCTTGGAGAAAACTATTATATATATGCACTGCAGCCATCAGCTGATGCTGAGCCGGATTTTGTTATATCAATTAACTCAACTTATCCAGATGGATATACAGAAAATAATTCAAGGAAAATTGGTGGGTTTCATTATGGAAGAATAAGATCGACAGCTGATGCTTTCAATGATAACGCAAGCATTGATGTTAATATAGTTTCTAATTCAGTTTGGGATTTGCAGAATAGACCGACTTGCGACCCTACCGGCATGGCAAAAGTGGGAGACATCTGGGTAGATATTTACCTCACAAGTCACGGAGCTGGTAGCTGGCCTGATCAAGAAGTAGTCAGCGAATATAATTCGACACCTGTTACTGGTACAGAAGGTTACTGCTGGTATGATTTTCAAAGGTTATTTAGTAATGTAGATAAAAGAATGTTAAGTTATGCGGAATGGATTCAAGCTGCTTATGGTAGTCCGCAGGGTCATGATGGCGACAATAATGCTGCATGGTCTGCAACAAGCAATAGTGGTAGAGCTGCAACAGGTACTGTAGAACAAGCAGTTTCTGTTCATGGAATTGTTGATTGCGCAGGGAATGTCCAAGAATGGTTAGATGAATTTACTTATAGAAATACAGGATCAACTGGCTTTGATTGGCATGATGTTTTAAATGCAGGAAAAGACAGCTCAGATGGTCAAGGCCAGGCATATATGCAAAATAATGTATCATTAATTGCTATGCGTGCTGGCGGCAGCTGGAGCCACGGTGTCTATTGCGGCGCTCGGGCGGTGGCTCTGATCGACTGTCCGTGGCATGTCAGCAGCGTTAACGGTTGCCGCGGCGCCTGTGATTCTCTGTAATTTGTAATTTGGAAATGGTTTTGGTTTGGGGTGGTTTTGAATTAAGAACTTAACTATACAACAAAAGCTATATGACTTAATGAAGTGGTTTTTTCCAATAGTGGATAACTTCCCAAAATATGAAAAGTTTGTTTTATGTACACAAATTAAAAATTTAGTATTGGAAATATCAAAATTAATTATTGAAGCTAATAAATCAAAAAGCAAAGTTAGATTTTTGAATAGAATTGATGTCAAAATTGAGCAATTAAGAATGTTGATCAGGTTTGCTCATGACAGAAAATATTTAAGTCACAAGAAATACGAAAATGTATCTAAGAAAATAGATGAAATCGGCCGAATGTTAGGTGGTTGGATTAAATCTTGCTTATAAATTTATGGGGTTAAAGGCGTTGGTGCTGGCGGCAACTGGAGCAACGGTGTCAATTGCGGCGCTCGGACGGTGAATCTGAACAACTATCCGTGGAATGTCAACAGCAATAACGGTTGCCGCGGCGCCTGTGCTCTTTATATAAATTTTACAGATAATAGTTGGTTACGGCCACTATTACAGTGTTTTTAGAGAACAGGCCTTTAATCCCTGCTGAGAACTTAATAAAAGTCAATCCAGCAAAAAATTTGAATTGCTGGCCAGATAGCTAGTATTGAAACATAGAAAGTTATCACAGTCAGCGACAGCCTGCTCTCATTTGGGTAGGCTTTTCTTTTCACCCAAATATAGAGAAAGTGGTGATTGGTTATCCCGAAAAAAGTTAGAAATATTTATTCTAAAATATATGATTTTGAAAATTTATACCAGGCTTATTTGAATTCGAGAAAAAGCAAAAGATATAAACATGAAGTGTTAAAATTTACAAGTCAATTAGAAAGCAATCTTATCCAGCTGCAGAATGAACTGATATATAAAACTTATGAACAGGGCAAATATCATCAATTTTATGTATATGAACCAAAGCAAAGGCTAGTAATGGCTTTACCTTTTAGGGACCGGGTAGTCCAATGGGGAATATATCGTCAATTGTATCCGATTTACAGCAAAATATTTTATCAGTATTCTTGCGCTTGCCAGAAAAATAAAGGCACTCATTATGCTGCAGATCACCTTCAAGATAAAATGAGAATCATGGATAGGAAACCAAGAGAAACTTATTATTTAAAAGCAGATGTAGCAAAATATTTTTATAGAGTTGATCATAATGTTTTAATGAATATCCTAAAAAGAAAAATTGGCTGCAGAGACACTTTAGAGCTTTTATGGAAAATAATAAAAAGTGATGATGGAGAATTTGGAATCCACCTGGGAGATCATCATTTTGAAAAAGGCAAGATAAAAGGAATTGGAATCCCGATAGGCAATTTAACAAGCCAGTTATTTGCAAATGTCTACTTAGATTTTTTAGATAAATTTATTAAACATAATCTCAGAATTAAACATTATGTCAGATACATGGATGATTTTGTTATTTTGGGAAAGTCTAAAAAAGAATTACATACAATCAGAAAAGAGATAGAAATATTTCTTGATGATTATCTAAAATTAGAACTTAATAACAAAACTACTGTTGATAATATATGGAATGGAATAGATTTTTGCGGATATGTAACTTACCCACCATATCGCAAACTGAGAAAATCGACCAAAAAGAAAATGAAAAAGAAATTAAAATACTTACAGAAAAAATATTATGAAGAGGAGGTGACTTTAGAAGATATTAGAGCGAGTGTTAATTCTTATTTGGGAATTTTAAAACACTGCAATAGTTATAATCTTACAATGTCAGTTATTAATAAATTAGACGATAAAATACTTAATCAGCTAGGTTTAGAAGACCGGTTAGAATTAAAAAGCATATAGATTTACCCAGTGGAAACAAACTTTTTACGCAGACGATTTTACAAAATTGGAAACAAATAGATATAAATATTTGAGGTGAAATTATGGCAAACGGACATTCAGAAATTGATGCTGAGATGCTAAATGAAAAAGGATGCGAGTTTGGTAGATCATTAAAAAAAGATTTGAAGAATACTAATGAGGGAGATATCGAGAATATGAAACAAGACATCGCAAAGATAGTCGAAAATTTACAAGGCAGGCCGACCTGGGCGATTACAGTCATGATTACTGTAATGTCTAGTATGATAGTTGGGATGGCAGTTACACTTTTAGGGGGGTGATATTTTGAAACAAAAAATTAATGCAGCAATAAAAAAATATGCTGAACAATACGGAATTCCTCCAGGATTAATTAAAGCAATTATTGAAGTAGAAAGTTCAGGCAACCCGTTTGCCATGAGATATGAAGATCATTATCGCTGGTTAGTTGAACCATTTTCTCAATTCCATTGGCACGCCGAAACTGAAAAACAGTCCCAAAAGACTAGCTGGGGTTTAATGCAGATAATGGGAGCTGTTGCTCGAGAAAGGGGATTTAAAGGTAGGTACTTATCAGAGCTAAGCAAACCAGAGCTAGGAATCAAGTTTGGCTGCAAGCATCTGAAATGGAATTACAATCGCTACAATGATTGGAATGATGCTATAAGCGCATTCAACCAGGGCAGCAATCGAAAAAATGAACATGGTGAATATGAAAATCAGATCTATGTAAATAAAGTTTTAAGAAATTGGAAATAAAAATTATAAGGAGATGTTAATAATATGCTAACAACTATAAGTAAAATTTGGACTGTTTTTCAGGTGGCTTTCGGTGTATTAAAAGAAGTAAAAGAACTTGTTGAAATTTTTGAGCAGGCTGATACCGATGACGGCAAAAAGCATGGTCCAGAAAAGAAAAATGCAATTGTCGAATTGGTGGAGGCTGTCTATGATGCGGCAGATAATACTGTAGATTTACCTTTCAAAAAGGAAACGATCATGGGGCTTGTTGACAAAGCTATAGATGTAATAGTTGATTTAATGAATGTGATCGGCCAGTTTCGAAGCAAGTCAAAGTAATTTCGATTATGATGAGTTTGGAAAAAACTTAAAAGCTGAATACAGACCGCGGACCAGTCGAGAATTGCTCGGAAAGAAAAAAATTGATTTTGAGCAAAAGTTGATTGATGCGGCAGAAAAATATAATAGCCTCGAGTGAATGCTCGGGGTTATTTTTTTATTTAAAAAGGTTTCTAGCATTCATTAGAGAACTATATAAAGAGTAAATCCTGCACAAATCCTGCACCCAACCAGTTAATATATATTAATATACTGATTTTGGAAAAGAAAGAAAAGCCCTATAATCACCGTTATTTCGTAGATTAGTTAATATTCGTTATTAAACGTTATTTGTATTCACATAACATGGGATTG
>NZ_SNWX01000031.1 GCF_004362045.1 Halanaerobium saccharolyticum | reverse complement strand
ATATTATTTAATATAAGCTTTAAACTATAATTACTTTTAAGTTTTAACACTCAAAGTATATTAACGTTGGCTTGCTGTTTAATTTTCAAGGTTCAACGCGCTTTCTTTTTTAAACAAAAAGGTTAGCGCCTTGCTCGGGGATTGACCCCTTCGCACAAAATCTCTTTTATAGAACAAATTAATATTTTCGGACTTGCCCATTGAGGGCAGCGAATAATATATTTATTCCTGTTTAGAGATAATGTTTTCTGCTTTTGTTTCTGCCGCATTTATTTATCAGCGACATTTAATATCTTATCAACTGTGCCTCACTTTGTCAAGAACTTTTTAGAAAAACTTTCAAAAGTTTTCTCCGCTTCAAAACTCTGCTTTTTCTCTTATATATAAAGAAAAGAAATATTTGAGCTTCAAAACTTGAGTTCTTTAAATCCCCAGCTTATGATCAATTTATCACTCAATCTTTGGCGGAAATTATTTGTGCGACGCTTATTATCTTATCAATCTCTTTTTGCTTTGTCAAGAACTTTTTAAGATAATTTTGTCGGCCAGAAAATTATGATTCATAACTTTTCAGCGACATACATTATCATAACATCAAACCGCTCTTTTGTCAAGAGTTGAAGAGGATTTTTTGTTAAGATATTAGAAGCAGAAATAATTATTGCTGCAACGTTTAATATAGTAACATTTAATTTATATACTGTCAAGAATTTTTTTAAAAAAATTTAAATATTTTAAAAGAAAACAAAACCCATTCAAGTAAAATTATTGAATGAGCTCTGTTTTCTGAAATCTAAATATAAAATTTTATTTTAAAATCAATAAATAAGCAATCTCTATCTGCTATAAATAATTTATGTGAATAATCCCTGAACAAAATTAAGTGTTGTTCTCCATAATCTAATTACTATATTAGCTCGTTCTATTTTTTGTGGTGCAATAACATCAACAGAGGAAATCACTTCATCTCCACTATAAACTGTTAATTTACCAAGTACGCCTCCTTTTTTAATTGGAGCCTTTAAATCATCTTTAACTTCCACTTCCTGAGAAATTTCACTTTCCTGTCCCTTTTGAACCATTACATATAAATCCTTCCCTACTTCTCCTACTGCAACTTTATCTGCTGATTCAGCCACTGGAATGTTCTGGATTTGATCTCCTGCAGCGGCAATCTGCCTTTTGGAAAAAGCATTAAAACCATAATCCAATAGTCTAATCGTTGCTTCTTCTCTTTCTTGAAGAGTATCTCCCTGCAAAACAACAGAAATTAAACGCGTATCTCCTTTTTTAGCAGTTGAAGCAAGACAAAAACCTGCTTCCTGAGTATGTCCTGTTTTTAAACCATCCATACTCGGATATTTATTAATTAAACTATTTGTATTAACCAGCATGGCTTTCCGATTTGGAAGTTGTATAGTTTCAGTCCAGATTGAAGCCCATTCTAATACCTGGGGATACTTAACTAATTCTCGTGCCATAATAGAAATATCTCGCGCTGTAGAATAATGATTTGCGGTAGGAAGACCTGTAGAATTAGAAAAATTTGTTGAATCCATACCCAATTTTTCTGCTTTATCATTCATCATTGCTATAAAATTACTATATGTACCGGCAATATATTCTGCCACAGCTACACTGGCATCATTTCCGGAAGCAATGGTTACTGCCTTAAGTAACTTTTCCAATTTCACCTGAGTATTGGCGGCCAAAAAAATCTGAGACCCTCCCATTGATTCTGCGTATCTACTAATTGTTACTTTATCATCCAGAGAAACCCTTCCCGCTTCCAGCTTTTCCATAGCAATTAACAAAGTCATTATTTTGGTAACACTGGCTGGTGGTAATTTCCGATCTGCATTTTTCGAAAATAATACCTGTCCAGTTTCCGCTTCTAATAAAATGGCCGAATCTGTCACAACATCAAAAGCTGCTGCTGGTGTTAATATTGCCAAGCAAAATAAAATACTAATAATCGAAATAGTAATAAACTTTCTTTTCATCTTTGATAATCCTCCTGTTGATTGAATTTCTTTTCTTCTTTTTTAGCCTGATTCCAAATTTCATCCAGCTGCTCTAAACTATAATCCTCAAATTCTGCCTTTTCATCAATAATTCTCTGCTCTATAAATTTAAATCTATTTTTAAACTTAGAAATAGTCTTTAATAATGCAATTTCCGGGTTGATCTTCTTAAATCGAGCCAGATTAACTACAGCAAAAAGCAAATCTCCAATTTCAGCTTCCAATTCTTTCTGTTCTTCAATATTTAAATTCTGATCAGCAAATAAGGTATTATCAGGATTAGCTCCAATAATTTCCTTGCATTCCCCAAACTCTTCTTCTATTTTATCAAGCACAGGCTCTAAATTATTCCAATCAAACCCAACTTCAGCAGCAATTTTTTGAATATCATAAGCTTGATTTAAAGCACTCTGTCCCTGATTAAATTTATCCAGCAGAGAATTAAGTTGATTTTTTTCTGATTTTTCCTCCTGCTTAATTTTCTCCCAGTTCCTTAACACTTCTTCAGAACCATCCACTTTTACATCCGCAAAAACATGTGGATGACGACGAATAAGTTTTTCTCTTAAAACTTTTGCTACATCAGCTAAATCAAAATCACTTTTTTCATAGGCGATCTGTGATTCAAATACAACCTGCAGCAGAAGATCTCCCAGTTCCTCTTTAAAAGCCGGAATATCATTTTTTTCCAGAGCTTCTACAACTTCATAAGCTTCTTCAATAATATTTTCTTTTAGTGAATAATAATCCTGTTTTTTATCCCAGGGACAGCCATCTGGACCTCTCAAAACTGACATTACTTCTATTAATTTATCTAATTCTTCCAGAATTAATTTTCGATTTCTGCTATCCAAAGTTTTTCCTCCTTAAAATTGACAACTATGACAATTAAATTATATCAGATAATTATTAAAATATAATTAATCTTTTAAAAAACCCAGTCTTTTTAATAAACGGGCCAGTTTAACTCCAAAAACAGGTATGACAGCCAAATCTCGATATTTAATTTCCTTCAGCAATAATAAAATAACAAAATAAAATAAAGCTGCTGCCGCTACAGTAACAAACATCGTTATCTGATAGGCATAACTAATCTGCTCATTTTGGAGTAGACTAAATAAAAAATCATAAAATAATTTAACAAAAAGCATCATTGAAGCTACTGAAAAGACAGGTTTTAAAATCATTGATTTAACATCAATTATAAAACCACTTTCTTTCTTTACGTAATATAAATTTAAAAAGGCTGCAATTGCAAAACCAATTGTGGTCCCTAAAGCTGCACCTCTAATTCCAAAAGCAGGTACTGCAGTTAGAGTATAATTAATGAAACCATTAAAAACAGCCCCGATCATCAAATTGCGAGCTGGAATAGATGTTTTACCAATTCCATTTAAAATTCCAGTACTGGTCTGCTGAAGAGCAATAAAAACTACTCCCCAGGCAACAAAGCGCAGAGGAACAGCGGCCCCGGGTTCAGCAAAAATTATCTCTGTCAGCGGCTCTGCCAGCAGAAAAAGACCAGCAGCAGCAGGTAAAGAAATTAAAATAGTTAATCTTAAAGCTGTCTGGGTCCGATACTTAATCAACTTTTCCTTACCAAGAGTAAAAGCCTCGGCAATAGATGGCACCAGACTAGCCGATAAGGAAACAGTAATAATGGTTGGAAAGTTAACTAAAGGCATTGCTACAGCAGCAAACATTCCATATAATGCAGTCGCCTCGCTAACCATATAACCTGCAGCCTGCAGTCTGTTGGGAACAAAAATTAAATCAACAAGGCTCATCAAAGGCATTACAAGAGCCCCTAAAGTAATCGGGACACCTAAAAAAACAATTCTTTTAACTACATTTTTAGTACTTAATTCGACTGAATCAGAACCATCCTCTAAAAAACTAAATATTTTTTCTCGTCTTTTTGCATAAATATATAAGAGGATCAAAAGTCCTCCGAAAGCCCCACTGACAGCTCCAAAACTGGCTCCTGCAGCTGCATAATTCAGTCCATAGGGAACTAAAAAGACAACCAGACCTACCATAGTAAACATCCGAATAAATTGTTCTAAAATCTGTGACTTTGCTGTGGGAACCATATCCTGCAGCCCCTGAAAAAAGCCGCGATAAGAAGCCATAATTGAAACTACAAAAATCGCCGGTGAAATTGCCAGAACTGCATAATATGATCTGGGATCAAGTGAAAGAATCGAAATTAAAGGCCTGGCTGAGAGTGCCATAATTATTGAAATTACTAAACCAACTATAAAACTCATCTTTCTGGCAACTTTAAATATCTTATATGCTTCTTTTTTCTTATCAGCTGCTATTTTATCTGCAATCAGTTTGGCCAGAGCAACAGGAATACCAGAACGGGAAACAACCAGTAAAACAGTATAAATCGGATAGGCCATCTGATAAAGTCCCATTCCTTCCGCACCAATGATTCTGGTTAAAATTACTCGATAACCAAAACCCATTACCCGGGCAGCCAACCCGGCCGCTGTCAGAATAGCCGCTCCCTTTATAAAACTACCCTGTTTTGTGTTTTTCGACATTATTTCCACCCTTTTATAATTTCTTATTTTAATTATTTTTCTATAATCATCCAGAATTATATATTTTTAAGATCTTTTAACATTTTTAATAATTGTTTGTCTATATTTTCAGGATCATCAATTTTAATTAGCATCTGTGGTTTTTTAGCAGATTTAATTTTTGTTTTTCTTCTGTATTTTTTGCTGAATTCAACTAATTTACTGCCATCAACTACTTCTGGACTGAGGAATTGACATTTTATTTTGCCGTTATCTTCTTTAATTAAGACAATATTTAATTCAGCAGCTATAAACTTCAGCCTGGCTGTATTAACCAGACGCATTACCTCTACAGGTGGCTCACCAAATCTATCAATTAATTCATCAATAGTATCCAGGGCATCTTCTTCTTTTTCAATAGATTTGATTTTCTTATAAATCTCGATTTTTCTAGCTTCATATTTAATGTAATCATCTGGAATATAAGCATCCAGGCTGAGATCAATTTCCACTTCGATTTTTTCTTGCTCTGATTTACCTTTAAGTTCTTCAATGGTTCCTTCTAATAATTTAGTATATAAAGAAAATCCAACTGCTGCAATATGTCCGCTCTGTTCTGGACCTAATAAATTACCAGCACCCCTGATTTCTAAATCACGCATTGCAATTTTAAAGCCAGAACCAAGAGAAGAAAATTCTTTAATTGCTTCCAGTCTTTTTTCTGCTACTTCTGGCAGAATCCTATCTCTTTCATAGAGTAAATAAGCATAGGCAATCCTATTGGTACGTCCAACTCTGCCTCTTAATTGATAGAGCTGTGATAAACCCATCTTATCTGCATGATTAATAATAATTGTATTAACATTGGGAATATCCAGTCCAGTTTCTATTATTGTTGTACAGACCAGTATATCAAATTTATGATGATAAAAATCATACATTATTTTTTCCAGTCGTTTTTCATTCATCTGTCCGTGAGCAACTGCAATTTTTGCTTCCGGCATTAACTTCTGCAGCTTACCGGCAGTTTTCTCAATATCCTTAACCCGATTATGAACAAAATAAACCTGTCCTTCCCGGGCTAATTCTCTCCTGATTGCACTGGCAATCAGTTCCTTATTATGCTCTTTGATAAAGGTTCGTATCGGATATCTATTTTCCGGTGGAGTTTCTATGAGACTCATATCTCTAACTCCCACTAAAGCCATATGCAGAGTTCTTGGGATCGGTGTTGCTGTCAGAGTTAAAACATCAACATTCCGCTTTAAATTTTTCAGCTTTTCCTTATGAGTAACGCCAAAACGCTGTTCTTCATCAATGATTAATAAGCCCAGATCATCAAAAATAACATCTTTAGACAATAAACGATGAGTTCCAATTAAAATATCTATTTCGCCTTTAATTAATCTTTTTAAAGTTTTACGCTGTTCAGCCGCCGTATTGAACCGACTCAACATCCCTACTCTAACAGGAAACTCCTCAATTCTTTCGGAAAAAGTATTATAATGCTGCTGGGCCAGAATTGTTGTTGGGACCAAAACTGCAGTCTGCTTGCTGTCAAGCGCAGCTTTAAAGGCAGCTCTAATTGCAACCTCAGTTTTTCCATAACCCACATCTCCACATAAAAGTCTATCCATTGGTTTTTCAGATTCCATATCAGACTTAACATCTGTAATAGCTTCTTTTTGATCAGGTGTTTCTTCAAAGGGAAAGGCATCCTCAAACTCCTGCTGCCAGACATCATCTTCAGAAAATTGATAACCTGTCAGAGTTTCTCTTTCAGCATAAAGTTCTAATAAACCAACAGCCATTTCTTCTACCGATTTTTGTACTTTCTCTTTTACTTTTTTCCAATCACTGCTGCCCAATTTATAAAGTTTAGGATTACCAGCATCTGAACCAATATATTTTTGCACAAGGTGGATTTTTTCAGTTGGGACATAGAGTTTATCTTCTCCCGCATATTTCAAAACAAGATAATCTTTATGCTGACCCTGAATCTCTAAAGTTTTAACTCCCAGATATTTACCAATACCGTGATTTTCGTGGACAACATAGTTGCCAGCTTTTAAATCATCAATACTGGAAATTTCAACACCTTCCTCGAAATCTCCAATTTTTCTTTTCTTTTTCTGTTCATTTCCAAAAACTTCTTTATCACTAAAAACTGCAAGTTTTATATCATCAAAAACAAAACCTTCTGCCAGACTATCTGGAAAAATAACAATTCTGCTTTCATCAAAATTATCGCCAACTACAAGGTTTTTCTCTTCCAGAAACATTTTGACTCTTCTTTTTTTGCTGGCAGAGTTGAGGGTGATTGCAATTCTATATTTTTTCTGCAGAAGTTCCATAATCTTATCACTGAACAATTCCAGCTGTCCGTGAAAAGGTTCTAGAGATGACGTATTAAAGTGAATATCATTTTCTGCAGCCTGCTGATCCTCAAATTCTGATTTAATATCAACTACTCGGTTTTTGGTAATTTCTGTTTCAAATTCATTTTCCGTAATAAAGTTATCCAGATATTCAGGAAAAACCATTCCCTGTTCTAAAAGACGGGTATGGGTTTCAGTGATTTCCTGATAATACTCATGGGTTAACTGCTCCATTTTATGAGGACGGACAGCAAAAATGATACTTGCTTCTAAATAGTCAAAGAAATTAGCAGTTTCCTCATAATAAAAAGGTAAAAACTGCTCAAAGCCCGGAAAGCGATGTTTTTCTTTTAAATCTTCCAGCATTTTTTTAGCTTTTTCCCTGAGATAAGATGCTTCCTCCTGATAATTATTTGCCATAAGTTTTGCCACAGCATTAGAATATGCTGCTTCCAGTTTAGGATAGGCTCTGTTAACAACATCTTCATCAATAACTAAATTTGCAAAAGGTGGAATTGTTATCTGGGCCACTTCTTTTTTGGAACGCTGAGCCGTTAAATCAATTTTACGAATTGAGTCAACTTCATCTCCAAAAAGCTCAATTCTAAAAGGCTGCTCATCTAAAAGTGTAAAAACATCAATAATTCCACCACGAATACTATATTGTCCTGGAGCCTCAACCATTTCCTCCCTTTTATATCCCAGAGCAAAAAGCTGCTGCCTTAGTTGATCAACATTAAGCTCACTTCCAGTTTTGATATTTATACTTTTACTTTGATAAATATCTTTAGGTGGTAATTTTTTAAAAACAGCAGCTGGAGTTGTTAAAATAATTTTCTTTTTCTGATCAATTGAAAAAACAAGCTCTGTCAGAACTTTAGTCCGCTCACTCATTGTTGTGAGATCAGGCATTAACTGTTCATGAGGAAGTATTTCTTCTTCCGGAAAAACTAAAAACTCATCTTTCCCGATCAGACGAATTAAATCTTCCTGCATCTGCTGTAGATAATAATTATCCGGCAAAAAGAAAACTATATCCTTTTCTGCTTTTTTTAAAAAATTAACTGCAAAATAAGAAATTCTACTTCCACTCAAGCCGCTAATTGACTGGGTAGAAGCATTTATATTTTTCGCAATTTTTTTAAATTTTTGATTTTCTAATAATAAATCTTTAAAATTCATCTAAATACTGCTCCTTAAACAAAGAATCTTTTAATAAAGAATTTTTTCTTTATTTTATATTTTTATACATTTTTCACTTTTCACTGAAAAAATGGCAAAATAGCCCCTACATGAGATGTACGGGCTTCTTATCCATTATACTTATTCATTGCTTTCGTTATATTTTCTTTTAACATCAATTCAACTGCAGAAGCAGCTTCTTTAACAACTCGCTTTGAAATATCTTTTTCTTCACCCTGAAAAGTAGTTAAAACAAAATCTGGCACCGGTAAATTTTCTGGCGGCCTACCAATTCCAATCTTTAATCTTTTAAATTCATTAGTCCCCAGATTATTGATAATAGATTTTATTCCATTATGGCCTCCACTACCTCCGTTTTGTTTAAACCTCATTCTGCCAAGTTCGAGGTCTAAATCATCATGAATTACCAGCAAATCATCAGGCTCTATTTGAAAATAGTCCATCAGTTTAAAAATAGGTTGACCACTTGTGTTCATATACTTCATGGGTTGAAAAAGTATAATCTTTTCTCCACCAAAGAAAAAATCACCCACAAGACCATCAAATTTATAGCTGCTGTTAACTTTAAATCTATCTGCTAACTCCGAAATAACCATAAACCCTATATTATGTCTGGTAGAATCATATTTTTCGCCTGGATTTCCAAGACCAGCAATTACTTTCAAGCTTTAAACCTCCATTAATGAAATGAAGCGCAGCTGTTCAGGCCGCGCTCAATTTCTTCACTAAAATTATTCCCAGGGCTCTGGTTCGTCTGCCCCTTCTTCTCCTTCTTCGCCTTCTTCTTCTTCCTCTTCGCCGATAACTTCTGGCTCTAAGAATTCTTCTTCTTCCTCTTCTACCTCTTCTTCGATAAGTTCGGTAGGTGTAACAACAGTTACAATAACTTCGTCACTGTCTGTTACCAGATCAATACCTTCAGGAAGTTCAAGATCAACTACAGATAAAGATTCTCCAACCTCAAGTTCAGAAATATCAATTGTAATTTCTTCAGGAATTTCTGCAGGTAATGCATCAATCTCGATTTCGCGTAAGAGCTGCTGTAATACTCCACCATCGCGAACTCCAGCTGCTTCTCCTTCTAAATGCATTGGCACAGAAACAGTAATTTTTTCATCCATAGAAATAAATTGAAAATCTACATGAAGCAGATTACGCTTGATTACATCTTGCTGATAATCTTTAATAATTACAGTTGCTTCGTCTTCTTCTCCATCTTCTCCGACAAAAGTCAGATCAAAGATAGCATTTGAATGGAGAAGCTTTTCGATATCCTGTGGATCCATTTTAATAGACCTTGGATCATTTCCTCTTCCATAAACAACACCAGGAATAAGTCCGTTTCTTCTTATTTGACGGGCTACTCCCTTTCCAGTTTCAGACCTCAATTCAGCTTCAATAGAATGTTTCTCCATGACTATCCTCTCCTTGCATAAATTAAATTTTAAGCCAGATTAAACTATAACCCTGGCAAATCTACGATAATAAGACATAACAAATTTTATTATAACATCAAAGCTCATTTTGAGCAAGTGTTTTAGAAAAATTATTTATCAAATTATCCCTTAAAATAAGACACTTACAGATAAATCTTTAAAAATACGATCAATAGCCTCTCCTACCAGGGGCGCAACAGAAAGCACTTCAAGATTATCAAGATTATGTTCTTTCTGGGCAATTGTGTTGGTCACAATTATTTTTGTAATCGGTGCCTTTTTTAAACGTTCCACTGCGGGCCCAGAAAATAAAGCATGAGTTCCACAGGCATAAACATCTCTGGCTCCCTTTTCTTTGAGAACCTCAGCTGCTGCTGAAATAGTACCTGCTGTATCAATTATATCATCAAGTAAGATAACATTTTTACCATCTACTTCTCCAATCACATTCATAACCTCTGCCACATTGGGTTTAGGTCTTCTTTTATCAATAATTGCCATTGGAATATTCAGACTCTCAGCAAAAGAACGAACTCTTTTGACAGAACCAACATCTGGAGCAACAGCAATCAGATTTGAACGTTCAAAATCTTTAAAGTAATCGACCATTATTGGCGCCGCATAGAGATGATCAACCGGGATATCAAAAAACCCCTGAATTTGAGGAGCATGAAAATCAATTGATAGAACTCTACGGGCCCCTGCCTCAGTTAATAAATTAGCAACCAGTTTAGATGTGATTGGATCCCGGGGCCTTGCTTTTCTATCCTGTCTTGCATAGCCATAGTAGGGAATTACCGCGGTTATTCGTCTGGCAGATGCTCTTCTTAAGGCATCAATAATTACCAGCAGTTCCATTAAATTTTCATTCACAGGAGGTGAGGTTGGCTGAACTACAAAAACATCGGCACCTCGAACAGTTTCATAAGTGCGAACGCCAATCTCTCCATCTTTAAATCTTGTTACATCAGCATTAACCAATTCTGTTCCCAGATAATCACAAAGATCCTGAGCTAATTCAGGATGTGAGTTTCCTGCAAATATTTTTAACTGTTCACTATAACTGGACATTTTTTGACCTCCTGGTTTATTTCTTTTCATTATTTAGTCTTCCTGCTTTTGAGATTTATAAATTCGAGCAGGAACCCCCATTACAGTATCACCAGAATTAACATCTTTAGTTACAACTGAACCAGCAGCTGTTTTTGCCTGGTCACCAATTGTTAATGGTGCAATTAAAATAGAATCACTGCCAATAAAAGCGTCTTTTCCTACTTTTATCTGGAATTTATTTTCCCCATCATAATTAGCAAATATTGTACCAGCACCTATATTGGTTCTCTCACCAATTTCTGCATCTCCTGCATAACATAAATGAGGTACCTTGGCTCCACTTTTAACTGTAGTCTTTTTCAATTCTACAAAGTCACCAATCTTACAGTTATCTTCCACTATTGAACCAGGTCTTAAATAGGCAAATGGACCAACATTAGTTCCATCCCCAACTTTACTTTCCTTTATAATAGTATTAGAAAGAATTTCTACATTCTTCCCGATAATTGCATTTTTTAATTTACAGTTCTGATTAATAACAGTATTTTTAGCTACTTTAGTTTTACCTTCCAGATAGTTGAAAGGATAAATTGTGACATCCTGTTCAATTTCCACTTCAGCATCGATAAAAGTAGTCTCTGGATCAATTATTGTAACACCATTAGTCAGATGCTGATCAATAATTCTACTTCTTAATATTTGTTCAGCTTCAGCCTGCTGTTTCCTGCTGTTGATTCCAATTATCTCATCGGCATCCTGAACAGTATATGTATTAATCTTCTTATTTTTATTTACAGCAAATTCTATAATATCAGTTAAATAATACTCCTGCTGAGCATTATTATTATCCATGTTTGCTATAAAATCCTGCAGCAGTTCACTATCTATACAGTTTACACCACTGTTAACTTCTTTTATCTTTTTTGTTTCTGGAGCGGCATCTTTCTCTTCTACAATAGCAGTTAAATTTCCTTCCTGATCTTTAACAATTCTACCATAACCCTCCGGGTTATCAAAAAATGCTGTCATTACTGTTAAGTCAGAATTATTCTGCTGATGTTCTTTTACAAATTCAGCTATGGTTTCTTTTCTCAGTAAAGGTGTATCTCCATAAAGAACCAAAACTGCACCTTCATGTTCTGCAATATAACTTTCTGCCTGTTTTACAGCATGACCTGTTCCCAGCTGCTCAGATTGAACTACATAATTTAAATCCCACATATCTAAATCTTCCAGTTCTGCCTGCACTTTTTCTTTCTGATGACCTACTACATTAACAATTTTGCTGTTCAGACCATCTAAAGTGTTTAAAACATGTTTGATTATTGGTTTTCCAGCAACCGGATGTAAGACCTTGATTTTATCTGATTTCATCCTGGTACCTTTACCGGCAGCCAGAATAATACTTAAAAGATCTGTCATCTACAATATCCTCCTTTTAATAAGGAATATATTCTCCTCTATCAATAAAAATTATAACCAGACACTATTAGTCCATCATAGTACTTTAATCGCTTGAAGTATAACAGAGAAAAAAGCTTTTGTCAAGAGTACAAATCCAGCAGAAAAATAACACTACTCTGCGCAGAGTAGTGTTATTTAAACGAAATATTAAACTAAAGTTAGAAATTATAATTAAGCACTTGCCAGCAGCTCATCAAATTTCTCCAAAACTTCGTTTTCCATTAGATCCCTCAGCTTAGCGGAAATTGGGAAACAGACATCCTGATAGTCTCCGTTCCTCTTTCGTCTTGCAGGCATTGAAAGAAAAATTCCGTTCTTACCTTCAATAACCCGCATATCCCGGACAACAAAAGAGTCATCAAAAGTCATCGTTGCATAAGCCTTGACCATACTTCCATTAATCTCCACCGGATAAACTCTGACATCTGTAATTTTCATAAATACACCGCCTTTGGAATTATTTGTTAATACCATTATAATTCCATTAAATGTAAATGTCAAGGCTTATTTGTTCATTTTTTCAATAAATTTCCATAATTCATCTTTTTCTGGTATTTTGAATTCCTTTTTTACTCCTTTTTCTTCTATATAAACGCCATCTTTAATCAATCTTCCTACTCTCATTATCACAATCTCATTTTCTGCAAAAACTGACTTTAGATCAACATCTGGAGGAGCAGCCATTAACATAGCACCAGAAGAAATTAGAGCAGCCGGATCTAGATCTAATTTACTGCAAATTTCTTCTACTTCAGGCTGCAACGAAAACTTATCCTTTTCAATTATAAATCCCAGTTCAGAGGCGGCAGCCATTTCTGCTATTGCTCCATAAACTCCACCCTCAGTTACATCATGCATCGCCTTAACCCCATTTTTGCGGGCTATTCTGCTTTCGGGGATTACACTTAAAAGCTTTAAATATCCAGAAACTTTAGCAATAGCTTCACTGCTAACACCCTTTTTTATTAAATGATCCTGATAATCACTGGCCAAAATATAACTTCCTTCAATCCCCATTCCTTTAGAAATGTAAAGAATATCTCCAGCTTCCGCAGCAGAACTGGAAGTTAATTCAGCTTTTTTAGCCTTTCCCAGAGCAGTAACGGTAATTATTGGCTTTTGAACCAGGTCCGTAATTTCCGTATGACCACCCAGCACTTCGATATCCATTGTTTTTGCGGTACTTACTATTTCTTTCATTAAATCTTCGGCCTTTTTTTCAGCCAGAGCAGGAGGTAATAATAAGACAACCTGAATTCCAAAAGGTTCAGCTCCAGCTGCTGCTATATCATTACAGGCAACATTGACAGCCAGATAACCAGCATTTTTTTCGGCACCTGTTATCGGATCAGACGACACTACTAATAACGAGTCTCCCAGATCAATTACTGCACTATCCTCACCCGGGCCAGCCGGGACCATGACATCAGAACGAAAATGTTCTATTTTCTCCAGTATTGTTTTCTTTAATTTATTTCCTGACATTTTACCAATTTCCAAAACTATCACTTCCCAAAATAATTATCCAGATGGTGAGAAAGAGGAATAGCTAAAACTCCTCCAATTAACATCTGGGCAAAATCAATTCCGATCTCAGGTAAAACGACTGCCCAGCTCAACAAAAATCCTTTGGCCAGTGCATAACCTAAAATCATAAGATTACCACCAACAATTATTGCAAATATTTTTCTGTCAAATTTTTTGTCCTGCTCCTGACTTGCAATCTTACCGACAACCAGTCCCTCTAAACCCTTGATCACAAAGGTAAAAGGAGCCCAGATTGAATAACCCAGAATTATATCCATTAGAGCAGATCCGACACCACCTGCAATTCCTCCGGCTTTAGCTCCAAAGGTTAAGGCAATTGTATAGATTGCTACTTCCCCCAGATTGAAATAAGAACTGCTGGGACCTGGTATATGCAGATAAGTGGCCACAGCCGTGAAAGCAATGAATAGGGCTAAAAAAGATAGTGATCTGGTGTCAAGACTGCTCAATTTAATTTTCTTTAAATGTTCCTGAATATTTTCTCTACCTTCCATGCTTAATCCCCCCAACTTAAATCTAGTAAGTTGTTAAATATTGGTCAATTTCCCAGCTGTGTACCTGTTTTCGATAGACAGCCCATTCTATTTTCTTTGCTTCAACTAAATGATTAAAAATATGTTCCCCCAGAGCTTCTCTCATAAATTCACTTTCCTGAAAATGCTTGAGTGCTTCTTCCATAGAACCAGGAAGACTTTTAATACCTCTGGATTTTCTTTCTTTATAACTCATCTCATAAATATTATCAGTAGTCTGTTCTCCCGGATCAATTTTATTTTTTATTCCATCAAGTCCAGCTCTGAGCATTACAGCAGTTGCCAGATATGGATTTGCTGCTGGATCAGGATTTCTCAATTCTAATCTAGTACCATTACCTCTGGCAGAAGGTACTCTGACTAAAGCACTGCGATTTTGAGTTGACCAGGAGATATATACTGGAGCTTCATAACCAGGAACCAATCTTTTATAAGAGTTAATAGTAGGATTTAAAATAGCTGTAGTTTCTTTTGCATGTTTGAGTAATCCACCTATGTAATAATATGCAATTTCACTTAATCCGTGTTCATCCTGAGGATCATAAAAAGCATTTTTTCCATCTTTATATAATGACTGGTGAACATGCATTCCAGAACCACTTTCTCCATAAATTGGTTTGGGCATAAAAGTAGCGTGCAAATTATGCTGCATTGCTATATATTTGGTTACAAATTTAAAGGTTGCAATATTATCGGCTGTTCTTAAAGCAGGTGTATATTTAAAATCAATTTCATGCTGTCCTGGAGCCACCTCATGGTGTGCAGCTTCAACTTCAAAACCCATTTTTTTAAGTGCCAGTACAGTATCCCGACGGGCTTCCCCACCTAAATCAACCGGAGAAAGGTCAAAATAACCACCTTTGTCATGAGTTTTAGTTGTTGGATTACCATTTTTATCTTTTTCAAACAAGAAAAATTCTGGCTCAGGTCCGGCAAACATTTCATAACCCATTTCTTCTGCTTCGGCCATTGCTCTTTTCAGCGTGCCGCGGGGACAGCCAACAAAAGGTTCTCCATCAGGTAAATAAATATCACACATCATTCTGGCTGTACAGCCACCACTGGTTCCCCAGGGAAAAATTGCAAAAGTATCATAGTCAGGTTTTAAGTACATATCGGATTCGTGGATACGTGTATAACCCTCAATAGATGAACCATCAAACATTATCTTACCATCAAGTGCCTCAGGCAGCTGTTCAATTGTAATTGCTACATTTTTTATGATTCCCAAAATATCAACAAACTGCAGGCGAATAAACTCCACATTCTTTTCCTCAGCAATCTTTAAAATCTTCTCTCTACTAAATTTTTCCACTTATTCTTCCTCCTCCTGGGAGTGCTCTTTATTTCGGGAAAGTTTTTTTATCAATTCTGAACGATTGGACACAGGATAAAGCGAATCCAGATCAACATCTGAATAATCATCAAAATGATCATCATAGTCAGACTCAATTTCAAAATTCTGTTCAACTTCTGGTGCCTTCAGTTTTGAGCGTACGGTTTCTATACTGTTACCGGCTGCCAGAAGATTTTTTATTTTGAGCAGTCTCTTAATATCATTTTCCGAAAAAAGACGCTGATTTCCGCTGCTGCGGGCAGGAAAAATCAGATCCTGCTGATCATAATATCGAATTTGTCTGGAACTTAACCCTGTTTTTTCCTTTGCTTCCTTCATTGTGATATTTTTTTCCCTTTGCATAGCTATCACTACTCCCATAGTCCTAATAATTATTGCAGAAAGTATAACATGGATTCAAAACCATGTCAATCCTATGTTAGCTTTTATTTTATCGTTTTATCTGTTTTAATAGCTGTCAATTGTTTTACCAGCTGCAACAAAATCGTTTTTTCGGGGCCAGCCAGCAGCAACTTTTTCTGCCTTTTCTCTGCTGTCATAAATTGAAAATACTGTTGGTCCACTACCGGAAATCATTGTAAACTCCGCCTCAGTATTTTTAAATATATCTTTAATTTCCCTGATCTCAGGACATATTTTTTCTGAAGCATTTTTTAAGTCATTTTTATAATCCAGACTCCAGTCTATCTTTTCATCATTCTGTAAATTATCCAGCACTAAATCAAAATTAAATTTTCGATAACCCTGTATCTCATCATATAATTTGTAAACTGCTGGTGTAGAAATTTTAAAAGCTGGAGTTACTACAACCAGATATTTTTCTCCTATAAAAGGAAGTGACTCCAGTATCTCTCCTCTGCCAGCAGCATAGACAGTCCCTCCTGCAAGACAGTAGGGAACATCTGAACCAATAGCTTCCAGGTCACTGCGCAGCTTTTTAAAATCTGCTTTAAGTTCAAAAAGTTGATAAAGTCCCCTCATCACTGCTGCAGCATCTGTGCTGCCACCGGCCATTCCAGCAGCAATAGGAATATTTTTTTCGATGTAAATTTCAACCCCCTGCTCAAGTTCAGGGTTCTGTTCAAAAAAGATTTCTGCTGCCTGATAGGCCAGATTCTCTTTACCAGTAGGCAGTTCAGTATGTGAGGTTTTAATTATAATGCCACCACTTTTTTTCTTCAACTTAATTCTATCTGCCAGACTAATACTCTGCATAATCAGCTGCAGTTCATGGAAACCATCTTCTCTCAGCCCTTTAACATGTAGGGCGAGATTTATTTTTGCTGGTGCTTTTAAATATAATTCTCGCATAATTATCCCCCAAATTAAATTTTATCAATATATTTATCTAATGCTGTTTAAAATATTTCAAGGTTAATGATCCTATTATCTAAAGTATTTACTCTTATATTATCTAAAAGGAAAACTATTAAAATTAAAGATTCTCATCCTGAGCTGAGGCATAAAATAAAATGGGTGCTGATTTACCAGCATATAAATAAGATATAATGACAGCCCAATAACTACCAGGGGTACTATAAACCAGAATCTGCTTTTTTGCAGTAAAATATGAAAGCCAAAAACAATCAACAATGCGGGCCAGTAACTGCGGAGAAAGAATATCAAATTAAAATTATATTCACCAAGTGAATCACCCAGAAATATTACCCCTGCAAAAATTAAGATTATTGCAATTAAACTGCGATCCCTATTATCTGTCATTATTATCACCTTTAAGCATTAATACTCCGGCAGCGATTAAAATTAAAGGCCAGTATTTTTCCCAGTATAGAGCTGGAATCCAGATATCAATTAAAAAAATCGAACCAACTAAAATCATTATCACAGCAAATAGTTTACGTCGGTTATTAGTACTGCTGTCTGAACTCTGATCCTGATACTGCTGATAATATTCTTCTTCACTCTTTTTCCTGGACTCTGACTTCTGGTCTTCATTTTCAGCTCGCTCACTTTCGGAATTATATCTCTGCTGATGATTTTCCTTTTCCTGCTGTCTCTGTTCTTCAAGATAGTAATCATCCGGCATTCTATACTCATTTTTGGGCTCCTCTGACATTACCAGCCAGGCAATAATATAGGCAATCAGACCTATACCCTGAAATAAAAAAATAAATAAAACACCCAGCCTGATCAAAGAAGAATCAACATTAAAATAATCTGCCAGTCCACCACAAACTCCAGCAATCATTCTATCATCTCTAGAACGATATAATTTTTTGGACATAAATAATCTTCCTTTCTTTAAAATTAAATTTAATTTCAACTTTAGACTTCAATATTGAAGTTTCATTTCTGTTTATAGTATCGCAGATTTCTGCTCTCTTGTCAAAGAAAAAAGTCGGGTTCAGCACCCGACTATAAGTAAGTTCTATGAGGTTAAATCAATCCTAAACTTAATTAACTTTTTTACATTTAATCAGTTTAACCTGCCAGTTCTGCAGAAAAATGTTCATTATATAACTGAGCGTATTCTCCACCATTTTGAATCAATTCCTGATGCTTACCCCGTTCTACAATTCCATTTTCAGTCAGAACAATAATCTGATCAGCATTAATCACAGTTGAGAGGCGGTGAGCAATAACTAAAGTAGTTCTTCCTTCAGCTAATTTTTCCAGTGATTCCTGAATAATTTTTTCGCTGCGGTTATCAAGAGAGGAGGTTGCCTCATCAAGAATTAGAATTGGAGGATTTTTGAGAAATGAGCGGGCAATAGAAATCCGCTGTTTCTGCCCTCCAGAAAGCTTAACTCCTCTTTCTCCAATATCAGTACCATAACCTTTACTTAAGTTCAGTATAAAATCATGAGCATTTGCTTTTTCAGCAGCTTCAATTATTTCAGCCTCCGAAGCATCGGCCATACCGTAAGCAATGTTTTCTCTAACTGTACCATTAAAAAGAAATACATCCTGCTGGACGATTCCAATATTGCGGCGCAGGGACTCAAGTGTTACATCTCTAATATCATGATTATCGATAGATAGTCTACCATTATCAATTTCATAAAATCTGGGCAGCAGCTTAGTCAGAGTCGATTTTCCAGCTCCTGAAGGCCCCACAAAAGCAACAGTTTTACCGGGCTCAATTTCTATATCAATATTGGTTAATACTTTTCCGTGATTATCATAACCAAAAGTTACATTTTCATATTTGATTAATCCTTCAACGTTTACTAATTCGCTTGCTTCTGCTCGATCAACTATTTCGGGATCGACCTCTAATAACTCTTTAAAACGACTAAAACCGGACATTCCCCGCTGCAGCTGTTCATTGAAGTTAACCAGTCTCCGAATAGGATTCATAAACATATCTACATAAAATAAAAAAGCTACCATCTGGCCTGCAGTTAAAGAACCATTATAAATAAAATAACCCCCTGCAGCCAGAGTGCTCAGACGAATTAAGTTAATAAAAAGGTTCATTCCCGAATGAAACTGGGCCATGTTTTTCATTGCCCATTCACGTGAGCGGCGGTAATTGTGGTTGCCCTCACAGAATTTTTCGTTTTCGTAATCTTCATTAGTAAATGATTTGACCACTCTAATTCCACTTAAGCTGTCTTCTACTATTGTATTTACCTCAGCCATTTTTTCCCGGATCACTTTAAAAGCATGATACATTTTTTCGCCCAATTTTTTAGAGAAGAAGAACATAATCGGGATTAAAGCAAAAGTAACTAGAGCCAGCTGCCAGTGCATATTGATTAAAATGGAAAATGAACCAACTAATAACATAGCTGAAATCAAAACATCTTCCGGACCGTGATGTGCAAGTTCAGAAATATTATTCAAATCATTGACTACTCTGGACATTAAATACCCAACTTTATTATTATCAAAAAATTTAAAGGATAATTTCTGCAGATGGGTAAATAAATCTGAGCGCATATCTGTTTCCATCCTGATTCCTACAACATGACCCCAGTAATGAACAATATATTGAAAAATAAAGCGCAATAAATAAATCACTAACAAAATCACTGAGATCCTGATCATCATATTTAAATTTCTGTCTGGAAAATGCTGATCAATTAGCTGCTGAATAAACATTGGATAAACCAAGTCTAATCCAGACATAAAAACAGCACAGCTGAGTTCCGCTGTAAATAGTTTCCAGTGGTTTTTATAATAATTTAAAAACATTTTTAACATGATTTTTCATTATCCCCCTTTTTATTTACTAATTAGAAATTTTATCACAGGCCCAGAATTATTGCAACGGAAATTTATTTAAGCAAAAAAAAGATACACCCCAGAAAAGAGTGTATCTTTTAATACCTTTATTTAAAGCAATTTTAATAAGATATTAGAATCATGTTTAATTATTCCAGCTCAGTCCATTCGCCTGTTTTCATATAAACAGTACGCTCACAAATATTTGTAGAATGGTCCCCAATTCTCTCCAGGAAACGACTGATAAACATCAGTGATGCTCCCTGTTCAATAGTAGAACTATCCTTTTCCATAACATTTAAAAGTTCAGAACTGATCTGTTTATCCAGACGGTTGACTTCTTTATCCCTGAGAGCAATCTCTTTTGCCTTCTCGATATCCATATCCACAAAGGCCTCCAGACTTTCTCTGAGCTGCTGGACAACAATATCTCTCATCCCCGGCAGATCCTGCATTTCTTTAATTAAAGGTTGATCTCCAATATCCTTAACTCGGTGGGCAATATTGGATGCATTATCTCCAATTCTTTCTAAATCAGTTACCAGTTTGGAAATCACAATGATCTTTCGAAGATCAATTGCTACCGGCTGCTGAAGAGCTATTAAACGTGTACATTTTTCTTCTATATCAAGCTCATAATCATCTATTATATCATCATCTTCTATTACCTGATCAGCCAGTTCTAAATCTTTATTCATTAAAGCCTCAATACTCTGGCTAATACTTTCTCTAACTACACTTCCCATTTTTAACATTTCATTCTCTAAATCCTTCAATTCGGTATGAAAATTCTTACGAGAATCAATCATTTTAATTATTCCTCCTCAAAAATACCTCTTTAAAATCTATAAAAAGATGGTGTCACAATAAATTTTTTGGGGTTAACTTTTAGCCAAAACGCCCTGTTATATAATCTTCTGTTTTCTGATTAGCTGGGTTTTCAAATATTTTATCAGTTTTATCAAATTCAATCAAATCTCCCATCAGGAAAAATCCTGTTTCATCAGAAACCCGGGCGGCCTGCTGCATGCTGTGAGTTACAATTACAATACTGTATTTTTCTTTTAAATCTGTTATTAAATCTTCAATTTTAGCTGTAGCAACCGGATCTAGAGCTGATGCTGGCTCATCCATTAAAAGAACTTCCGGTTTTACAGCTAAAGCTCTGGCAATACATAGCCTCTGCTGCTGACCACCAGATAAACCTAAAGCAGATCTATCCAGACGATCCTTAACTTCGTCAAATAAAGCCGCTCCCTTTAAACTCTCAATTACAATTCGTTCAATCTCTGCTTTATCTTTTACACCATGGACTTTAGGCCCATAGGCAACATTTTCAAAAACTGATTTCGGAAATGGATTTGGCTGCTGAAAAACCATTCCTATCCGCTTTCTTAATCTAACTACATCAGTATTTCCAGAATAAATATCATCACCATCAAAAATTACCTGTCCTTCAACTCGACTGCCTTCAATCAAGTCATTCATTCTATTAATTGTTCTTAAAAAAGTTGATTTACCACAGCCTGAAGGGCCAATTAGAGCTGTTACCTTTTTTTCTTTGACTTCCATGTTTATATCATTCAGTGCCTGAAATTCATCATAATAAAAATCTAAATTTTTAATTTCAAGTACATTTTTATTTTTAGACATTAAATTTCCTCCTTAATTAATCTCGGCTAAATTTATAGCGAATAAATGTTGCCAGTCCATTTAAAGCAAATAAAATAAGCAGTAATACGACACTTCCACTGGCGGCAACGAGTTCGTACTCAGTCTTTGGTAATGAAGTCCAGTTGAAAATCTGAATAGGCATTACCGTAAAACTATCCATGATACCCTGGGGAGTAAACATTACAAATGTTAAGGCACCCATCATAATTAGCGGGGCTGTCTCTCCTATCGCTCTTGATATAGCAAGGATAAAACCCGTCATTATTGAAGGCAGAGCTGAAGGTAGAACCACTTTATAAACAGTCTGCCAGTGATTGGCTCCCAGGCCATAAGATGCATTTCTTAATGATTTTGGAACACTTCTTAATGCTTCCTGAGCTGAAACAATAACAACCGGTAAAACTAATAAACTCAAGGTTAAAGAACCTGCCAGAACACTTCTACCCAGCCCCAGAGTTCTTACAAAGACTGCCAATCCAAGCATTCCATATATAATTGAGGGAATACCGGCAAGATTTGCTATGTTCAATTTTATTAGATCTGTTAATTTATTTTTGGGAGCATACTCCTCTAAATAAATTGCTGTTGCAGTTCCAGTTATAAAGGTAATCGGAATCATTAAGCCAATTACATATAAAGTCCCAAATAAGCCAGCCTTAATACCTGCTTTTTCGGGAAAACGGGAATCAAAATTAGTAAAAAAGCCCCAGTCCATCATTATGAAACCTTTAGAGAAAATATCAAATATTAAAGCAGCAAGAACCACTAAAGCCAGGCCAATAAAAATTAAAAATACAACTTTAAAGATCTTATCGGTTCGTTTTCTTCTTTTGTGTAAATCAGACATTAGTGATATACCTCCCTATATTTCATTAAGATCCACTGACTTATTATATTTAAACTGAGAGTTAATAAAAACAGCAGCAGACCAACTGCAAAAATTGAATAATATTCAAGTGATCCAACTGGTGTATCTCCTAAACTAACCTGGACAATATATCCAGTCATAGTCTGAACAGGCTTTAAAAAATTTGCAGTTAATTGGGGCCGCATTCCTGCTGCAATTGCAACTATCATTGTTTCCCCAATAGCTCTGGAAATAGCGAGAATAAATGAAGAAACAATACCAGAAAGTGCAGAAGGCACCATAACTTTCGAAGCAACCTCAAATCGAGTTGAGCCCATAGCATAAGCACCCTGACGAATACTTTCTGGAACTGAATTAAGTGCATCTTCACTTAAAGAAATTACCATTGGTAAGATCATAATTCCCACTGCTATACTGGCACTTAAGGCATTAAATGTCTGAATTTGAGGAAAAATTGGTTCTAAAATTTGTGGGGTGATAAAAGTTAAAGCAAAGTAACCATATACCACTGTTGGAATTCCTGCCAGGATCTCCATAATTGGTTTTATTATCTTTCTAAAACGGGTGGAAGAATACTCAGTTAAATAAATAGCACTTCCCAGTCCTACAGGAATAGCAATCAGAGCAGAACCCAGCGTAATCATCATTGTTCCAGCAACTAAGGGGAGTACCCCATAACTTTTATTAGGCTCAATTAATGGATTCCATTTTATCCCAGTTAAGAATTCTATAATAGATACTTCTGCAAAAAAATGGATCGAGTCAGAAACAAGAATAACAATTATTCCGACTGTAGTAAATACTGAGATTAATGTCGCCAGCAGTAAAATATAATTAACCCAGTTATTCTGACTGCTTTTTGAATTCATGTGTCTTATTTTTTTATCAAATAAGATAGAATACCAGTTTGACTCCTTATTATTTTTCATCTTCATTTAACCACCTTTCTTAAAACTGCCAAAGAAGGGGCTATTATAGCCCCTTCTGGCATTTTATTATTTAATTAAATTTTATCATTATATTAATTAGTTAGTAATCTCAGCTAGCTTATTTAATGCTTTTTCATAACTTTCTAAGGGTACATAACCAGTCTGAGGAACAATCTCCTGAGCATTATTGAAGTAAAACTTTAAGAAAGCCTCGACTTCTTCCCTTTTTGCTGCTTCATTATTTACATAAATGAAAAGCGGGCGCGCTAGAGGAGTATAATTACCATTACTGATTGTCTTAACAGATGGTTCAACTCCATTAACTGCAAGTGCTTTAAGCTTTTCCTGGTTTTCTTCATAATATGCATAACCGAAATATCCCATTGCATATTTATTTCCAGCTACACCTCTAACTAAAACATTGTCATCCTCACTTGCTGTGTAGTCAGAACGGCTTGCTCCTTCTTCTCCAACAATTGCCTCAGTAAAGTAGTCAAAAGTTCCGGAGTCTGCTCCTGGTCCATAAAGATCAATTTCTTCATCAGGCCATTCAGATCTCACATCACTCCACATTTGAACACTGCTGTCTGGTTTCCAAATTTGGTGGAGCTCTTCAACTGTAATGTTATTTACCCAGTCATTTTCAGGATTAACTACTACAGTAATACCATCACTACCTACTACAAATTTTGTATATTCAATACCATTTGCTTTTGCTTTTGCTGCTTCACTTTCTTTGATTGGTCTGGAAGCATCATTGATAGCTGTTTCGCCAACAGTAAATTTCTCAAAACCGCCACCTGTACCGGAAACTCCTACTGTAACTCTTACTCTTGGATACTCATAAGAAAACTCTTCTGCCATTGCCTGAGTAATTGGATAAACTGTACTAGAACCATCAATCTTAACTGTTCCTTTTAGTTCCTGAGCTGCGACACTCATTGGAAGTACTGCCATAACTGCTAGAGCAAGAACAAAAAATAATGCTGTAAATTTTTTCATTAATTATTTTCCCCCTTCAGGAATTATTGATTTTTTCTTTTACTTGACTCTGATTACAATAATAACAGGCTAATGTTACAGCAGTATGAAACTTATGTTAACAAAATGTAAACAAAAGAAAAAACCCGCTACCAAAGCAGTCATCTGTAAATCAATAACTTTTTTTATTCTACAATAATAGAAAGTCTTTATTTTCAACTTGCGAGAATACTATTTTCTAATTTTTTTGGCAATTTCAGCAGCAACAAATAAACATTTGACAATTTTCTAAATAATCATTACAATTGCAGTATATATGATCAACACATATATAGTCAACATTTTATTAATAAATTATAAGTATCTAGATTTCTATACTATAAAAACTAGATCACGAAATTAATTCTTTTATTTCTTCTACTGTGGCAACTCTACCTTTGATCTTAACCTCTCCATCAATTCCAATAGCAGGTGTACTCATTATTCCAGCTGTTGCAATTTCTTTCATATCTTCTACCTTAACTATTTCTGCTTCAACACCTGTTTCTGTCAGAGCTTTTTTAGCATTATCAGCTAAATTAACACAATTTTTGCATCCTGGTCCATAAATAGTAATTTTCATAATTAACACTCCTCTTTTAATTTTAGTTTGTGATTTTATTCTTTTTTACCAGGTACAAATCAATTGATTTGTACCTGGTACCATTACATAACAAAATTAAACATGTACCCCACACCAATAATTGAAACTCCAACAACTGTTACAAAAACTGTAATTAATTTCGGCTTGATAACTTTGCGTAAAATTATCATTGCCGGTAATGATAAAGCTGTTGTAGCCATCATAAAACTTAAGGCAGTTCCTAAAGCAACTCCTTTACCCATTAATGCTTCCACAATTGGAATTGTTCCCACTGCATTAGAATAAAGTGGAATTCCAACAATTACAGCTGCAATAACAGAGAGTGGATTATTTGGTCCTGCATACTCAGCCAGTAATTCGGCCGGTGCATAACCATGAATTGCAGCTCCAATTCCAATACCAATTATAACATATTTCCAGACCCGACTTACAATTTCTTTAACTTCTGCTTTCGCAAAATCAATTCTATCATTCCACTCAAGTTCTTCAACTTCACTTTCTCCAGCACTAATCTGATATACATATTCTTCTACCTGTTTTTCCATTCCCAGTGCTTCAATTACAATTCCTCCTACTATCCCAACTAAAATACCGCTGGCCAGATAAAGAGTTCCAATTTTCCAGCCGAAGATGGTATAGAGCATTACCAGAGCTACCTCATTTACAATTGGTGAAGTAATTAAAAAGGAAAATGTAATTCCCAGTGGAATTCCCGACTCCACAAAGCCAATAAAAATTGGTACTGAAGAACAGGAACAAAATGGAGTCACAACCCCCAGCAGTGAAGCCATAATATGTCCTGTTATTTTTCTATAGTTACTTAATAACTTTTTTGTTTTCTCTGGTGGAAAATAACTTCTGATAATTGAAATAAAGAAAATCATAATTGATAACAAGAAAATTATCTTGGTTGTATCATAGAAGAAAAAATGGACTGATTCTCCCAGTCTGCTCCCTGCTTCCAGCCCGAATAAACTATAGGTAACTAAATCTGCAAATTTTGTGAATATCCAAAACACTAACAGCATCCCCTTCCTTTATTTTCTGTTTTAATCTCTGCGGCAGTATCTAAGTTATCAATATTTCTTTTAACATCCAATAAATCTAATTCAGCCAGTGATTTTGATTTCAAAGCAATTAAGCTGGCTAAAAAATCATCATAAACATTTCTATCAATTGAATAATAGATCCACTTACCACTTTTCTCTTCCTCTAAAAGATCTAAATCTTTAAAGTAACTGAGATGCTGGGAAACACTGGATTGTGATTTATCCAATAATTCCTGCAGCTGACAGACACAGTACTGGCTGTCCAGCAGCAGTTTTAATATTTTAAGACGGTTTTCGTCAGCTATACATTTTAAAAAATAAAGTAATTCTTCCACAACTTCTCTCCCCTTATTATATTAATATTAACTAATATGATTATATAGTAATATTTTTTTCATGTCAAACTAAACTTTTATATTATATTAAGATTAGAGATCAAAAGTTATATTAGACTTGTTATATCAATGTTTATTTTTATTAACAGAAAATAATTTTTATATATTCAGCACAAAAAAACACCTGCTCACATTAGTGAAAGCAGGTGTGAATTAGTACTTATTTATTGTTTCTAGTTGCTTTCTGCTTGCGGAAAATAGTGGCGAGTTTTATTAGCGATTTTAACTAGTGCCAGCATTACGGGAACCTCAACCAGTACTCCAACTACTGTAGCCAGTGCTGCTCCAGAACCGATTCCAAAAATAGAGATTGCAGCGGCAACTGCCAGTTCAAAAAAGTTGCTGGCTCCGATCATTCCAGCCGGTGCGGCTACTGAATGATCAATTTTCCACAACTTAGCCCAGCCGTAAGCAATAGTGAAAATAAAGAAGGTCTGGATGGTTAAAGGAATTGCAATTAATAATATGTGGAGAGGATTATTGATAATTACATCTCCCTGGAAGGAGAATAAAATTATTAAAGTCATTAATAGCCCAATTACCGTAAAATTACTTAGTTTTGATAAAAATACATTTTCAAACCACTCAAGCCCCTTATTTTTAATTAAGTATTTTCGGGAAATATAACCGGCCAGAAGTGGTACTACAATATATAAAATAACAGATAATAAAATTGTATTCCAGGGGACTGTCATATCACTCAAGCCCAGCAAGAACATTACCAGAGGTGCATAAGCAAAAACTAATACCAGATCATTAACTGCCACCTGAATTAAGGTATAAGCAGGATCACCATCTGTTAAATAACTCCAGACAAATACCATTGCCGTACAGGGAGCTGAGCCCAGTAAAATCATTCCTGCCACATACTGGGCACCTAAATCTGCTGGAATAAAGTTTTGAAAAAAGACGCGAATAAATAACCAGCCAAAGAAATACATGCTGAAAGGCTTAATCAACCAGTTAGATACCAGAGTGACTGTTAGACCTTTAGGCTTTTTACCGGCCTCTAAAATACTGCTGAAGTCAATCTGTACCATCATTGGATAAATCATAAACCAGATTAAAATTGCCACAGGTATTGAAACCTGAGCATATTCCCACTGGCTTAAAGTATCAGGAAATGCAGGCCAGAGGCGTCCAATTGCAACACCTGCAATTATACAGACCGCAACCCAGACTGTTAGGTATTTTTCGAAAACACCTAAACCTTTGTCTTCTATTTCTTTAATATTTTTTTCTTTTTTAGTCATAATAAAAGCCTCCTGTTTTATTTTTATATGTGTATATTCGATTTCACTCATATTATAAATGTAAAAAAATTTTTTGTCAAGCCTGAAGATCAATTAGCTAACTTTATTCAATAATAAGTTTATTGACTTAGTGGAGATATAAACTTAGATTGTACTTTTTTCACCTGTACCCGGTACAAAACGGCCGTTTTGTACCGGGTACCAATATATATTTACTTTATTCAGCAGCTTTTAAATAAAAGTAAAATTCACTACCTTCACCTTTTCTACTTTTAACCTGAATCTCACTACCGTGCTGTTTAATAATATTACGAACAATGGAAAGACCAATGCCAGTTCCACCAAGAACTCGACTGCGGGCTTTATCAACTCTATAAAATCTTTCGAAGATACGCTCCTGATCAGCCTTGGGAATTCCGATACCATTATCTTTAACAGAAAAATAAACCTTATCTCCTTCTTTTTCCACTTTAATATCAATCTTTCCTCCGGCTGGAGTATATTTAATTGCATTATCAATTAGATTTATTAATACCTGTTTAATCTGTTCCGGGACCATATACACAGGCGGTAAATTTTCAGGTATCTGAACTGTAAAATCAATATTTTTGTCTTCAGCATTTTTCTCCAGCAAGTTCACCACTTTGGTTAATACTTCTTTAAAATTTTCCGCCTTTAAATCAAAAGTCTGAGATTCAATCTTTGATAAATTAAAAAGGTCTTTGATCAAAATTGAAAGCCGATCAGTCTCTTCTTTAATTATCTTTAAAAATCTATCTCTAGTCTCCTGATTCTCAATATCACTTTCCAGAAGTGTGTCAAGATAACCAACCATCGAAGTAAGTGGTGTTCTCAGTTCATGCGAAACATTGGCTACAAAATCGTTACGAACTGTCTCCAATTTTCTCAATTCTGTAATATCAGTTAAAACAATTACCCCACCATTAACATTTTCTTTTTCGTCAAGCAGAGGAATAAATGTGGCCTGGATAATCTTCTGTTCCGGATTTTTATATTTAATTTCCCTGCTGATACTTTCCTTTTTATCAAAAGCCCGCTGTAAGTACATATCTATTCTGTGGCTGAAAAGGGAACTAATAATTTCCTTTCCTTTTATTTTTTCGGCTTCAATATTAAAAATTCTACGCGCTGCAGGATTAATCAGAGAAATTTTCCCTTCTTTATCAACAGCAATTACACCATCTACCATACTTTCCAGAATTGCTTCAATTCTATTTTTTTCCTGAGAAATCTCTGTAATCTTTTCTTCCAGCTCTTCTGCCATGTAGTTAAACATCCGGGCCAGTTTTTCAATTTCACTATTATATTTTCTAACAGGTATCCGCTGGGTTAAATCCCCTTCTGAAATTTTTTCGGCAGTTTCGGTAACAGTCTCCAGGGGTTTAACTATACTGTTGGTTAAACGCCAGCCCAGAAGGATTGTGATTGCTGCCAGAATAACAAAGAAAAATAAATAACTCTTAATATCCTCAATTAAAACACCTCTGATAAACTCAATTGGACGAGCAGTTCTTAAAATTCCAATAAGTTCTCCCTGTTCTCTGACTGGAACAGCATAATAAAGCATTTCTTCGCCTATTGTATTACTATAGCGAATTGCAGTAGCTGAACTGCCACTGCGAATTGCCTGCACAACTTCAGGGCGATTGCGGTGGTTATCCATTTCGGTAATGTCATAATGTGAATCTGCCAGCACCTGACCATCAGCAGCGATAATAGTAATTCTTGTTTCTGAATCAGCAGACCATTCAGCTGCCTTAGACTGAAGACTCTGGCTCGAATTTAGTATTTCTTCTGCTTCCAGATTATTAAGCATCAATTGAGAATAATGCTTTAAACTAATTTTTTCCTGTTCTAGATAAAATTCACGATGATTTGAGCTAAAATAATAAAAACTTAAGCCAATAATTAAGAGTTGAATAACAATAAAGATTATAATTAGACGGTTTTTTATACCTAGCTTACTCCATTTTAACAAATTTATACCCCACCCCTCTGACTGTGGCTATATAATCAGCTTTAATCTTTTTGCGGAGTCTTCTTATATGAACATCAACTGTTCGCGTATCTCCTGCATATTCATAGCCCCAAATTTTTTCTAAAAGTAAATCACGGCTTAAAACTCTACCCTGATTAATCACCAGATAACGGAGCAGTTCAAATTCTTTGGGGGTTAAAACTACTTTTTCTTCTCCATAAATGACTTCATGCCGGGAAATATCTAATTTCAGTTTACCTGCTTCAATTATCTCATCTTTGAGTTGTTCACTACCTGCCTTAAATTCTTTAAGACGTCTAAAAATCGCTTTAATCCGGGCAACTAATTCTCTAGGACTAAATGGTTTAGTCATATAATCATCAGCTCCCATTTCCAGGCCCAAAATTCTCTCTACTTCCTCTCCCTTAGCAGTTAGCATGATAATCGGAATCTGACGCAGCTCTTCACTGCCCCTCATTCGACGGCAGACTTCCATCCCATCAATTTCTGGCAGCATCAAATCTAAAACTACCAGATCAATTTCTCCGGAAAGTTTATCCATCGCCTCTTTTCCATCAGCAGCAGTTTCAACTTGATAACCTGAATTTTCCAGATTGAATTTAATTAATTCTCTAATATTTTTCTCGTCTTCAACTACAAGAATTTTTTCCATTATAAATCCTCCCGGATTTCTTATTTTCCACTTATTATTTAAAATGACACGAAATTTTTATTTCTTCTTCGATAAATATTTTTGTCCAAATTCTTTTCTGGCTTCTGCAGTCCACTTACTAATAAATTCGGTTTTAGCTTCAGTATAACCATCACGATTATGTTTAAACTCTTTTGCTAACTCTTTTTTTAGCTCTCCATACTTTTTAGCTATTTCCGGATGTGCAATTAGATAATCCCGAAAATATAATTCATCCCAGTCACCAAAGTAGCGTAAATGAAGGTGAAAAACTTTATCTGCAAATCCTGCCTGGGTATATCCTTTGTTAAAAACTAAATCTAGTTCTTCATTTTCCTGATTTCTATGCATCAAAGTCCAACCAGCATTTTTAAGTTTACTTTCTACTTCTGAAAGTTCAGACTTTCTGTTGATTTCCAGCAAAATATCAACTGTTGGTTTGGCCAGCAGTCCTGGAACTGCAGTACTACCTATATGATTAATCCTTTCAATGAAACTTTCAGGCAAAAGAGCTTCTAACTTTTCTTTTTCTTCTAAATACCAATTTTTATATTCGGAATTATGTTCCTTTAAAACTATTGGAAAAAGCTGCCACAATTCTTCCAGCGACATCTTAGAAAGTGATTTAGCCATTCTAACCTCCTTAATGTAACTATCATTAGAACAATTAATTAAATAAACATATAAATCAGCACTCCAAGTATCTCCCGAGAAAAGGTTTATCTGATTTTGCACTTCAGACGGAATAGCTTTGATTAGATTTTATTAAACTATCATTAAGGTAATTTGCTAAGCTAAGATTCAAACTTAAATTACAAGTATTTTTCAGAGAAAAGGGATTATTTAAATTGATACTTTAGTCGAAATAGCCTCGATTAGATTTTATTGTTATTAGTTGTTTCGATGTTTGACCGCAGGGAGTTAGAAACAACCACAATAAAATCTCAATAAGAGGCGTTAATGGAGACTATGGTCAATTTAAATAATCCCTTTTCTCCATTATAGCAAAAAGAGCCTCCTATAAAAAGGAGGCTCTACCCAAATAAAGCTATTTAAATGTTAATTTATTGTAAACTTACACTACATTTACCTCTTTTACCTCTTGACCAGTACTTTCATCTTCATATATTTCTATTATGCTATGGGCAATATCAGCCATTTGATCACTAATATGTTCCAGATCATCAAGAAGTTCAAGGAGTATTATACCAGAATTAGGATCACAACTACCTTTTTCCGAACCTTTAATTCTGCTGATACTTTCCTGTCTAAATTGAATCTGCATTTGATCTAATTTTTCTTCTGCTGCCAAAATTTCTGCAGCAATTTCTAAATTATCGGTTTCAATCAATTCTAAAGTTTTATCTAAAACCTCACAGATAATAGAATATACTTCCTGAATTGTAGATTGAGCATCAGAAGAAAACTTAAGTTTGTTCTCCAGGCGATTTTCAATCAACTCTGTAATATCATCAGCATCATCAGCGATACTTTCAATATCATCAACAACTGCAAAATACTTATCCAGAGTTCTGATATCAACATCATTTAATTGACCCTGCGGTATTTTTTGAATAAAATGAAGTAATTCTTCTTCCATCTCATTCACAATATCCTCATGATGCCTAATTTTTTTGATAACTTCACCATCTTTATTCAAAAATCCATCTACAGAATCACAAACCATATCTTTAGAAATTTTACCCATTGCCAGTATTTCTTTTTTAACCTGGTCAATTGCAACATAAGGAGTACTCAACATTCTATCATCAATAAAGGTAGTTCCCCTTTTTAAAGTTAAATCTTCTCCCGGCAGCATCTTTTTTACTAAATAAACCATAAAACCTGTAAATGGAAGCCAGAGTAAAGTATTTAAAACATTAAAAAAGGTATGAGTATTAGCCAGCAGCCTTTCTTCTGAGGGATTAATCTGACCAAAAAATGCGCTAACATCAATAAGTAAATTTTGGAGTAGACCTCCAAAGTCAGGAACTAGATAGAGAAAAGCAATCATTATTCCGGCTCCTAAAACATTAAACAAAAAATGTGCTGCTGCAGCTCTTTTGGCAGTCAAATTTGCTCCGATAGCTGATAAAATTGCAGTAACAGTGGTACCAATGTTACTACCTAAAAGAATTGGGATGGCAGCTTCGTAATGAATCGCTCCTGCTGTAACAAGACCTAATAAAATACCAAATGAAGCTGAACTACTCTGAACAGCAACTGTAACAACAATACCTGTTAAAATACCTAGAATTGGATATTGAGCAAAACTTTCCATCCAGTCAATAAAAACTGGTGAGCTTTCCAGGGGGGCCATAGTATCTCCCATAGTTTCCAGTCCCAGAAATAAAAGACCAAACCCAAGAAAAACCTGTCCTATATATTGAAATTTTTTGCTTTTAGAAAATAAATATGTAAAAGCACCAATTGCTATTGCATGGAATGCATAGTCCCCGAGTTTAAACGCAATTAACTGGGCTGTTACTGTCGTTCCAATATTGGCACCCATAATAACACCAATCGATTGGAACAGAGTCATTAAACCTGCGTTAACAAAACCTACGACCATAACTGTAGTAGCACTACTACTCTGAATAATAGCAGTTATAGCTGTTCCTACTCCAACACCCATAATTGGTTTTGAAGTCATGGCAGCTAAAAAATGACGCAATCTTTTACCGGCAGTTTTCTGCAGACCCTCACTCATCTGTTTCATTCCATAAATAAAAAGGCCCAGACCACCGAGTAAGCCTATAGCCATGTCAATTCCCAAACCTATCTCCCCTTTTATATTTCATATTTTTAAAATATACTGTGATTATGGTATTCATAATTAAGATCTACCGTCAAGACAGGATAAATCCTTTCCAGCTATTTTAGAGAAAAAATGACAAAAAAAAGCAGCCACCCCGGGCTGCTCTATTAAATTTATTTGCTCTATCTAAAATCAAACTCCTATCTTAACCTCATCATCTTTAGACTTCACAACGACATTATCAGTTAATAGATCCGAATAAGAATAAGATAGCCGCCTAATTTGATTGTGGTCCTTAATTCTCACTATAAAGACATTTTCATGCGTTTTTTCTAAAACGCCTTCTTTTTCCACTGCTTTTCGTCTACCTCGATTAGCTTTAACACTGACTCGATGGCCGACAAAAGATTTTACTTCCTCTTTGATTTTATCTAGAACATTTTCTTCCATCAGATTCACCTCATTTTAAAAACAATTCAAAAATAATTATATCATAAGATATCTGCTTTAGCAAAAATCTGGGTGACAAAATAACTAAGTTAAAACAATAATTTTATCCACCAAAAAAGATTATTAATCCCTGTCATTTAGCTTATCATTTTCAAAAGCAAATTTATATGGAGATTGTTCAGCAAACTTGCTTACATTTTTAGCACCGCGGTTTGTTGCCAGTAAGGTCCCAGGACCCCCAACACAGCCGCCCTCACAGGCCATGCCTTCAATCAAATGACCCTCAAGCACACCAGCTTTCGCCTTAGTTAAGGTTTTCTTACAGTCTGCAAGCCCATCTGCTTTAGTAATTGGAGGGTCAATCTCATATTTTTCTTTTAAATTCTGTCTGATTGCTTCCGCTACTCCACCAGCATTGGCATAAGCACGGCCGTAATATGAGGCATCACTAATTTCTTCTTCTGCCTCAACTTTAGTCAGCTCAATATCTGCAGCGACAAATATTGCTGCCAGTTCCTCAAAAGTTATTACAAAATCTACCTCATCTTTTACCTTTTCACTTAAAGCTTCCAGTTTTTTAGAAACACAGGGACCGATAAATACAACTTTGCTGTCCTGATTATTTTCTTTTACAGACTGCGCTGCAAAAATCATGGGGGAGCTTGAGTCTGAAATATTTTCTCTAGTTTCAGGTACATGCTTATCAGCAATATATGTCCAGGACGGACAGCAGGAGGTACCGATATAAGACTGCTGCTCCGGAACATCTTCAGCAAAAAGCTCAGCCTCATGTAGAGAAGCAAAGTCTGCCCCTAAACTAACCTCTCTAACTTCTTTCATTCCTAATTTTTTTAGGGCTGCTACAATTTTTTCTGCCGAAACTAAGGGACCAAACTGCCCCACAAAAGAAGGAGCAATAATTGCCCGCACATCTTCTCCCCGATTAATTGATTTTAAAAGTTGATAAATCATAGACTTATCTGCAATAGCTCCAAATGGACAGGCAATAATACACTGACCGCAGCTAACACATTTATTCTGATTAATTCTGGCTCGATTATAATCATCACTTTCTATAGCATCAACTCCACAGGCAGCTGCACAGGGGCGCTCATAATTAACAATAGCCTCATAGGGACAGGCTTCCTTACATTTACCACAGTTAATACACTTTTCCTGATCAATTACAGCCGCATGTTCTTCAATACTAACCGCATCAACCGGGCAGACAATACTGCAGGGATGAGCCAGACATTTACGGCAGTTATTGGTGACAAAATGAGCATTAGTCGGGCATTTCTCACAGGCAAAACGAATCACATTGACCAGCGGTTCTGTTAACTGATTATCATTATTAAGAAAATCTCTAATTCCTTCTGAAAGCAGTTTGTGCTCCTGGTTTGTTTCATAATCCATACCCAATCCCATTCGAACTCGGGCAGCAACTATTGCTCTTTCCTTAAAAATACTTGAGCGATATGTAGCTTCTTCAGTGTCAATAATCCGATAAGGAATTTTATCAAATTCTTCACACTCTGCATCTTTAAGAGCAAGACCGGCCAGCTCAGCAAAGACCATCCGTCGGATTTTTACTATATCAGTATAAATACCCTTTAGTTTGCTCATTTTATCCTCTCCATTACTTTGCTGATTACAATCTGATTCTGAGCTGAAGTAATAAGTTCATCATCAACTTTAACAACTGGAGCTTTTTTGATATCCTCACACTTATCCAGACATTCAACTTTTTCAATCTGAATCTGATCGGGATATTCTTCCTGCAGTTCTTCTAAAGTCTCTAAAATATTTAAAGCTCCTACAAGGGAGCAGTGACTGCCTGCACAAATCTTTACTTTAACCATTTTTCTGCCTCCTCTCAAAAATTCATTGAACCATAACTTATATTTATAAGCTTCTATTTAATTAGTTTCTGCATTATTTCTCATCTTATAAATTCTATTGCTGATGGAGATCATCTCAGAAATTGAAAGCTTTTCTCCTCTTTTTTTAAGTCCAATCCCCTCATCCTCCAGAGCCTGGGTCACAAGATCCCGGTCAAGATTAATTACCGCAGATTTGCTGAGACTGTTGCGCAGGGTTTTGCGGCGCTGCTGAAAAATAGATTTTACAATTTGAAAGAAAAACTTTTTACTTATTACCTTTTCCTGATAAATATTTTCTTGATAGGGGGTTAAACTTACAATTACTGAATCAACATCAGGTTGAGGAATAAAAACTGAAGCTGGTACCTGGTGGACAATTTCCGGCTGCATATGATACTGAACCGCCACACTTAAAGAACCAAATTTTTTGGTTTCCGGGCCAGCACAAATTCTTTCGCCAACTTCCTTCTGGACCATAAAAACCATCTGTTCCAGCTCAATATTACTCTCTAAAACTCCCATAATTATTGGTGTTGTGACATAATAAGGAAGATTTGCGATCAGTTTTATCTTCCTATTCTCAGGATTGTATTCAGCCGCCACTTCTTCCCAGTTGATTTTAAGCGCGTCCTGGTTGAGCAGACAAAGCCTTTCTTCTCCAGCAAAAATATCCTCTAAAACAGCAACCATAGCAGCATCTTTTTCTACTGCCAGTAGTTTACCGCTGTCCAGATCTTCTAATAATAACTGAGTTAAAGAACCAATACCGGGCCCAATCTCTATTAAAAATTCATCCCCCTGTATCTCTGCTGCTGCAGTAATAATTTCAATGATATTTGAATCAACTAAAAAGTTCTGGCCAAGACTCTTTTTTAAGTTTAAATTGTGTTCCCGGAGAATCTTTTTCGTTTCCGAAGGTGTTGCAATTTTATTTTCCATATTAATTTTAAATCATCCTCAATTTATTATTTGTTATAATTTTATCATATTAACTTAAGTCAGGCAAAATTATATGCCTCTTAAAAACAGCAGCTTAAGGCTTAGTGTAATTAATTCCCCCTTAAGCTTTAACAACTTTTTCTGCCAGGCGGTGGGTTAATAAATCTGCTGTCAGCTCCTGCTTATTATTTTCCCCTTTTTTGATCCGCTCTAAAAATTCAGCAATCATATCTACAAAACCACGATCATATCCCATTTTATTCCAGCCTGCAGTCTGAGAAAATTTTTCTCCACCATCTGTGTAATCAACTATCTGAGTAATATTCTTGATTTTTTTCTTCACTTTTAGGCCCATTACTTCCAGTATTTCTTCAGTAATCGCATTATCACGGTTCATAATTCCAATCGCAGTATTCTCTCCATTTTTGAGAGTTAAACTCACCTGAATAAGTTTATCATTTCGTTTAATTTTATTGACCTCAATTAGATCTAAATCAACCTCTCCCATTAAATAAGAAATGGTATCAATTACATGAATAAAGTCATCCAGAATAAAACTGCGGGTCTCTCCCGGTTGATCGATCCTGTTCTTTTCCATAATAATTGTTCTGGGATTTTGAATTTCCAAGAGCGAACGGTAGGTTGGAACATAGCGGCGGTTAAAACCGGTCATTAAAACAACATTATTATTTTGGGCCAGATTGATTAACTCTTCCGTCTGCTCTAAATGATAGCTAATTGGTTTATCGACAAAAGTAGGGATTTTATTTTGGAGCAGTTTTTTTACCAGGGGATAATGAGCTTCGGTAGCAGCGTGAACAAAGGCGGCATCTAAATCTTCTTTTAAAAGCTCTTCTAAAGAAGTAAAAAGTTTATCAACTCGATACTTTTTTCCCAGCCGCCGCAGAGTAGTTTCTGTTCTGGTACAAAAATATGGTTCAACTTCCTCCAGCTGAGTAATTAAAGGTAAATACGCTTTTTGAGCAATATCTCCCAGGCCAATAATTCCAATTTTCATTTTAGCTTCCTCCCAAATTGATTATTGTTGAAACATAACCTAAAGTTAAAAATTATAGATTCTATCGGCATTCTCAGTTGTGATTTCTCCCATTTTTTCAGCACTAATCCCTTTAATTTCTGCTGCTTTTTTTACAATATATTCTAAATAAGCTGGCTCATTTCTTTTACCTCTATTAGGAGCCGGTGTCAGGTAAGGAGCATCGGTTTCCAGCAAGATTCTGTTTAAAGGCATCTTTTTTAAGGCATCTCTGACTGGCTGTGCATTCTTAAAAGTAATTAACCCTCCAAAAGCTGCATAGTAATCTCTCTTTATTATTTCCTCAATCTCCTCTGGACCATAGGCATAACAGTGAAAGATCAATTTTTTTGCAAAGTCACCAGTCTGATCTATAATTTCTAAAGTTTCTGCTGCCGCCTCTCGCGAATGAACAACAACCGGCAGTTCGAGCTCTAAGGCTGAGTTGAGCTGTTTTTTAAAGGCTTCCTTCTGAATTTCACGAGGAGAGTTATCATAATAAAAATCAAGTCCACATTCACCAATTGCCTTCACCCGCGAAGAAGAGGCTAATTTTATAATTTCAGCCAGACTTTTTTGATTAACTGTATCCGCCTCATGAGGATGAATCCCCACTGCAGCATACACATCATCGTATTTTTCAGCCAGTTTAACAGCTCTCCGGCTTCCTTCCAGGTCTGCACCAATATTAACTATTTTTTCTACTCCAATTTTGCGGGCTCTATTTAAAACTTCTTCTCGATCCTGATTGTAATTATCAAAGTCAAGATGAGCATGGGTATCAATTAAACGCAAGATTTTTCCTCCTAGTTGATTTTATATTCTAGTGATATATTCTAAGTTATTGATTCTTGTTTTTCTTTAATTTTAACTTTCCTTCCAAAATAACTTTAAACAAAAACTAGAACTCTTATAAAGTTTTAAAGTCATTCAAGTTAAAATTACAGAAAAACAAAATATAAACTCCACTTCAACTTGTATTATATCACTAGAACTTGAAAAATAAAATAATACCAGGAAAAACTTGTGTTAAATTGGAGTTAGATGATATAAAAATAGCTTTCTTCTGATTTCTCGGCCAGAGATTCCGCAAATGATTTTTAAAAAATAAAAAAGATAAAATATTACTCTAAACAGTATTTTCTACACTAAAATCAGCTCAAATAAGATACAG
>NZ_SNWX01000030.1 GCF_004362045.1 Halanaerobium saccharolyticum | reverse complement strand
CGCCGCAGAAACACTCTGCACTCTCTCATTACTTCCAGCTTCCAGCCTTCTCTCCTGAGAGCAGCCTTCATATGAAGTTGTCTGCTTTCTATGTGATTCCGTCGAGTTGTTCAAATCTAAGAAACCTCCTAATGTTTCATCCTTCAATTAGCGTATATATCCGCCAATCTACTATGACTTCTGCTGCATTCTGACAGTTCAGCTCTTACATTACTGCAGAGTTTATTGCTTAGAAATTCATCACCACAATTAGCTGTCAGATTCTTCCCTGGTTAAGAATATTTACTTTCACTTCATCTATCTGCTGTATTTACACTTCCTGTCTTGAATAGTTTTGGGCTTTATTTTGTTGTGCAAATTCACCCACAGGATTGTGCCTTTTATACAGTTCGTATTCCTCAGACCGAAGCTTTGCCTCCAACTTCCTTCAGATTCCACCTCGCGATGGACACCCTTGTCTTCAGCTAGTGGTTGGCACTATTAACCCCCACATCAGACTTTCACTGATTAGCAAATATTCATGCCAGGCAAACTAGTAAAACTGCTGTAAATTAATACAGCAGTCTAGATAATTAATATTTAATTCTAAATTCCGGCATTCCAGTTGAATAGGGAGCTATAGCATATGGTTGAAAATACACTACCAGCTCATCACCTTCCAGATAATAACACTGATCTTCATCTAAACTCTGAAAACCATAATCATCCTGAAAATAAATATCAGGATTCTTTTTTATTTCAGCTTTAATCAGCTCTTCTACCTCAATGAGGGTCATATCCTGTTGTTCCAGAAAGGTGCTTAAATTTAAATCTTTACCTGAGGAAAGATCAATATTATAGCTCAAACTGTAGGGATTACCATGAGCTCCACCTGTATACTGATAATAATTAAATTTAATGCTTAATATTTCACTACTATTTTTTAAATCAAAATCTACTCTACCTACAAATTCCCGCATCGGGAACTCCGCCTCAGAAAAATCCTGCTGACTCTGTCTAGCCATCTCGATAGTATATTCAATAAAGGTTAGAATATTATCTCTAAAAAGATCATTGTATTTTTCCTGTATGTTTTTTCGATTTAATTCCATCAGGATTGGGATTTTTGCCTCAATCTGATAAACATCTTTTTCTGTTTTTTCGACTGAAAGCGAGACTATTTCTACAGCTTCAACTGGAACCGCTGTCAGACAGAGAAAAATAGCTGAAATTAAAATCATGAGATTAAAAACAATACAATCTAAAAAGGAACTTTTACCCTTCAATTTAGACAACTCTTTTCTCTTCTTATTTTTTCAACTTAATTCCTTTAGAAGTTATATCGATAATTTTTTCTTTATATAAACCACCAATTGCCTTTTTAAAGCTTCCCTTGCTGATTTCTAACTCTTTTTTTATGCGTTCAGGTGAACTGTCATCATTTAAGGATAACGAGCCACCTTTAGCCTGAAGACGATCCAGGATTTTTTCTTTCGCATCTTCGATTCTACCATAGCCTATCTTTCGCAGACTGACATCAATTTTATTGTCGTCTCTAATTTTTTTAATATAACCTTTTAGCTGGTCTCCAATTGTAATTTCTTTATAAATATCATTCTCATAAACTAAACCAAAATATTTGTCATTAATAATTACTGTCGCTCCCAAATCAGTAAATTTATAAACTAAAATATCTACCTTATCACCTTCACTAAACTCTACATTTTCTGGAGCTTCTTCAATTCCTGTTGTATCAATATCACTGCTTCTCATTATTTCACCAGTACCTTTCTTTAGTTAATTGTATCTTTATTGTAACATAAAAGCTAAATTAATAAAATAGCAAAAAGCCTGCCGGTGAAATTACCAACAGCATTAACTTAAACTTAAAACTTTTTTTAAAAAACATCAAATCCCCCCGATTAATATTTAATTTTGAATCATTTCTATAAATTTTTCTGCCAGCTCTGGATCAAATTGACTACCAGCACATCTCTGAATTTCGGACAGAGCTTCTTTTTTAGAAATAGCTGATTTATATGATCGTTGATGAGTCATCACATCAAAACTATCAATAAGCGCAATAATCCTTGCTGTATAAGGAATCTTTTTACCTACCAATCCCTGAGGATAACCACTGCCATCCCAGCGTTCATGATGTGATAAAACTCCTTCTGCTACAGATGCAAGTTCAGGTATTGATTTGACAATCCGATAACCGCTTTCAGGGTGATCCTTTACAGTTTCATACTCTTCTTCAGTTAATTTATCTGGTTTTTTTAATATTTTTTCAGGAATAGAAACCTTCCCAATATCATGCAATTTACTTAGTAACTTTAAATTATCAATTTCACTGGTAGAAAGATTTAATTTGTTAGCAAATTTGACTACTAAATTATTCATTCTGGCAGCATGTTCTTTTGTTTCATGACTCTTTTCCAGCAGCGTGTTTTCCAGAGATAAAATAATAGAATTACTTGCACTTTCACTTCCAGAGATTTTATTTCTATACATTTTGGCTTCCGCTTTTTTAAAGACTTCTTCATAGGACTGATCGAGATTCTTAATCTGAGCAACTCCCAGAGCTATACTTAAGTTAATAGGCATCTTATCTGCTTCAGCACATGATTTTCTTATTCTCTCTGCTACTTTTCGAGCATTATCTAAGGAAGTTTTTGGTAACAAGATAACAAATTCATCACCTCCCCATCTGGCAATGATATCTTCCTTCCGACAGACAGTTTCAAAAATTCCTGCTATTGCTTTTAAAAGTTCATTTCCTTTTTGATGGCCAAAAGCATCATTAACCAGTTTTAAGCCATTAACATCTCCCATAATTACAGAAATAGGAAGCTGTCTTCGAGTACTTAATCGCTTTAATTCTTTTTCTAAAAAGTTTCGATTATATAACCCCGTTAATTTGTCATGATAGTTTAAAAATTTTATTTGACTCTGTTTCTCTTTTTTTTCAGTAATATTTTGAGCGGTTACTAAAATTGATTTTTTATCGTTAAATTTAATCTGATTAAAATTCAAATTAAGCCATTTCACCTGGTTTTTATTAATAATTATTCTTATTTCTACATTTTTAGTCCCCTTTTTACCTTTTTTCTTTAATAGATTATTGATTTTTGCTTTATCTTTTTTATGTATAAAAGTCATTAATTCTTGATTGATAATTTGTTTACAGTTTTTATTTAATATTTTTGTGAAAACTGGATTAGCATAAATAATTTTATCTTTATTTAAAATAAAGATTCCAATAGGTGATTTTTCAGCTAATTCGTAATATCGATATTCAGATTTCAATGATAATTTTCTTATCTTTAATAAATTCTTTATTCTATATTTCATTATTTGTTTTTTAACAGGAAGTATAAATAAATCATCAAATATGTTTTCCTGTTCTTTTAAATAAATATCTTGTTTATCTGCACCTGATAGTAAAATCACCGGCAAAAAGATAGGCACTTCACTTTCCTTTATTTTAATTATTTCTTTTTTAAACTTTTTATAATAGTAGGCATCGAGAATAATCAAATCATAGTTAGCTTTAAATAAGTCAGTTTCTTTTTCAAGTTTTAATACTTTAAAATCTCTATCTAAAAAGTTTTTGATCAAAGAAAAATCTTTTTCATTTTTATTTAAAACAAGTATTTTATTTACCTTATCCTCATTTAAAGTTTTAAAGAGCTCATTGACTTGAACAGTACTATTTAAATTCATGTTTAGAACTTCCTTTGAAATTTTCAGTTATAAATTCTGGATTTCCGGTTAGTATTCCCCGGAGATGGGTCAAAGGTTTTCCAACCCTAATTCCCTGATTGGTAATCTCAAATTCCCGCATCTGCTTTTCGAAATCACTGAGTCTCTTTTTTAAAACTCCTATTGCTTTTTTTAATTCACCATTAAACTCTAAATACCGCAAAAACATTAAATTATCTGCTAAATAACTGATCTCTCTCCACGTTTCGAGGCAGCCTGTAAAAATTGAAGCCCCAGAGTGGTTTTTCCAACACCACTTGCCCCGGAAATTACAGTTGTTGTACCCTTTTCTATTCCCCCATGCAGTAAATTATCCACTTCCAGAATTCCTGATGATATTATTTCATTGTTGTAGTCAAATTCATTCTTATTTATCTTTAGTCGTGGATAAACTTTCATTCCTTCTTCTGTGAGCTTTAAAGAATGTTTTCCTGTAATGAAATCAGATCCTCTAAATTTACTGATATTAATATATCTTCTATTTTTATTAATGAAACTTAAGTCTATAACGCCATCAGTCATAAATTGCAGATCATCATCAGGCCTGTTTTTATTTGCTTCAGAAGAAATTAGCAGCGTTATTTTTCTATCCACTGCAAATTGAATTAACGATAATATCTCATTTCGAAACTCAAATTCATTTTTAGCTAAAAATCTAAGCTGAGTTAAACCATCAAAATAAACCCTATCTGCCTTACTTACTTTTAATTCATCTATTATTTTTTCAATTATTGATTTTTTCTCAACTTCCTCCACTGAAAAAACACTATACTGCTGATTATCTTCAATTAATTTAGAAGATGGAGTTAGATCAATAAAGTTAATTTTTTCTAAATTAAAATTTCTATTATTAAAATCACTTATTAATTTATTTTTATTTTCAGTCAAAGTTATTAAAGTTGAATTTTCATCATTTTTAATTCCTTCAACTAAATAATGAATTCCCAGGGTAGTTTTCCCCGTTCCAGGTCCTCCCCGTAAAAGATATGTCTTTTTAGCAATCAACCCCCCATTTAAAATCACATCTAACCCTTCTACTCCAGTCAGTAAACGTTTATTTTTTACCATAATTAACCCCTTTCTGGAACAACAAATTATTTATTCTATTTTGTTATCCAATATAAAAATTATTATCTTTTCATTTTCTGACAAAGCCATATTTTGATCATAATAAAATTCAGTTACTTTACAATCCAGTATTTCTTCAATAATTTTTCTTGCTTCCTTCCCCCAGTTATTAAAAATATACTTATAAGTTTTTTTGATTATCTGCTTTCCCTCATCCGTCTTAAAATTACTGAAAATCTTTTCCGGATACCAGTTAATTTTAATGATCAGAATGTTTTCTAATGCATATGTCTTTAAATATTTTGGTCCTTTCCCTGAAATTTTTTTATACACCTTACTTAGTTCGTGATTTAATGTTGCATATTTTTTCACTAACGTCCAGCTCCCCCAAATAAAATAGAAAAATATGTAAATAAACAGAAAAAACCAACACCATAAAGTGTTGGTTCAGGCTCACAATAGGCCTAGGCCTATTTTTCTTCCTAAAACTTAATATTACTGGTCAAAAATCAGTTTTAACCTCATCTTTCCCAGCTTATTTTTACTTTAATTGCTATTATTTATTATTCAACAATTTATCTGATATTCCTGCAAAAAAACTTATTTTTTGACATCTTACATAAAAATTTCATTAATTATTTAATAGTTTAACATCTTTACACCTTCTCCTCTCGCAGCAGATACTGATTTATATTGGGTAGATTAGAGGCAGCTACCAGCTGGCCAAAATCATTAACCTTAAAATTTATATTTTTGGTCCCAGCTTCAATAATTTTACTATCCTGATCACTCTTAATTACTAGAGTTCCCAGAGCCTGTTTAATAAAAACCTGTTCCCCAACTCTAAAATATGTTTTGCTTAATTTGCTGCCTGCTTCCTGGGCAAAAATAATTTCTTCTGCCTGATAGGAGCCACCCTTTAAAAAACCTGATTTACTCTTAACAATAATTGATTTTTTGGCTCTAATAGTCGAATTATAGCAGCCCAGACGATTTATGATCACTGAACCCCCAATATTGATTTCGGAGTTCTGGATATAACCGGCATAAATATTTAGAACACCGTTGTGATCTAAGTTAAGTTCTATAAATTCTTCTAAATTATCTTTAAATTTATAGAGAATCCTCTCATCTGTGATTCGTTCTATATTTGCCATATTATTAAAATAGGGTGTAATCTCCTTAAAATATTTTTTTAACTGATCACTATTATTTATTTTATCGTTGACATTTAAAATTAACTTTTTTAATACTGGAAACTTATTTTCGATCAGCAGCCTTAAAACTCTGCCAGTGCGAAAATTATTGAGATCCATTTTCCTTTTATTAGCCTCACCTAAAATCTCTTCTACAGCTTTTTTGAGATTTTCTAAACTGCCTATAATTTTATTTAAAGCTGTTACAATTTCTCGATCCAGATAGTTACCAATAAATAACTCACTGGCTATAATATTATTATTTACATACAGGTTACCCCGGGTTTTAACTTCAGCATTGGCAATATTCCCCTGAACCTTTAAATCATTACCTACATCAACATTAAAATAGTCCTTTACATCCCCTTTAACAAGAAGATCCCCGTCATATTTAATATGCCCGGTATATTTATCTACATCACCTTTGATTATATATTGTTTATAAATATGGACCTCTACTGTTGAGCTTCTCCTGAGCAATTTAGGCTGACCGCCTGCTAAAGCAACTGCTTTTAAACCGGCTTTTGTCAGCTGTACATTTTTACCTGCGCTAAGTTTTAAGTCTTTAACAGGAGGAGGAGGAATTCTTTCTGAAAAAACATTGATCCCGGCTTTTCCTTCAACTGCTTTCTGTTTATAACAGATCATCTCACCTTTGTCGATTGAGTCAATAACATTAAATAAATTTTCTTCTCTCTTTTTATATTCTTCACTTTTTATAATTTCTGCATTCTTACCTTTTTCTGCTTTTCTTCCCTCAGCAATTAAATGTCTTCCACTTAAATTACCTTCCTGAGCCAGAAATTGATTGAGATAATCATGTTTAATACCATGACTGATATTATGGAGATTTAGAAGTTCAATTATTTCATCCTTATTTACTTTTGGAAAAATCTTTTCTTTACTTTCAGTTTCCACTTTAATTTGATTGGCTGCTTCTGTATCTTTAAGCTCTAATCGCTGTTCAGGAGTAATCTCAATTATTAAATAGGCCTTCAATTTATCTTCGCTGATTTCTGTAGTTAAATTTTTGCTTTTTTTAACTTTCTTAATTTTAAACTCAATTAAATCTTCTGCATCCTGGCTGACAACTACTTCTTTACTTTCCTTCTCTCCAGCTATATAAATTTCAACATTTTCTCCAGCAATAATCCTGGGATATCTGCCCAGCCCCTCTGGATTAATGATAGTTAGTTTTCCATCCTCAAGATAAACTATTCCATCTTTATTTTCCAAAATAAAATTGCCTCCCTTACAATCTAATCTTCTCTTATTTTATTTCTCTATAAATTGCATAGATACCTATTTTATTATTATTTAAAAGTACAGGAAACGCAGTTAATTGCAGGTTAAGCTTTTCTCCCCTGGAATTAATACGACAAACCTGATGTTCTAATTGAGTCCCGGTTAAAACAAGTTGAGAAAAATCTTTGGCCTCCCCCTCTTTTCCTGCTGGTACAATCAGAGAGTCAAGTTCCTTGTTTTTCAATTCTTCCATCTCATATTTAAAAAGCTGACAGAACTTTTTATTAGCATTAATGATTTTCTCATCAAGATTAAGAAGTACCAGGGCATCTGGAAAATTATTAAAAAGCTGCAGATAATGATTTCTGTGTTTTGGAGAATGAGACCTGGTTATTTGATCTACTAACTGTTCCGGAATTATTGAGGTAATCGTTTTCAACTTATTTGCCTCAAAATCAGGAACTAAAAAATTATCATAATATCTTTCCTTACCATCTTTTTTTACTACTATTCTTGTCTTAGTATTTTTATGATTTTCAATAACATAATTTAATTTCTCCAGATAATTACCTTTGCTGTAGTTAGCAATCTTTAAATCAGCAAAAGTTTTATTCAAATCTCTTTCTGTTAAATCAAATAATTCCATAGCCTTTTGATTAAAATAGATAAGCCTTTTCTCAGTATCATATTTTATTATGGCGGCGGGAAATTCATTTAATATCTTCTCGTAATTTTTTTCAGACAAAACTTCTCTAGTAATATTCTGATGTAAGATCATAACTTCATAAGATCCTATACCTTTAAAAGAAGAAACATACATTCTAAACCATCTTTTTTCCTCAGGTGAATGGCAGGGATAATCCATACTAAAATTATTCTGCTCATCATTTAAAACAGATAAAATTCCATTATAAGCTCTGGCAGAAAATAAATCTCCTCCTGCTACAGCTTCTTTACATATTTCTAAGTAATTTTCACCTATACCGACATTCCCTGGTAAGGCTCCATTTTCAGCTGCAAACTGTTCCCAGGAACTATTTGTATAAACAATTTTGCCCTCTTTATCTAAAATTGAAATGTTACCGGGAACTGAGTCAAGTGCTGAAGCAGTAATGTACTTTTCTTTTTTTAAGTTCTTATTTTCTATATTTTTCTGACTTAAATTAACTTTTATTGCTTCCTGTTTGTAAATACCATCTAAAACAGATTTTAATTGCCTTTTAAAAAGGTCTATAGACTCAGCTTTATGACTTTCAATATTTGAATTGAAAGAAAAATATATAATATACATATGTCCAGCAGCCTTAACTTTAAAGTAAAGAAGTTCACCTCTAAAATCAGTTAAATATTCCGCTAATATATTTTTAATCTCAGAATCTGATGCTGCCATAATTTCAGGATACGAATTTTTAGCAAGCTTAATTTTATTAACTGCTTTCCCAAAATCTTCTTTTTGCTGACTAAAAATTTCAAGCTCAGATCCTGGTGTCAAAACTGCCATTTTTAAATCTTTCACAGCAAAAAAATCTGCGATAATATCCAGTTCAAGTTTAACCCGCCCTCTTAAATCGGCGATTTCTATAATCTCCTTCATAATTTTCACCTCTCATTAAATATCATAAAAAAAATATCATAAAAATAGCTTGATAAAATAACTTATTTAATATATTCTATGTTTCCCCTATCATTCCTTTATTGAATAATGATAATTCATAAAAATAAAAAATAAATTACTTATAGCACTTGACACATTTTTCACATATATGTTAAGATAGAGATAGGTTAAATTAATTTAAATTTTTAAAGGAGGAATTATTTATGAAAATCAAAACAATTGTATTAATGATCGCGGTAGCAGCTTTATTAGTTGCACCAACAGTAAGTGCTCAGGACACAGTTTCTTCTCCCTCTGTAGTGGTTGACGAAGCTAGCTTAATGAATGCTGCTAGTGCAGATGGTGCCTGGATCGTAATCATCCAGCAGGATTTAACTGTTGATGAAGAGATCGTTCTAGAAGGTAAATTTAAAAATGACGGTGAGTTAGACCGTAAGTTAGCTCTGTATGATCAGGATTCTGATCACAATGTAACTGACAGATATACTTTAAAAGCTCCAAGCATTACCGTTAAGAGCCCTAACACAAGATTTAAAGCTGGTACTTTTGTAGGAGATGTTTATGTAGCAGCAGAAAACTTTAAATTAACAACTGGTTTTACTGTAAAAGGTAATGTTTATTTTGAAAATGAAGCTGCTAAAAAGACTTTCAAGATTGAAAATGGAACTACTGTAACAGGTAACTTAGTTAATAATTGGTAAATAACTACTTTTAAGCAATAGAAAATAACTAACCGGCCAGTATAATACTGGCCGGTTTTTTTAAGACATATGTGATTTTTAAAACACTATAATCTTATATTTTTTCTAATTAAAGTAATATATAACTTAAGATATTATTTTTGGTTAAAAAATACAATTCATCTCTATTATCTCTAAATTTCATCATTCTTAATTTTTTTTATTAGTTCCTTTACCCTACTATCAATAATTTCTCTTGTTTCTCTAAATACTTCCATCGGCTGGCCGGCTGGATCATCCAGACCCCAGTCTTCTCTAAACTTACAGGGGATATATGGACATTCAACTCCACACCCCATTGTAATTAAAACATCCAATTCTGATGGTATTTCTTCCAATAATTTAGGATATTGATCACTGATATCTATCCCAACTTCATCCATTGCTTTAACCGCATTAGGTTTTACTTCTGGAGAAGAATCTGTACCTGCACTATAAACATCCAGAATATCACCCGCATATTCTCTGGCAAATCCCTCTGCCATCTGACTGCGGCAGGAATTTCCCACACAAACAAAAGCTACTTTATATTTCATTAAACTCTCTCCTTTTTTATATTTTTAGTTTTAAAAAATATCGCTATCTGGTAGTGTTTCACAACTTAATGAACTTGAATTATATTTCTTCAATCTCGATTTATCTTCTTTAGCAGCTTCAAAATTTTTAATTTCTTCCTCAATTAAATACTGCAGAAATTTATGTTCAGTCAACAGTTCCTGATTCAAACTATAATAAATCCACTGTGCTTTTTTGCGGCCCTTAATTAAATCTACCTGTTTTAATTTAGACAGATGTCTGGAAGCATTGGACTGAGTCACCTGCATAATATTTTCCAGTTCACAGACACATAATTCAGATTCCTCTAAAAGATTTAAGATCCTTATTCTATTTTCATGAGCAAGGGCTTTTAAAACTTCAATAATTTCCATTTAAATTTCCCCCAATATTCATATATTCGATTCTACTCATATTTAAAGCTTATAATATAATTTTTTTTATGTCAAGAAAAACCTATCAACTTTACAGTGATTTAACATTACAATTAAAAATTAAATTAAAATTTCTATTTCTTTTTCTGAAATCTTAAAACTGCTATCACAGATTCCCACTGATTCTCCATCCAGCTCCAATTCTACCCGCTCCTGACTAGAAATCTTAATTTTTTCTACCTGATGTGATTCTACCAGACTATGGCTGAGATGTTTGCCTTTATAGGCTTTAATTAAATTAAGGATTATACCTAATTTAGAGAAATCTTTTAACAAAACTAAATTTAATTTGTCAGAAAAAAGACCAGCTTCAGGAGCAATTTTTATTCCACCACCAAAATAATTACCCTGGGCAATTATAACAGATCTTATCTTCCCCTGATAAAGCAGCTTATTATCTGCTTCAACTTTAACTTCTTTATTTTGGTAATTAAACAGAGTCTGAAAAATTTTAATCAGATAGCTTAGACTTCCATCAATTGTTTTTTTGCTTTCATTTAATTTTTTTGCAACCTCAGCTCCCATACCACAATCAGCAATATTGAGAAAATATCTTTTGGTCTTTTGCTGCTGGTAATTAAAAAAATCTGCCTCTACAACTCTAACACTTCTGCTTTTTTCTTGTTTAACCAGGTCGATAAAATCTTCTATATTAGTTGGCAGGTTTAATGTTCTGCTTAAATCAGAACCGGTACCAAGAGGATAAATAATTAATTTTGTTCTCAATTCTTTTTTCTCGGCTGAGAGAATTCCGTTAATAATCTCATTTACAGTACCATCACCACCAACTGACATAATATAATCGTAATTTTCTTCCACTGCTTTTTGAGCAAATTTAACTGCTTCACCTGGTTCTCTGGTATAAATCTCCTCAAAATTGCTAAACTCCTGCTTAAAATATTCATTTTTTTTAGGCCAAATCTTTACAGCTTTTCCTCCAGCTGCTGCTGGATTGACGACTGCAATTATTTTTTTATCCATAATTTATCCTCATCTTATTTATATATTTTTGAATTTTAATTTTTTGAATGTTAATTAGTTAAATTTTTTTAAAACTTATCAACTTAAGATTTTAAATATTTAGATTTCAGTCTTTTAGCTTGATAAAGTTAGGTAGTTTTGTTATGATATTTCTAACTATAGCTGTTAAATTTATAGATTTATTAAAGATTTTAATCACTTTTATAATAATATATTAACTGTTAATAGCTATATATTCAAGTAAATTTAGAAAACAGGGAGGAAATATTAAAACATGCAATCTTCAGTAACTGAGAATAAGAGTAGATGGCTTTATATTCCTTTAGGCTTAATAATATTTATGTGTATGGGAACAATTTATTCCTGGAGTATCTTTCGTAAACCAATAGAAACTGCTTTTAATATAGGGGCTACTGAAAGTGGTCTGCCCTATATGGTTTTCCTTGTCTTTTATGCTCTGGCTATGCCCTTTGCAGGCAGCTATATGGATAAATATGGTCCAAAGGTAATGACAATCGTTGGTGGAATTTTTATTTCTATTGGCTGGTTTTTATCTGGTTTCACTTCTTCTATTATAGTTCTAACTATTAGTTATGGTGTCATAGGAGGAATGGGAGTTGGTATAGCTTACGGTGCTCCCATGGCTGTAGCCGCCAAATGGTTTCCGGATAAAGAAGGTCTGGCAGTTGGTTTAACCCTGGGAGGTTTTGGACTTTCCCCCTTTATAACTGCTCCTGCAGCCAGCTGGTTAATCAGAAATTTTGGGGCTTTTACTACTTTTAAAATTCTAGGCGTTTTATTTGCAGTAATTATTACTCTACTTGCCTTACCACTTAAGTTTCCAGAAACAAACAAGAAAGATTCTAAGACTAAGCAGAAGAAAAACTTAAGCTCAGAAATTGCTCCTGAAAAAATGCTTAAAAGTAGAAGCTTTTATGCGCTCTGGACCACTTTTGTAATTGGAACTATTATTGGACTGATGGCAATTGCGATTTCTGGTCCAGTTGCAGTAGAATTAATTAACCTGGACTCAACCACAGCTTCCATTTATGTCTCTTTATTTGCAATTTTTAATGGAATTGGACGTCCGATATTTGGAGCCCTGACAGATAAATTAAAGGCAAAAAAGACAGCAATCATTTCTTTTTCCTTAATTATTATTGCTTCCTTATTAATGATAATTAACACTTCCGGCAGTCCCGTACTATACTTTATGTCTTTTTCAATTTTCTGGCTAAATCTGGGAGGATGGCTTGCGATAGCTCCTGCTGCAACTTCGTATTTTTTCGGCAAGAAAAATTACAGTCAAAACTATGGTTATCTATTTACAGCCTATGGTGTTGGGGCAGTTATTGGTAATTTGTTTTCCGGAAGTATCAGAGATATTATGGGAAGTTATCAGTATGTCTTTTACCCAACTTTAATAATTGCTGCTATCGGAATAATTATTTCTTTTCTCTTTTTGAAAAAAGATCGGGTTAATAATTCTGAAAAGGAAACCAATTATTCAGCTGGAAATGTTTAAATTTGGGTTTAAAATAATAAATATTTTCACTTTGATTAAAAATAAATAATGAAACTTAAAAAGGCAGACTGAAAACTTACCTGATTTCAGTCTGCCTTTGAATTTGATTTATATTCTCAGACTTGATATTCATACTTAAGTTAAAATTTAATTAATCTAAATCCAGGGTAATAGTAACCGGACAGTGGTCTGAGCCCATAACTTCAGTTAAAACCTCTGCACTTTTTAGACTGTCCTTCAGTCCCTCAGAGACAAAATGATAGTCTATCCTCCAACCTGCATCCCTCTCACGAGCTCTGGTTCTATAACTCCACCAGGAATAAGTCTCTTTTTCAGGATAAAAATAGCGATAAGTATCTATATATCCGTGATCTTCAAGTTTATCAAGCCACTTTCTTTCGATCGGTAAAAACCCAGAAGTTTGTTGGTTGGAATCGGGATCATGGAGATCTATAGGATGATGGGCAGTATTATAATCTCCACAGATCACTACCTCTTTTCCATTTTTACGAAGTTCCTCACAGTATTCGAGGGTGGCATCATAAAAATCAAGTTTATAATCAAGCCGTTCCTGACTGCTTTTACCATTGGGAAAGTAAATATTAAGCAGATAAAAATCTTCAAACTCGGCTGCTATAACTCTTCCCTCCCTGTCAAATCGTCTAATTCCCAGGCCATACCAGACATCAATTGGTTCTATTTTAGTATATAAGGCTACCCCACTATAACCTTTTTTCTCCCCAAAAGTAAAATAGGAATAATAATCGTCTATCTCCCGTAATTTATCTTTTAATTGATGATCCTGAATTCTAATCTCCTGCAGTCCCAGAATATCAGGCTGTTCTTTATCTATCCAGTCTAAAAACCCCTTTCTTGCTGCTGCTCTAATTCCATTAACATTCCAGGAATAAATTCTCATTAATATCCAACCTTTCTTACAACTATTTTATATCTCTCTGATAAATTTTTTCTACCTCTTCAAACTCACTCAATATTCCCTGATCCTGCTGTTGATAAATTTTATTAACCACCATAATAACAATTACATTGATCATAAATCCAGGCACTATCTCATACAGAGTAGCACCGAGACCACTTTCTTTCCAGATAATTAAAGTTATAGTTCCCACAATCATCCCTGCAAAAATAGACTGCCAGGAAGTCTTTTTAGAAAAAATTGAAAATAATACCGGCAGTATAATTAATATTAAATAATGATTCAAATAACTTACCTGAAGCGACCAGGCCTGACTTAATCCCCCCAGATAAACGGCACCAGGCAGCCCCATTAAAAGCCAGCCGCTTAAAACGGCTGATTAAACAAACTATTTCCAGCTGTCCTCTCCTAAAAGAGGAACAAACCTTACATACTCAAGCTCTTCTTCCTTGAATTTTCCATTATATTTCTTTTTTATTAATTTCAGACTCTGAATTCCACCACGATCTCCAATAGGAATTATTATTCGGCCACCTTTTTTGAGCTGATCCTGCAGTTTTTCTGGTACATAGGGAGCTGCTGCAGAAACTATAATAGCATCATAAGGGGCTTTTTCTTCCCAGCCCAGACTCCCATCACCAACTTTTACTTCAACATTCTCATAGTTTAATTCTCCGAGTACCGCTTTTGCTTTTTCTGCTAACTTCTCAATTCTTTCAATAGTATAAACTTCAGCGGCAATTTCTGCTAAAAGAGCTGCAGCATAACCGGAGCCAGTCCCCACCTCAAGAACTCTGTCTGATTGATCTAAATTAAGGGCCTGCAGCATAGAAGCGACAATATAGGGCTGACTGATTGTCTGACCTTCCTCTATACTTTGAGCACCATCCTCATAGGCTAAATGTCTATTTTTTTCTAACATAAATTTTTCTCTCGGAACTTTCTTAAAAGCATCAATTACTGACTGATCCTCTATCCCTCTTTTAATTAACTGTTCTTTTACCATCTGCTGGCGAAGTTTTTCAAAATCTCTTTCCATATTCTACACCTCCGCTAAAGTTTAGACTCACTAATAAACTCTCTAACTGGAGTCCATTATAAAAGTTAAAAAACAATAACATCAAACAATCTTAAAGATCGCTTAAAGACTTTTTATCAATTTTACCAGTGGCATTTTTAGGCAGTTCCTCAATAAAGTCTACCAATTTAGGAATTTTGTAATTAGCAAAATACTGCATGCAGTATTTCTGAATTTCTCTTTCAGTGGCACTTTCACCATCTTTTAAAACAATCACTGCTTTCGGAATTTCACCTCTAAGTTCATCTTTGGTAGCAACTACAGCTGCTTCTCTAATCTTCGGATGTTTATATAACTGTTCTTCTATTTCCCGGGGATACACATTCATACCACCAACATTAATCATATCCTTTTTTCGATCAATAATATAGACATAACCATCCTCATCCATTTTACCGAGATCACCTGTGTGTAACCAACCACCACGCAGAGTTTTCTCAGTTGCTTCAGGCATCTTAAAATAACCTTTCATTACATGTTCACCCTGAACTACAATTTCTCCAATTTTACCAGAAGGTAATTGATTATCATCTTCATCCACAATTCTAACTTTCGTTTCGGGAATTGGAAGCCCGACTGATCCTGATTTTCTTACCCCATCAACAGGATTTACATAGGCAACCGGTGAAGTTTCAGTAGGACCATTACCTTCCAGAATCTTAACCTTGAATGTCTCCTCAAAATCCTCCATTGTCTGCTGCGGCATAGCAGCACCACCGGAGATACAGAGATTTAAATGAGAAAGATCATATTCTTCTTTATTTTTAACATTTAAGAGAGCTGAGTACATTGTTGGTACTCCAGCAAAAAATGTCACATTTTTTTCCTGAATAGTTTTCAATACTTTTTCTGGTAAAAATCTATCCATAATAACTATTTCCGCCCCTAAAAACAGCGGCATTAAGATACATACCGTCTCAGCAAAGGCATGAAACATCGGCAGTACACAGATATAGCGATCACTGTCATCAACCTTTAAATGTTCAATAGTTTTTTGAGTATCAAATATTAAATTATGATGGGTTAACATTGCACCTTTGGGCTTACCGGTAGTACCAGAAGTGTAAAGACAGGCTGCAGTAAATTCCTGATCAATATTTTTTAGTTCTGGTAGAGATGTTTTTTTATCTTTTAAATCTGATAATAATAGATAATCATCAGATTTATCACCATCAACTAGAATAATATTTTCCAGAAAGTCTAGATCACAGTCTTTAATTAAAGGCAAAAACTTTTTTGAAGTAATCACTATCTTTGCTTCAGAATTATTTAAAATGTATTCAACTGCCAGTGTCTTAAAACTAATATTTAAAGGCACCATAGTTGCTCCCGATTTGATAACCCCGAGATAGGCGGTTAAAAATTCTAAACAGTTAGGGAGCATAATGCTGACCATATCTGAAGGCTTAATATTTAAGTCTATCAGCCCGTGAGCAAGTTGATTGCTCTCTTTTTCCAGCTCACCATATGTAATTTTTCGGTCATCCAGTACTGCTGCAGTTTCTTCTTTTTTTTGATTTGCAGTTTTAGAAATAATATCTCCGATTAACAATTAAATTACCTCCTATTATTAAATAAAAACATTCGCCAATTATTAACTATTTTTACTTTCAATTACCAGCTGACATGAAAGCCCCGGGTATCAATATGTATAAAAGGCCCTCTAACTCCATTACCCTTATAACTGCAAACTCCACCCTGCAGATGAAAGAATTCTTCTTTTTGATCAAATTTTACTGCCAGATCATAAAGAAGATCTGCATCTGCTTTAGTTGACTGACTATCACCATTTAGATCATCCATCCATCTATCTCCACTATTGTCAATATATATATCTGCAGCATCTCCAAAAAGATGACGGCTAAAATCAGTATCATTTCCTATTTTCTTGTTAAAATAAGGAGATCGATAAAGACTTACAATCCCAAATGTTTCGGCCTGATAGCCGGCTTTGTTAACTTCTTCCAGAAAAAACTCCAATTTTAACAGTAAAGACTCCTGAATTGCTATAAATTGCGGCAGCTGATTACTCTGTCTTGTTAGAAACTGTGCCACTTTAAAATGAGGAGTTATTTTCAAATCAAGTATTGATTCATCTATTTTCCAGAAGCCATCCGGTTTTTTATAATGATCTTTCTTGTCTGTGGGGATTTCTGGATAATTTCCGATTCTAAAGTTTTCTAAATACTGGCCATTTTTTTGTCCGCGTGGATGAAGCACAAAAACATTAATTTTAATTTCTGAAGCTGGACCATTATTGTTTTTTTCTTTAATGGTAGCCTGATAATATCCACTTTCTGCATGAGCATTCCAGTTAAATGAATTGTCGCTTTCAAATATCTTACCACCGAGTTCAATTTGATACATCTGACCTTTATCTTCTTCTGCAATAGAAAATTTAATTTCTTCTCGAGGCATTACAAAAATACTAAATATTTTAAACGGTATCTTTAACCCATTATATTCTACAGAAAAATTTGCATGTTCGGCTGAAAAAGCTGCTGTATTAACTGATAGGGTTATAATTAATAATGTACATAATAATATTGATAAATATAATTTTTTCTTCATCTATTCTTCTTTTTCTCCTTTATTTAAATGTATTGTATTAGTTTAAATTAACTACTATTGGGATTTGAAATATTCATTTATTACTTTTTGATCTCGATTGTATATATCTTCTCTAAAATTTAAATTTCCCAGAGAATCTACCCAGGCGGTATTGTACTGGATATAAATTTTAATCGGGTTATTTAAATAAATAGTTTTTTCCGTATCTTTTTTCATCTCCGCCAGTATAGCTTCTCGATTCCATTTTTCCTGGTCTTGCAAAAGATATTCTGCCAGATCTACTGGATTTTCAATTCTAATACAGCCTGAACTAAAACTTCTATCAGTTGCTGAAAATAAATATCTACCAGGTGTGTCATGTAAATAAACACTAAATCTATTCGGAAACATAAATTTTACTCTCCCCAGGGCATTCTGGTCTCCTGGATTTTGCCGCAGCAGATAATTAAAATTTTGCTTGTTAATCTTTGACCAATCAACCTCTGCCGGATTAATCTCTTTTAATCCACCGTTTCCCGTATATTTAAACAAAGAATAATTATTATCTTTCAGATAAGTATAATCTTCCTTAATCAGAGGGAGTTTATCTTTAACAGCGATTGATTTAGGTACATACCAGTAGGGATTTAAAACCAGATACTTAATGGTATCACTAAAAACCGGAGTACTCCTCTGCTCCTGACCAACAATAGTTTTCATTTCCATAATAACCTGATTATTCTCATATAATTTAAGATTATAGTCCGCAATATTTACATAAATATAGCGGCTTCCTAAATCTTCAGGCAGCCAGCGCCATCTTTCCATATTTATGATTATCTGTTTTATTCTGTAGTCTAGAGGAACATTTAAAGCTTTAAGAGTTTTCTCACCTACAACTCCATCTACTTTTAAACCATGATCCATCTGAAATCTAATTACAGCTCTTTTTACCGTTCGGTCAAAATAATCATTATTCTCAATTTGACCTTGATTTAAATAATTGTGGGCACTTAAATTAGAAATTAGCTGAGCCACCCTCTGTCCTTCCGCTTCTTCAGCTAGAAGGCCACCGGAATCTATTTGCGGCCACTCTTTTATTTTTTCAGAGTTACGATAATCGGCCAATTTTTGCTTTAATTTTCTGTAATTATCTATTTTAGGAAGCTGTTCCTGCAAAGTCTGGGCTACATCCTTTTTTTCAAGCAGCAGTTCCAAAAGATTTTGTGCTTCGAGGTTATCAGGTTGATAACTATAATCCTCAACTATTATTTCTGCATCAATTTTTCCATTTAAATAATCAGAAGCCAGGCTCAGATAGGCATTAGTTAATAAAATATCAAGCAGAGCTCTTTTGTTGAGTGAACCTTCTGCAAACAGATTTTTATCCTTAATATTTTCTTCTATATATTCCAGGTGATAATCTTCAGGATTTAAACCCTCATCATAACTGTTTTTAATTTCTTCCACCAGCGCTTCCGGATCTCTTCTAAACTGTGCCCCTTGAAACCAGATAGACTGATAGTATCTCTGATCATAAAATTCTTTTAATTGTTGATAAAAATTAACATCTTCATTCTCAGGAAACAAGCCGTCATATTCTTCAATTACAAGCAAATGATTTCTAATTGACATAGCAAGCTCACTTTGAGCAGCTGCATTCAAATTAAAGATAAATATTAATAAAAATATACTGAAAAAAATAATGAGTCTTTTTCTCAAAATCATCACTCCATAAACTTCTATATTTTAATATATCTCTTCAATTTTATCTAATAATTTTTCTAGAAGCTGAGACAGTTCTTCAGCAGAATCTTCCATATCCAGTAAAGCTTTTTCCATAAAATCCTGCCTCTTTTTAATCAAACTCACCATTATTTCTCTTCCCTTTTCAGTGATTTCTAAAAGAACAACTCTTCTATCCTCAGTATCTCTTTTTCTTTTGACCAGCCCGGCCTCATGTAAATAATCAACTATTACTGTCACAGTACTATTAGCCATATGCAGTTCTTCGTGAATCTCTCCCATACTTACAGGTTGTGATTCAATAATAACTCTTAACACATGAAATCTTCCCAGAGTTAAATTATAACACTTAAGATGATCTTTTGTGTACTCATTTAAATATTTAGATATATTACGTATTTTTTCTTCAATTTTATTATTAATTTTATCTCCCATATTACATCCCTCACCTAATTATCTTTTTTAAAATATCATTTCAATAGTTAAAATTATTATATAATAATTTAGCTCTAAAAACAAATATAACGAGGATATATATAGGTACCAGGTACAAGTGATATCATTCACTAAATTGCAGCAAAAAAGAGCCCCTTAAATAGGGCCCTTAAAATTACAGTCTATAATTAATATTTAGTTGTTTTTTAGTTCATCAATTTTATTTTTGACAATTTCTAACTCACTGGAAAGAGTATTAGCAAGATTTTCTAATCTTGTTATTTCGCGATTCCTGCTTTCAGGACTATTTAAGTCTTCTGCTTCATTTTCAGCAGGTTGATGATAAGCTCCTCTACCGCGACCTACCGCAGCTCTAGCATGACCAATTCCACGACCTCTTCCCTGACCGCGGCCAAATCTCGGACCTTGACCGGACCCATTTCTAAATCCTCTTCCTGCTCTCTGGGGAGCTGTATCAGCTGTAAATCCCGGCTGATCATTGCCTGCACAATAACCTAATCCTCTTCCTGTCATTTGACATGCACCTTCTGGACCTCTTCTATTTCCTCTTGGCATAATCAATCACTCCTTTATTAATTTTTTATGAACATATGCTTTTTATTCTGCAACTACATTATAACTTTATTTTGAGCATATGTCAATAATTAAGCAAAAAAATTTATTTTTTTTTCAGCGGGTTTATATAAACCAGTTTCTACCCGCCACAGAAATTTTATTTAGATTTCTAAAGATTTTTTAATGCTTATGATTTCCGTGATGGTGCTCATGATTATGCTGATGCTGATGATCATGATCTCCATGAGAACATCCATTAGCAGATGCATCTAATTTTCCATTAAGATAATCAATTACTGCAGCTTTTGCTTCTCCAGCAGCACCGCAAACAACTTCTATCTTGTTCTTTTCGAAAATAGATAGCACCGGGTACTTGTAAAAAATTGTCAAATAAACTTTATAATGAATTCCAATTTTTTACAAGTACCCGGTACCAGAATATTAATCCATATTTAATTTAAGCGGTTCAACTTTTTCATCAAAGCCAGCTTCTCTTGCAGCAAGACGTTTGGCAATTTTGATAAATTCTCTAGATATTTCAGCTTCCGGTTCATCAAAAACAATTGGTTTACCAGAATCACTGCGGCGTCGAACTTCAGAAATTAAAGGCAGCTGACCAAGTAATTCTGTTCCCATGAAATCTGCTAAATCCTGGCCACCATTTTCTCCAAAAATATAATCTTTACGGCCACATTCTGGACACTGATAATAGGCCATATTCTCTACTACTCCAATAATCTCATGGTCCATTTTATCTGCCATGGCTCCAATTCTACCTGCTACCTTAGTTGCTGTTACCTGAGGGGTGGTTACAACCAGAGTTTCGGCATGGGGAACCTTCTGCATAATATTTAAAGGCATATCTCCTGTTCCTGGAGGCAGATCGATCAGCATGTAATCCAATTCACCCCAGCGCACATCTTTAAAAAACTGTTCCAAAGCACCAGCAAGCAGAGGTGCACGCCAGATCACAGGTTCATTTTCTCCTACAAAAGATCCCATTGAAATTGCCTTAATTCCCTTAACTTCTGGAGGAATAATTTCTTTTTCGCTAACTGCTCTTGGTTTATCTGTGACTCCCAGAATACGGGGAACACTAAATCCCCTTACATCTGCATCTATAATTCCAACTTTATATCCCAATTCCGCCAGGGCAGTTGCAAGATTGACAGTAACAGTAGATTTTCCTACTCCACCTTTACCACTTGCTACAGCAATAATCCCCTTATTAATTGAGCCGTGTTCTAACTTTACTTTCTTTTCCTTAACATCATACATTAAATAATCACCTCATTATATATTATGGTCATTTGTTCATTTAACTGTTATAACTATAACACTTTTTTATTTTCAATTCAAGTAATAAAATTACGCAGAAATAATTTTTTTTATTATAGATTTTCATTTTACTCTATTTTAGGATAGAATAATAGATAAGACACTTATTTTTGTTAAACTACTAAAATAATTTAAGTTAATCTGAATTATAATTAAAACTTTTAATAAATTTATCAAAGGGTGTAAATAAATGAGAAAAGAAAGATTAATCACTTATCCGGAAAGCCTGCAATTAAAAAATAGCATCTATATTGATGCAAGAACTGAAGCTGAATATCAGGAAGCTACAATTCCAGGTGCAGTTAATATAGAATTACTCAATCATGAAGAAAGAAAAATCATCGGTACTATATATAAACAGCAGAGCCCAAAAAAAGCAAAGCTAAAAGGTGTTGAGTTAGTTTCTCCAAAAATTCCAGATTTAATCGCAGAAGTTAATCAACTTGCTCAAAATTATGATAATCTAATAATATTCTGTTCTCGCGGAGGTCTAAGAAGTAAGAGTCTGGCTGAATTTTCAGATCTGGCAGGTATTGAGGTTTACAGATTGGAAGGCGGCTATAAACATTACCGCCATTATATTCTTGAGAAACTAGAAAACTATAAATTCAAAGGACAGATTGTAGTTCTCCACGGAAACACTGGAGTTGGGAAAACCTATATCTTAAAAGAACTAGAAAAAATGGGAGCAAATATTATCGACCTGGAAGGAATCGCAAATCACAGAGGTTCAGCCTTTGGCAGTATAGGTCTTAAAAAACCATTTAATCAGAAATATTTTGAATCATTACTCTGGGAAGAATTAAAAATAAAAGATCAAAAAAATGAAGTTATTTTTGTAGAGGCCGAAAGCAGAAGAGTTGGTCATTCTGTTATCCCAGATTTTTTTCATCAAAAAATGAAAGCCGGTGAAGACCTGTTAATCACCGCCTCTATGCAAAAAAGGGTAGAAAATATTTATTTAGAATATATTAAAGATATAGAAAAAAATCAGGATGCATTTATTGACAGAGTTTTAGAATCTCTAACAGCAATTAAAAAATATATAATCAAAAAAGCAGGTAAAGAATCTTATTTTAAGCTTTTAGAGCTGGCTGAAAAGGCAAAATTTAAAGAGTTAACTGAAATTCTCTTAGAAGAATATTATGATCCAATGTATGAACATTCTCAGAAAAAAGTTAATAATTATGAAGCTGAAATCAGGGCTGAAAACATAAAGGAAGCAGCCCGCAAAATTTTGGACCACTACCAGATTTAGAAAGGGATTTTACTCTACTGGTATTCTCCATTTTTGATTAGTTTATAATTTCCACTTCTCAATAGAGAACAAAGATCGCTCACTGCTGCCGGCATTTTATCAGCTGCAAGTCCTCCCCGGCCCAGATCTTCAGCTTCATGAAAATCAGAACCAGATATCATGTTTAGATCATGTTCTTCTGCATAACTTAATGCTTTATCATTTTTTGAATTATGACGAGGATTACCATTATAAACTTCCAGACCATCCAAAAGATTAGCAGCCGCTGGTGCCATTCCTGGTCGAAAAGGATGAGCCTGATAGATTAAAATTTCTTCATTTTGATCAATAGTTAAAGTTCTAAATTCTTCTAGAGATAATCGATGCAGATTAGGATGATTGATTAAAAAGTCTTCTTTTAATCCATAAATTAAATATTCATTTGGATCATCATTAAATTTAATCTCAAGTCCCAGAAAAACTTTAAAATTTAGATTTTTAGCAGCCTGACAGGCAGTTTTATAACCCTTTAAATATTTTTCGATCTGCTTTTCCCAGCTCAAATTAGTTAACTTGTCGAAAAAGCGAGCATAATAATGATCAGTTAAAACCAAAACATTAAAACCAGCTTTAGAATATTTCCTTATTACTTCTTCTGCACCAATTGACCCACAGCGGCTGCTTTCAGCACTGTGGGCATGCAGTTCAATTTTAAATTTATCCATAATTCAGCTCCTCTGTTTTTTACCATTTTCCTTGATGAATAATATCATCACTCAATCTATCTACCTCTCCTTTTTCTTCAGCAGGATAACCAATTGAAATTAAAGAAAGTGTTTTTGCGTTTTCAGGTACATCTAAATACTCACTTATTGCTTTTTCTCTATCCTCAGCCGGGTGACAGCCAATCCAGACTGCACCAAGTTCTAAAGAAACAGCCTCCAGTAAAATGTTTTGAGTTGCTGCCGCACAGTCCTGAACCCAGAAACCCTGATGTCTCTGCTGATCCAGATCCGCACAGACTGCAATTGCCAGTGGTGCTTCTTTTAACATTTTGGCATAAGGATGAATTTCAGCCAGCTGGTCAAGGTGTTCTCTAGCTTTAATCACAATAAAATGCCAGGGCTGCTCATTCCCGGCTGATGGAGCAGCCACTGCTGCTTTCAGCAATTTCTGGATTTTTTCTTCTTCAACCTCTTTGTCCATATATTTTCTAATACTTCTGCGTTCAAAAATTTCTTTCATTCCTTATCTCCTCCTCTGTTAATATTATATAATTTATTTTTAAAAAATCAAAAAAGCCCCCAGCCTAAACTGGGGACTCAATTTCATTAATTAAATTATACAATAATTATACTTTGTTTTTACTATTATTAGCAATTAAGACTGCAAATATTACAAGCAGTGCTGCAACAAGCCAGCCAAAGGTAAGAAGTTCACTCATCGGATATCCTCCATATGCAGCACTAAATTCTGAAATGGTATTTTGAATAAATCCAATACCAATAAACAAAGGTGCTACTACCTTAATCATTGCTTTCCAACCCCCACCAATATGCAGATCAGAACTGGCATTCATATTATCTTTAATCTTATCCAGATCAAAGGCATAACTTAAGACCAGCATTTCCACTAATCCTACTACCAGCAAACCAAAAATATTAACAAAGTGATCAACAATATCTAAGATAGCTAAACCACCCTGGGTAACCATTGGTACCCCAAGCAAAAATCCAACTATCGAAACTATAGTTACAGCTTTTTTACGACTTAAACTAAAGTTATCGATTAGTGATGATACTACTGATTCAATCAGCGAGATACTGGATGAAAGTCCTGCAATTGTTAAAGAAAAGAAAAAGGCAAAGCCAAATAACTGTGGTAAGCCCGGCAATAAATTTATAGCCTTCGGAAAAGCGATAAAAGCAAGTCCGATACCAGAAGTTGCCACATCTCCAATTGCTACTCCCTGCTGGGTAGCCATATATCCAAGTATACCAAAAACACCAAAACCTACTACTATACTAAAAACACTATTTGCTAAAGCAGCAATAATTCCATTTTTAACTACATCTGATTTTTTAGGCAGATAACTGGAATAAGCAATCATAATTCCAAAACCAAGACTTAAAGTAAAGAAGATCTGTCCATAAGCACCAACCCAGATATTCCAATCCAAAATTTTGGAAAAATCAGGTGTAATAAATGCTTTTACTCCTTCCATTGCTCCCGGAAGTGTAACTCCTCTAAATACAATTACTAGAACCATCGCAGCTAAAAGAGGCATAAAAATCTTACTCGCTTTTTCAATTCCCTTTTCCACTCCACCAGCAATGATTAAATAATTAATTAACCAGATTGCAAGTAAAGCAAAAAATATTGGCCACTGAATTCCACCTAATTCAAAAGCACTACCAGAAAAATTCAGAAATTCACCAAAGAAAAATCCTTCTGGATCAGCTGTCCAACCCAGCGAAAATGATTCAAACACAAATAACAAACTCCAGGCTATAATAACAATATAATAAACTGTTACTACAAAAGCAATTAATATTGACCACCAGCCAACCCATTCAAATTTTTCGTTAATTTTACGAAAAGAGCTGGGGGCAGAGTTTCTTGTAAAAAATCCAAAACCCATTTCAAGTAATAATAGCGGTATACCTGCAGTTATTAGGGCAAATAAATATGGAAATAAGAATGCTCCACCACCATTTTCATATGCCTGATATGAAAAACGCCAGATATTACCAAGCCCTACTGCTGAACCAATTGTTGCTAAAATAAAACCAAGTCTACTTCCCCATTGATCACGTTTCTGTTCCATTTCATTTTCCTCCTTGTCTTCTTTTCTACTCATTTTTACCTGATATATCCTGGCTCAGCTAAACTAAAATTTAAAATATACTCAAAATAACATTATAGCTCATCTAAAAATACAATCATCAACTTACTTCTAAATAATAATTACTTTTGTTAATTTCACTGATTGTATACTATCCTCAACTCATCTATTCAGGTTGAATGTATTATAACAAATATATAGAATGATTTCCAGCTTTTATGAGAAAAAACAATTAAATGTATTTGATTTTACTTAATCGTTTTCAGAGCTGATTTTAATTTTACTATTTTACAAATAACACCAGCAGTAAAGTTACTGAAATTTTAAAATTGATGCCCGCCGCCTAATATGATAAAATAAACAGGCAAAAGTAAATATTATAAGCAAAATAACAAGGAGGATTTATTTATGGAGAGAGAAAACTGGACTTCCAGATTAGGTTTTATTCTGGCTGCATCTGGATCTGCCATTGGTCTTGGCAATATCTGGCGTTTCCCGTTTATTACTGGAACTAATGGGGGCGCAATTTTTATTTTAATCTATTTAGCTGCAATTTTATTTATTGGTTATCCAATTTTAGTTTCAGAAATGTCCCTGGGAAGAATTACTGCTAAAAATCCGATTGGAGCTTTTAAAAAGATGGCACCTGACTCTGCCTGGCCGCTGGTCGGAGCTCTTGGTGTGTTATCGGGTTTTGTAATTTTAAGCTATTACTCTGTTGTGGCAGGATGGGGAATGTCCTATATTTTTAAGTCTTTAAGCTTTACTGCAGAAAGCAATTTTCCGGCAATATTTTCGGGGCATATCAGCAGTTTTGCTGAACCAATTATCTGGCATGGAATTTTTATGTTTTTAACAATTGCCGTTATTGGTGCGGGAGTTGTTAATGGAATCCAGAAATTGGTCAAAATTTTAATGCCCATTTTATTTGCAATAATCTTTTTACTGATCATTCGTTCTGTGACACTGGAGGGAGCTGGAGCCGGTTTAAGTTTTTACTTAAAACCTAATTTTTCTGCAATTAGTTTTCAGACCTTTGCTGATGCCATCTCACAGGCATTTTTTACATTAAGCCTTGGTATGGGAGCAATGATTACTTATGGAAGTTATTTAAGTGAAAAAGAAAGTATTAGTGAGAGTGCTGGCTATGTCTTAATTTTTGATACTGCAGTAGCTTTACTGGCAGGTTTTGCGATTTTCCCTGCAGTTTTTGCGTTTGGACTTGATCCGGCTTCTGGACCTGGTCTAACATTCATTACTTTACCTGCAGTTTTTACACAGATGCCCTTTGGAACATTTTTTTCAGTGATTTTCTTTTTACTGCTGACAATTGCAGCCTTAACTTCTTCAATCTCAATGCTCGAAGTTGTGGTAGCCTTTTTAGTTGATGAATATCAATGGAAAAGAAAAAAAGCATCCTATCTCATGGGTTTTTTAATCTTTTTAATTGGAATCCCGCCGCTTTTAGGTTACAGCTCATTTTCTAATTTCAGTTTTTTGGGTATGGATGTCCTTGACACTTATGACTGGTTTTCTAATTCAATCTTTCTGCCAACAGGTGGTATTTTAACTTCGATCTTTGTTGGTCATATCTGGGGCAGTAAAAATGCAGTTAAAGAAGCCAATAAAAACAGCCGTTTTAAAATTGGAAGTATTTATTCTATACTGTTGAAATATATTGTGCCGGCAGCTGTTTTATTTATTATGCTTTTTAATATCTATCAGACAATTTAATTATGAGTCAATAAATTTTAGGAGGTTCAATTTTGGTAAAAAATAAAGATTTATGTGTTCATTATGATCGCTGTGGAGGTTGTTCAATTCAGGAAGTTCCTTATTCTGAGCAGCTCGAGAACAAGAAAAATACTCTTTTAAATATTTTTAAAGAAAAAGAAATAGATATTGACAACTTTGAAGGAATTCTGGCAAGTCCTGATATTTATGAATACCGAAATAATATGGAATTTAGCTTTGGAGATTTAAAAAAAGGTGGCAAACTGCAGCTGGGTATGCATCCCCAGGGTAGAATGTTTGATGTAATTACAGTTGATCAATGCTTATTAGTTGATCAGGATTTTAGAGATATTTTAAGTACTATTATAGATTACTGCCGGGCAAATGAATTTAAAAAATATCATGTTAAATTAAGAGAGGGTTTTTTGCGCAATTTAGTAATTAGAAAAGGTATTAATACTGGAGAAGTTGCAGCCAATCTGGTTACTACCAGTCAGCAGGATCATGATTTCTCTCAACTGACTGAGAAGTTAAAGACTCTTGCTTTAAAAGGGGAGCTTGTGGGTTTTGTGCAGACTATTAATGATGGTTTTTCGGATCAGGTAAGCTGTGATGAAATGAAAATCTACCACGGCCGCAACTACTTTTATGATCAGCTGCTGGATAATAAATTTAAAATAGATTCTCTTTCTTTTTTTCAGACCAATACAAAAGGGGCTGAACTATTATATTCTGAGGCAGAAAAATATATTGGCAGTGCAAAAGAGAAAATAGTATATGACCTTTACTGTGGAGCTGGTACCATTTCTCAATCTATCGCTGCTGACGCTGCAAAAATCTATGGGATAGAAATTGATCCAGATGCTGCAGAAAGAGCAGCAGAAAATGCTGAAATGAATAATGTGCAGAATACAGAGTATATTGCTGGAGATGTGCTGGAAGAAATCAATAATATTGAACAGCAGTCCGATCTGCTGATTATTGACCCTCCCAGACCGGGCATCAACCCTAAAGCCCTAACTAAAATTGCTGCAGCAGATTCAGATGAGATTTTATATATCTCCTGTAATCCAAAAAGCCTGGCCAGGGACTTAAAAGAACTGGAAATTCATAACTATAAATTAGAAAAATTTAAAGCTGTAGATATGTTTCCCCATACAAAACATTTAGAAGTAATTACTCTTTTAAAGAAAGTCTAAATATAGCTTCAATATTAAATAAACAGATATCCTATCACTAAACAAAAAAACCGGCCAATGCAGACTAAATTTTAAGTAAACACTGCAGCAGCCGGTTTTCTTTTATCTAAATTATTTCTTTGCTTTTTACTAGAATTATGCAAGAAAAGTATTGATCCCAATTATTAATAAAATAAAGCCCCCAACATAATCTGCATATTTTTCCACTAAAGCAATATGTTTAATATAGTTAACAATTTTAAAAGCAGCTGCTGTAATTACAGCAGCAATAAGGCCAATTATTAATGAATCCTGAAAGATCAGAGAATAATCTAAACTAAAAAGAAGTGAAAATCCAGCACCCAGAGCATCAATGCTGACACTTACTCCAAGCACAACCACAGTCCAGAAACTTAGCTGTCTGTATATACACTCTTCTCCGTTTTTGTATCCCTCTCGAATCAGAAAAATACCGAGTAAAAATATCACCGCTCCACTAAAATAATTAGAAATAGTAAAGAAATTTGTATCAATATAGTTTCCTGCTAATCCACCAGTTAAAGCAAAGAAAAATTGAAAAAAGCCAAATGAAATTATAACCTTAAATTTCTCTCTCAGATTTGTTCTAGTTCCACAGCCAATTGCCATTGTGACACCTGCAGCATCAAGTGCTAATGCCAGTGCTACTAGTAAAATATTAATTTAAAACCCCTCCAAAAACAATTTATTATTTTCCTCATCTCCATTGAGTCTAAAAATTAATTTGATTCAGTACTAATATTATAAGTTATCTCTCCTAAAGATGCAATTAGATCCCACAATCTTATTTGATTTTACTATAAAACAATTGCACAAAAATAAAAACATGCTCTAAAATTACTGATTAAAATTTGAAGTTTCACTTTAGTTAAAATTTCTGCTATAATTAAGTTAACAATTACTGAGGAGGAAAAATTATGGAGCATAATAGTTTAGAAACTGCAAAAGCAGCTATTAAAATGGCTATTTCTACTCGAAGTGAAGAAAAACAATTAAAAAAAGATTTTGCAGCTGATGAGATAAATACTGCGGCTGTGGACTTTGGTGGTGAATTCAATAAATCTGTTCCAGAAATCATTGAAAGAGCAGTTATTGCTGCCAAAAGAGAAAATATAATAGACGAATCACATGTTGCCCAGGGAGCAGTTGCTGGAGCAGCTCATGATGCAGTTACCCAGATTATGCCCAGAACAATGGGTTTAAATGTAGGAGGTAAAATTGGTGTTGCCCGCAGTGGGGAACATATAGTTGTTGCTGTCTTTTTTGGGGTAGGTATGTTTAATTTAAATGAAGTTACTGTTGGTTTAAGTCATCGTTCATTACTTGATAAAGGGGATTAATTAGTTAATTAAATCATTATTTTATATGGGCTCATTAAGTTGACAAAGGTACACATATAATAGTATAATAAAGAAAATCAAATAACTGGTAGCATGGTAATACGGTAGGAGAATTTGTAGGGAAGCTAAAGCTATTTGTTTAAACAAGGGGTATCTTTACCTAATTTAGGCGAAATAGCTAAAAGCAATTAAACACTCCACCAGGAGTGTTTTTTTTATTATCCCCACTACCAGTTAGAAAGGGGAATAAAAAATGGAAAAAAATATCTCGATTTTAGTAATTTTATCAGTTTTATTAGTCTTAGTTAGCAGCTTAGCAGGTGCCCAGGAGTATAGAATAGGTATTTCGCAATTTGTGGAACATCCAGCTCTGGACGCAGCCCGGGAAGGTTTTATTGAAGGACTTACAGCCGCTGGATTTAGTAAAGAAAACATCGAATTTATTGTGCAAAATGCCCAGGCTGATTTTGCAACTGCTCAATCTATTGCTCAACAGTTTAGAGGAGACAATCTAGATTTAATCCTGACAATTGCTACTCCTAATGCTCAGGCTGCAGCAAATGTAATTACAGATACACCAGTATTATTTACGGCTGTAACTGATCCTGTAAAGGCTGGTATAGTTGAAAGCATGGAAGTTCCAGGCGGAAATATGACTGGAACTACAGACATGAATCCAGTAGAAAAACAGATTGAATTAATTAAAGAATTTATTCCGGAAATAACTGATCTGGGAGTTCTTTATAATCCTGGTGAAGTAAACTCAGTTGTTCAGATTGATCTGGTAAAAAAGGTTACAGCAGAAATGGGAATTAAACTACACGAAGCTACAGTCAGCAATAGTAGTGAAGTTAGTCTTGCCGCTTCTTCTCTAGTCGGAGATGTTGATGCAGTTTATGTCCCTACAGACAATATTATAGTATCTGCTTTACCTTCTGTTTTAAATATTACCAATCAAAATAATATCCCTGTATTTGCATCAGAGAATGGACAGGTTAGACAGGGCTCAATTGCTACTTTAGGAATTGACTATAAATTATTGGGTATTCAAACTGGTAAAATGGCAGCACAAATTTTAAATGGAGCTGATCCTGCAGAAATGGCTGTACAATCTTCAGATCAATTAAAATTATATCTAAATAAAAAAGCTGCTGAAAATTTAAATCTTGAAATACCTGCTGCTGTCTTAGACAGAGCTGATGTAATTTATGAAGAAATTACACAGGAATAAAATTAAGAATTATTTTAAATAAAATATGTAGTTTAGAAATGATGTGAGGTGTGTTATGAATCTAAGTTTTGCAATTACGTCTTTAGAACAGGGTCTGGCTTTCGGAATCATGGCTCTGGGGGTATTTATATCTTTTAGAATCCTTGATTTTGCGGATCTTACTGTAGACGGCAGCCTTCCTCTGGGAGCTGCTGTTTCGGCAAGATTACTCACAATGGGGATGAATCCATTTTTGTCACTGGGAGCAGCTATCATTGCAGGTGGCTTTGCCGGAGCAATTACAGGTTTTTTAAATACTAAATTAAAAATTGCTCCTCTTCTATCCGGTATTTTGACTATGACTTCTTTGTATTCTATTAACCTGAGGGTAATGGGCAGGCCTAATATACCGCTGATAGGAAAGGATACAATTTTCTCTTTTATTAGAGATCTTGGTGTCCCTTATCCCTGGAATAATTTACTCTTGTTAATTGTAATAATAGTTGCTGTTAAATTAGTTCTGGATGCATTTTTAAATACCCAGATTGGTTTTGCTCTGAGAGCTACTGGAGATAACCCGCAGATGATTAGAAGTATGGGAATCAGTACAAATTCTATGAAAATGCTGGGATTAATAATTTCCAACGCTTTAGTTGCTCTTTCCGGTGCTCTTGTTGGTCAGTATCAGGGATTTGCAGATGTAAATATGGGAGTTGGTACAATTGTGGCCGGTCTGGCATCAGTAATCATTGGTGAGGTTGTAATAGGAGAAAGGTCCATTATGATTGCAACTATGGGAGTTATTATTGGTTCAATTCTTTATCGTTTCAGTATTTCTATTGCTCTGAACCTGGGACTTGCAGCTTCTGATTTAAAATTATTAACAGCTATTCTGGTTATTATTTTCCTATCAACTCCAAGAATAAAAAAAGCATTGAGGTGATAAAAAATGCTGAAAGTCAAAAATTTAGAAAAAATATTTTACAGAGGTACTCCAAATGAGAATATAGCAATTAATAAAATTGATTTAACTGTTAATGAAGGAGATTTTATTACAATAGTAGGTAGTAACGGAGCAGGTAAGTCAACTCTTTTAAATTCTATTGCCGGGGTTTTTCCCGTTGAAAATGGTACTATTATTCTGGATAATGAGGATATCACAAAAAAATCTGAGTATAAATGTGCTCAAGAGATTGGACGTGTTTTTCAGAATCCACTAGCCGGAACTTCCCCCGAAATGACAATCGAAGAAAATCTGTCACTGGCAATTTCTAAAAGTAATAATCTTTCTCTTAAATGGGGTTTAAGTAAACATAAAAGAGAAATTATGCGTAAACATCTGGAAAAAATTGATCTGGGACTAGAAAAAAGGCTGACAACCAAAGTTAAGCTTCTATCTGGAGGTCAGAGGCAGGCCTTAACACTTTTGATGGCTACTGTAGCCAATCCGCGTCTGTTATTATTGGATGAGCATACAGCCGCTCTAGATCCTGCAACAGCAATTAAAATTAAAAACTTAACTGCAGAATTGGTCAATGAAAACAATATAACTACTTTAATGATCACTCATAATATGGAAGATGCTATTAAGATGGGCAATCGTTTGATTATGATGGATGACGGCCAAATTATTTATGATATTAAAGCTGAAGAAAAAGAGGAACTTACAATAGAAAAACTGCTGAAAATGTTTGAAATTAAACACGGTGGTAAATTTAATAATGACCGCATGCTGCTCTCAGTTTAATAAAATAGATTTAATTAGTCAGGCTCCCTGATAAATGGGAGCCTTTTTTATTTATTTTTATTTATTTTTATTTATCTTGAATTCGGCAAGTAAAAAGTTAAAGTAGTTCTTTTTAGATTTTTGCCGTTAAAAAATCATTCCAATCTATTAAAATTAAATATTTAGTCTTAATTTAAATAACCAGTTAAAAAAATTTCCAGCTTCCAGATTTTAGACGCACTTAACTAAACTATGGTTTTCATAGCTTAAAAATCAGTCTAAACTGTACTGGTGGTTTTAATTTAGCACCACCTTCTTTCTAAAATCTGTTAACGCTTTTCTAAGATGTTTAATTGTTTTTTCCAGTATTTTATTTGGGGCAAAGCGGATGTGTTTGTACCAGCCGCTGCCGCAGATATTACCTGCTATTTTGTAAAAGATCCTTCTTAACGTTGTTATCTCATGATGGTGCATACTTTCAGGTAAGAAAGTTCTTTTAAACCAGTTATTAAGGTTAAAAGCAATCATTTTAATCAGTAAATACAGCTCATTACATTTGCGATTAATCTGAGTGTTCTGGTCAAAGGCAAAGCCTTCTTTCAGCTCGTCTATCTTGTTTTCAATATTACAGCGTTGGTTGTAGTCATTGAATACTTCTTCAGCTGTTAGATAGTCAACATTAGTAACTATGGCCTGATATTCATAGGTAAACTCTTCAAAAAGAAGCTGACCATTTTTGTTGCTTTTTGGTAATGATTTTTTGATTAAAACAAATCTACGCTCTCTATCCCAGCTTTTTAGCGGGACTCTAATTTCTGTAACACTAAATGTGTTATCGATTTTAACCCAGGGATATTGATCAGGATTTTCATTGACATAATCAATAATCTTTTTGACACCATTTTGCATTTTAGCTTTAATGACATATTCGATGCCGTTATCTTCACAGTATCTAAAGTTTTTCTGATCAAAGAAACCTCTATCTGCTCTGATTCTTTTTAGATACCAGGTTTTGGGTAGAGTCTCAATACAGGATTCTAAGAAACTAAGAAATTCATGGTTGCTGTGATGAGTACCTTCTTCCAGTGTCAGGTTAAGTAGTTCATCAGTTTTAGATATGATTCCCACTTTTTCTTTAAAAGAAGGTCTGCCTTTATACCTTGGATTATATCCATTTGCGGAACCTTCCTGATTACCAAAAACGGTACAGACTGTATCGTCAAAATCGAGGATCACTTCTTTAGCAGGCTGTGTTTTAGCAATTGTTGCTAGAAGATTTTTATTGAGCTCTCTCAGTTCATTTACACTTTCTTCTGGCATGGCTTTCAGAAGATCACGACATACTTTTTCACTGGGAACATTAAATTCTTTGATTTTTAGATATCCTGCATCTTCTCTAAGATTTTCATAATGAGAAAAGCGGGAATACCCTAGGATGGATGCATCAACCATAAAATCAATGATATCAGTAGGCTGATAGATTGCGTTAGCTGCTTTTTGATAACTAATATTATCTGAAATTAAAGATTTAAAATCTATACAGGATTTAGCAGCTTCCAGATAAGAAAAAGCTGGACAACTGGACACAGTATCACTATCAAATTTAGCTGGAATATTCAATTTGTTAAAACTATTTATTTTATTGTTGTTTTGTGGTAAACTCATATCAGAATCTCCTTTTTGGTTTTGGTATGGTTTTTGTGCTAAAAACATTTTACCACAAACCTTAAGGGAGATTCTATTTTTTTATTCAAAAAAATTTGAACTAGATTTTCTGTTTAAAGACTATCATAACTGCATTCGGTATTTTTACTTGCCGAATTCAAGTTTATTTTTATTTAAAAACATTAGCTTCCAAATTTTTATAATTAATTTTAATTTTTAAAATTTAATCTTAACTTCTTTTCCAGGCTTAAGAGTATATTCTTTTTCAAAAACACTAAATTTAAGTATTTCATTGTTTTCAACAGCTGCTGTTAATTTGAAACTATTCTGTCCTAAAACTGCTTTAAATTTTTTATCCTGATAATTTAAATTAAAGTTAACTTCTTTCCAGTCCTGACAGAGTACTGGTTTAAATGAGAGTCCTCTTTTATCAATTTTCATACCGGCAAAACCATTAACTATTAACTGCCAGATTCCACCGGCTGCTGCAGTATGGATCCCTCCAATAAAAGTACCTCCACTGACAGCTTTATTAGTACTCATTAAATCAATAAAAGCCGATTTTTTAAAATAATCATAGCATTCTTCTGCTCTTCCCAGTCTAGCAGCAACAACTGCATATTGAGAAGGGCTTAAAGAAGAACCGTGCTGAGTTCGTGGTTCATAATAATCATAATTGGCAGTCAGTACTTCCTCAGAAAATATATCATGTAAGGTAAATAGCTGTATTATATCAGCCTGTTTAATTACCTGAGTAAAAACGGCAACTCCATTTGGCCAGCCCCAGTATTCTTCCTGATCAATTAATCGGTTTTCTAATACTTCGGCTGTAGTATCTTCTAAGTCAAAATAGTCATCAAATTGTTCAATTAAATTATTTTGATCAGGCTGAGGTAAATAGATCTTTTCGGAAATTTCCTGCCAGGCTGTAACTTCTGACTCACTAAGTTGAATTTTTTCTATTAGCTGCTGCAGTTTTTCTGGATACTCATTTTCCATCTTATAATAGAAATAAATAGCTTTTTTTAGCGCAAATTGAGACTGATAGTTAGTAAAAGCATTATTATCTACATTTTCATGATACTCATCTGGGCCTAAAAGTCGAATAATCTCATACTGATCTTTATACTGATTAAAATGAATTCTGGAATGTAAAAAGCGGGCAACTTCAAATAAAATTTCCGCCCCATAATTAATTACAAAATCAAGATCCCCGCTTGCCAGATAGTAGTTCCAGATTGCATAACTGATATCCGGAGACACATGGATCTGCCAGTCATTAAAATGATTTCTAATTTTACGACCGCTGATTACATCTTTAAAGAAAAAAGAGGGGCACAATTCTTTTCCACTTTTACCTGATATCCAGGCATAAAATGCTCCTTCATAGCCCAAATCTTTAGCTTTTTTTCTAGCCCCATTTAAAGTATGATATCTATATTTTAAAATATTTTTTGCAGTTTCTGTTTCTGTAAACAAAAACATTGGTAAATTGAATATTTCTTGATCCCAGAAAGCAGCTCCCTGGTAAGCCTGACAGGATAGACCTCGAGCTCCAATTGGCAAATGCTCACTGTGGGCAGGTGCAGCAATAATGTTATGATAAAGATTGAATCTAACGGCCAGCTGATCCAGAAGATTCCCTTTAATTTCAATATCCATTAGTTTCCATTTTTCATCCCAGACTGCCTGATGTTTTTCTTTTAGTTTTTGATAGCCCAATTCCAGAGTTAACTCAGCATCCTTTATTGCAGAACTCAGTGGATTCTCTCGATCATTTCCGGAATAAACTATCATATTTCTTTCCAGCTCTATTTTTTCTGCTTCTGCTTCAATATTCAACAATAAATAAATTGATTTTTTTTCATTTTCAACTTTTAAATTCTTTATTTTACCTTTTATAAGCTTAAAAGAAAGAGCTGTTACTAGAGGTATTTTACTCTCTACTGTGTTAGCCTTTAAATATAAAATGTTTTTTTGGGAATCGTATTCACCTTTAAAGTTTTCAAGATGAGGTCCATTTAAATCCCAGACATCGCCATTTATTCCAAGCTTTAATTCTATTTTTTTCTTCTTAATTTTACTTATTTGATAATTATTTGCTATCAGATGTAAATTGTCATAGGAAGCAAATCTTTCTGAAACAATTTCAAGATCATTAACTGTTTTCGATTTAGATTTTCTCCTGAAAATACCATATTTATAATTAAAATTTAACTCAGTAATCATCTGATCCTGTTCTGGGTAATCTCCAAATTTTTGACCATCCACTCTTAACTCTGTTGTTAGTGCATTGGGTGAATTAGATAGTTCTTTCCATTTCCCATCTGCAAGATCATATGTATCTGTTATTACACAGGCCTGATACTGTTCCTTATCCCATTCATCTAGAGTTCCTCGATAGCCTAAATAGCCATTACCACATAATAAATTACTCCCATAATGAACAAATTGTTCTTCTTTTAAACCTTCAATTTGTAAATTCCAGTCATCTTTAATGCTGAAAAAATCTTCGTAGTTCAATTTAATACCTCCTGTATATATAAACTTTTATTCAAGTACATCCAGCCATTTAAAGTTGAGACATTTTCTATTAAGATAACAAAAAATAGAGCAGGCCATCCAGTTACAGAAAACTCATAACCCGGATGGCCTTATTTTCTCTAATTTCTAATCAGCCAGATATATATTTCTTAAAACAAATATCTTAAAATAACTTTCAGTCCAGTCTATCATTTTAACCTTTAACAGCACCTGCGGTTAAACCAGCAACAATACGTTTCTGGAAAATTAATACTAAAACTACAATTGGAATTGTAACAACAACTGCAGCAGCCATAATTTCTCCAAATGGCTCCTGCCGGGCAAATTCCCCCGAGAAATACTGGATAGCAACTGGAACTGTCCTGGCACTTGGATCAATAGATGTAAATGTGAGCGCAAATAGATACTCATTCCAGGCCTGAATAAATGCTAAAAGACCGGTGGTAACTAAAGCAGGAGCAGTTAATGGTAATAAGATCATATGAAAAGTCTGAAATGGAGTTGCTCCATCCACCTGAGCTGACTGCATAATTTCCTTGGGCAGATCTCTAAAAAATGATGTTAAAACCCAGGTGGTAAAAGGTAGAGTAAACAGCATATAAGTAAAGATCATACTAAAACGAGCACTTAAATTAAGAGCATTAATTACTGCATATAAACCAGATAATACAGTCACCTGAGGAAACATCGTCATTGCTAAAATCACATATAAAGCTGGTTCTTTACCCTTAAATCGTAATTTTCCTAAAGAAAAAGCTGCAAAAGAACCTACTATTAATGATAAGATAGTTGTTGAGGTTGCAACAATAGAACTGTTTACTAAACCACGTAAAAACTGTCCATTTTTAAAAATTGCAAAATAATTACGGGTAAAAATTGATATTTCACCAGTATCAGGATCTCTAGGTATTAAAGTAGCTGGTGTCATTGAAAGCTGAGCCTGAGATTTTAAAGACGAGTTTACAGCCCAGTAAAATGGAAATAATAAGTAAACAATTATTATTCCCAGCACAAAATAAAACAATATTTTTTTAAGTACTTTCTTTTGAGTTCTACTCATTCTGTATCAACTCCCAGTGCTTTCATGTAAGCTAAGGCAAAAAAGAATATTAAGATGAAAATAATAACTCCGATAGCTGAAGCCATTCCCATCTGTCTGGCAGAAATAAGCTGAAAATAATTAAAACTGGCCATTGAGTAGCGTTTTTGAGCTAATAATACCTGAAATACATCAAAAACTCTCAATGAATCTAAAGTTCTAAAAATCAAAGCCACTGCAACAGAGGGCTTTAATAGTGGTAATGTGATAGTAAAGAATTGACGCACTTTACTTGCTCCATCAACTTCTGCGGCTTCATATAATTCCTGCGGAATCAGCTGTAAACCCGCCAGGAGGAGTAATGCCATAAATGGAGTTGTTTTCCAGACATCAACAGCAATAATAGCAGGCATCTGGAGGCTGGGATTGGTCAGGAAAGAAAAATTACCGGATCCTATACCAAATTTGTCCAGCAGCATATTAAACAATCCAGCTCTTGTTGGCTGGAACATCCACTGCCACATTTTAGCTGAAACTACAGTTATTACAGCCCAGGGAACAAGCATAACTGCTCTCATCATTCCTCTTCCCTTAAACTCACTATTTACTACTAAAGCTACTCCCAGACCCAATAATGTTTCTATTAAAACTGAAAAAATAGTAAAAATTATTGTATTAAAAACAGCACTGATAAAATCTGGAGTAACAGCTCCAATCACATACTTATTGCCAAAAAAACTAAATATATATACGGGTCGATGCAGTTCTGGCTGTCTTGGTAATACCTGTATAGGAGTTTTGAAAATCTGCTCACCCGTTTCTTCATCAACTTTAATCTTACCTGTTTCTTCATCTATTACTGGTGGTAATTCTTCAATAGAAAAAGACAGTAATTTTTGATAATTTTCTAAACCTATAAATTCTGTTGTTCCTGTACCTGCAAAAGTCCGATTGGTAAAACTGGTATAAAAAACCTGCCCTAATGGATAAACAGCAATTACCAATAAAACAATTAAGGTTGGAGTCAATAATTTAAGAGCAAGTTTTTGTTCCTCTTTTCCTAACTTCGACATCCCCTTTTTTGCCATCAGTAAACCTCCTCATATTAAATCGAGTAGGAGGGAAATAATTAGTTTATTCCCCGTCCTCTCACACCACCACAGCGTACCGTTCGGTACTGGGCGGTTCATTAAGAATTAATTA
>NZ_SNWX01000029.1 GCF_004362045.1 Halanaerobium saccharolyticum | reverse complement strand
GTAATTAATTCTTAATGAACCGCCCAGTACCGATCGGTAAGCTGTGGTGGTGTGAGAGGACGGGGAATAAACTAATTATTTCCCTCCTACTCGATTACCAGAATAAATTTTATATCAAAAATATTCCGAATTGAAGATCATCAAATTAAAAGCAGGAATAATTATTGTTATAAAGAATATTTATATTATAGACTTTAGTTTTACATAATTGATGGAGGAGTGAAAAAATGATCTGGAGAGACGAGTATAAAATTGGAGTAAAACTGGTTGACGAGCAGCATCAGGAACTTTTTAAGCGTCTGGGTGACTTTATACAGACAGTAAGAAGTGATAAAGAAGAATCTGAGAAGAAAAAAGAGGTGGAAAAAACATTAAACTTTATGGGGGAATATGTTGCAACCCATTTTGATGCTGAGGAAGCACTGCAGAAAAAATATAATTATCCTGACTTTAAAAACCATCATCAGATTCATGAGGATTTTAAGGCAGAAGTCGCAGAATTCCAGCAGGAATACCGGGAAAATAAATTTGATGAAGATTTTGTGATGGAATTCAGTGGTCGCCTGCTAACCTGGTTAATCAATCATGTCGCTTCAACCGATCAGGATATAGGGGAACATATAAATTCTGTACTAGAAAAAGAGGAGGAAACAAAGTAATGGATGTAAAAAACTTAAATCCAATAATTGCAGCAACCGATTCAGTTTTTCAAACTATGCTTTCAGTTAAACCAGAAAAAGGGAAAGTTTCAATTCAGGAGGATCTGGTAACTGATAAAGAAGCAAATGTAATTATTGGGATGACAGGAGATATAAAAGGTTCTATTGTCTATAGTTTTTCAAAAGATATGGCTTTAAAGGTAGTCGAAGCGATGTCAGGAATGGAAATGAAGGAACTTGATAAATTTGTTACTTCTGCTATGGGTGAACTTGGTAACATTATTAGCGGCAAAGCTACAACAGGATTGGCTGAACAGGACTTAATTTGTGATATTGCTCCACCCCAAATTGTCACAGGCAAAGATATAAATATTTCGTCTGAGTCTGATAAAGTCTTAATGGTTAAGTTTAATACTGATTTAGGAGAATTTGATGTTGGATTTTCGATTAAGTAGTGTATTTAAGGCTCCTGAGGGAGCTTTTTTACTTTAGGCAGGATAATTTTTTTTTCTATAGAATAATATATATATAACAGTAGAATAATATATATAACAGTGATTATAGGACTATAATTTTCAGTTAAATGGGGGTAGGAATTATGGAAGAAATTTATCAATATAATAAATATAAATTTTTAGAAAAATTATATACACCAATTGGAATTTTTATGGCTGGTATTTTACTTCAGTTTTTTTATCCGGGAATTGGCTTTTATCAAGAATTATTAATTTATTTAGTGTATCTTTCCGGGGTGCTTTTATTTACTTTTGATACCCTTCCAATAATAATTAGCACTTATAACGTCTGGAATAAAGAAATAGTTTTAACCAATCGAACTATTGTTCTTAAGGGTGATGATCATTTAAAAACCAGAGTTGTTAATCGAAAAGATATTGAAAGGGTAATATTTAGATCTTTACGGGGAGAAGATGTGGAAATCCCTCATTATCGCAAGTTAGAGGATATTGATGATGATTTATATGAGCTGGCAGGACGAAAATTTATTATAGAATATGATACTGATACTGCAGAAGATGAATTAATAATTCACCTGGAACTGCTGCCAGAAGAGTTTGTAGAAGAGTTTATTAAGTGGTACCAGGCCGATATCGCTCTAAAGTAACAAGGTGTTAGTATCTAAAGCTGTAATACCTGTGTGGAAAACTGTCCGGCAGTAATTCTAGAAATTAAAAAAACCCTTAATGTTAAAGCCAACAATTCTCAACTCTGAAGATCTTCTAAGTCATAGAAAAACGAAAGTATTTCTGCAATAACTGTATATAGTTCTTCCGGTATTTCATCACCAATATTAAGTTCGGCCAGAACCTGGACAACATCCTTATCTTCTTTAATAGGGATGTTTTCTTCTCTGGCTTTTTTTAATATTTGTTCAGCAATACTTCCTCTGCCGCTGGCAATAATTTTTGGAGCCTGATCAGTATTTTGATTATATTTTAAAGCAACGGTTTTTTTAGTTTTAGGATTATCTTTATTTTTATCAACTGCCATCTTAATTACCTCATTTCCTGGATAAACTGGGGTTTCATTTTTTTATATTTTAATATCAATATGCCTATATTTTCCATCCTCACCTAAGTCATTTAACTCACTTAAAATAATTTTATTGAAAAACTGAGATTTTTCTTCTTCTAAATTATCAAAGTTTTTTATTCGAACACTATTTATATTAAATCCCTCACCCTGCAGAGCAGACTGAAGCCGGCCAAAATTACTTTCAATTAAGTTGGCTGTTTTAGCATTTTCTGTAAAAAAAGTAGTGCTAATATTTTTTTGGTTGACATTAACTTTAGTCTGTACAGGACCAATATTTTCAAATTCTAAGATAAAAGAAATATTATAGCCATTTTTGTTTGCCTGGTTTTCAGCACCACCGTCTTCTTCTTTTTCCACTTTTAAAAGCAGAGAAGAGAGTTTATTATCTGGCAGCCTTACCGGGATTTCTAAAGCCAGCATCAGGGGAGTGTTTTGACTCTGCTGCTGTAAGTTAACTAATTTTTGTCCTAAAAAATTATCTGCCATTTTTTCTTCATTTTCTCCACCTATTTTATTAAAAAGTGAAAGAATCTGATCAGAGATTTTACTGTGAGCAGCTAATGATTCGGCAATTTGCTGAGCAGAAGCATTTAAATTAACTGCTGCTTCCTTCTGGCCAATCAGTTGAGAATTTCCATTACTTAAATTAGCCAGAACCTGAGTTTTATTATTTAAGCTTTCCGAAAATTGACTGATATTTTGTTCAAAGCGAGCGGCTGTTTCTTTAATCAGACTTTCAGTTAAAGGAAGCTGATTATTTTCTAAAAAAGCAAATGCTTTTAAGAGAGCAATTTTTTGAGCACTTCCCTCAATATTATTTTGAGCTAAAAAATTATTTAAAACCTTAACTGTATTTTGATCAAAATTCTGGCTGAGGCTGTTTAAATTATTTAAGATTAAATTTTTTGTTTCCTGGTCTAAATGAGGATAATTATTTAAAATTTGTGAATTTAGATTATTACTTTCAGCTGGAGCTGTTCCTGATTGAGAAGATAACTCAGCTGCAGGTTGATTTGCAGCAGTATTATTGGAAGACACCGGATTTGTTATTTCGGGATTAAGGTTGGCTGTAGAAGCAGCAGCTTCCTGATTGGCTGCTCCCTGTGACTGCTGGCTGAAGTTATCAATATTTACTAAAGAATTTTTAAGTTCCCCAAGATTAAGCTGTGAGAGAAGATTGTTAAGCTGATCCTGAGATAAAGAATTATTAGAAGTCATAAATTGTTCTAAAGTGGAACTTAAATTACCATTATTATTAAAGATAGAGCGCAGTGCATCTACCAGTTTTTCCGAAAAGGGAAGACCATTACTTTCCAGGAAAGCGAAAGCTTTTATCACAGCCATTTTATCTTCAGCAGTTGAGGCAGGATTATTGCCCAGGTACTGCAGTAGATTTGCCACAGTTTTTTCATTTAGAGGCATTTCCATTTTGGCCCAGCTATCTAAAAGCATTTTTTGACTATCATCTTCTAAAGAGGCCAGGAGCCGAAAAATTTCCGGCAAAAGTTCAGCGCTTTGACTTTTGGCCTGACTTTCATCAGTACTAATATTGTCATTATTTAAAGCCTGTCTCAGCATTCCTATATCTAATTTTCTGATTGGTGCTAGACCATTCAAATCCATAACTGTCACTCCCAGGTCATAAAAAATATAATACTTATTGATTACAATTCAATAAAATTGATTGAAATCCTTTAAAATCTCATATATTATTATAACAGAGAATAAAAATATTTTCAGAATTTGAAGAGAAAATTCTTTATAATAATAAATTACAGTAAATATAAAATCTAAAATTAAGTTAAGGAGGTAAATAATGTCTAAAAATTGTGGAAAATGCGGCTGTGGTTCTCATGGAACTAATGGTTCTCATGCTAACTGCGGCAGTCAGCAAATAAATGAAGATGAATTAGAAAAGGTTTTAAAAGAAAAAAGTGAACACAACAGGAAATATACGGTTGAGTATAGAATTAGTCTGAATGAATTGGAATGTGAGGCTGATGAGTTAATAGATAGAATTATTGCTTATACAGGAATAGTTGATGAAGTAGAATTCACCGAAGATGAGCTGATAATATCTTATGATGATCGTTTAATTACCCCAGCTGAAATTTCTGATTTAGTCCAATAAGAGAAAAGAGGAGATATAAATGTTAAGCCATGAAATTGATTATGAAATTATTGGTGATGATATGCAGGTAGTAGAGGTGGAATTGGATCCCGAGGAAACAGTCATTGCGGAAGCGGGAACGATGAACTGGATGGATAATGGGATATCTTTCGAGGCTAAAATGGGAGATGGAACTGAAGTAGATAAATCTATTTTAGGTAAAATATTTGGAGCTGGAAAAAGAGCAATCACCGGTGAATCAATATTTATGACTCATTTTACAAATAGGGATTATGATAAAAAGAAAATTGCTTTTGCTGCTCCTTATCCAGGTAAAATAATTGCTTTAGAACTATCAAAACTGCCTCAAAATCAATTTACCTGTCAAAAAGATGCGTTCTTATGTGCTGCTCTGGGTACAAAAGTTGACATAACTTTTAATAAGCGTTTCGGCAGCGGCTTATTTGGTGGTGAAGGATTTATCCTCCAGAAACTGAGTGGAGATGGTAGAGCCTTTGTTCATGCAGGGGGAACTGTAGTTAAAAAAGAGTTGAACAATGAAAAACTTAAGGTTGATACCGGCTGTCTGGTTGGATTTACCGCAGGGATTGATTACAATATTGAAAGAGCAGGTGAGTTAAAATCAATGCTTTTTGGTGGTGAAGGATTATTTCTGGCCACACTCGAAGGTACTGGCACAGTTTATCTGCAGAGTCTACCATTTTCCAGACTTGCCGATAGAATTATCAAGAGTGCTCCCCGGCTTTCAGGAAATCAAAAAGGGGAAGGCTCTGTCTTAGGTCAGATTGGAAATATGCTGGATGGAGATAATTTTTAATCAAATTGTAATCTCTTTAACTTGCATTGCCTCCCTGAATGTTAGATAATATATGTTAATACCTATAAAATTACTGAAAAATAAATAGGGGAGGTAATATAATGTTGACATTAAAAGAAATTAAAGCTGACTCTGACTTTCAGCATATGATCAAAGAAGCAAATCATTATCTTTCGGAAAAAGGATATACAGAACATGGTTTTAGACATGTTAATTTTGTTTCGAAAACTACAGCGAGAATTTTAAGGGAGTTAGGCTTTGATAAAAAAATAGTCGAACTTGGTGCTATTACCGGTTATTTACATGATATTGGTAATATGTTTAATCGTAAACATCACGGTATTTCTGGTGCCAATATAGTATATACAGAACTCAGAAGAATGGATGTACCTCTGGAGGATATAACTAAAATTACTACTGCAATTGCCAATCATGATGTAGAAATTGGTCAGGCAGTAAGTCCAATAACTGCTGCTTTGATTCTGGCTGATAAAAGTGATGCTCATCGAACCAGAGTTAATAAAAAAGATTCTACTTTTATTCATGATCGGGTTAATCTGGCAATTAGAGATTCGGAGATTTCTGTGGATGCAGAAGAGGAAACCATAACTTTGAGTATAGATTATGATTCCTCAATCAGTCAGGTAATGGATTATTTCGAAATTTATTTACACAGAATGGAAATTTGTAAGGAAGCAGCTAAATACCTGGGCTGCAGATTTAGACTTTTAATCAATGATTTAGAACTTTTAGGTCATGTTAACTACCAGGAAAATTAGATATATAATAAATTTGCAATTTAATTAAGGAAGGTAATTATGTTTTATAAATTATTGTTAATATTTATTTTAGTGCCGCTAATTGAGCTGTATTTTTTGCTGGAGGTCAGTCAAGTTATCGGAGTATTCACAACTATAATGATCATTGTTTTTACCGGAGCTGCTGGAGTCAGTATTGCCAAAAGACAGGGTTATCAGGTTGTTAATAACATTCGTTCTACTTTAAATGCTGGAAAAATGCCGACTGATGATTTAATTAGTGCTTTGCTTATTTTAATTGGGGGAGTAACTCTTTTGACTCCGGGCTTTTTAACTGACATCACGGGATTTTTACTTATTTTACCGGGCTCCAGAGACTTAATTGGAGCTCTGGTTAAAAAATATTTCCTCAAATATGTTAAAGAAAATAAAGTTGAAGTCCATTATGGAAATCAGTTTAATCAGCGTCGTAACAGCAGAAAAGAGAAAGATGATTATCAAGATGATTTTATTGATGTAGAAGCTGAAGAGGTAGAAGATGATGATTCAAAGTAAATATTTTACTAAATAAGCAGCAAAAAGAGGAGCCAGTTAAAAACTGAGCTCCTCTTTATAATTTTACTATTAAATTTAATTTATGCATTCTGATAGAGCAGACGATGCCTTAAATTAAAAACATGGGCAAAAGCATAGTTTTCTTCTAACTGCATCTCATAAATCAGCTTATTTGTCATTAAAACAGAAATTCTAAAAGCTGAAGCGAGATCATTTTCAAAACTATAATCTCTATCTAAAAATGCTGCGTGTTCTTTTTCAATAAAAGTCTCCAGATCATTTTTATAAACAAATTTTTCTTCAAGTTCTTTTTTAAAAAAATCTGGATGTAAATTTTTGGCATGTTGATTTAATTGCCATTCATGAAAAATGTGAACTGTTTTTTCCCACAGTGTTCCTGGATTAAGTTCAGGATCATTATGAGCTCTGCAGAAATAATCTGCAATATAATGAAATAGTTCTCCCAGCATAACAGCGAAACGATAAGGGGTTTGGTCTGGGTCCATTTCCTTTAATTTATCAAATTGTTGATAAAAGTCTTCTATAGTTTCATCTTTAAAGTGACTTATTTTTCCTTCAATAAAATCCGGTTTCATACTTCCCCAGGCTAACGCCATTTTGGAAAGCCAGACACCATTTTTTGCAAAATGATCATGGATTTTATAAGCCAACATTTTATGAGTTCTAGTATCCAGTGTCAATACCTCCCGGTTATTATGTCCTTATAAACTTATTTTCATTAAATCAATAATAACATAATAAACTCTTTTTAGCAAATGGATAATAATGTAAAACAACCTGGAAAAGTTGATTATATATTTTACTTTTGATAAGATTTTATTTGAAGTTAATTTTAGTACTTTATCTATTTAAAGAGTAATAATTTATCAAAATATTTAATGCAAATGAATGAGATTTAAAGTTGGAATTTATAAAAAATAATATATTAAGGGAGAGATGACTGATGAAAGCAAAAAAATTAACAGGTGAAAAAGCAGCAGAATATATTGAAGCTGGAATGATAATTGGTCTGGGTACTGGTTCTACTGCCTATTATGCTATCAAAAAAGTAGGAGAAATGGTTAGAAATGGGTTGAAAGTAAAGGCGGTTCCAACTTCTAAAGAAACTGCAGAACTGGCTGCTGAAGAAGGAATTGAATTAGTGGAGTTAGCTGATGTTAAATCACTTGATTTAACAATTGATGGTGCAGATGAGGTGGATCCGGATTTCAACTTAATCAAGGGTGGTGGGGGTGCTTTATTAAGAGAAAAAATAGTTGCCTCAGCCACAGATAAATTAGTTATTGTTGTTGATGAATCAAAGTTAGTTAAGCATTTAGGGGCATTTCCTTTACCGATAGAAATAACACCTTTTAGCTGGCAGTATACCCAGCGCATGATTGAAAAATTCAGCTGCAGCTCAGAAATCAGAAAAGAAGATGGAGAAATTTTTGTAACTGACAATGGTAATTATATTTTAGATTGTGACTTTGGAAAAATTAAAAATCCTGTAAAACTAACTGTGGAGTTAAATAAATTACCAGGGGTAGTAGAAAATGGGATCTTTGCGGAAATGGCAGAAATAGTGGTTGTTGGTTATAATGATGGACACATTGAAGTATTAGAAAAAGATTAAGCTATTAGTATCTTTAATTAAAAAATTATATCTTTAAAAAATATAAAGCCGCTCTTAAGAGCGGCTTTTATTAAAATCAAACTTTATCAAATTAATCTTGAACCAGATTGCTTTTCAGCCAGTCAACAATATCATCAGACTCATATAAAGGCTCACCATCGATAAATAAACAGGGTACCTGTCTTTTACCTCCCACTTCAATCAACTCTGCTTCGGCTTCCTGATCTTGATTAATATTTTTTAATTCAATTTCATCTAAGTCATTATTTTCAATAACTTTTAAGACTTTTTTGCAGTAAGGACAGGTAGGAAAATAGTATAATTTTAAGTCAGACATTTTATCATCCTTTCCAAATTAATAATTATTATCTTCTAACTATAATTTCTATTTAAATCTTTAAATTCCTTTAAAAAAATTAAATTGAAAAATATTACAATTTAATGTAAAAATATGGTATAATTATTTTTGAACCAGGATATATTTAATCCATTTATTCAGAAAGGGGACAAGATGAAGAATAATTATACTGCTGGACCAAAAAGAATAATAGAAGAACAGGACTGGAAATTAAGGAATTCCTGTTTAAAACTGGCTGAACTAAACTTAAATTTCGAGAGTATAATTGAAATTATTGAGGAAATAAATCAGGCAAAAAATGAAATTGATTTTTTATATTTAATTTTGGACAAATCATTTAATTTAATTCCGGAAGCTGACTATGGGAAGATAGTTATAAATAAGGAAGAGTCTGCTTATTTTTTAGAAAAAGTATATAGAAAAGACGATATTTTTATAAATGGAGAAAAATTTTATGAGAAATCAGGGCAGAAATATTCTACCGATATTATTTTTAAATCTCAAAAAGAAAATAAAAAGCTTACTATAAATTTAAAAGTTAATAATGATTTTCTGGGGGCGGTGGTTTTATACCTGGGAACAGAAAGTTCTAAAATTTTCAGTGCCCGGTCAATAAAAATGGTTTCAATTTTAGAAAAGATTGCCTCCTCCTATTTAACCACAAAACGTTATCAGAGGCTGGAGGAAAAATTTAAAGAGGAAATTATTTTGTCTTTAACTAACCTGCTTGGTCTCCATGATCAATATACAGCAGGGCATAACCAAAAAGTAGCGAAGTTGAGCAGAAAGCTTGCAAAAAGAATGGGTTTAAATAGAGAAGAGATCAAAAAAACTTACTGGACAGGAATTTTGCATGATTTTGGTAAGACTCTAATCCCGGCTTCAATATTAAATAAAAAGGGGCCTTTAACTACAAAAGAGTTTTCTGAGATAAAAAAACATCCCGAACTTGCTTATAAAACTTTGAAAGATTCAGCTGAATTAAAAAATATTGCAAAATATATACTCCATCACCATGAACACTGGGACGGCAGCGGCTACCCTGCCGGTTTAGCAGGAGAAGAAATCCCACTTATTTCTCAGATTGTTTCTGTTGCTGATGCCTGGGATGCCATGACTTCTGATCGCTCATACAGAAAAGCTCTTAGAAAGGAAGAAGCAGTTAAGAGAATAATTAATAATCGCGGCAAACAGTTCTCACCGTTTGTTGTAGATGTGTTTCGGGATAATATTAGCTAAAGTGAATATTTAATTTATTTTTAATCTCAAACTCTTTAAATAGCTGCTGAATTCTGTTATAATAGTAAAGTAGATAACAATTTTCATTATAACAGCAGAAAACTAATCATAACTCAAAAAGGTGGAGAAAAATTGAGAAGACGAGAACGTTTAACCGGTTTTTTTATCATATTTATTTTACTTACCTTTTCTGCCTACAGTAATTCCATGAATGTAGGTGGGCGAATTGGAACCCCCAATAATCAGCAGAGAGAAATTGAACAGAGTAGTCATCGAATCCAGGAAATCAGAAATATTAATACAAATATTAGTGAGAATAAGGTAAATAATTCAGCTGAGCAAAATAATAATCAAATTTCAGAACAGCTTGCTCTAAAAGAAGAAAATAAGAATTCAGCTTCAGAGCAGGCCAGCAGTCTGCAGGCTATAGATACCGATAGAAAAAAGATTGATAACAATTTTAATTTAAATAGAGATAATAATTCTAATTTTAAAACTCAAAGAGAAGAAAATAATAATTCCGATAATCAGAAAACAGTTTTTAAAAGAAAACCTGAACCACAATTAATAGATCAGGTTAAAGTACATAAGGTAAAAAAAGGAGAAACACTCTGGGATATAGCAGATAAACATGACCTGAATATTGATTCTCTAATTGGTGCTAATAATATTAGTAATATGAATAGTATTAAACCCGGTCAGAAATTTAAGATTTTACCGGTTAAAGGAATTATTTATCGGGTCTCACCTGGCGAAAGTGTGGTCAGTATTGCCCGGAAGTTTGATCTAAAAGCAGAAACTATTATGAAAGATAATAATATAGAAGATGCAGCTTCGCTTAAAATTGATCAGAAATTAATTTTAAGAGGGGCAAAACCGGAATTCAGTTATCAGGATCGGCTGGATCAGAAATTTATGTACCCCATTAATACCCGTATCACCTCTTATTATGGACCACGCTGGGGCAGAATGCATGAAGGAATTGATTTTGCAGCTCCAATGGGTAGTCCAATTAGAGCAGTTAGTTCTGGGCGAGTGGTTTACAGCGGCTGGGCTACTGGTTACGGTTATGTGGTAATTATTGAACATCAAAGGGGACTGAGAACCCTTTATGCTCATAACTCCAAGCTTTTAGTTAGAGAAGGCGAATCAGTGGGTAAAGGAGAAGTGATTTCTCGTTCCGGTAATACTGGTAATTCAACTGGACCACATTTACACTTTGAAGTACAGGTCAATGGGAGGCCTGAGAATCCTTTAGATTATATTAACCGCTAAAAATGAATAGACAATGGCTATTACTCCTCATTACAAATTTTTATTTTGTAATGGGGAGTTTTTATATTTATTAAAATATATAATCAAGTTTTTAAAATTACTGCCTTGACAGTGATAAAAATATATTTTATAATAAATTCAACAAACACTTGAATAATTGTTCATATATAATAAATATAAAGTTGAGGTGGTAAAAATGCAGAACACACTGGAAAAAAAAGAAAAGAATCAAAAAGAATTTGAACTGGAAGGATTAAACTGCTCAAACTGTGCCTTAAAAATTGAGAATCAGGTAAAAAATCTTGAGGGTATGGAAAATGTAGAACTTAACTTTGCAACTTCCACTCTTAAAGTTGCAGCAGAAGAATCAAGACTGGAAAAAATTAAAGACGAATTACAGAATATTTCAGATAGGATTGAACCTGGAGTAAAAGTTAAAGATAAAAGTAATAATCAAAACAAAAAAAATGATAATAACTCTTCTCTTAAATCTTATCTCTGGGAAAAGAAAAATATTTTTATTGGGGCTCTGTTTTTTGCCTTTGCACTTAGTTTTTCTCATTTAAATATTTTTGCAAATACTGTTTTTAATACTCTGGCTCTACCGGCTTACATAACAGCCTACTTTTTAATCGGCTATCCTGTTCTTAAATCTGCGGTTTTAAATATTGGCCGTGGTCAGATTTTTGATGAAAATTTCTTAATGGTCATAGCAACCATCGGGGCCTTTGGAATTCGCGAATATCCGGAAGCAGTTGCAGTAATGCTTTTTTATATGGTAGGAGAATTATTTCAGGAAAGAGCAGTCAATAATTCCCGCCGTTCAATTAAGGATTTGATGGATATTCAGGCTGAATATGCTAATTTGGTTAAAGATGAAGAAATTATTAAAGTTGAGCCAGAGCAATTAAATGTTGATGATTTAATTGCTGTTAAGGCAGGAGAAAAAATTCCTGTTGATGGCAAAATAGTAAGTGGAGAGACAGCACTTGAGACTTCAGCACTAACTGGAGAATCCCTGCCTAAAGATGTAGCAGAAGGTGATCAGGTCTTAAGTGGGATGATCAATTTAAATAAATTAATAACTGTTAAAGTAACTAAAGAATATAAAGATTCGACTGTTAAAAAAATATTAGAACTGGTGGAAAATGCCAGTTCCAAAAAAGCACCTACTGAGCAGTTTATTACCAAATTTGCTCGCTATTACACCCCGTTTGTGGTTCTGTCAGCAGCTTTAGTTGCGATTTTGCCGCCTCTATTTACCGGAGCAGCATTCAGTCCCTGGTTTTATAGAGCCTTAGTCTTTTTGGTCGTTTCCTGTCCCTGTGCTCTGGTTGTTTCTATACCGCTTGGTTTTTTTGGTGGTATCGGTCTGGCATCAAAAAATGGTATTTTAGTTAAAGGTGGAAATTATCTGGAAGCTCTAAATGAACTGGACAGCATTATTTTTGATAAGACCGGAACTCTAACAGAAGGTGATTTTAAAGTAACCGAAGTAAATATTTACAGTGATCACAGCCGGGAAGAAATTTTAAATATTGCTGCAGAAGCAGAACAATTTTCTAATCATCCTATAGCCCAGTCAATTGTTGAGGCAGCTGGAGATTATAAAAAACATTCTGCAGACAGTGATTATCAGGAGATCTCGGGAGCTGGTATTAAGGCTGTACTGGGTAATAATCAAATTTTAGCAGGAAATGAAAGACTTATGCAGAAGAATAATATTAACTTCCAAAAATCTAAAAATTCGGGGACAGCTGTATATCTGGCTCAGAATGGTGAATTTTTGGCTTCAATTATAATTTCTGATCAGCTTAAAAAAGATGCTGTAGAAGCAATTTTAAGTCTAAAAAAGATGGGGATTAAAAATTTAGCAATGCTGACCGGAGATAATAAGTTGACAGCAGCTGATGTTGCTTCTAAACTCGGTCTTGATAATTTTTATGCAGAATTACTTCCTGATCAGAAGGTAAAAAAAGTGGAAGAACTATTAAGTAATTCAAAAAAACTGGCCTTTGTTGGTGATGGAATTAATGATGCTCCAGTACTTGCCCGTTCTGATCTGGGAATCGCAATGGGTGGACTTGGGTCAGATGCTGCAGTTGAAGCTGCTGATGTAGTGCTGATGACTGATGAACCTTCTAAAATAGTTACTGCCTTAAATATTGCTGCTAAAACTAAAAAACTGGTCTGGCAGAATATTATTATGGCTCTTTCAATTAAAGCAGTTGTGATGATATTGAGTATTTTGGGAATGGCCTCAATGTGGGCAGCAGTATTTGCCGATGTTGGAGTTGCCTTAATGGCTGTATTTAATGTTATGAGGATTTTACAAACAGATAATATCTAAACTGACTATTTGTTTAAAATTATTAACTAGAGATTTTATTATTAAAAAATGGAGTGGATTAAGATGGCAGCACAATTAAAAGAAAAGGCAATGTGTGATATTTGTGAGGTTTTTAATCCAGATAATCAGGTAGTAAAGGTGATGAAGAAAAAAACGCTGGCTGATGATGTAGTTTATGATCTGGCAGAATTATTTAAGACAATGGGAGATCCAACTAGAATTAAAATACTTTATGCTCTCAAAGAAAGGGAATTATGTGTTTGTGATCTTTCGGAATTACTGAATATGAGTTCTTCTGCCATTTCGCATCAGCTCAGAGTTTTAAGAAATAACAAACTGGTTAAGTACCGTAAAGAAGGGCGCTCAGTCTATTATTCGCTTGATGATGACCATGTAATGTGTCTTTTCGGTCAGGGTCTGGAACATGTACTTGAAGACAAATAAAAGAAATTGTGAACTGAATATTTTAAATCTTATTTATCCAGCAGATCAAAAAAATTATAAAATTAAATAGAGGAGGCAATTAGAAGTGGAAAAATTAAGACAGAACGTCTTTATTCAAAAAATAAAATTATTTTTCTTTTTTATGTGTATTTTATCACTAACTTTATTTTTTACTTTAACAGCTGCAGCAGAAGAAATTAAATTTGAGCAGCCAGAGTATCAGAGTTTTAAATTAGACAATGGACTACAGGTTATGGTTTTCCCGGATCATTCAATTCCTTTACTTCGATATTCAATCTACTATAATGTGGGTTCAATTGATGAAAAAGAGGATCAGACTGGAATTTCTCATTTTTTAGAACACCTGATGTTTTTAGGTACAAAAAATGTTCCTGAAGGTGAGATTGATGATTTAATTTCTTCAGTTGGCGGCCAGCTTAATGCTGCTACAAGTTACGATTACACTTATTATTACCATGAAGTACCATCTTCGGCCCTGGAACTGGTAATGGCTTTAGAGTCAGATAGAATGCAGAATCTAAGATTTAATGAGCAGGAAATTAATAGAGAGCGAGAAGTTATTAAACAGGAAAGAAGAATGCGGACGGAAAATAATATTTTTTCCAGAGGTTTTGAAAAAATTAAAGCCCATGCTTTCAAAGATAGTTATCTAGAACATAATGTTATTGGTTGGATGGAAGATCTTAACAGTATTTCTACAGCAGAATTAAAAAAATATTATCAGCGTTATTATTCTCCAAATAATGCTTTAATTGTAGTCAGTGGTGATGTAGAAGCTGAAGCAGTAAAAAGAATGGCTCAAGAATATTATGGAGAGTATCAATCAGAAAATATTCCGCGCAAAGATTTTGAGCTGCCTGAACAGAATCAGGAAAAAACTTATAGGGTTCGTTTAAATACAAATATTCCGTATGCTCTGCAGCTTTATAGGATTCCAGCGGCTGATAATCTTGAAATAGCTGCTCTGGAAATTTTTCTTGATATTCTGGCGAATAATCAGAGTTCCCGTTTAAAAGAAAATTTGCAAAAAGAAGCTGGAATCATCTTAGATAGTGGTGCTTTTATGTCTCCACTGCGGGTCAAATCTTTTGCTTTGATTTATTTTATTCCTACTAATGAGAACTTGGTTGATCAGGCACAGCAGGCTTTTGACAGAGAATTGCAGAAGATTTTTGCTGAAGGAATAACTGCTCAGGAATTTGAAATGGTCAAAAAACAATATCAAAAGTCTCTAATTTTTTCTCAAAAAAACATTAATTCAGCAGCTTCTACTTATGCATTAAATGAATTACGTTTTAATAGAGCAGACTTAATTGAAGATAAAATAGAGTATATCAATAATTTAAGCAGAGAAAAGGTTGTTCAAATAGCTCAAAAATATTTTAAACAGAGTCAGCGTACAAGAGGCTATATTTTACCTAAAATTAAAGGTGGTGCTCAGCAGTGAAAAACTTTAATAATATTATATTCTATATCCTAATAATAGTACTTACACTAAGTTTAAGTGTTTCTGCCGGGCCTAAGAATTTCAGTCCTGATTTCTTTAGAGAACTGGCAGATGTAGTTAATGAAAAACCCAGGATTGAGATCCCAGATTATGAGATTTTAGAATTGGATAATGGGATGAAATTTTACTTAGCCCGGGACCGAAGTCTGCCAATTTTCGAAATCAGAGGCTATATAGATGGAGGCAAAATTAATGAAAGCAGTAATAATGCAGGTATAACTTCTTTGATGACAGAAATTATGCTTTTAGCGACAGAAAATTATGGGGAAAGTGAACTTTCTGTTTTTAAGGAACTCAATGCCTTATCCTTAAATCTGGGGACTGGCTCAGATCGAATTTCTATTAGTGGAAATTCATTAAACACCGAAAGTAGTGAGCTAATTACACTGCTGACAGAAGTTTTAAGGCGGCCTAAATTTGAGGGAAATCATTTTAAGAGAACTGTTAAAGAATACCAGCAGCTTTATCGACAGCAGTTTTATGATGATTCTGCTCTTTTAAATATGCATTTTTTTAAAAATATTTACGGGGACCATCCCTATGGCTATAGTTACAATTATAATTTGATTCTTGATTTTTTAAATCAGGTTGATTCAGAAGTAGTGAATGATTTTTATCAAAAAGTTATTGAACCGGAAGATATTGTAATTGCTGTCAGCGGAGATTTTGAAGTTGAAAAGATAAAAGAAAAGCTGAGAAAAAGTTTTTCTAACTGGGAAAATAACAAAGAAGAGTTAGATAAAAATTATGTAGATGTTAATTCTGAAATACATCAGAAAATAATAGTTGTTAATAAGGCTGATGCCACTCAGGCCAATATGAGAATGGGTTATAATTTTTATACCAGTAAATATCCGAAAAGAATCCCTTTCATGATGGGAAATAGAATTTTTGGTAGTGGCTCTTTTAACAGCCGCTTAATGGAAAATCTACGCAGTGATAAAGGTTATGTGTATGGAATTAATGCTCAGACTCGCTATAATGATTATGGTGGAGCCTATTTTATTAACTTAAGCCTGCAGCCAGAAAAAGCACTGGCTGGAATGAAAGCTGTAAAAAAAGAGATGTTGAAGATTAAAAATAAAAAGGAACCTTTCAAAAAGGAAGAACTATTTGAGAATATTAATTTATATAATGCGGTGTTTCCAAAAGCCTATCAGCATCAGATAGATGTTTTAGATGAAATAATCTATCAAAAGGAATTTTATAACCACTCAGACAATTATTTAAATAACTTCATTAAACAGTATAATGGACTTGAGGTTGAGGAAGTACAAAAGATTTTTGCAGAAGATATATATCCAAATATCCTTTTTACAGTCATTGTGGGGCCAAAAGAAAAAATCCTGCCCCAGTTTGAGAAAGCTGGTATAGATGTTGAAGTGATTGACAATTAGCTTTTAAATTCAGACAGGATCTTAATTTATGCTAATTTAATCCCAATAATTCTTTTAGCTCTTGACAGTGGAGTGACAAATAAGATATTATAATAACGATAGCTGAATAATTAGAGACTTAGATGAGGAGCAGTAATTTTTCTGAAGCTGAAAGAGAACGGAATCCAGCGGCTGTAAGATTCCGACAGTGATGGAAAATGAAGTCGCCTCAGAGTTTTGCTGATGAAACAGATTTATTTCTGAAAGTAATTAGTAACGGCACAGCAGTCGTTAACAAATGAGAGCTTTCTGTGCTAACAGGAAGAACTAAGGTGGTACCGCGAATTTAATGCTCTTTCGTCCTTAACCGGATGAGAGAGCTTTTTTTATTTTTAAAAAATAAATACTAACTTGACCATGCGCTCTATAATGAAAAGTTAGAGTGACAGGCTCGATGCCTTAATACTAACTTGACCATGCGCTCTATAATGAAAAGTTAGTGAAATGGAGGGAATTAATGTGGAAAATTTAGAAAAAACTTATGATCCGGCCAAAACCGAAGATAAGTGGTATGATTACTGGCTGGAAAACGATTATTTTGCACCGAGAGAGAAAAGAGAAGCTGAGAAGGGGACTTTTAGTATTGTAATGCCTCCCCCAAATATTACAGGTCAGCTGCATATGGGGCATGCTCTGGATAATACCTTACAGGATATTTTAACCCGCTGGAAGAGAATGCAGGGTTATCGTTCCTTATGGCTTCCGGGTACTGATCATGCCAGTATTGCAACTGAGGTTAAGGTTGTAGATAAACTGAGGAGTGAGGGTATTGAAAAGGAAGATATAACAAGGGAGGAATTCTTAGAAAAAGCCTGGGAATGGAAGGAAGAATACGGAACCAGGATTACCAATCAGCTTAAAAAGATGGGATCTTCCTGTGACTGGTCCCGGGAAAGATTTACTCTTGATGAAGGTTGTTCAGATGCAGTGGAAGAAGTATTTATTAAATTATACGAAGAAGGTTTAATTTACCAGGGAGATTATATTGTTAACTGGTGTCCGAGCTGTCACACAACCTTAAGTGATATTGAGGTTGAACATCAGGAAACTGAAGGTAAGTTTTATCACTATAAATATCCATTTAAGGATAGAGAAGGATATATTACAATTGCAACTACCAGACCTGAAACAATGCTTGGAGATACTGCAGTTGCAGTTCATCCTTCTGATGAGCGCTACAAAGATCTGGTTGGAGAAACAGTAATTGTTCCACTTGTTAATAGAGAAATTAAAATTATAGCTGATGAATATGTAGACAGTGAATTTGGAACCGGAATGGTTAAGGTTACACCTGCTCATGACCCAAATGACTTCGAAATTGGACGCCGCAATCATTTAGAAATTGTAACTGTGATTGACGAAGATGCTAAGATGACAGAGGCTGCCGGAGAATCCTATGCCGGTCTGGATCGCTACGAAGCTCGCAAAAAGGTAATTGAGGATCTTGAAAAAGAGGGTCTGCTGCTTAAAATTGAAGATCACATGCACAATGTAGGAGAATGTTACCGCTGTGATACAGTAATTGAACCTTTAATTTCCAAACAGTGGTTTGTTAAAATGCAGCCGCTGGCAGAGCCGGCAATTGAAGCTGTAGAAGATAGTGATATCAATTTCGTGCCTGACCGCTTTTCAAAAGTATATATGAACTGGATGAATAATATTCGAGACTGGTGTATTTCCCGACAGCTCTGGTGGGGACACCGGATTCCGGTTTATTACTGTGATGATTGTGATGAGGTAATAGTAAGCAAAGAAGAACCAGAAAGCTGTCCCAATTGTGATAGTAACAATTTACATCAGGATGAAGATGTATTAGATACCTGGTTTTCTTCAGCTCTCTGGCCGTTTTCAACCTTAGGCTGGCCGGAAGACACTGATGATTTAGAAAGCTTTTATCCAACTGATGTTTTAGTAACTGGTAGAGATATTATTTTCTTCTGGGTGGCCCGGATGATCTTTATGGGGCTTAAATTCCAGGATGAAAAACCTTTTTCAGATATCTATATTCATGGTTTGATTCGGGATGCTCAGGGAAGAAAGATGAGTAAATCCTTAGGTAATGGAATTGATCCCTTAGATATTATAGATCAATTTGGTGCAGATGCACTGCGTTTTACTTTAATTACAGGTAATACACCCGGTAATGATATGCGCTTTAGAGAAGAAAGGCTTGAGGCCAGCCGCAATTTTGCCAATAAAATCTGGAATGCTTCTCGCTTTGTGCTGATGAATTTAGAGGACTTTAATCTTGACTCGGTTGATGAGGCAGATCTTAAGCCAACTCTGGCTGATAACTGGATGCAGAGCCGTTTAAATACTGTAGCTGGAGAAATTGATGATGCATTAGAAAGATATAATTTTGGTGAAATGTCGAGTTCCCTATATGATTTTATCTGGAATGAATTTTGTGACTGGTATATCGAATTATTAAAAGCCAGATTATATCAGGACGAAGATCCTCAGGCAAAATTGACTGCTCAATATTATGCCCTTAATACTCTGGAGAGCTTACTTAGATTATTACATCCTGTAATGCCCTTTATTACAGAGGAAATCTGGCAGAAGCTTCCCGGAACTGAAGGAACAATTATGCGAGCTCAGTATCCAGAGAAGCAAGAAAGCGGCTTAAATCCTGCTGCTGAAGAAAAAATGGATCTGGTAATGAATGTTATTAAATCAGTTAGAAATATCAGAAATGAAATGAAGGTTAATCCTGGCCGCAGAATTAAAGCACTTCTTTCTGCCCCAGCAGCTAAGAGGGAGATTCTAAAAGAGGGTAGAGAATATATAGAAAATCTGGCCCGGATTAAGGAACTAAAAATTGGTGGAGATGAGCTAGAGCGACCTGATAAGGTGTCTACTTCAATTGTTAAAGAAGTAGAGGTTATTCTGCCGCTTGAGGGAATGATTGATCTTGATAAAGAGATAGAAAGAATGGAAAAAGAAATTGAAGAAATGGAATTCGAGATCAAAAGAGCAGAAGGTAAATTAAATAATGAGGGTTTTATTAATAATGCCCCCCAGGACTTAGTAGAAGGAGAAAGACAGAAGCTCAAAGAATACAGAGAAAAAAAAGAAAAGTTAATTGAAAGAAAAAAAGAATTAGCTAAGTAATTGATGGTTGATGGTACCGGGTACTTGGAAATATTTACTTATTAATAAAATTAACTTACTTGATATGGTAAATATTCCCAAGTACCCGGTACCTATTTAAAAAAAGGATTTGCAGCTTTTAACTAGAATAAATTTTATAGAGAAGATAAATTTTTTGAATATTTTCATATCAGTTGGAAAGGATGAAAATAAATTATGCGAGAGTTTTTAGAATTAAATCCTCCAGAAAAATTCTGGCAGGAAATTAAATCTTTTTTAAGTAATAAAAATTTAAATACAGAAATATTAAATTTAGATAATTGCCTGGGTAGAATTCTGGCGGAAGATTTATATTCACCTGTCGATCTGCCGCCCTTTAGCCGCTCTACAGTTGACGGTTATGCAGTTAAAGCTGCAGATACAGCAGGAGCTTCTGCTTCGATGCCCACATATTTTGAGATAATTGGAAGCGTGGAAATGGGAGAGAGCACTAAACTTGAACTTAAAAGTGGTCAGGCAGCAGCTATTCCGACCGGGGGGATGCTTCCAGCTGGTGCAGATTCTGTTTTGATGATTGAAGATACGGAGAAAATCGAAGCTAATACAATTGAGAGCTTTAAATCCCTGGCAGCAGGAGAAAATTTAGTGCAAAAAGCAGAAGACATAGCTGCAGGTGAATTATTGTTTAAAAAAGGACATAAAATTATGGCCCGGGATATTGGAGCTTTAGCTGGACTTGGAATTACAGAGTTTAAAGGGGCTGCCAGGGCAAAGGTTTCAGTTATTTCTACTGGTGATGAACTAATTCCGGCAGAGGCTGAAGCTAAACCAGGACAGATCAGAGACATTAACAGTTATTCTATAACTTCTTATTTAAACAAAATAGGGGCTCAGACAAAAAAAGTAGGCATTGTAGAAGATAAATTTGAAAGTTTAAAAGAGGCTGTAAAAAGTGAACTTGATCAGGAACTGGTATTAATCTCAGGTGGAAGTTCAGTAGGAATTAAAGATATGACTATTGATCTGCTTAATTCTTTAGGTGAGCCGGGAGTCCTTTTACATGGACTGGCAATTAAACCGGGCAAACCGACAATTTTAGCAGTAATAGAGGGAACAATAGTTATGGGTCTTCCCGGCCATCCAGCCTCTGCCTGGACAGTTAATAATGTTTTAGTTGCTGAGATTGTAAGGGTCTTAAATGGAGAAAAGAGAGCAGCTGAAATTGGGACTTCAAATAATAAATATTTGATCAAGGCTGAGTTAACAAGGAGCCTGGTCTCAGATAAAGGTAGAGAAGAATATATTCCAGTTAGAATCTATAAAGAAAATGATAAGTTAATGGCAGAACCGCTTCTGGGTAAGTCAAGTTTAATTACAAATTTAGCCTATGGTGATGCAGTACTCAGGGTTCCAAGAAATCAGGAAGGTAAAGAAAAAGGAGAAATAGTAGAATTGACCCTTATAGAATAGATTTTTAAATAAAGTATAAGAATACAGTAAATTTTTGAGGAAAGGAATCCGACTATGGTAAAAAAATACCTGGATAAAATATCACTAACTGCTGCTTTAAATAAATTAAAAGAAAACTTTAAAAATTTAAGAACTGAAACTGAAAAAATTAAAACTTCTGAGGCAGAAGGTAGAATTACTGTCAGTGGAATTAAAGCCCGACGCTCAGCTCCAGATTATTATGCGGCAGCAATGGACGGAATAGCTGTTCAGGCTCAAAAAACTGCAGGAGCCAGCGAGAGAAACCCGATCTCTCTGAAAATTGGTAGAGATGCACTGCCGGTAGATACTGGAGATCCAATTCCAGAGCAGTTTAATGCTGTTATAAAAATTGAAGCAGTAAATCAAATTGATACAAAAACATATTCTATAGAAAAAGGAGTTCCTCCCTGGAATCATATTCGCTCTATTGGAGAAAGTGCAGTTAGGGGTAATCTTCTGGTCACTGCCTCCCACAGTCTGAAAGATTATGACCTGGGAGCTTTGCTGGAGGCGGGGGTAACGGAAGTTGAGGTTTATAAAAAACCACTGGTTACAATCATTCCCACAGGAGATGAATTAATTACAGCAGAAAGTACTCCTCAAAAGGGAGAATTAGTAGAATTCAACTCTCAGATGGTGAGTTCAGCTCTCCAGAAATGGGGAGCTGAAGTTAAAATAACCGGGATTATTCCTGACAAAAAAGATTTAATTAAAAAAGCTTTTAGTAAGGCAGTAAAAGAAAGTAAAATAGTTATTATTCTTTCGGGTTCATCAGCTGGAAGAGGAGATTATACAATTGAAATAATCAAAAATAAGGGGGAAATTTTATTCCATGGTGTAAATATTATGCCCGGCAAACCTCTAATCGCGGCTGAAGTAGAGGAAAAGCCAGTTTTTGGTTTACCTGGATATCCTCTTTCTGCCTGGCTTGATAATCAATTATTTATTCGCGAATTAATCTTTCAACTGCAGGGAGTTCCGGCACCAGAGTTTAATCAGATTGAGGCAGTGGTAAAAAGAAAAGTGCCTTCGGATATTGGTTTAGAAGAATTTCTGCGGGTTAATTTAATAGCTGAAGCTGACAATCGATATACTGCTGTACCATTAAAAAGAGGATCTTCTGCAATGGAATCAATTGTTAAGGCTGATGGAATAATGCGAATTTCGGATAATAAAGAGGGACTCCATCCTGGAGATAAAGCTCCGGTAATCCTTCTAAATGATAAGAACATGCTGCAGAATAATTTGCTGTTAATTGGAAGCCATGATCTGAGCCTGGATTTGATTAGAAATGAAGTTCGCAAAAGAAATTATGGTTTTGATTTAAAACTACAGACAGTTGGTTCGATGGCAGGTTTAACATCCCTCAGGCGGGGAGAATCCCATCTGGCCGGAGCACATCTGCTTGATCCAGAAACCGGTAGATATAATATTTCTTATTTAAAAAGATTTTTTAAAGGACAGAAATTAGTAGTACTCAATCTAGTCCATCGTGAACAGGGCTTATATCTTAAAAAAGGAAATCCGAAAAACATAAATAGAATTAAGGATTTGACCAAAAAAGAAATCAATTATATTAATCGACAGCGGGGAGCAGGTACTCGAGTTTTATTTGACTATTTACTCTCTCAAAACAATATAGAATCAGCACAAATAGCAGGCTATGAAAAAGAAGAATTCACCCATATAGCGGCCGCTGCTGCTGTTGGAAGGGGTTCAGCAGATGCTGCTTTAGGAATTAGAGCTGCTGCGGAAGTAATGGATGTAGATTTCTTACCGCTTACAGAGGAAAAATATGATCTAATTTTTAAAGAAGATATTTTAGTTAATCCCCGGATTCAAAATTTAATCGAGCTGATAAATAAAGAAGATATAAAAGATGAAATTGAAAAACTGGGAGGTTATAAGTGCCGAGATACGGGTAAGATTAGAATCCTGGATTTATAAAGGGAGGCTGCAAAATGCAGAATTTAAATGATCGTCTGGGCAGAGAAATAGATTATTTAAGAATTTCAATAACTGACCGCTGTAATCTTCGCTGCCGCTACTGTATGCCGGCCGAAGGAGTAGAAAACAAAAATCATCAGGATATTTTAAGTTATGAAGATATTTTGAAAATAGTTAAAACTGGTATTGAATTGGGTATTAAAAAGGTGAGAATTACAGGTGGTGAGCCTTTAGTCAGACTGGGTGTAGAAGATTTTGTTTCTAAGCTAAATAAGCTTGGATTAGAGGATATTTCTATGACTTCAAATGCAGTTTTACTTGCTGAAAAGGCTAAAAAATTAAAAGAAGCTGGTCTGCAGCGCATTAATATCAGCCTGGATACACTTGATCCCCAAAAATTTAAAGAAATTAGCCGTAGAGATAACTTGGCTAAAGTTTTAAAAGGTATCAGAGCTGCTTTAAGAGTCGGACTGGAACCAGTTAAACTGAATGTTGTTGTAATGAAGGGAATCAATGATGATGAAATATTTGATTTTGTTGAATTAAGCAGGCGTGAAAAGTTAAGTATCAGATTTATAGAATATATGCCTCTTGGTGGAGAAGCTGAAGCAGAAAAATTTATCAGCAGCAGTGAAATAAAACATTTAATTCAGGCAAGCTTTGAGCTGCTGCCTGCTGTCAGTACAGGAAACGGTCCTGCCACTTATTTTAAACTGCAGGGAGCTGAGGGAACTATTGGTTTTATTTCGGCAATGAGTGAACACTTCTGCAGCAGCTGTAATCGTCTGCGTCTGACTGCAGATGGTAAATTCAAACCCTGTCTGGCCGGTAATCAGGAAATAAAAATCTCCGGGATGAATAAAAAAGAAATAGAGGCTGCTTATAAAAAGGCACTTGACCTCAAACCTGTCTGTCATAATCTTAATTTTGAAAATCAAAAATACAGCAGAAATATGTCCCAGATCGGAGGCTAAAAATAGAAATGGAAAAAGAATTTTCTCATCTAGATCAGGATGGTAAGGTAAAGATGGTAGATGTTTCAGATAAAGAAATTACTCAGCGTACTGCCCGTGCAATTGGTGAAATTAAAATGAAGCCGGAAACTTTAATGATGATTAAAGATGGAAACATAGAAAAAGGAGCTGTAATTGAAACTGCAAGAATTGCCGGGATAACAGGAGCCAAAAAAACTTCTGATTTAATTCCAATGTGCCATCCCCTGTTTTTAAGCAGTATCAAAGTTGATTTTAATCTTGATTTTGAAGATAAAATAAAAATTGAAGCAGAGGTCAAAAATAGCGGTCAGACCGGTGTTGAAATGGAAGCTCTAACAGCCGTTAACTTAGCGGCACTTACAATTTATGATATGGCAAAAGCAGTTGATAAATCAATGGAAATTGGCAGAATTAAATTAATCTATAAAGCTGGAGGAAAGAGTGGGATTTATGAGCGAGAAGAATAATAACTTTAAAATAAGAACTGCGGTTTTAACAATTAGCGATAAGGGTTCCCGGGGTGTCAGAAAAGATTTAAGTGGTCCTGTACTTAAAGAGATGATGGAAGATATAGGGTCTAAAATAGTTTATGAACAAATAATTGCTGATGAAAAAGAGGAGATTAAAAAAGCCTTAATTAAAATAGCTGACCAAAAAATTGCAGATCTGATCTTAACCACAGGGGGAACAGGTTTTGCAGAAAGAGATATTACTCCTGAAGCTACATTAGAGGTTATAAAAAAAGAAGTGCCTGGAATTCCAGAAAAAATTAGAGCTGATACAATTTCTATCACTCCTCTGGCTGCTTTATCACGCGCCAGAGCCGGGATTAGAGATAAAACTTTAATCATTAATTTTCCAGGTAGTCCGAAAGCGGTCAGAGAATGTCTGCAGGCAGTGATTGATATTTTACCCCATGCGGTAAAAATTTTAAAAGGAGAAATTACCGAACATCAGCCCAACCATAAAAATTAAGTTAAGAGGTGCAGCAAATGGAAGCAAAAGTAAAAGCCGTCTGTCTAAGTGAAGAAAAGGGAACAACTAAAAAAGTAATAACAAAAGGTGAACTGATTAAAGAATTTGGTCTTAAAGGTGATGCCCATGCCGGAAAATGGCACAGACAGCTCAGCCTCCTGGATGAGACCAGTATTGACAAAATGCGTGGTCAGGGTTATGAGTTGAATTTTGGTGACTTTGCAGAAAATATAACAACCGAAGGAATAGAAAATTTATTTCAGCTGCCCGTAGGTCAAAAATTAAGAATCAACGGCGAAATTCTGCTGGAGATTACACAGATTGGAAAAAAATGTCACCATGACTGTGAGATTATGGAGGCCATTGGGGATTGTGTAATGCCCAGAGAAGGGGTTTTTGCAAGAGTGATTAAAGGTGGCGAGATTAAGGCAGGAGATAAAATAGAAATTTTAAATTAGTAAATGTTTTAGGCAGGATTAGAATCCAAATGATTTGCTTTTTTAAGACTTAGAATTTGATTTTTTTAAAGTTTTCCTTTACTATTTAAATGTGCACCATTAATTGGTGAAAAATAACACAATACTTGTTTTAGTAATAAATAGCGTTTATAAGGAGGAATAATAATGGAAATGATAGGAGTCAGTGCATCTGCCAGTAAGGCAGGTAAGACGACTTTAATTTCCTTAATGTTGGAAGACAGCGGTCCCAAAACTGCGGTCATTAAGACATCGATTGATAATGAACTTGACCAATATAAGGTGATTAACGATCCTAAGGTGATTAATCAGGCAGGCACTGATACAGCAAGGGTTGTTGAGCATGGTGCAGATAAAGTAATACTTTTAGAAAGTCCTGCTGCAGAACTGCCAAGTGCTTATCAGCTGGCCCGTAATTTATTAGATGATGATATAGAGAGACTTTTTATTGAAGGAAATACAATTATTAATTTTTTGAATCCTGATTTACTCTTTTATTTAGAAAATAATGATGAACCGGAGAAGGAGTCAGCAAAAATGGTAAAAAACAGGGCCAATGTAAAAATAAATACCAATATTCTTCTTTCAGCCGGTAAACTATATGATTTACCATTTATAATTCAGCCAGAAAAAATGACCTGTAATCAGGCTTTTCTACTGGCCGATCTACTTAAAATGTCGGTGGGCCAGGTTGGTAAGGTTATAAAAGAGCAGGAGGTAAAGATAGTTAAATGTCAGCTTGGTTTATTTTAATTTTTAGTACCGGGTACTTGGTAAATTTTGGAATGTTAATAAAAATAAAAAACCAAAATTTACCAAGTACCCGGTACCATTCTTGACTAAGAGTCGAAAAAGTGATATAAATTTATATAGACCAACTAAGGAAGGTGAATATTTTGCGTAGAGCAACGATAACAGGTCTGGGTAAATACCTCCCGGATAAAGTAATGACAAATCATGATTTAGAAAAAATAGTAGATACATCTGATGAATGGATAAAAACTAGAACAGGAATAGAAAAAAGAAGAATTGCTGCTGATGATCAGGCAGCATCTGACTTAGGAGTTGAAGCTGCAAAAGAAGCTCTAAAAGATGCAGAACTAGATGCTGAAGATCTGGATTTAATTATTGTGGCAACAATTACTCCCGATATGATGTTTCCAGCTACTGCCTGTCTTATTCAGGATAAAATAGGAGCTAAAAATGCTGGTGCTTTTGATTTAGAAGCTGGCTGCTCCGGTTTTGTATACGGAGTAAGTGTAGCTGCTAATTTTATAGAATCAGGCATGTATGATAATGTTATGGTCATTGGAACTGAAGTTCTTTCCAAAATTTTAAATTGGGAGGACAGAGGTACCTGTGTCTTATTTGGAGATGGTGCCGGAGCTGCAATTTTATCAGCTGCCGAAAAAGGGGGATTTCTGGCCACTGATTTAGGTTCTGATGGTTCAGGGGCAAATGCCTTATATCAGCCTGCTGGAGGTTCAAGACAGCCAGCTTCCCATGAGACAATAGATCAGGCTGGTCATTTTTTATATATGGAAGGGACTCCGGTCTTTAAGTTTGCTGTTAAAACAATGGGCAGGGCATCACTAAAAGTGCTCAAGAAAGCTGGAGTAAAAAAAGAGGAAGTCGACTTACTGGTTCCACACCAGGCAAATACCCGGATTATTGGGGCTGCAGCCAAAAGATTAAAACTGGCTGATGATCAGGTCTATGTTAATCTACCTGAATATGGAAATACATCAGCGGCTTCAGTGCCAATTGCGCTGACAGAGGCGAAAGAAAAAGGTCTGGTTAAAAATGGTGATAAGGTTTTATTAGTCGCCTTTGGTGCCGGACTAACCTGGGCATCTGCAGTTTTAGAGTGGAATGACCTAAAATAAATTAAAATATATTGGAAAAATAAGTGAAAAAAATATTAAACTGGAGGCTTTACAATGAGTGATAATTTAGTTTTTATGTTCTCAGGTCAGGGTTCACAGTATGTGGGGATGGGAAAAGAGTTATATGAAAATTATGAAGCAGCCAAAAAAGTTTTAGATGAAGCAAATCAGATACTTGATTTTGATTTAAAAAACCTGATTTTTAATGGTCCAGAAGAAGATTTAAATGATACTAAAAATACACAGCCTGCCATTTATACTGTTAGTGCGATGATTAAAGCTGTCCTGGCTGAAAATAATATTCGACCTGCAGCCGCTGCCGGCCACAGTCTGGGAGAATATTCTGCCCTTCATGCTGCAGGGGTGTTATCTTTTGAAGCTGGCTTAAAATTAGTTCGCCGCCGCGGTGAGCTGATGGATCAGGCAGATCCAGAAGGTAGAGGAACCATGGCAGCAGTAATTGGACTTGCTGATAAAGAAGTAGAAGCGGTTTTAGAAGAAGTTGATGGAATTGTAACAGTTGCAAACTATAATTCTCCCGGTCAGGTAGTTATTTCCGGAGAGGTTGAAGCTGTAGGAGCAGCCGAAAAAGCACTGGCAGAAAAAGGTGCTAAAAGAGTTATTCCGCTTTCAGTAAGTGGAGCTTTCCATTCTCCTTTAATGGAACCCGCTAAAGAAGAATTAAAAAATACTATTGAATCAGTAGATTTTGATGATGCCCAGATTCCTTTAATTGCCAATGTTACAGCTGATTATGTAAATAGCAGCAGTGAGATAAAATCTGCTTTAATAAAACAGCTGGACAATAGTGTGCGCTGGGTAGAGACAATTGAGCGTTTTAAAGAGGATGGTTATGATGATTATGTTGAAGTGGGTCCGGGAAGAGTGTTAAAAGGTTTAATGAGACGGATAGACCGCTCACTTAATGCCTATAATGTTGAAGATGAAAAAAGTTTAAATAAGACTTTAAAGAAACTAAAATAGGATAGTAGAATAAAATATTGATTAATAAGATTGTTCTAGGAGGAGATTATTTAAATGAGTAAAAGAGTTGTAATCACAGGTGCTGGTGTTGTCCATTCTTTAGGTACAGAGTTAAATGAATTCTGGGAAAATATTAAAGCCGGTAAATCAGGTGTTTCTAAAATTGAAAATTTTGATGCTTCCGATTTTCCAAGTCAGATTGGAGCAGAACTTAAGGATTTTAATCCAGGAGAATACATAGATCGTAAGGAGGCAAAGCGTTTAGCTCTTTACAGTCAGTATGCTATTGTTTCTGCAATGAAAGCCCTAGAAAATGCGGATCTGGAAATAACTGATGAAATTGCTGATCGGACTGGTGTTATTGTTGGTTCTGGTATTGGGGGTATTGAAGTTTTTGAAGAACAGGTAGAAAAACTTAACAGCAGAGGTCCAAGAAGGGTAAGTCCTTTTTTTATCCCGATGATGATTTCGAATATGGCAGCGGGTAATGTTGCGATTTATTCTGGGGCAAAAGGACCAAATATGAATACAGTAACAGCCTGTGCATCTGCAACAACAGCTATTGGAGAAGCTTTTGAAACTATTATAAGAGGTGCTGCTGATATTATGATTGCTGGTGGTACAGAAGCTTCGATTACTCCATCTGCAGTTGCAGGTTTTGGTAATATGAAAGCATTATCTAGCAGAAATGATGAGCCAAAAAAGGCAAGTCGTCCTTTTGATAAGGATCGTGATGGCTTTGTAATCGGAGAAGGTTCAGGAATTGTTATTTTAGAGACACTGGAAAGTGCCAAAAAGCGGGGAGCCAATATTATTGCAGAAGTTGTTGGTTATGGAGCATCCGGTGATGCCTATCATATTACTTCTCCAGCACCAGAAGGAGAAGGTGCAGTTAGAGCAATGAAGGCTGCTATTGATAGAGCCGGGATGAAGCCAGAAGATATCAATTACATTAATGCTCATGGAACATCAACACCTTTAAATGATAAGTATGAGTCAACAGCAATTAAAAAATTATTTGGAGATCATGCCTATGATCTTAAAGTGTCTTCTTCAAAATCAATGACCGGACATTTATTAGGAGCTGCTGGTGGAATTGAAACTATTATTTCCGCGATGGCAGTTAAGGAAGATATTGTACCTCCAACTATTAACTTCGAAGAAGGTGGAGAAGGCTGTGATCTCGATTATCAGCCAAATAAGGCAGGAGAAGTTAAATTAAATGCTGCTTTAAGTAATTCCTTTGGTTTTGGTGGACAGAATGCATGTATTATTGTTAAAAAATATCAGGATTAAAAATATATAGGTATCTGGGTATAAAATAGCTGTTTTGTATCAGGTACAGATAAATAAATTAATTAATTATTAAGGCCTGCTTGTTAATTTAATGAGCAGGTCTTATTTGTGTATGCAGGCATAAATATCTAAAAACATATTGTAATTTTCAGAAAGATATTATACTATTGTTATATAATTAAATATTATTTAATTTATTAAATATAAATTAATATTAATCTGGAGGTTATAGGATGAGACTTACAATCGCTTTAGGAGGAAACGCAATTTTAAAACCCGGACAAAAGGGGAAAGCAGACGAACAAATGGCCAATGTATATCAAAGTTGTCAGCAGATTGGGGAGTTGGCAGCTGCAGGACATGAGATTGTTATCACTCATGGTAATGGGCCTCAGGTTGGGAATATACTATTACAGCAGGCTTCTTCAATTGAGATTCCGGCTCTGCCCCTGGATTTTTGTGGAGCTCAGACTCAGGGCTTTATTGGTTATATGATTCAAAATAGTCTTTTAAATGTTTTTAAAGATAGAAATATAAATATACACAGCACCTCAGTAGTAACCCAGGTGCTGGTTGCTGAAGATGATCCTGCTTTTAAGCAGCCTTCAAAACCAGTGGGACCGTTTTTTAAGCAAGAACATGCCTTAAAACAGGAAAGAGAAAATGGTGAAAAATGGATTGAAGACAGCGGCCGTGGCTGGAGAAGAGTTGTTCCTTCACCAGAGCCGCTTAAAATTATGGAAAAAGAATTGATTAATGATTTAGTAGAGAAAAATAGAATTGTCATTGCAGCAGGAGGAGGCGGTATTCCTGTTGTTGAAAAAGAAGATGGGTTTAAAGGAATAGAAGCGGTAATCGATAAAGATAGGGCCGGCTGTATTTTAGCACAAAATACTAACTCAGATTTCTTTTTGATATTAACAGATGTGGACAATGTAATGATTAATTATGGGACAGCTGAGGAAAAAGCTTTAAAAGAAGTCAGCATTTCTGAAATCGAAAAACATCTGGCAGAAGGACAGTTTGGAAAGGGAAGTATGGCTCCGAAGGTAGAATCTGCAGTTAAATTTGTCAGAGAAGGTGGTAAAAAAGCTGTTATTACATCTCTGGATCAGGTAACAGCAGCTGTCAGAGGAGAAGCAGGAACAATCATCAGAAAAAATAAAAATTAAATTATTGATAGTCAGTTAATCTGAAGTATTTTTTTTAGTTATTTTCATAATAAATTGAAATTATCTCTAAAAAAATATATAATCAACCTGAAGTCGATTATATTTTTTAAGGAAAGAAGGTATTTTTTTAATCATGGAAGTATATGCTCTTGTTGGACCCAGTGGAACAGGCAAAAGTCACCGAGCAGTTTTGCTGGCAAATAAGTATCAGATTCCATTAATAGTTGATGATGGACTTTTAATATATGCTGGTAAAATTATGGCCGGAAGTTCTGCCAAAAGGGAAGAAAGTAAAATGGGGGCCATCAGAAGAGCCCTATTTTTCGATGAAAAACAGACTAGAGAAGTTAGAGAGTGTTTAAAAAAAATTGATGAAGATAAAATATTGATTTTAGGTACTTCGATGGGAATGGTAGAGCGAATTAATGAAAGGCTGGAACTGGGAGGGATTGATCAATATATTAATATTGAAGATATTTCATCCTCCGAGGAAATAGAAAAAGCGCTCTCAGTCAGGAATAATGAAGGTAAACATGTAATCCCGGTACCTACTATTGAAGTTGAAAAGGATTTTTCCGGCTATTTGCTGCATTCATTAGATCTTTTTTTTAAAAAGGACAATAAAACTGTCAGACATGAAAAAAGTATTGTCAGACCTAGATTTAGTTTTTTTGGAAACTTAAGTATTAGCAACAGAGTTCTGGTTGATTTAATTAGATATTTAATTGCTCAATTTGATGAAATTACCGGTTATAAGAAGGTAAAAGTAGATGAAATTAGCAATCAATTATTTTTGAATCTTTCGTTAGAAGTCAATTATGGCCTGGAAATACCTAAATATATTAATAAATTTAAGAAATTATTAAAGGAACACTTAGAAAATAATACAGGTATCAATGTTAAAGAAATTAATATTGAAATTTATTCTTTAAAAGTTAATGAATAATGAAATTAAGGAGGCATTTTTGTGAGAAAATATCATGCAAAAAAGCTTGATAAGGAAGCACTTTACCCTTATCAACCATGGAAAATCACTGAACAGGAATTTCTAATTAATACAAATCACCATAATGAAGCCATATTTTCTTTAGGGAATGGTTATATGGGATTAAGAGGAACTCTTGAAGAAGATTATCCCGGTAGTGAAGATACTACAACTCCTGGTTTTTATATTAATGGAGTTTATGCTTCAGAAAAAATAATTTATGGAGAAGAGGCGCCAAATCTTCCTCAAAAAGGGCAGACAATTGTCAATCTTGCCGACTGGAGCGAAATAAATTTATATATTAATGAAGAAAAACTAAATTTGTTAAAAGGTAAAATTCATGATTATAAACGAGAACTTGATTTAAAACAGGGGCTCCTGCGCCGAAAGATAATCTGGGAAGATCGTCAGGGAAGAAAAATAGAAATAAAAATCACCCGCTTAATTTCCTTAAGTCGAGAACATATTGGGGCAATAAGATATCAGTTTAAAGCAATTAATTTTTCCGGTAAAATTAGTGTTAATTCTGCTTTGAATGGTGATGTAAGAAATCATCATAATCTCAGAGAAAAAAGGGCTCTGGAGGTCATCGAAAGTAAAACAGATACTAATACTGGTCATCTCTTACATAAAGTTAAAACTAGCAATTTTAAGGTTGCCTATGTAGTGGAACATTTGTTAGATGAATATTCGAAAGACAATTGTGAAATCAGTAAAAGATCTTCAGATAATCGAATTGACTGGATTTTTGAGATTAGTGCTGTGGAAGGTGAAGAATATACAATTGATAAAATTGTTGGTATAAATCACTGTAAGGAAGAAGCGGAAAATCCTCTGAGTGCTGCTCGAGCTTCAGTAGCCAGGGCATCAATTACTGGTTTTGAAAACTTAGTAGAAGAACAGGCAGAGTTCATGTCTGGTTACTGGCAGGATGTAGATGTAAAGATTGAAGGTGCCGAAGCTCTACAGCAGGCCTTTAGATTTAATGCTTTTCATATCCTGCAGGCAGCTGGAAAAGATGGCCAGACAAGCGTTGCAGCTAAGGGGATTAGTGGCGAACATTATGAAGGTCATTATTTCTGGGATACGGAGAGTTATATTCTTCCGTTTTTTGCTTTTCAACGGCCCGAAGTGGCAAGAAATTTACTGCTGTACCGTTATAATACCCTGGATAAAGCAAAGAAAAATGCTGATCGGATGCGACTCAATGGGGCTTTATATCCCTGGCGGACAATAAATGGAGAAGAAGCTTCTGGTTTTTTTATGGGATCCACTGTGCAGTATCATATTAATGCTGACATTGCTTATGCAGTTAATTTGTATTATCAGGTGAGTAGAGATCAGGAATTTATGGAAAATTACGGACTGGAGATATTAATTGAGACTGCCAGAATGTGGCTCAGCCTGGGTAGTTATATTCCTATGCGTGATAATAAATTTTGTTTTAATGAAGTGTGTGGTCCTGACGAATATAAGCCTGGTGTAAATAATAATGCTTATACAAATTATATGGCAAAGTTTAATCTAGATATTGCTATTAAAATGGCTGAGATTATTAAAGATAAATCTCCAGAAAAATATAAAAGAGTAGCTGAAAAAATTGATTTAACCGATAACGAAATTGATAGGATGCGTGAAGTTGCTGAAGATATTTATTTACCATATAATGAGGAATTAGAAATAACACCTCAGGATGATTCATTTCTGTATAAAAACCCCATTGAAGTAGATAATATACCGGAAGCGGAACTGCCCTTAGTTAAAAACTGGCATCCTCTTATAATCTGGCGCTATCAGGTTATAAAACAGGCTGATGTTTTGTTATTGATGCTGCAGTTAGGAGATCAATTTAGCAGAGATTTAAAAATTAGAAATTATGACTATTATGAACCTAAAACTACTCATGATTCTTCCCTGTCTCCGGCTATTTATAGTATACTGGCTTCTGAAATTGGTTATAAGAATCAATCCTATAATTATTTTATGCAGACAGCAAGACTTGATTTAGATGATTTTAACGAAAATGTTTATCAGGGGGTTCATACTGCCTGTATGGGTGGTACCTGGCTGGCTCTGGTACAGGGATTTGCCGGAATGAGAATGTTTAATAATAAGCTTTATTTCCATCCGCATTTACCTGATGGCTGGGATAAATATCAGTTTAGACTGCGTTTTAAAGGAAGTCAGATAGAGGTAACAGTTAAAGAAAATGAAGCAAAATATATGTTACTAGCTGGAGAAAAGGTAGAATTTAAGCACTATGATCAACTAGTTGTTCTGGAAGAAAGTAATTTGTGCCAGGAATTAGAAATTTAAAAAGCAGGTGTGATAGATGGATTATAAGAAAAAAATATATATTCTGCTTGCGGTAGGGATTTTCTTTTTATCGCTCTCTGGAATACTGATTAAAATAGCCACTGCCCCACCGCTGATAACTGCCTTTTATAGAATGTTTTTAACTGTGCTGCTTCTCAGCCCCTATTTCTTTTTTAAACACAGAAGTAAGCTTCGTTATTTTCTGGATTACCGACCAATCGTGGTCGGTTTTCTCCTGGCAGTTCATTTTATATTATGGATCAGTTCAATTCAATATACTGATATATCTAATTCAGTTATTTTTGTAGCGATGCAGCCGCTATTTACAATTATTTTGGAGTATTTATTTGCCAGAGAGGACTTAAAAGAAGGGGCAGTTATTGGAATTATCATGGCTTTAATTGGAAGTTCAATTATCAGTATTGGAGATTTTTATCAGCTGGGAGATAAGCTATTTGGTAATTTTCTGGCCCTTTCGGCAGCTTTATTTGCTTCTTCTTATTTATTTATTGGCAGAGGCGTACGCAAAAAGCTTGACTATTTTCCCTATTTATATATTTTATATAGTTATGCTGCTTTATTTTTAGGAATAGGGGTTTATTTTTTTGATCTATCCTTTAGTGGCTATGGTTTAAATAATTATCTAATCTTTTTAGCTCTGGCAGTTGGTCCAACCTTAATCGGACACTCAATACTTAATTTTGCAGTGCGCTATTTATCAACTTCAATTGTATCACTATCAATTCTGGGAGAACCAATTATAACTACATTTTTGGCCTGGCTGCTGTTAAATGAGGCCGTTCGACTAACAACAATTTTTGGGGGAGCTTTTATTCTGGGAGGTATTTATCTGGCTTCAGTTTACAATAACCATCAAAAGCGGAAGCAGAGCAAGCTAAAAAGCTCTTAGAGTTAATTTAAGCTTTAAATTAACTCTCTTTAACTGTCAGTAAATTAATCAAGTGCAATTAAAATTATTTAGTTGTCTGACTGGACATTTGTCCATTTAACATATAAAATAATAATTGAGAAAACTTTATTTAATTCTGGGAGGGATAAATTTTGCTAAAAGAAGTTGCGAATACAGTAAGAGGTTTAGCGGCAGACATAGTAGAAAAGGCAAATTCTGGACATCCAGGAATGCCAATTGGCTGTGCTGATATTGGAGCATTATTATTTGGAGAGGTAATGAACTTAGATGCATCAAAATCAGACTGGCCTAATAGAGATCGCTTTGTACTGTCAGCAGGACATGGTTCAGCATTTTTGTACTCATTTTTACATTTAAAAGGATATGACATTTCGATGGATGATCTCAAAGAGTTTAGACAGCTTCATTCTAATACTCCAGGCCATCCAGAAAAGGGAGATACCGACGGAGTAGAAACCACAACAGGACCTTTAGGACAGGGCTTTGGAAATGCTGTTGGTATGGCACTGGCAGAAAAAATGTTAGCAGAAAAATATAATACAGAAAAGCACAATATTGTAGACCATTACACCTATACTATTATGGGTGATGGCTGTATGATGGAAGGTATAACATCAGAAGCAGCCTCACTGGCAGGTCATCTGGGTCTGGATAAGTTAATTGCAATTTATGATGATAACAATATTTCCATTGCCGGAAATACTAGCCTAGCCTTTACAGAATCTGTAGCTGATCGTTTTAAAGCATTTGGCTGGCAGGTAATAGAAAATGTAGATGGACATAATATTGACAAAGTTAGAGAAGCAATAGATCAGGCTAAATCTGACAAAGATAGACCAACAGTAATTATGGCAAAAACTCATATTGCTTTAGGAGCACCAAATAAGCAGGATACAGCTGATGCTCACGGTGCACCTCTGGGAGAAGATGAAATTAAAGGTTTAAAAGAAAAATTTGGTCTGCCAGTAGATGAGAAGTTTTATGTTTCCGATCAAGTAAAAGAATTTTTCCGCTCCCGTGCTGCTGAGATGCAGGATCAGAGATTGGAATGGGAAAAAGAATTTAAAAATTGGGCTAAAGCCAATCCCGAACTGAAAAAAGAATGGGATCAGGCAATGGAATTAAAGCTTCCGGTAGATTTAAAAGAAGAAATTATGGACTTAGAAATTGAGGCTCCAATAGCAAGTAGAAAATCAGCAGGAGCAGCTTTATCTAAAGCCTTTGAACTTGTACCATATTTAGTAGGTGGATCAGCAGATCTTGCTCCTTCCACTAAAACCTACAATGGAGAGTATGGAGAGGTTCAAAAAGGAGATTACTCTGGCCGCAACTTCCGTTTTGGAGTCAGAGAACATGCAATGGGAGCTATTACAAATGGTTTATCCCTGCATCAGGGTCTAAGGCCTTTTGCAGCAACTTTCTTAGTCTTTTCTGACTACATGCGTCCTTCAATTAGACTGGCTGCTATCATGAGAGAGCCTGTAATTTATGTCTTTACCCATGATTCTATTTTTGTTGGAGAAGATGGACCAACTCACCAGCCGGTAGAACATGTTGAAGCTTTAAGAATTATTCCAGGGCTTAAAGTTTTAAGACCCGGAGATGAGGAAGAAGCAAAAGCTGCCTGGGTAGAAGCACTAGAAACAACAGATCAGCCAACAGCCTTAATTTTAACCAGACAGAACTTAGAGCATATTGAAAAATATCAGGGACTTGATAAATTTAATAATGGAGGATATTTTGTTTCTGATCCTGAAAATGCTGATACAATTATTTTTGCCAGTGGAAGTGAAGTTAATCTGGCAGAAGAGAGTGCAAAGTTATTAGCAGAAAAGGGAATCAAAGCTGCTGTAATGTCAGTACCAGAAAGAAGAAAGCTGGAAAAATATGCAGCCGAACATGATCTACCTGAAGTTAAATTAAGAGTGGCTATCGAAGCTGGAGTAACAGACGGCTGGTATAGGCTTGTTGGTAGAGATGGATTAGTTATTGGTCTTGACCGCTTTGGTTTAAGTGGTAAAGGTCAGGAAGTTGGAGAAGAACTAGGATTTAAAGCAGAAAAAGTTGTAGAAAAAATCGAAGCTGCTTTAAAATAAAATTGACTAACTTAAATTAAAAATAAATATGAATTAAGGATTGAGTAAATGATAAAATCCGTCCAGTGTAGATCACATTATTGTGGTCTATTGGACGGATTTTTGTTTATTTGAGCTTTTATAAAATTATTTATAGTTAAAGATATATTAGAACATTTGCGGTCTGGCAGCAAAAATTTAAATAAAATACCAGTTAATTAAAGCAATTAAGGCTCCCAGCAGCACACCGGCAAATACTTCAAAGGGGGTATGGCCAATTAATTCTTTTAAGTCGTCTTTGATCAACTGTTTATCATTAGCAAAATCTTTTCCTTCCAGATGTTTAACTAGATTATTTAAAACATTGGCCTGATGACCTACAGCTCGACGAACTCCACTTGCATCATAAGTGACAATTAGAGAAAAAACCGTTACAATTGCAAATAAATCAGAGCCAAATCCATATTTTAAACCAACTGTAATGGCTAAAGCGGAAACAAAAGAAGAATGAGAGCTGGGCATTCCTCCAGAAGTAAAAAATGTATAAAAATTCATTGGCCGAATAAAAAAGATTTTTAAGAATTGAGCGGTAAACAATGAGAATATTGAAACTTCCAGTAATGACATGTAATCTCCCCCATAAATTAATATATTATTTTGTTCTTTTCTAAGTTTTTGTGTATAATAATATTAGTGCCTTAATATATTTTAACTTATTTATACTTATTAATGCAAATTTAGAACTGGAGGCAAAAATGGATCCATTTAAATATATAAATTCGTTATCATTATTTGGAACTGATGCTGGTTATAAGCCGGGACTTGCCAGAATAAAAAGACTGCTTTATTATCTGGGCAATCCTCATCAAAATTTAAGGGTAATTCATCTAGCAGGTACAAATGGCAAAGGATCAACCGCAGCTATTCTGGAGCGTATTTACAGGGAGGCTGGTTATAAAACTGCCCTTTATAGTTCACCTCACTATTATCATTTTAATGAAAGAATCAAAATTAATGGCAGGGCCTGTTCCACTCACCATCTGGCTGAGATAGCTCAAGAAGTGGAAGCGGCAGCTGAAAAATTAAAATCTGAAAACTATGCAGAACCCAGTTTTTTCGAGGTTGTGACAGCTATCGCTTTTAAATATTTTAAGCAGCACGAGCCAGATATTGTAATTTTAGAAACCGGGCTTGGCGGCAGATTAGATGCTACAAACATTATTAAAAAACCACTTTTATCAATAATAACTAATATCAGCCTGGAGCACAGAAAATTTCTGGGTAATACTGCTGCTGAAATAGCAGCCGAAAAAGCAGGGATTATTAAACAAAATTCCAGGGTCCTTACAGCTGCAGAACAAAAAGAAGCACTTAAAGTAATCAGGGCTAAAGCTGTCTCTGAAAACTCAAAATTTATAGATTTAAAAGAGGAATATTCCTTAATAAAATCCAGTGGTAATTTGCAGAGGAATTTTATTAGTGTAAAAAGAAAAGGGAAGGCGGAAGCTCAATATAAACTATCACTTTTAGGTGAACATCAGGCTGTAAATACAGCTCTTGCCCTGAGAGCGGTGGAGGAACTTGCAGCAGGATTTCCTGTAAAGAAAAAAGATATTAAAGCTGCCCTGGGGGATATTTACTGGCCGGGAAGAATGGAAAAAATATCCAAAAAACCGCTGATACTTCTCGATGGAGCTCATAATCCGGCAGCTTTTAAAAAACTTGCTAAAAATATTGATAATTTTTCTGATGAATTCAAAAATTTGCATTTAGTTTTTTCAATTTTAAAAGACAAAGATTTAAATGCTATTTTAGAAGTACTGACTGCTTTTAAATCTCGAGTTAAATTTTATCTGGCCGAAAATAATTCTTTTAGAACAGTCTCGCTTAACAACCTAGTTGAAACAGTAAAGGCAGGAGGCTTTGAATACCAGAGTTTTAGTGATGTAGCAGAGGCCAGCAGTGAAGCTTTAGCAAATGCTGAGATCGATGATCTAATAATTGCAGCTGGTTCATTTAATACCGTGTTTGAAGCAGGAATCGAATTTATGTCAAAAATGATTAGAGGTGGAGAAAATGAATAAAAATGAAAATGGTTTTTCACTGGTTATTGTAGTTATTTTTATGTCGATAGCTGCGTTATTCATTGGTTATTTAATGGGAAGTTGGTTGATTTCTTTTCTGGTAGAAGACGATTCTACAGAAATTGCTGAGCAGGAACAAAACACTCCAAATGTAAGCCAGGAGCTGCAGCAAAATGATGAGCAAACTTCAGAACCGGAAGACATTAATAATACTGAAAATAATTTAACTGCTCCAACAGAAGAAGAGTTAAAGATTGCTCCTGAACAAAATAATCAGGAAGTGGCAGAAGAAACAGCTAATCCTGACCAGAATCAGAGTGGTCAGCCAGCAGAAGAAAATGAAGTTTCTTCCCAGGATAGCGAAATAGCTGGTGATTTTGGAGTTCAGATTGGAGCTTTTTCTAATTATAACAATGCACTCTCCGTTAAAAAAGAAGTAGAGGATTTAGGTTATGAGGTTGTTGTTACTGAGGCCAGTCCTCATCAGGTTCAGGTAACTGGTTATCAAACTAGAGAGGACGCGGAAGCAGCCGCTAAAAAACTGGAAGCAGAAGGTTATCCGGGATTCATAGTCATTCGTGAATAAAATCTTTATCTCAAATACTGTTCAGAGATTCCGCAAATGATTTTTAAAAAATAAGGAGAATACCGTTCAAACAGTATTCTCAGCAGTAGTACCAAAATAAAGAATATTAGAAATATT